>NZ_LMTZ01000139.1 GCF_001456025.1 Mastigocoleus testarum BC008
TGATGACAAAACCACGGCATGAATTAAATAAGCAATTACAGACTGTTTAAACCACAAGGGTTCCAGCTTTTCTTAGTGCCATTCGTATAAGACTCCTTTCACAGAACCTCCTACAGGCGTTATTGAGAGGTTAAAAGTACCTACAAAATGAACTTTACTGCTATTGGTACCATACTACCGAATACTATTACTGAATTAAGGAAAGTTGATTCAGGACGAAACGTAAGTACTATAGATGCTGGGGATGTTTATCTTTCTCCCTCTCCTGGGAACACAGAGGACACAAACCATAAAATTCCAAGGTATGATAAAAAATTTTGAATGGTAAGGATTGATATAGTCGACCTTCTAGTTCCTTAATCGGACAAAAATCTAAAGGAACTGAGTCACCACAATCTACACAGGTGACATAATGTCGATCCCTATCTACCAAACTGTAAAGGGATTCACCATTGAGTTTTATACGGCTTTGTACTAAGCCCCATTTTTTCAATGCTTCTAGGGAACGATAAACTGTAGCTAAACCCACGTGTGGATTAGAAGAACGCAATTTAATATACAAATTTTGAGCAGAAATCTGAGTATCAAGCTTTTCTAGCAATTTGATAATTTTCTTTTGATATTTAGTTAGTCCAGTTTTCATTGTGACGATTTATTGAGATGTAATGTAATTTTGTACAAAATACTCATTGCAGTTTTTCTTCATACTTTAGCTTGCTAAAAATAACTTTTGCGCTAATATGATAACGATTCTCATTATATTTTAGTGCGATCAACTCATTAAATCAATCTCAAAATAATTGGAGCAAAGGAGGTGGTGAAGGATCGAGTTTTGTCTAAAAAGATATCAAAGCTGCAAATTCCACCTCCATCCTCAAGGGTTAATCGTACAGAATTAATTAGTGCGTAGTGCGCCTTTAGAAACAGGCTTTCTCCTACGCCGTAATATATTGCTAAATATTTTCTGAAAGGAGAAAATATGACTCAAATCACCGCACCCAAATCTGAAGTAATTCCCAATATTCCTAAACGGGGAATGCCTATTACGATTATTACAGGATTTTTAGGTAGTGGTAAAACCACATTATTGAATCAGATTCTTAATAATAAACAAGATTTGAAAGTCGCCGTACTTGTGAATGAATTTGGCGATATTAATATTGATAGTCAACTGCTCGTCTCTACAGATGACGACATGATGGAATTGAGCAACGGTTGTATTTGTTGTACTATCAATGATGGTTTACTTGATGCTGTGTATCGAGTTTTAGAAAGGGAAGACCGTGTTGATTACATGGTCATAGAAACAACAGGTGTAGCGGATCCACTCCCGATTATTTTAACATTTCTCGGTACAGAACTGAGGGATTTAACTAATATTGATTCTATCCTCACTGTTGTTGATGCAGAAGCTTTTAACCGGGAACATTTCCAAAGTGAAGCTGCTTTAAAACAGATAACTTATGGAGATATTATTCTCCTGAATAAAACTGACCTTGCGAGTAAAGAAAAACTCGCGGATTTAGAAGGTTTTATTTATGAAGTTAAAGCGGGTGCAAAAATTCTCCATACGACTTATGGTAAAGTAGCTTTGCCATTAATCTTAGATGTGGACTTAACCCCCAAAGATGAGTATTCTTCGTTGATTGAAGAAGATACCCACGATGATCACGATCATGACCATCATGACCATGACCATCATGACCATGACCATCATGACCATGACCACCATGACCATCATGACCATGACCACGAACATCACCACCATCACCACCATCATCACTCAGATCATTTAGAAAATGATGGATTCGTTTCCATTTCTTTCCAAAGTGAACGACCTTTTGATGTCCATAAATTCGAAACATTTCTCGGTGAAGAAATGCCGCAAAATGTATTTAGAGCAAAGGGTATTCTTTGGTTTAGTGAGAGCGATCTACGCCACATATTTCAACTCAGTGGTCCTCGCTATCAATTAGATGCTGATGAATGGATGACTGCGCCCAAAAATCAAGTAGTTTTTATCGGTCGTGACTTGAACCGTGAGGAAATATATTCCCACCTGAATAATTGTTTAGTATAAATTTAAAAGTCACAATCCAGGATTCACAATCTAGGAGTAAGACTCTTATATATAGCATTACGCTTTCGGATTAAGGCGTTTTCCTATTCTCTGTTCCCTTTAAAGCAAATGGGTAATTGCTTTTTTAATTACCCATTCCCATTACCCAATTTCTATGAATGTACCTCTAATTTCCGTTGTTGTAGGTCCTGTAGGTTCTGGAAAAACTGCTTGGATTTCTCAACAAATCCAAGATACAAGCTCTGTAGAAGATAAACATATTATTTACTTCAGTCCCGGCACTGGTAACATTTCTATAGATAAAAACCATATAGCTGCTGATTTTCCTAACATACAAGTTTTCGGAGATGGTCAAGAAATGGATTTGCTTAAGCAAATTCCAACAGCTAAAGCAGTTTATATGGAAGTAGGATTTTACTTGGAGTTGCAAAGCTTAACACAAATATTAGATCGTTTACCCTACCATGTCATAGCTGTTTTACCATCTCACCTCCAAGATTCTGAATATCATGCTTGGGCTGATGAAATCATTCCAGGGATACCAGCTAAAACCGATTCATCTAACCATTTGTGGCGAGTAGGAACTAATTCTCAAGTGATTGATGAAGATAGTTTAGAGGAGTTTTGGTACGAATTAACTCACGGTGCTTATGGTAACGTTACCCGCGCCAAAGCAATTTTTGATGTTAATGACGGTAGAAGTATTTACTGTGATTTTGTTGCGGGTATACCCCAAGCAGATTTTTTAGAATTAAATCTACCCCGTTACCTGGAAGGTAGACCGGAACGTTTTAGCGGTATTGAAGTGGTGGGAGAAAACTTAGATGAAGTAACTTTGAAGCAAACTTTATCTGATTGTTGTTTATCAGATTCTTTGATTGAGCAATATCAGCAACAAGTTAAGCAAATGTTATTAGAGGGGATTCAAGCATGAAACTAGCCGTAATATCATGTCTTCATGGCAATATTGAAGCTTTGGATGCTGTGTTATTAGACATAGAACAACACAAAGCCGAAAAAATCTTTTGTTTGGGAGATTTAGTTGGATATGGTCCTTATCCTAATGAAGTGGTTGAAAAAATTCGTTCTCTGAATATTCCCACCTGTACTGGTTGTTGGGATGAAGATATCGTTGAAGGTTTGAATGCTTGTGATTGTAGTTATCCTTCTTTATTAGCAGAAAAACGCGGTATTATTGCCCATGAATGGGCTAATGAACAGATAAAACCAGAAAACCGTGATTTCTTAGCTCAGTTACCTCATGTTCTCAAAGAGGATAATTTAGCCTTTGTCCATGGAAGTCCCCACAGCAACCACGAATATTTATTACCAGAACTCGATGCATTTGTAGCCTTAGAAAGGGTAATTTCATCAGGTGCTGATGTGCTTTTTTGCGGTCACACCCATCGACCTTATTTCCGTAATTTAGATTCTGGTCATTTAAAAGTTCAAATTGAAAGCAAAGATTTATCTGAGGAAAGAAGTTTTACTGCGACCCTTAAGAAAATTATTAATGCAGGTTCGGTGGGAGAACCAAGACATGGACGACCAAATGCAACTTATGTCATTTATGACACTGATACTCAAGAGGTGAGATTACGAGAAGTTGCTTACAATTATCAAAAAACCTGTGCAGCAATTCTTGACAAGGGATTACCCGCAATTTTTGCTTGGCGTTTGGCGCGGGGAATAGAGTTTGCAGAACGTGCAGATGACCCAACTCATGTTTGTACTAGGTAGGAGATTGCTTAATATTCCATGGTTTAGCTGCAATTTCAAAATATAATGATTTTTTACAAAAATATGGTTGTAAAACATTCAAACGGCTGTGGGAGTGTGTCTCTAACCCAACTGTAGCCATTAATAGGGGTAGTCATAATTTGGGTGGAAATGAAATTCATTATCAACTTAACAATTGTTTACTATAATTTAAATAGCGTTAGTAATTATTGCTTGTTGCATAGTTAGTTGAAGAACTGTAGATACACTAACCCGGTTAGATTTTATTTGTCTAATCCCTGGGGGTAATATTCTATTGCGTCTATTTTGGTAAATATCAACTGATAACTAATAAGTAATGATTGTTGACTAAAAAGCAATTAAGTTAAAATAATGACTTTATCTTTCCGTCCCGAATTAAATTCTGTCGAGCAAGTTGTTTCATCTTTGTCTACACAAAATAGACCAACTGTTACGGATGAAGAGATGATGCAGGCTGTGAGAACCTTACTACTTGGATTAGGAGAAGATCCAGATAGAGAAGGACTCAAAGATACTCCTAAAAGAGTCATGAAAGCCTTACAGTTTTTGACAAAGGGATACCATGAGTCTTTGGACGAGCTGTTAAATGGTGCAGTATTTACAGAAGATGCCAATGAAATGGTATTGGTCAGAGATATTGATATTTTCAGTTCCTGCGAACACCATATCCTACCAATTCTTGGTCGCGCTCACGTTGCTTATATTCCGAATGGGAAAGTGATTGGATTATCAAAAATTGCCCGCATTTGTGAAATGTACGCAAGACGTTTACAAGTACAAGAAAGATTGACTTTACAAATAGCTGATGCGCTCCAAGGTTTACTCAAACCCCAAGGTGTAGCAGTAGTTGTAGAAGCTAGTCATATGTGTATGGTCATGCGTGGCGTACAAAAACCTGGTTCTTGGACTGTTACTAGTGCAATGCGTGGTGTATTTGCTGAAGATGCAAAAACTCGCGAGGAGTTTATGAATTTGATTCGACACAAGGCTAATTTTCATTAATATATAATTTTAGGCAATGGTCAACCAAAACTCGCCATTGCCTGCTACCCTAATTTTGGGGTTTGCGGGTAGTGGAAAAACTAGTTTAATTCAACATCTGAGTAATCAGACTGGGACTGCTGTAGAACATATACAAAGTGGTTCTTCAGAACTCGGCAGTGGTTGTATTTGCTGTACTGGACTCAAAGATTTAAAACAGTTAATTAAAGATTTACTTATTGCTAGAGAAAGTGGAAAAATTGAATGCCAGCAATTATTTATCGAAGCTGGTCACGAAACCGATCCAATTCCGGTTATCAGAACAATTCGACAATCTTTTTCTCCAGAAAGTATTTTTTTGAAAGAAGCGATTACAGTAATTAATGCAGCAAACTATCCACCTACAGATGCAGAACGTTACTTAGTTACTAATCAAATATTCTTTGCCGATAAAATAGTAGTCAATCACTGCGACCGCGCAACTGACGAGCAAATAAATAAATGCCATAAGCATATTCGTGGAGTAAAATGGCAGCCAATATTTAATTCTATTCAAGGAATTGTTAACACTAATGATTTTTGTGTGTCTTCAACAGTAGAAGCATTTGCGGGTGTTTCTAATGTAATTTCTTTTTCCTCCTAAATTTATTGATAAAAAAACTGATAATTGATAATTGACATGGCTCTGACAATATACAATACCCTCACCCGTCTTAAAGAAACCTTTCAACCTTTAGAACCAGGAAAGGTCAAAATGTACTGCTGTGGTGTCACCGTGTATGATTATTGTCATCTGGGTCATGCAAGGTCTTATATTGTTTGGGATACGGTGCGACGCTATTTAGAATTTAGCGGTTATGAAGTGTGTTACCTGCAAAACTTTACCGACATTGATGACAAAATTCTCAATCGCGCTAACGCTGAGAATACATCAATGGAAGAGGTTTCCCAAAAGTACATTCAAGCTTACTTTGAAGATATTCGTCGCTTAAATGTCATCGATGCATCTGAGTATCCCCGTGTGACTGAAAATATCACCCCTATTCATCAGTTGATTGCAGAATTAGAACGAAAAGACTACGCTTATGCGGTAAATGGAGATGTCTATTACAAGACCGAAAACTTTTCTGAATATGGCAAACTTTCTGGTAAGCATTTAGAAGATATGCAAGCTGGGGCAAGTGGTAGAGTTGATTTAGAAGACTTATCTGGAAAGAAGAAACATAAACCATCTGACTTTGCCTTGTGGAAAGCAGCAAAACCGGGAGAACCTGCTTGGGAGTCACCTTGGGGAATGGGAAGACCGGGATGGCACGTTGAATGTTCGGCAATGATTCGTGCTAATTTGGGAGAAACCATTGATATTCATGGTGGTGGTGGTGATTTGGTATTTCCCCATCATGAAAATGAAATCGCTCAATCAGAAGTAGTCACAGGTAAACCGCTTGCTAATTACTGGGTGCATAACGGTATGGTGACTGTGAATGGTGAAAAAATGTCCAAGTCTCTAGGTAATTTTACGACAATTCGAGAATTACTTGAGCGGCCAATCGACCCAATGGTTATAAGGTTATTTGTACTGCAAGCTCATTACCGCAAGCCTTTGGATTTTACAGAGGATGCTATTTATTCCGCTCAAAATGCTTGGGAAACTCTCAAAGCTGGTTTGCTATTCCGATATCATTATGGCGAACAATTGGGATGGAAGGAAACAGATCTAAATCCAAAAACTGAATTGCAAAACTCTCAGATAAACAGCTTTCAAGTAGCAATGGATGATGATTTTAATACACCTGGGGGATTAGCTGTATTATTTGAACTAGCTAAAGAACTGCGTCGGAATGCTAATATCATCACTCATCAAGGTAATACTGAAATTCCTTCAGAACAGTTAAAGCAAATGTGGCAAACTTTAGTGACATTAGCAAAGGTTTTTGGACTTGAAATTTTATCCCCAGCAGAAAATAAAAACCCATCAGAAGTAATTAGTAATGAAGAAATTTTAGCTTTAATTGAGCAACGACGAGATGCACGTAAAAATCGTAACTTTGCTTCATCCGATTCTATTCGCAACCAATTACAAGCTGTAGGAGTAAATTTAATCGACCAACCTAATGGCGAAACTCGCTGGTATCGGGAATAATTATGATAATTTACTGCGAACTATTTTGCTGCCACACTCTAATTCCGCCATCCCTAGTACTACTTACTAAAAATTCTCCATTACCACTAAAATTAAGCGAGGTAATTTGATATATGCTGCCCAGTTCAAGAGTACAAATATTGCTATCAGTGTCTATATCCCAAAGGTTGATAGTAGAAAAACTATTAGAAACAGCTTGAGTAAATGCAAGAGTTTTTCCGTCAGGTGTGAAAGCCATATAACTGTGCCAATTCGGTTGAAAACGATTAATAATACGTATTTTTTCTCCAGAGCTAACTTGCCATAACGTGATGTAATTGGTGTTGGCGATCGCTAAAATCTCACCATCTGGACTGAACAGTACACAAACAGGTTCTTTTTCAGTATGATCGGTGTTGAGAATACGAATCAACCTACCAGTTTCAATTTCCCAGATTGCAAACTCAGATATATTATGCCGAGTAGCTATAAGACGCTTGTCTGGGCTAAAAATAATCTGCCATACTTCATCGTAATCGCCTGCGAGCGTACAAACAGTTTTACCATTACGAACTTGCAATATTTTTACAGGACACTCACGACGTTTAATAACTGCTAATAAATCCCCATATTGATTGATAGTTCTTGAAGCGAAAGGTTCGTCATAACCACGATATTTTATCGACTTAATTTTCTTGCCTGTTGTAACTTCCCATATAAAAATTTTTGATGGAGTAATTGTGTTGCAACTTTCATGAACGCTGATTAAAAATTTACCATCCTGACTAAAGACAATTTCTCCAACAAAAACAATTCTTGTCGAAATTCCAAATCTATAGGAGTTATATCTGAGACAACGTAGAAAAGCACCGCTGCGTGTATCCCAAAGTTTAATCATGTCGTTGGAACTATCAACAGTGGCGATTATCTTGCCGTCGGGACTAATGGCTACTTCTTCACTGCGATACTCGAAATAGTCAGAGCAAATTCTTTTATCTGACATCCAATGACCAAGGAAGGATTTATGCTCTTTACCACTTTTCACATCCCACAAGGTAATCCCGCCATTATTGTAGCCAGCGCCACTTGCCAAAGTTTGCCCATCTGGAGTGAACGCTAAGGTTTGAATCGGGTCATGAGAAATGCTACCAACAAAAGTCCTAATCTTTTTAATTGTTAACGGTTGCGACCGTTCTTTTCTCAGTTGCCATAAGGTAATACCACCAGATGAATCACCACTGGCTAAAAATTGGTCGTCAGGGCTAAAAGCAAGAGATGTAATTTTGTGTTGTAAGCCTCGTGAGTCTTGGCTTCCAAATCCTTCAAAGCGCCAAATTTCTTTACCCGTAGCGGCTTCTGACAATACAATAACTCTTCTACAAATATCGCCGCAATTACTAGCTAAAATACGACCGTCTGAGCTAAAGGCAAGAGTCCCAGTATACTTAGTTTCTGCTGTAACATTCGGTAGTGGGATAGTGCCAAGTTCCATCCCTGTTTTTACTTCCCACAGCTTAATTTTTTCTTGATCTTGTCTGTCAGGATAAAAATCACTCGAACCACGAAACCAGATTAAGCTAGCAAAGATTTTGCCATCCGGACTAAATAGATTTTGGTAAATTTCGTTTTTACTAACGTTGTGTCCAAGAAAAAGAGTATAAATTTCTTTTTCTGTAGACATGTCCCAAAATTTCACAGTACCTGCATCCGAAGCTGCAACCGCTATTTGCAAATCTGGACTGACAGCAAGACATTGGTTGTGGTTCTCAAAAGGTAATTTTAGCGTTCTTGCATTAATTACTTCACGCCGGTTTAAATCCCAAATAAAACCGTTGCAAGTTAAAGATTTTCCATCTGGGCTGAAAAATGCCGATAGACACCACTCAAACTCAAGTCTTCCTCCATATCTTCCTTTAGCTCCATCCAAATTCATCAGATCGGAATAATTGGCAGAATAAATTTTTTGCGAAGTTGTAACGTCCCATAAATTTACAAATTCAGTCGATCTAAAAGAGAAGCTAGCTAATATTCTCCCATCAGGACTAAAAACAATTTTGTCTACATAACGAGAAGTAGTAGGTATACATTCCCAACTGCGATCCGTGTTTTCAGAAGGGGACGGCTGTGAATTTAAAACCATGTCTAATGCAAATGGGAATATCTATTTTAAGTTCTTATTTAATTTCTAAGGCAAACACGCCTCAAAATGGAACCATTGAGATAATTAAGTAGATGCTATCATATGTATTTAGGACTTACGCAAAAACTCTGAGATTGCTTCCTGACACTGCGTTTCCGTCGCAATGACAAATCTTCTTTGCGTAAGTCCTGGTATTCTATAATTAATGCGTTTTATTTAACATGTTAGTCTAATATAGAGTCTAATATTGTTTGCTAAACAAGAAGCAAATTTTGTTGAATCAGATTGAGCTTGAGCTAAAGTATTTGTATTAGTAAACGCAGATAAGTTTATAGTCCCAAACATAACCATAACTGTAAGTATGGTGGCTTTTAATTTAATTCCTTATATCTGAAAATTCTTGTGCTACGGGCATCCCTGCCCGTATAAATGTACCTCACAAAGATGAAATATCTGTATATAATTTTAGGCAATGGTAAAGTTTTGTTTACCATTGCCTGTGGTTCTACTTTTGGTAAGCGGTAGGTTGGATTTAACGAAGTGAAACCCAACCTACTAACTAATTGTAATAAGTTACATTAAAAAATTCCTTTCTCCTGATTCCCAAAATAGCTAAAAACGATTATCATTCTCATATGATTTATACTTAGGGCTAATAAATTCTCATCTATTAATGAGTGATAACTGATAACTGAAATTACTGTACCTTTAATTAAAGTTGTAGCTGGTTGTGCGGGTTCGGGAAAAACCGCTTGGATTCATCAGCAAATCCAAAATACAACTGTCGAAGATAAAGATATTATGTATTTTACTCCCTGTACTGGTAACGTTGTAATCTAAAATCTAAAATTACTATGAAATGGGCAATTTTAAGTGGTATTGAAGGTAATTTAACAGCTTATGAGGCGGTGATGGCGGATATTAAACGTCAAAGTCGTTATATACAAGCTTTGTATATTCTGGGAGATGTGGTTGGACCGAATCCTGAATCTGAAAAGTTGGTGGAACGTTTGCGTAAGTCACAATATGAAGAGTTAGCACCACTTATTTGTAAAGGATGGTGGGAAGAGCAATGTTTAATATTGCATGGTTTGGCTGCAACTTCAGAACCTACTGATTTGTTACAAAAATATGGTGGTGAAACAGTCAAACTACTGTGGGAGTCTGTTTCTCGTCCTACTATAGAGTGGTTGCGAAACCTTGACTTTGGTTTTTTTGAATTAGATTCTTTGTTAATTCATGGTACAAGCGTATCTGTGGGTGAAGAATTAACTCCAGAAACTTCTCCTGTAGTTATTTTAGATCGGGTGGCACGAATGCAAGCAAATAATTTATTTTGCGGTCGCTCGGGTCTAACTTTTCAGTACAATTTAGAAGCTGGTTCCATCGATACTGGAGTAACAACTCTCGATAGTCAAACATCTAGCCAAACAATCGATGTTACTCCCCGTATGGTCGTAGGCGTAGGAAGTGTGGGGAGAAACCCAGGAGAAGCGACCTATACTCTCTACAACCCCAATACAAATCAAGTCGAATTTAAAACTGTTCGCTACGGGGTAAACAAGGGTTTTGGAGCCAAAAAAACAACCGTTAGGTCTAATTAGTTTTTCGCTATTTGCGATTTAATTGTTGGATTCGCAGAAAACACGAAAAAATATGTCACGAAAACGATTATCATTGTCCTTGTTCGATAATCATTATTGTCATCATGTCGTCAGAAAAGCCCACCCCAAATAACACCGAATCCGAATCTGATGCTCAAGCTTTAATTCAGCGTCCTCGCCGTTTGCGTCGTACTCCAGCTTTGCGTCGCATGGTGCAAGAAACTCAACTCACTGTAGATGACTTAATATATCCAATGTTTGTCATGGAGGGAGAAGACCAAAAGGTGGAAATCTCCTCCATGCCAGGGTGTTACCGCTATACTCTAGACTTATTACTAAAGGAAATCCAACAAGTTTATGAATTGGGAATAAATGCGATCGCACTATTTCCCTTAATTCCGGAAGCAAAAAAAGACGAATTTGGCGTTGAAAGTTACAATCCAGACGGTTTGGTGCAAACAACTGTCAAAGCGATTAAAAAAGCTGTACCAGATATAATTGTAATTACCGATGTTGCCCTCGACCCCTTCAGTACTCAAGGTCACGACGGTATTGTGATGATAATGGAGTCATTTTAAATGACCCCACTGTAGAAGTGTTGGTGAAAATGGCAGTTTCCCAAGCAGAAGCTGGTGCAGATATTGTCGCGCCTTCTGATATGATGGATGGTAGAGTCGGTGCAATTCGTAAAGCTTTAGATGCAGCAGGGTGTTTTCACGTAGGGATTTTGGCATACTCTGCTAAATATGCTTCTAGTTATTATGGACCATTCCGGGATGCTTTGGATTCGGCACCGAAATTTGGCGATAAGAAAACTTATCAGATGGATGCAGCTAACGCCAGAGAAGCTTTAAAGGAAGTGGCGTTAGATATCGCAGAAGGTGCGGATATGGTAATGGTAAAACCTGCTTTGGCATATATGGATATTATTTGTCAGGTAAAAGCAGAAACAAACTTACCCGTCGCAGCGTATAACGTCAGTGGGGAATATGCCATGATTAAAGCTGCTGCACAACAGGGTTGGATTGATGAGAAAAAGGTGATCTTAGAAACTTTGACCAGCATGAAACGGGCTGGTGCAGATGTGATTTTGACTTATTTTGCTAAGGAAGTTGCTTTGATGTTGCATTAGTTCATTTTGGTGTCTTGGCGATCGCTTCCAAGACACAAATTTTATCACTCTGAGATCTGACATTTTTTATCTAACTACAAGTTTGACAGCATCGAATTGGATTTTCTGAGCGCCATTGAACGAGTCTAGCGGGATTATTTACAACAGAAACTTTATCTCTTCTAATTCAAAGCCCAGGAAGACAGGCGGTAGAAGCGCGTAAGAGTACCGTAGGTATTCTATTGCACAACAAAAAATCCCTCTTTGAATAAGGTTTTGGAGTTCTTGTTACCCCGTCAAAAAGATTTTCAATAATTATAAAAAATATTTGATTAATACTTTTATTTTGACATCCTCTAGAAAAGGATGTAAAAGCATTTGTTACACAATATGCAGGTTATTTTTTTAGAGATGTCTACTGTTTTTTAGATCGCAAGCACTTACTCGCGACTCCATTACATTTATCTCCATATTTAGGACATCCGGTAGCATAAGTCTCCCGTTGTGATATCTCTTGACAGTATTGACAAATGAAGTTGTAAACCCTGGTATGGATAATTCGGTCGTGTGCTTTGACATTATATTCCCGGACATGAATTTTTTTGCTTGGCATAGTTTTAATAAAAATGCTAAGTGAACAATGATAATGATAATCAATTAAAGTTTGAAAAACATCAAATTAAAAAAATAGAGATAAAATTTCTATAATTATTACCTTACAAACTAAAATTGTTGATCAAAACTAGAAAATACAAATAAATAAAAGAGATTCGGGGGTTTTCCGATTTTCATTAGTCAACAAATTTCTCTATTTGTACGTTGGTTGACAAGCACAAAAGCTAATGTAACATAAATATCGAAAAAAAAATGATAATTATTATCATTTTGGTCAGTAATATTAGCTGTTGGGTGTTAGCAGAGCGCAAGCAACTGTAAGATTAGTCGTCACCTATTTCAACACACTTTGTGTCGCCGCTGTCTTCGGTTAACTGGGTTTGGATTCATAGTCGCAAGGAAAATACTACTGCAATGAGAGCCCGAGAACGCGACTGCACCTTGGAATTGGGATTCACTGATTACCTATGGCACACTTATTTGATGCGCAACCGATAATAACTTAAAGTTGTGTTGGATTGGGTGCATCGCCGTAAACTGTCTTGGGGTCAAAGGTTTTTTCGGTTTCGGTAAAAGTTAACCTTAGTGGTTGCTCAGAAGAGATAACATCTTTTCCTACAGGAATACTACGATAAAAACAAGAACGATAACCAACGTGACAACTTGCTCCTGAACCAGCAACTTCAACCCGCATCCAAATACAATCTTGGTCATCATCAATCAATAATTGCTTGACTTTCTGTACCAATCCGCTTGATTGACCTTTGTGCCATAGCTGCTGACGACTACGACTATAATAATGGGCTTCACCAGTTTCAATTGTTTTAACTAATGCATCCTGATTCATATAACCTTGCATCAACACTTCCCCAGTGTGTGCATCTGTGGTCACTACTGGTATCAAACCGTTGCAATCAAATTTGGGAGCAAGTTCTAGACCTTCTTCTACTTGTTCGATTGAAATCCGGTCGCTAAATAGTAAATTCATCTGTAGAGGAGTTGTGCAATAAGTATAATAATCATTATCATTCAAAAACAGTAATTTTTATGGAACCCATATCAAATAACCGCCCCAAGCCAGAATGAAGGCGAATATGATCGCCGCGCTCGCTTGTCTTAGCATCAATCTCAAAGCGAATTTGGGTGATTGCTCACGAGCGATTGTCAGTGCTGTCACCAGACAGGGTAACAGTACCCCGGCTAGATAAACACTTGTAAGGATTTGCACAGGGGACAACAGGCTGACCGTATTGGGTTGGGCAAATAGTAGTAGTCCATCTTTGCGAACTGATGCCAGAATCACAGGTAACGCTGCTTCCGGTGGCAGCCGAAACAAACCCATTGTTGGATCGATCAACCGACTCAAATCATTCAAAACACCCAACCAATCTAGGACAGAGGCAATCAACGTGACCGCCAAAAAGATGGGAATCGCTAAGGTGAAGAACTGGTTGAGGGTACCCTTCGTTTCGCGCCAAATGGCTGACCATCGAGGAACTTCCAGGAAAGTGCGATGCTCAATCATCAGCCGGTTTTGGGGAGAACGAGCCGATTTGGGCGCAATCAAGCGCGTATAAATCAACGTTGTAATCGTCAGGTAGACCAGGTAAGGAATTACCAAGTAGGGCAAGTTTGCCGCATTGAACACCGCCAATGTGGCACCAAACTGGTAAGAACAGGCGGAACCAAAGGCGATAGCTGAAATACAGGTTTTGCGAGAACAACTGGAGCAGGCACGGGTGCCGATCACGGCTGGCACATTACAACCAAACCCCATAATGATGCGTACCAAATCTCGTCCCGATAAGCCGAAGGGACGTAACAACGGATGCAAAGTAATGGTAATTCGTTCCACTAAACCACTGGCTTTGTAAGCACCCAAAAATAAAGCATAAAGAATGACCGTCGGCACTGCCCAGACAAACAACAACGGTCCCATGGTTACCAGACCATAGCGTCCAATCAAAATTTCCTTGGACAAAGACGGTAAGCCAGAGAGGGCTTCTACAGTTGGGTTGACCAATTCCTGTATGTGCTGCCTTTGGAAGAGGTCACGGTATGGGAGCGCGCTGCGCCACGTGTTTGGACGCACTACGTGAACGCTGGACCGCGCGTTCTTGTTTCTTCTTCTATAAAAATCTCAGCTAATATTTCTCCATTCCTGGTATGCTCAATAACTTCAACCAACCATTCATCCTTATCTCCAAGATTGTTATAAAAATCATCAGAGGTCAAAGCTGATTGATAATAAAAACGACCATCTATACCACTAACAGAATCATTTTTTATCAAATCAAACAAGGTCATAAAATTCCAACCTCTGAGAACATGACCATCACTATGCTTGTCAGGGTCACAATACTCTATAAATGAAATATGGGATAATAATTCACGACTAATGTGAATTAAATTCAGCCTTGTAATATCAAGAGTTTCAAGAACCGGCTTAAATCACGTTTGTGATTATTCCTACGAATTTAGGTTATTTCAGCTTCTAACTCACATAAGGCGTAATTCTTGAGTATTACCCATTTCTTCCACTACATCTGGAATTGTATTAAATGCTAACTGTAAATAATAGATAAAATATAAAAATATCTATAGGCTGTACAAAATTTTATAGATTATCCAAAAATTATAGAGATAATAAACAAAATTGACTTAATCTTGATATATTTTTTTGACCTTCGAAGAAGTGGAATTTGGTTGAAATTCAGTCCATTGTTTGCAGACAGTTTGGAAACATTGGGGTGGTGTAATTGGTAAATTAGTTAAGTAATAAAAATCAACTTGGTTTTCATACTCCAATAAAAAAACAGCATCTTTTTCTGGGTTATAGCTATCCACAGCTTGGAGAATATGACCATTCATGAAGTGTCTTTGTAAGAGTACAGTATCTGGTGCTGCTAACCAAGCGTTGAGAAATGCTGCAAGATTTTGACGGGGAACAAAATGCGCTTTAAATGTTTCTCCACAAACACCTAAATGAGGTGAATTAGTGCTACAAATAACAGCACCATGCTCCCCATTCAAGTAGCCAAGCCAAGCATTGTAGCCAATTGCAATTAAGTTGGTAGAAATAAAACTTTGTTGCCAATCTTGGGAGTTGATGTCTGGGGTCATCTGAATATTAAACTCCTATTATGATTTGGTAGATGCCGTTCGTTGCCTAAGCTCTTTGGCTTTCTGCTGAAACTGGTGTAATCTTAGCATCCGTACTTTCCACTGGTTGTACTTTTTTAGTGGTTTCGTCAGCCACGGCTATTTTTCCAGTTATTAATAATGAACCTAGAGAAATAAACGCTAGGTGTTTTCTTGATAAATTAGCGATTAAATTTTTCACTTAATTCTCCTACAAATACAGAGATTACTATTATCAATAAATTCTAGATTCAATGGACGATAATCATTCTAATTCTGTTCATTAAATGAATTAGGTGTAACACATTATTTATTTATTAGCGATATAGTAATTATGTATTTTTTTTAGAAATTTTACTAGAAAAACTGTTTTATTTATCGGAGAGTTTGTATCAATGTTATGTTCATGTTGTGACGTTTTTTTAATAATATTTACTTCATTTTTTTCATCATATAGTGTTAATTATATTCTAAATAAGCGAAAAAGGGACGCGAGATAAATATACCTTATTGGTATTAGAAAAAACACTGTTGCGCCCCATTTTATAAGTGGCTTATTTAGCTATATAACCAACTGCTAAAAATTGGTAAACTTCAATATTTTTGGAAAATTAATTAGTCTCCTTTTGTTACATTGGCTTCCTCTCGCAGTTTTTTAGCTGCTTCCACCATATTTTTTAAAGCCGGAATCACCTCTTCCCATCTCCGGGTTTTCAAACCGCAATCTGGATTTACCCAAATTTGTTTTACGGGTAAATTAGCAATTCCAGTCCGTAATTGTGACAACATTTGTTCAGTGGTAGGAATAGCAGGACTATGCACGTCATAAACCCCATTGCCTACCTGTTTTGAGTAGCCGCCATCTGTCAATTCATACAGCGTTTCATTGTTACTACGACTATTTTCAATCGACAATACATCCGCATCTAACCGTTCGATATCGGTGATAATATCGCCAAACTCTGAGTAGCACATATGGGTATGAATTTGTGTCCCAGGCTTGGCGATACCTGCACTTAATTTAAATGAATCCACTGCCCAAGATAGATATTCATTCCAACGTTTGGTTTTCAATGGTAAACCTTCACGTAAAGCCGGTTCATCTATTTGAATTATTTTTGCACCTGCAGCTTCCAAATCCGTTACCTCATCTCGCAACGCCAAAGCAATTTGAAAAGCTTGTTCTTGACGAGAAATATCCGTCCGGGTGTAAGACCAATTTATCATTGTCACTGGGCCTGTGAGCATTCCTTTTACAGGTTTTTCTGTCAAAGATTGAGCATAAATAAATTCGTCTACCGTCATTGCTTGGGTGCGAATCACATCCCCATAAATAATTGGTGGACGCACGCAGCGACTACCGTAGCTTTGTACCCAGCCATTTTGAGTGAAAGCAAAACCTTGTAGCTGTTGACCAAAGTATTCCACCATATCGGTGCGTTCAAATTCCCCATGTACTAAAACATCAAGTCCTGCTTCTTCTTGGCTTCTGATACATTCGAGAATTTGAGCCTTAATCGCTGTTTGATAATCTTCCTGACTTATTTCACCTCGTTTGTAACGAACTCGAAGTTTTCGTACATCTGATGTTTGGGGAAAGGAACCTATAGTCGTTGTAGGAAAAACAGGTAATGAAATTTGTAACGAACGTCTTAAGTCATAAGATAGATTACGTTCAAAATCTTTGCTTGTTAAAGATTTGAGTTGTTGCTGAACTATTTGATTTATCGGGCTAAAACGGCGAAATTTTTCCCAGGCTGTTTCAATTGTTTTTTGGTCTTTTTTATAATATGTAACAGTGAGTTTAGTCGCGTCAAATTTTGACTGATTTTGGCTATTGTTTCGATTGAAATTAACTAAAGGTTCGTGGTTATATTTAGCATCACAAACAGTAATTTTCTGAGCTAAAAAAACTACTTCTTGTAGCTTTTGTTCGGCAAAACTCAAAACATTACGTAAAGCTTCGGGAAGTTGTGTTTCTCGCGTTGCGTCGTAGGGTACAAACTGTAAGGAAGCAGAAGGCTGCACTTCAAATTCCCTGACTACATCTTTGATAGTTTCCAGCTTGGGAATAACTTCTTCAGGACAAATTTGCCAAATATTTCTTGCATCTACTATTCCCACTCCCAAACGCTTATCTTCGGGAAAACCATAGGTTTTGATTAACTCTAAATTACTTCCGCGAGTCAAATCTAAACTAATTGCATTTACAGGTAAATCCATTACCCAACTATAGGTTTCACCCAAGTCATCAAAGTAGGTGACTAAATTAAGCGGTATTTCCACCCCAGATAATGATTTATATACAGCTTGATAATGTTCTTTCCAATTATTTCCATCACCTAAAACCAATGCTGGCTCGTGAATTTGTACTTCGGAAATACCAAGAGATTTTAATTCGGTAAGTAGGTCAGTATAAAGTGGGATTAACTGAGAAATGGCTGTATCAACATTCAGATCCAACTTACTCAAACGTAGCAAGGTACAGGAACCAAAAACGATGGGAATTGCACGTTTACCTAATATTTCCTGAGCACGACTGACTCTTTCGATAAAATCACTCCAATCTGCTCTTAGTGCTCCTGATGTAATTTCTGGAACCAAATAGTGATAGTTAGTATCAAACCATTTTGTCATTTCCAGCGCCGATATTCCTTCTTTACCTCTAGCCATTGCAAAATAACGTTCTAAGCCAGAAAATTGCTGAAATCGTTCAGGAATTAAACCAAAACGGAATGTCCAATCAAGTATATGGTCGTACAGTGTGGTGTCACCAATGCCAATTTTATCGATTCCTGCATCTAATTGGGTTTTCCAATTGGCTTCCTCGACTTCTTTAACTGTTTGCAATAGGGATTGGGATCCTATCTTTCCATTCCAAAAAGCTTCCAATGCTTTCTTTACTTCGCGGTTTTTACCAATTCTGGGATAGCCTAAAGTTGCTGTTTGAATTTTCATATTTACCTGTGGATTAGTATGTGAGTCCTAAAGTTTGAAATAAGGCTTTTGATTGAATTAAATCAATTCCTTATCTTCCTTTTGTAGAGTATTTAATCAACCTCTCTGTATCGCGTAGCGGTACTAGTGGGATAATGCAAAATTTTTGTATAGGAGGTGTGACTCCTGAGTGATAAACAGTACCCTCTAAGGAGAGAGATTTCAAGGCTTAGGGAGTTCCAAAGAATAATTTATACCATTATTTGTTGACCGTAGGGGCACACCGACGTGCGCCCTGACACTGATATATTTTCGAATTCGAAGTCCCTTAAAGTTTGTGGGAATAAACAACCCAAATCCTTGAAATTAAAATATCTACCTTCCAAAATTTGAGCAGTTATCAAAAATAAGCTCAACTGTAAATTACTTGCTATAAAGTTTTGCTGCAATTAAAGCTGAATCATAACAACCTATTAATTTGCTTTTAAACAAACTCCAAATGCATCTCCATTTATTTTCTCAACGCTCTATAAGGAACAAAATAACTCCGCAAACCCCGGCGTTACACACTTTTAGAGCTATACGGTTATAGTCGAATCTTTTCTTTCTCTACGGGGAATCCTACTGCTGGAATCCTCGCCAAAATACCTTTTTTGAGAGTTTCGGGACGTTCTGACCTAGGTAAGGAACCTTCTGGATGTGTGTAGTATTTACCCGCACAATTGAAGACATCATTAATCTCTGCGGGAGTTAAATCGGATGAAATATCCCCGAAAAGATACGTATTTTTACCAGGTGAAGCGAAAGAAACTACACAAGCACGATTACAAGCACTCATGCATTCCACTGGTTGAATAACAAATTCTGTATTTAATCCCCAATTGGGATAACCATCCTGCAAGCGTTTAAGTAACTTTTCTCCACCACTTTCATCGATGCGCTCACCGTTACTCCACTTACCTGCACAGCTAGTGCAAACAAATATTCTGTGTGCTGTCATCTATACCTCGTAGATTTTAGCTATGTTTTTTGAGTTATCGGCGGGCATTCTGACTTACACAACTTTAGAATTTGGACCGATCGCTTTTCTAGATCTAATTATCTAAACCTATAATTATCCAAAGGTGCAATTATCCAAACCTAAAATTGGCTTACAGTTGCGGGACAGCGCCGGATTCACACCGAACTTTCCCCGTTACCTCTAGTAGATGATACTTACTAGAACCGAACTTAATCTGAATCGTAGCACAAATAGCTTTGCTTGTGGAAAAATAAATGCTTTGCAATAGGTGCAGGGTAAATCTAATGATAGAAACCTCTAAGCACCATTGAACGGGTCTAATGGGATTATTTATAACTATTTACAACTGAGACTTATTGAAAAACTTCTTAACAACTAAACCATACTTTCTACAGATTAAAATCCAGTATTATACTACGATAATGATTTTCATTATGTAGTTGAGCCGGAATTATGAGCGCATCCCAAACACTAGATAAAGTCCCTGTAACAGTTCTAACTGGTTACCTAGGAGCAGGAAAAACCACCCTGCTGAATCGGATTCTTACCCACGAACATGGTAAGAAAGTCGCCGTGATAGTCAATGAGTTTGGGGAAGTTGGTATTGATAATCAATTAGTTATCGATGCTGATGAAGAAATCTTTGAAATGAACAATGGCTGCATATGTTGTACGGTGCGGGGCGATTTGATTCGGATCGTTGCTAACTTGATGAAGCGTCGCAATAAATTTGACCACTTAGTAATTGAAACTACGGGACTCGCTGACCCTGCGCCTGTAATTCAGACTTTCTTTGTCGATGAAGACATGCGGGAAAAATTAGATTTAGATGCTGTGGTTACCGTAGTTGATGCCAAGCATATTTGGCAACATTGGGATGCGGATGAAGCGCAAGAACAAATTGCTTTTGCTGATGTGATTTTACTCAATAAAACTGATTTGGTAACTCCAGAACAACTCAATGAGTTAGAAAATCGCATACGGGGAATGAATGCAATGGCAAAAGTCTACCGTACTCGCAATTCTGAGTTAGGAATGAATGAGTTGTTAGGGGTGAAAGCATTCGATCTGGATCGGGCTTTGGAAATTGACCCGGAATTTCTCGGTGAAGATGCTCACGAACATGATGAAAGCGTTTATTCTATAGCTTTAGTGGAAGAAGGAGAATTAGACGGGGATAAGTTAAATCAATGGTTGGGTGAGTTACTGCAAACTCAAGGTCCAGATATCTTCCGCATGAAGGGGATTTTAAATATTGCTGGGGAAGATGAACGGTTTGTTTTCCAAGGAGTACATATGTTATTCGATGGTAAACCCGACCGTTTGTGGAAAGAAAACGAAAAGCGCAAAAGTGAATTGGTGTTCATCGGTCGCAATTTAGATGAAAACAAGCTCAAGGAAGATTTCTTGGCTTGTATGACGTGATTTCAGTGATCAATTATCAATTATCAGTAGTACAGTTTTTAATAGGATACTCGCACAAATAACTTCCTAATAAAATTTGGGAAGTTATTTTTCGAGCATCCATAGATAAAAAAATTTAACCATAAGTTGTCAACAACCCCACCCTGTAGAGGGATGGGGCTTGTAAGAGACAGTTCTTACTGAGAATTGACTAGCCCAAGTAAAGCCACTAACTGTTACGGACTACCGAATGCTTCCCCAGTTCGGTTTATCTCCAAGCCTTATTGTCAGGGCGTTAGGAAAGCTAAGACATGCTGTTAGCGGTGGGCGAGGGGACTGATAACTTTACTCTTGAGGATTATATCCATGTTAAGAGTGCCAGTAGTAGATAAAAACGGTTTGCCACTGATGCCAACTAAACCCAGTAGGGCGCGACGCTGGCTAAAAGAAGGTAAAGCCAAAGTTTGGAAAAACGACTTACAAGTATTTGCAATCCAATTAACTTTTGAACCTAGTAACTGCAAAGAGCAATTAATTGTTGCTGGTATCGACCCCGGCAAGCACTTTACCGGTATCGCCGTACAATCAGCCAAATCTACTTTGTGGTTAGGGCATTTGTTCTTACCATTCCAGAAAGTAAAAGACCGGTTAGAGCAACGGACGATGATGCGTCGCACTCGTCGCAGTCGCAGAATTGACCGCAAACTACCTTATAACCAACGCGCTCACAGGCAGAAAAGGTTTGATAATCGTCGCCAAAATAAGGTGCCACCATCAATCAGAGCTAATCGCGACTTAGAGAAGCGAGTGCTTGACGAATTAGAGCGATTATTCCCACTGTTAGACGTAGTGATTGAAAGCGTACAAGCTAAAGGTGACAAAGGTTTTAGCCCTGTAATGGTCGCTCAAAAGTGGCGAGTAAAACGTTTAAGTAAAAATTATGACGTTACCACTATTGAGGGCTGGCAAACCGCGCAGGTTAGACGTGAGTTAGGTCTAATCAAACAAAAGCATTCTAAAGCTGACGCAATAGTAGCCACACACGCTGTAGACGGCATTGCCTTAGCTGCAAGCAAATTTATGAGCTACCAAATTACATCAGGCGACTCTAGAGGCTGGGTTGGTAGCGTTGACGTCACCGCTTGCCCTTTGACCGTTATCCGTCGCCCTCCCGTCAGTCGTCGTCAACTTCACCTATTACAGTTCAGCAAGGGCCGTAATCGTCGTAAGTATGGTGGAACCGTTACCCGACACGGGTTTAGAAAGGGTGATTTTGTTGAGGCAACTCAAGGTACCAAAACAGTCAGAGGCTGGGTTAGCGGCGATACTAAAACACAAGTTTCTGTCAGCAATGCTGACTGGAAGCGGCTTGGTCAATTTTCTGTCCGCAAAACCAAGCTTTTGAAGAGAAACAGCGGACTTATTGTAAACATTACTTAGGAGTTGGCTGGCATTCCTCCCCAACCTACTTGCGTTGAGGATAGGGTGTCCTGCCAGAAGAATTGATGAAAAAGACTAAGTCTACTGACTTTGATTTGGACTGGAATTATGTACTTTCTGATTACGTCACTGCTTTGACTTGGTCACCTGACGGACAAATTTTGGCTGTTAGTACCGCTGCTGGAGAAGTAAAACTCTGGGTGGATGATCAGTTAACAGCTTTGCAGGAAGTCACTGATACATCTGTGGATGGGGTTGCTTTTTCTGCAGATGGACAGTTTCTTGCTGTTGGCGGACAGGATGGTAACGTAAAAATCTGGAGTACTTCTAATCATGAACTTATTGCAACCCTGGAAAATGCTCCTGCTTGGGTTGATAAGTTAGGGTGGAGTCCCCGTAATAACCTGTTAGCTTTTAGTTTGGGGCGTTACGTGCAGATATGGGATGCAGAAATTCAGGACATTGTTGCGACCCTAAATTTCGATAATTCTTCAGTACTGGGTATTGACTGGAGCAGTGATGGTAATTTTCTCGCGATCGCTGGTTATCAAGGAGTGAAAATTTGGCGGACGTTGGAATGGGATGAAGATCCATATTTTTTCAGCGTACCATCTGCTAGTGTAGCTGTTGCCTGGTCACCGGATGGTAAATATATTGCTTCCGGTAATATGGATCGGACTATCTGTGTATTAGAGACAGAATTTATCATTAAGGCTCAGCAAGCCGAACCTTGGTTAATGCATGGATTTCCTGGTAAGATCCGTCATCTAGGGTGGTCAAAAATTACTACTTCAAAAAATGAACCCCTATTAGCATCTTCTAGTTTAGAAGGGATAGCTGTTTGGGAAAAGCAGGAAGATAAATCTTTGGGGTGGGGTGCAACGGTATTAAGCGAACATCGCAATATTGTTGAGGCGATCGCATTTGCACCGAATAGCTTAACCCTTGCTTCTGCTGCTGCTGATGGTTGGCTTTGTTTATGGAAAAAAGCTAAAAGAGTAACGCAAGTGTTGCAAGGTGCACCCAAAGGTTTTGCTTGTTTAGCTTGGCATCCCCAAGGTAGTAAAATTGCTGCAGGCGGTCAAAATGGAGAACTATTGGTTTGGTCTCAAGCTACAAAGGCTTTAGGATTTGGTCGGCGTTAATGGGAGCAAGCATAATTCTAGGTAAAGCTCTTTTTTATCTCTTGGGTCTCTTTTATCCATAGATTATTCTTACTGCTAAGTTACATTTTAGACTTTTCGTACATCATCTTAGCTTTTTTGCTCTCGGGCGAGTTAATATACCTTGCGAGGGACTAAATAGTAATGCTAATAAAAATAATCCGGAAATAAATAATACAATCGACGCTCCTGAAGGCACGTTTTGATAATAACTAATATATAAACCGCCAACGCTACCAATAATACCGATTACAGAACCTAAAAGCATCATTTGATGTAACTCTTTTACTAATAAATAAGCCGTAACTCCAGGACCAATTAATAAAGAAATTACTAAAACCACTCCTACAGCTTGCATACTGGCAATAATTGTTAATGTAATTGCCGCTGTTAAACCAAACTTAATAATATTTACTGGTAATCCGCTGGCTTCTGCGCCTAATGGGTCAAAGGTATAAAATAGCAATTCTTTATAACAAAGTTTAACTAAGAATAAAGTAAAAAATGTAACAATTAACGTCCTAAAAACATCTTCTGTTGTCACCCCTAAAATATTGCCAAATAAAAAGTGATGCAAATCGACTTTACTTTTCAGAACGCTAATTAGCATAATACCCAATGCTAAAAAACCCGAAAAAACCAAAGCCATTGCAGCATCAACTTTAACCCTAGACTGGGATTCGATCCAAGTAATCACAAAAGTACTGAAAGTTCCGCAAACAAAAGCACCCAAGAAAATATCAATGCCGAAAAATATTGCGATCGCAATTCCGGGTAAAACAGCATGAGCAATGACATCACCCAATATTCCCTGACGCTGTACAATCAGATAAGAACCGACAACAGAGCAAAGAATCCCTAAACTAGCGGCGATCGCTAGCGCATCTCGCATGAATCCAAAACTAAGGGGTTCAAAAAGCAGATTAAACATTATTTTTAGTGGTTAGTTGATGGTTGGCCGGTTGATAACTAATTAAGCTGATTTTTCTTGCTGATTTAAAAATAAAATATTATTGCCATAAGCACGCTGTAAGTTTTCGGTTGTAACAACTTCTTTCATAGAACCATCAGCGATAATATATTTGTTTAATAATAATAAATAGTCACATTGAGCTAAAGTTTCACCCAAATCATGGGTAATTAAAATCAATATTTTGTCATTCCTTCTTAATTCATTAAAAATATCAAACATCATATCTTCAGTAGTTTTATCAATTCCCACAAACGGTTCGTCAAAAAAAAATAAATCAGCTTGCTGTGCTAGCGCTCTAGCTAAAAATACTCGTTGCTGTTGTCCCCCAGACAACTCACCTATTTGACGGCTACGAAATTCCCACATCCCCACTCTTTGTAGCGCAGATTTAACTATTTCTTTAGATTTACGATTTGATCTGCGGAACCAACCCGTACTAACAGTACGAGCCATCATCACTACATTCTGTACCGTAACTGGATAATCCCAATCTACTTGGGTTCTTTGAGGTACGTAAGCAATGGAGTGTAATTGTTTACGGATGGAGCAGTTACAAAATTTAATAGTGCCACCTGCAATTGGAATTAAACCCAATATCGCTTTGACCAAAGTGCTTTTCCCTGCGCCATTTGGGCCGATTACACCAACCATCTGTCCGGGGAAAACGTGAAAACTTACATCCTCAACAGCCACTACACCCCGGTAATCTACATCCAAATGCTCCACTTCTAACACTGATTCCTCCTGTGTAATAATAAAGACGATTGTTTCTGTTAAAAATCTACTTCCCTTCCCGTAGTCGTTACTGGTATGATAACGATTATCATTTTACTGCAATATTCCTAATAACTGATGTTTAGAAAACTACCTCTGAGTGCAATCGCGGCATTAACCTTAGCTTTTGGTTTAGTTGGCTGTGGTGGTAACGAGCAAGTTAATTCCAATTCTGGTACAGAAGAAAATTCTGCCGTAAATGCTAGCAGTACTGCAACGGGGAAGCGTCCTCTTGTTGTGGCGACTACTAGCGTAATATGTGACCTAACAAAACAAGTAGCGGCTCAAACTGTTGACTTGAACTGTTTAGTAGATGCAGGTCAAGACCCCCACACATACCAGCCTAAGCCAGATGACCGCAAAGCAATCGAGCAGGCTAATTTAGTTTTATACGGTGGTTATAATTTTGAACCTGGTATTATCAAATTAGTTCAAGCAAGCAGTAATGAGGCTCCTAAAGTAGCGATTCATGAAGTTGCTGTTCCTAAACCAATTATGGGGGAAGAACACGACCACGGTCATGATCAGCATAAGGGAGAAAAGCACGACGACCACGACCACGAGAAAGAAGGGAAACACTCAGAAGAAAAAGCGCCAGACCCCCATGTATGGCACGATGCTGAAAATGGGGTGCAAATGGTAGAAGCTATTCGTAGTAATCTAGAGAAAGTTGCTCCAGATAACGCTCAATTGTATGCAGCTAATGCCCAAAAAGTAACTGGGGAAATTAAAGAAATAGATAGCTGGATTCAACAAAATATGGCTACGATTCCTGCAAATCAACGTAAATTAGTTACCACTCACGACGCTTTAAGCTACTATACCGAGGCATATAATATTAAATATGAAGGTGCTGTAGAAGGTTTGAGTACTGATGCAGAACCAACAGCAGCAAGAGTTGCTCAATTATCTAAGGAAATTAAGCAAGAGAAGGTACCGACAATATTTGCAGAAAGTACCCATAGTTCTAAACTAATTGAAAGAGTTGCTAAAGAAGCGAATGTAAAAGTTGCTGAAGAAAAACTATATGCTGATGGTTTGGGTGAACAAGGTAGTGATGCTGATACTTATCAGAAAATGTTAGTTGCTAATACTAAAGCCATTGTGGATGGCTTGGGAGGTCAATACACGACTTTCCAAGAATAATAATTGACGCTTGAGGGTCAAGTAATTAATAAAATAATCAGTCTCATTCCCTTGCAGGTTGTGGAATTTAGTACCTCAATCAGACCCTCTGTCAAAAAACTGGTTTTTTTTAGAATGTATCAAACTGAAAAGTTTAGCGATTAGTTAAGTTGTTTGTGGCGAGATCTAGAAATCTGGTTGATTATTTTTTAGATTTGGGGTGTACTCTGGTTTTATTCGTAATTAATATTTAATCAGTATCAGGATAAAAAATATAACAATCCTAAATCATTTATGAGAATTAATATTGTAGAGACGCGTTAACGCAGTGTAACCGTAAGGTCATAATATAGCGTCTCTACAGGATTTATCTGTTCACAAATAAAATACGATTGCTATAGGTGGTGTAAGCATCTGGGGGATCTGCATTTATTCGCATATCTGTATTCTAAATTCAAGTGTGAGGAGCTTACTACCCAAAACAGCCTTCACATTAAACCAAATTTTTACGCTATTATGATAACGATTCTCATCATCATCACATATGGTCAGTTCATTATTCCAATCTCAGGACGGCTTGCAAGAAAAAGATGCCCAAAAACTTGAGCGGATTCGTCATACTTGCGCTCATATCATGGCTATGGCTGTACAAAAACTTTTTCCGGGGACTAAAGTTGCAATTGGACCAGTTACCAATACAGGTTTCTACTACGATTTTGATTCTCCCGTAAGTATTACGACCGATGATTTAGGTAAAATTGAAGCCCAAATGCGGCGAATAATTAAAGCAAATTTACCTATTATTCGCGAGGAGGTGGAAAGGGAAGAAATTAAAAAAGAGATTGTAGCTTTAAATGAACCATATAAGTTAGAAATTTTAGAACGAATTCCTGCCCAAGAAACAATTAGCCGTTATTTTATTGGTACTCCCGATCCTGGTAATACAGAATCATCATTGTTTGCTGTAGATAATATAAATAATACAAAATATAATAAAGCTGATAGTCATTGGTGGGACTTATGTGCGGGACCCCACGTAAATTTTACTGGAGAAATTAATAAAAAAGCGTTTGCATTATTAAATGTTGCGGGTGCATATTGGCAAGGTGATGAAACCAAGCCGATGTTACAGCGTATTTACGGTACAGCTTGGGAAACTCCAGAAGAATTACAAGCTTTTTTGAAACAAAGAGAAGAAGCATTAAAACGCGACCATAGAAAATTAGGTCAACAATTAGATTTATTTAGTATCCAAGAAGATGCTGGTGGAGGGTTAGTATTTTGGCATCCTAAAGGTGCAACAATTCGCTACATAATTGAAGAATATTGGCGTAAATCTCACATAGAATCTGGTTATAAATTATTATATACACCCCATATTGCTAATTTAGATTTATGGAAAACATCGGGTCATTATGATTTTTATAATGAAAGTATGTTTGACTCGATGGAAGTGGAAAAACAGGCTTATCAAATTAAGCCGATGAATTGTCCTTTCCACGTTCTGACTTATAAAAATAAGCTACATTCCTATCGAGAATTACCACTAAGATGGGCGGAATTAGGAACCGTTTATCGTTACGAACGTTCTGGAGCGCTACATGGTTTGATGCGGGTGCGTGGGTTTACTCAAGATGATGCTCATATCTTTTGTTTACCGAATCAAATCGCTGATGAAATTTTAGGAGTATTGAATCTTACCGAGCAGATTTTATCTGATTTTGGTTTTAATAATTATGAAATCAATCTTTCTACTCGTCCCAGTAAATCAGTAGGGACAGATGAGGTGTGGGAGTTAGCAACTGCAGCTTTAAAAGAAGCATTGGATAGTAAAGGTTGGAACTATATTATTGATGAAGGTGGCGGTGCTTTTTATGGACCAAAAATAGATATAAAAATTCAAGATGCAATTGGTCGTTTGTGGCAATGTTCGACGATTCAGGTAGATTTTAATTTACCTGAAAGGTTTGATATGCAATATGTTGCTGCTGACGATACTAAAAAACGACCAATTATGATTCATCGGGCTATTTTTGGTTCGATAGAACGTTTTTTTGGAATTTTAATTGAGAATTATGCGGGTGATTTTCCTTTGTGGTTATCGCCAATTCAATGTAGATTATTACCAGTCAGCGATGAAGTACGAGAATATGCAGAATCAGTAGCAAGGGAATTGCATAAAGAAGGATTAAGAGTAGAAGTTGATGGTAGTGGAGAAAGATTAGGTAAACAAATTCGTAATGCTGAATTAGAAAAGATTCCTGTAGTTGCTGTAGTTGGAAAACGAGAGATGGAAAACCAAAATTTAAGCGTGCGTACCCGAAAAGCTGGAGATTTAGGAACCCTATCAATCAATGAAACAATTACTTGTTTACAGTCAGCTATTGCTTTAAATTCAAATATTTAGCATTAATTTTAGCTATTAAATATGTCACAAACTATATGAGTTGATTGCTAAATGCGGTCGCAGCTAGAGGCTTTGCTGGTAGTGTCGGCATTATACTACCCAGTCTACAGGCTTAAATTTGGATATAACTTATCCAAATTCTTCTTCAATGATGCTTCTTAGGTTTCTTTGGGAAAAATCCTCAAAGTCCTAAGCACTTCTAACAAGGGAAGGAGCAATGCTAGATTTGACGATTGCGGGTACTATTTTCTGACTAGCCATTCTTGCACCAGATAAATTTCTGGCTGTTGGTCCGATCTGCAAAGCTGCCAACCCACCCATAATAAATAAAGAACAACCAGACCACCGCAAATAATTGTCTAAAACAGGTAAACCTTTAACCACAGGAATGGGATATGTTTGCAAAACTTCACTCAATAGCGGCTCTGAGTGAACATCAAAGCGGGTTCCAGTAGATAACCAAATGCGGTCGCACTCATATTCGTCACCATTGGTATATTTTACTAACCAATTATTCCCCAACCACTCAACCCAAACTATTTGAGTATTTTGATTAATTTTGAGCTTTCCAGTACGTTCTTGGCGTCGTAACTGGGTTACTATTGCTGGTGTCATGGAACCGCCATTTCTTGCTTGTTGAATTAGCTCCCAGCGTTTTTCCCAGTCAGATTCCGCTTCAAAACCTTTGAGATATTTTGGTCCGAGCCAACCAGGTTCAGCATCAAAAAGTTTTTCTTGCAACTGTCGTCGAATCATCATTTGTACTTGAGCTCCACGAGACAGAGCACCAATAGCTAGATGTCCGCTGGTTAATCCTCCACCGACAATTAATATTCGCTCATTAGTTAACCTTAGTCGACGTAAATCTATTGTCTGGGAATGAGCAAGTCTATCTTCGGGTATCGGTGACTCGATCTGACTGACCCAATCTGGTATTTGCTGTTGACTGCTACCAGTCGCTAGCACAACTCGTCGCGCTATCATCGATTTTCCATTTTCTAACCACAAGCGAAAACGAGGATAAATAGGATGAGATAAGGGTTGAATTCGAATCACTTTTGTAGGGATAATTTTATCTTCCAAATCCCAACAGCGAATCAAATCCTGGCAAAAATCCTCAAATAACCGAGTTCCAGGTAAATCATAAGGAGGAAAAAGTTCATCCAGACGAGATTCAGCAAATTTACGCAAAGCAAAAGGATAAGGATCTGGGTGATGAACCGCAGGAGAACGCAAATGTGGTATTTCCAATGCTGCGAATTGGCGCTCCCATTGGCTTATCCATTTACCACTGGGGTCGAATACTACTATTTTTGACCTTAGCTTTTGCCGTTTTTTTAACAGATGAGTTACTAAAGTCAGAGCATGAGGTCCAGATCCAATAATCGCCAAGTCGATTTTAGTTAATAGGTGTGGTGGACTACTTCCCATTAAATTTTTCTGAGAATGACAACGATTATCATTATAAACTTGATATGCCTTGATAATCTAATACAGTTCAGTTAAAACTTTTTTTGAGCACCGTAGGAAAGGGATTTTCCACGCTCATCATAAATATATGAATATTTCCTTTAAACTACCGATTTCGGTTACGCAGATTCGACCTAAGCAGAGAGCATTCTTGCTTTCTCACAGTTGATATTACACAGCATAAAGTTTCAATTTACTTGAAGATCAAGAGGGACAAAATATTTATAAATTAGATTGTGTCCCCTAGCTCTAAGATTAGATGTGTTTCTGTTAGAATCAAAAAAAAGGTTTTTTAACTTAGTAAAATTTTTTGTGTAAAAACTATCAAGTTAAAAAACCAGTTATTTTTGGGTTTTGTTTTTATTCCTTCACTTACTTAGTATCTGAGACTATGCTGAGAAGTAACTGATTTATAAATGAGAATTTACTGAGATTCAAGTTGTTAATATACGAAAATCTACTCGACTGTTGTAAATTTATATTCCCAAAAAAATCCGCAAAATATCGGATAAAGACAAGGTTTAACTATAGCTAAATTGGAGATACTGTCTACATTGAGAAATATATGGGTTTTGATGAAGCATTTTCCGAATTTGGTGATATTAGATTATTAAGCAAACTTGTTGGTAATGCATATAACAATAAGATACAGCAGCAATCGAAATTAAAAATTGCATTGCTGATTGATGCAGATAATGCACCTGCATCTAGGATTAATGCGATCTTATCTGAGATTGCAAAGTATGGAGTTGCTAATGTTCGTAGAGCTTATGGAAATTGGAAAAGTTCTGGTTTGAAACCTTGGGAGAATTGTTTGCATGAATATGCTATTCGCCCTGTACAGCAGTTTGATTATACAAAAGGCAAAAATGCAACTGATGCAGCCATGATAATTGATGCAATGGATTTACTGTATACACAGGATTTAGATGCTTTTGCAATTGTATCAAGTGATTGCGATTTTACTCCTTTAGTAATGCGCATTCTGACTAATGGCTTGAAAGTTTATGGATTTGGTGAGAAGAAAACACCTTCACCTTTTGTTCATGCGTGCTCAACTTTTTTATATTTAGAAAGTATTACTCAAAATATTGATTCTGAAGAATCTAAAGCTGCTGCAACTGTCAAAAAAACTGGACAGGAGTTGAAACAGGATAGTCAATTGATGAATTTGCTCAGAAGTGCTGTTTCTAGTACTGAGGATGATAATGGATGGTCGAGTTTGTCTGCAATTGGTTCTCATATAAGAAATCAAGCATCCTTTGAGTCACGCAATTATGGATATGATAAATTAAGTGGTTTATTTGAAGCAATTGATTTATTTGAAATTAAGCGAAGTAATAAGACAATTTATGTCAGAAACAAACAAAAAAAATAAGGGTAAATAACAATTGTTTATACTGCTAATATGATTAATTTAGTGGATAGGGTGCATGATCGCGATCGTGCATCCTATCAAAGTATCTACTATTTAATAAAAAATTTAGCGAAATATCTGTGAAAGATAAAGTATAGCGGTTTGCAACTTAATGAGGTACATTTTGGTGGACAAAAATGCTTCACTACAAGAAGTATCTGTACCTCACCGAGTAGAAATCCGCTATAAAAGTGTAGCTAAATGCGGGGAAGTAAATCTTGGAGGTTCGATATGCGAAAATTAAAGTATTACGTAGCTTGCAGCATTGATGGCTTTATTGCTCGCGAAGATGGATCGTTTGACTGTTTTCCATTCGATAATGAGGTTGTTGCTGATTACCTCGAGTCTTTAAAATCATTTGATGTTGTTCTTATGGGTCGTAAAACTTACGAAGTAGGTTTAAAAGAAGGAAAAACTGACCCATATCCGAATATGAAGAGTTATGTATTTTCCCGCACAATGAGAAAAAGTCCAGACGAGCGAGTTCAACTTATTTCAGACAATGTCCCCAACTTAGTCAGAAATTTGAAAAATGAAACGGGAAAAGATATTTATTTATGTGGTGGCGCAGATTTAGCCGCAACGCTTTTTGCTGAAAACTTAATTGATGAGGTAATTCTAAAACTCAATCCATTTTTAATGGGTTCAGGTATTCCGCTTTTTGGAAGAGCGATTGAACAGACTACTTTAGAACTCACCAACAGTAAGATTTATAGAAGTGGCATTATTTTGCTTAATTATCAGGTAATGCACTTTAATAAATAAGGTGCGTTGCGCTTAGCGACAACACACCCTACTTATTACTATTTATTTCAGAAAGAACTACTTAGCAGCAGCGGCTTCACGCTCTTTAGTTTCCTTGATTACTTCTTCTGCTACGTTAGCAGGACAAGGAGCATAATGAGAAAATTCCATTGAGAACTGACCACGACCAGATGTCATGGTACGTAGATCGCCAATATAACCGAACATCTCACTTAAAGGAACATCTGCTTTGATGCGAACACCTGTTGCAGCAGCGTCTTGAGACTTAATCATTCCACGACGGCGATTTAAATCTCCAATTACATCACCAACATGAGCATCTGGAGTGAAAGCATCAACTTTCATAATCGGCTCAAGTAGCTGGGGACCAGCTTTGGGGAAAGTTTGCCGATAAGCAGCCTTCGCTGCAACTTCAAATGCAATTGCAGATGAATCAACAGGGTGATAAGCACCGTCTTTCAAAGTGACTTTTACATCAACACAAGGGAAACCAGCTAAAACGCCCTTAACGATACTGGTTTGAAAGCCCTTTTGCACAGCAGGCCAAAATTCTCTAGGTACGTTACCACCGGTTACCTTGGATTCGAACTGGAAGCCACTACCAACTTCGCCAGGTTCAACAACGTAATCAATCTTACCATACTGACCAGAACCACCGGACTGTTTCTTGTGGGTATAACTGTCTTCAAGGCGCTTAGTAATAGATTCGCGATATGCCACTTGTGGCTTACCAACATCAACTTCAACCCCGTGAGTCCGTCTGAGGATATCAACCTTAATATCCAAATGCAGTTCTCCCATCCCTTTGATGATGGTTTCTCCGCTTTCCTGATCGGTCTCAACTTGGAAGGATGGATCTTCCTGAACCATTTTACTTAACGCAAGACCCATCTTCTCAGCACCTCCCTTCTTCTTCGGTGCTACTGCAATTGAGATTACAGGGTCTGGGAATACCATGGGTTCCAGGGTTGCAGGTTCTTTAGGATCGCACAAAGTATGTCCAGTTTGAACATTCTTCATACCAACGATCGCAACAATGTCCCCTGCTTGAGCTGAAGTAACTTCTTCCCGGGAGTCAGCATGCATTTCCACAAGACGACCAATTCGTTCGGTCTTACCTGTAGCAGTATTAAGTACGGTTTCACCTTTATTTATCTTACCGGAGTAAAGACGGGTAAAGGTAAGAGCACCATAGCGATCGTCCATGATCTTAAATGCTAAAGCGCGTAAAGGCTTCTCTGGATCTACAAAAGCAAATGTACCGGTTTCATTACCTTCGAGATCTACTTCTGGTTGTGGTTTAACTTCAGTTGGGTTAGGCAAATAATCCACAACAGCGTCAAGTACCAATTGTACGCCTTTGTTTTTGAATGATGAACCACAGTAGGTGGGGAAGAAATCAAGTGCGATGGTACCTTTGCGAATACAGCGCTTAATGGATTCGATGTCAATCTCTTCCCCTTCCAGGTATTTCTCCATGAGATCGTCATCTTGTTCGATCGCTGTTTCAATCAACTGTTCGCGATAGGTTTCAACATCATCAACCATATCGGCAGGTACATCTTTGATTTCATAGTTCAATGGATCGCCAGAATCATCCCATACCCACGCTTTGCGAGTGAGTAGGTCGACTACACCAACAAAATCAGACTCCGTACCAATGGGCAACACCATTACTAAGGGCTTTGCTGCAAGTACATCTTCTACCTGCTTAACTACTCGGTAAAAATCGGCACCCATCCGGTCGAGCTTATTGACGTATACAATACGGGCTACTTCGGAGTCGTTGGCATAGCGCCAGTTGGTTTCAGATTGTGGTTCAACACCACCTGAGCCACAGAAAACACCAATCCCACCATCGAGAACCTTGAGAGAGCGATAAACCTCAATGGTAAAATCCACGTGACCAGGAGTATCAATAATATTCAGTTGATTTTCTTTCCAGAAGCAAGTGGTTGCTGCTGACTGAATAGTGATACCTCGCTCCTGTTCCTGTTCCATGAAGTCGGTTGTTGCTGCACCTTCATGTACTTCGCCGATTTTGTGAATTTTACCGGTAAGCTTTAGGATTCTTTCAGTTGTGGTTGTCTTACCTGCATCCACGTGAGCGAAGATGCCGATGTTTCGATAACGAGTGAGGTCTTTCATAATTTACTATAATAACTAAGTGCTAAGAACCGTTAGCGTTGGCCCTCAAGTAGGACTCAAAGGGGGTGGGGAATCGGCGTTGTCTTCGTAACCAGCAATGGCTGGACAGAACTCTACCATCTGGGACATTTTAAGCCCTTTTCATGGTTATGGGGACGATACCAATTGTTAAGTAATTATAAAATATTTGTATCTAAAGGTGAAGGAAGTCAAAGTATTGCAATTTGTTTCCCATAAATAAAAAACGCAAAAAATATCCTATAGGGCTCTAAAAAGCCAAAAACTGGAGTAGAAATTTCCATTTCTTGTTCATCTTAATAAAACTACTCTAGCGACAAAACTTCAAGGGTAATAATTTATTAGTTTTTGATTTCTTTGTTTTTCTAATTTGTTAATTGTTGTTCTTTAGGCAAATACCTAAAGGTCATTGACACCATTAAATTTTAAACTAGTGGTTTTAGTTTATTGGGTGTGACAAACCGAACCTAATTGGAGGAATTACCTTTCATATTTAGTTACAAGTGAATCACCATGGGTTACTTAAAGGCATATTGGCATCACCGAATAATTTAGATAGTTTAAAATTGGGTTTACCTATTGCGATCGCATTTAAGGAGTTTATCTTAAGCTTGTAAAATTTTTAGTAAATGCTTTTTTAGGAATAGAGTTGCCAGATGTTTGCGTTACAGATCGCGGATCGAAAAGAAGCTGAAAAAGTTTAGAGGATAATCTACCGTGCTTGATATTCAACCTTGGTTAATTCGATTTGCATTGCCAAGTGAAACTGAATACCTGACTGAGTTAGCATTACGTTCCAAAGCATACTGGGGCTACTCTGAAGAATTTATAAATGCATGTCGCCAAGGATTTACTGTCGATCTGAACTATATTGAACAAAATCCCACTTTTGTACTTGAAAACAAAGAATTGATTATTGGTTTCTACTCTCTAGAACATCTCAGTGAAAATGAAGTGGAATTGGGTTTTTTGTTTATTGAACCTTCAGAAATAGGTAAAGGTTACGGGCGAAAGTTGATAATGCACGCCAAACAACAAGGACAAAATTTAGGATACAGGAGAATAATCATTCAGAGCGATCCAAACGCAGAGCAATTTTATCTTAATGTGGGTGGAACAAGAATCGGCACAAAAAAATATGCAAATATTCCAAATCGCGAATTTCCCCTGCTTCAAATTGATTTACATGAAATTCACTTATAATTACAAATCTTTTTGTATCCTCACAATTTCCTCAAGTTTTTTTATTATTTTCAAGATAGTTCGATTCATCGCAGCGATCGGAGGATGGTTATATATCATGTCCGTTAGATAAATGTTTTCATTACGAAGACGTATTTTTATCATCGGAGATCGAACGGACATGATATTATTCTTATTTTTATTCATTACTTATGGTTTTAGTGTAAAGAGCAATACTTTATGTGCCGTCTGGTTCAATCGGTTCAATCTTAAATAATTACTCTCATTGCCCTTTCTCTGACACCATTGCAGCTAGCTATTGAGAAAGGAAACAGAATAATGAAAACAGATTACCTTATCCTAGGCAGTGGTTTATCAGCTCTGGTATTTGGCTCTCTGATGGCAAAAGCTGGTAAGCGAGTTCAAGTTTTAGAAGCCCATGAGTATCCGGGGGGATTTGGACATACCTTCACGATGGCAAAAAAATATAGGTTTAATGCCCAACTGCATTATGTGTGGGATTGTGGTGAAGGACATACTGTCAATCGAGTTCTGAAAAAATTGAACTTAGATAAAGACATAACTTTTGAAAGATACAATCCTAATGGTTTCGATCGCATGAGAATGCCCGGTTATTCATTGGATATTCCTTCAAAATCTGAAGAATTGATCGGACGTTTATCTAAACTCTTTCCCAAAGATGCTGCTCGTATTCGTAAATTTGTTAATGAGGTTCTCCGCACTAGTCAGGGATTAAAGAAACTATCACCTCCCATAAAGCCTGCCGAATTATTCAAAAATTTTGCTGAGGTTTTCTGTGCCATAACCTATCTCAAAAGTACCCTGCAAGATGTTTTCGATAAGTTTAAACTACCTCAGGAGGCACAGACACTTTTAGCGTTACAATGGCCTGATTTTTTATTACCTCCAAATCAACTTTCTTTTTATGCTTGGGTAATTTTATTTACAGGGTATCAGGAGGGAGCTTTTTACCCTACACAGCATTTTGAATATGTTATCAATTCTTTGGTCCAGATTATTGAAGATAATGGAGGAAAATTTCTCCCCAATCTTGAAGTTACAAATTTTATGGTTACAGATCGGACAGTAATTGGTGTCCAAGCTATAGATCGCATCACTCATCAAACCCATGAATTTACTGGTGAAACTGTCATCTGTAATATTGATCCGAAAAAAGCTGCAAAGATGATTGGTAAAGAGAATTTCTCTAAGAAAATCCGCCAAAAACTCAATTATGAGTATTCGCCGTCAAACTTCATGGCTTACTGTGTGGTGAAAGATATCGATCTGCGAGACTATGGTTTTGGCAAATCAAACACTTTTCATACAGGACACAGAGATTTGAATGAAGCATTTGCTCAAATGTATGAAAAGAATGACTTTTCTAATCCTAGTTTTGCGATTACAACACCAACTTTACTGACTCAAGAACATCGCGACTGTCCTGAGGATTGTCAAATAATTGAGTTCTTGACCGTTGCTAAATATGCTTATTTTAAGGAACTCAGAGATAGCAGTCGAAAAGCTTATAACCAGAAGAAAGAGGAGATTTTAGACTCCATCTTAGATGTGGTAGAGAAAGACTATGTGCCAAACTTGAGAAAATATATAGTTTTTAAAATTACTGGTAGTCCAACCACAAATGAGCGATTTTGCTGGTGTCCAAATGGGAATTCCTATGGCTCTAGCCTGACACCAAAAAATATGGGAATCGGTCGGTTGAATCATCAGACCTCTTTGAAAAATTTCTATTTCTGCAATGCTTCATCGGGATATCCAGGATTTGCTCCAACATTTTGGACGGGAGCATTATTATATCAACGGTTATCTGGAGACGTAATTTTAGGTGACGGGTAAACCTGAAATAAGTTGATTACTAATGTTTAAAGGTCTTGATTTAAGGGTGTTGAGTTCAGCGCACAGATATGAAAATAGCAATTATTGGCGGTGGAGCAAGTGGTATGGTTACAGCATACCTACTCGATAAAAAGGGTCATCACGTTACAGTCTTCGAAAGACAGCCGATTTTAGGGGGACATATTCGCACGCTCAACAAAAATGTCAAACCCAATCATTCAAACTGCGAAGAGGTTTTGGAAAATGGCGTACTTGAATTTCCTGTTGTTTTTCATAACTTCTTAGAGTTGATGAAAGAACTGGAAGTGGAATTAGAACCTGTTGATGTTGGATCTGCACTATTTCTCAAAGATGGTCGCCACTTTCTGTCAGGTAAAATGATTCAGAAAAACTTCACAGGAATTCAACGGTTGCTTGAATATCTGAGATTAGACACTCTTTATGCCCGTTCTGCGGGGTTCTGGGTAAAAACAAAATTTTCCAAAGTGCAGGATTTCTATGATATTTCGATGTCTCAAGTGTTGAGACGACAATGTGTCCGTAATTGCTGGCTAAAATTATTGACTATGTACAGCTACTCAATGTCCTTTGAGTTAATAGATAATTTTCCTGCAGAACTCGCAATTCCAGTTCTGCAGGATTATGTTTTTGTTGATTGGGTGAGAATTAAAGGTGGAGTATACTCCTATATCGAAAAAATTCTCAAACGCTTTAAGGGTGAAGTATTTCTGAATGTTGAAGTATCAGCAATTTCTAGAACTCCTGACGCAGTTAAAGTTGAGTTATCTGACGGTTTTACGCAACTATTTGACAAAGTGGTTTTTGCAACTCCTCCAGATCGAGTAATAAAACTATTAGCCGATCCAAGCAGTGAAGAAATTAAACGCTTTTGTGCATGGGAAGAAAATCATATCAGAAGCTTTCTCCACAAAGATACTTCGATGTATGCTCGATATGGTATTCGGGAACTATCGGAATTTGATTTTTTCCAAACCAACAAAGGGTGGGGATATAACGCTTATCTCAATCAGCTTTGCGGTATTTCATCACCAGTGAAATATAGTTTAGCCTTTAACCTCGATAGTTTGATTGTAAAAGACGAAATCCTGCACATTCAGGAACATACTACTCCACTATATACAGTAGAGTCTTTTAAATACAGAGATGAAGTAGTCAGTACTAATGGTGAAAACAATACTTATCATGCAGGTGCATATCTTGGAGATGGTTTGCATGAAGGAGCTATTACTTCGGCGATACGAGTTGCTCAATTAATTGGCTAAAATGCGAGAAGCAATTGCCAATGCAGAGGTTGAAGATGATGTTATGGTCACCATCCTACTATTAATACTCTAGAAGCTTATGTTGCATAACTTTTAGTATCGGAAGCTGCGGTTTATATTAACGGAAAATAAATTAACTCAAAATAGCTACCATATCAGTTTTCTGATTCTCTGGTTAGGACTCCGGTAAATAGATCGTTAGCAATCGCTGTTCCTAAGAGAATTAAACTACAGCCTAATATCATTGAGACTGTCACAGTTTCTTTCAATATGAGCGCACCCCAAAGCATTGCGAATACCGGAACGAGATAATTAACAGTTAAGGTTTTGGTTGAGCCAATATTCTCAATCAGTTGGAAATAGAGAACACGTGCAAAGGCGTTTGATAGCAAAGCAAGAGCGATTACCGCCATCACTACAGTAATGGAGGGTATTTGTTGAGGTATTGTGAATGGTAAGATAGGTAATAGTAAGAACGCTGCACTTAACTGACTTCCGGTAGCAACGACTAGCGATGAAACACCAGCGAATTTTTTTTGGGCGTATGGAGCGGCTGTAGCATACATCAAGGCTGCAGATAGTCCAGCTGATACTGCAAGCAAGAAAGTTGATGTTGCTGAAATTGCTTTCCATCCGACAAAAACTACTACGCCGATGAATCCTAGAATTAAGCCAACCATTCGAGTGGTGGTTAATTTTTCCTGAAGGAAAACTGAAGCAATAACGATCCCGAATAGTGGAGTTGTCGCATTCAAAATAGACGTAAATCCTGCAGGTAGGGATAAAGATGCAAATGCAAAGAGTGAAAATGGAACAGCCGAATTAATACATCCAGTAACGATTAGTGGAATTAAATTGCGGCGAATTTGATGTAAAAGACCCAATTGTACTAATACTGGTAAAAATACTAAACCTGCCAATAATACTTGAAACTGGATCAACCAAATCGGACCTAATACAGGAACTGCAACTCGTATAAATAAAAATGAAGAACCCCACAATGCTGAAAGTAGCAAAAGCTGAAAGAGATCTAAGATTCTCATAATCAATTTTGGGTGTTATTTAGGTAACAAAATTGCAAACATTCCCAAATTTAATTATTCCATTTTCTCTACCAACTGGGCAAAAGTGAAATTATTCTTGCGAAGGCTATTTTAGTAACGGTATGGGAACAGATGGATTAATTCGTGGTGTGGTAGGATCTATTTCTGGTGCTGCAATCTGGAGTTTTCTCTATGCATCAGTTTATTGGTTACAAAGATTTAGAGCTACCTCAAACTAAGGTATTTCTATAAATATTTTTATGAATTCCATGATTTAGTCTAAAAAAACAATTATTCAAAAAGTTTTTGTCTTTACAATTTTCATTTAATGCAGACTTCATTTAAGGGTAAAGACTATATTTAGTCAATATTCTGTTCTGTTGTTTACCACAAACATATTAGGGACCGGAAATCAAAAAAATTATATTTAGGCTAAAAATAGTCTTTACTTTTTCTCCTTTGCACAAAACCTTGAAATGATGAGCTTTTGAGTTCAGTAACCAAGCTCGGAGTAATCCCAAGAGTGCATTTGGCGGAATGGAAGACCCATTTTCTGGAAGACATACTTTTCTTTGATCCCAGCACCAACGATGTCAGGTTTAAGAGCTTTAACAAATTCTTCGAATTCGTAAGCAGTTACGTCATCATAAACGATGGTACCATTTTCAATGTAGTGGGTAGTACGTTTGTAGTCATCGTTATGAGCGAATTCATAACCGGTACTTACTAACTTAATACCTAAGTCAGTAAATGCTGGTACAACGTGGCGAGGACGTAAACCACCAACCATCAATGCAACAGTTTTACCATCTAAACGAGTACCATATTTAGCTAGAATTGCATCTACTGTAGGCTGATACTTAGCAATTACTTTCTCGGCGTTCTCTTGAATTTTCTCGTCAAACTTGGAAGCGATCGCTCTCAAAGATTCAGCAATCTTGGTAGGACCGAAGAAGTTGTATTCCATCCAGGGAATACCATAGGTTTCTTCCATGTGACGGGTGATGTAGTTCATAGAACGGTAACAGTGAACTAAGTTCATCTTGACCTTAGGAGTTACCATCAACTCGTTGAAAGTACCATCACCAGACCACTGAGCGACTACGCGCAAGCCGATTTCTTCTAACAGGATGCGACTAGACCAAGCATCACCACCGATGTTGTAGTCACCAATGATTGCAACATCATAAGGACCGGGTTCATAACCTAAAGTACCATCTTTAGCAGCTTTGTCAGCTTTGGGGAATACCCAGTCACGGATGGTATCGTTAGCAATGTGGTGTCCTAAGGACTGAGATACACCACGGAAACCTTCACAACGAACGGGGATAATAGGTTTACCAATTTCTTTGGAACCTTTTCTTGCAACCGCTTCGATGTCATCACCAATTAGACCGATAGGACATTCAGATTGAACTGAAATACCGTTGTTAAGGGGGAACAGTTCATCGATTTCCTTAATCATCTTCAGGAGTTTTTTGTCACCACCGAAAACGATATCCCGTTCTTGGAAGTCAGAGGTAAAGTGCATGGTACCGAAGGTATCAATACCAGTGGTACCAATATAGTAGTTACGACGACCAGACCAAGACCAGTAACCACAACCTACAGGACCATGGCTGATGTGAATCATGTCCTTAATCGGACCCCAAACCACACCTTTAGAACCTGCATAAGCACAACCACGAGCGGTCATCACACCAGGAATAGATTTGATGTTAGACTTAACACCACAATCTGACTTACCTTCTTCATGAACGTTTAAGTGCTTGGCACGCTTTTTACGTGCTTTCTCAGGGTAAGTGTCAAGGACTTCCTTAATCAGTTCTTTGCGCTCTTCAACGACTTTGTTCTTGTCAGTAGGTGACATGTTTAATAACCTCTCTTTATATTCAGTTCGAACCTGGGAATTGGTGATGGAAGGGAAGGTCAAAGGGGGAAAGATAAATTTCCCTTTTCCTTTGCCTAAAATATTAGTTACTTAGCAGCAGCTTGTTCTGCTTGGGTTTGACCAATGATGTCTGCATGCTTAGAATCATCGTCGAGAATACCGAATTCAATCAACAATTCCTCTAATTCATCCATTTCCATTGGTGTAGGAATGGTAAGATTTTTGTTGTTGATGATTTTCTTAGCTAAAGAAGCATACTCTTGAGCTTGATTGCTATCAGGTGCGTACTCGTTAACAGTCATACGACGCAATTCAGCGTGCTGTACGATGTTGTCACGAGGTACGAAGTGAATCATTTGAGTGTTAAGTCTTTTAGCCAAGTTTTCAATCAATTCATCTTCACGGTCAGTCTTACGGCTGTTACAAATTAAACCACCCAAACGTACACCACCAGAGTGAGCATACTTAAGAATACCGCGAGCAATGTTGTTAGCAGCATACATCGCCATCATCTCACCAGAGGTAACGATGTAGATTTCTTGGGCTTTACCTTCACGAATAGGCATCGCGAAACCACCACATACAACGTCACCTAATACGTCGTAGGATACGAAATCTAAATCTTGGTAAGCGCCATTTTCTTCTAAGAAGTTGATGGAGGTGATGATACCACGACCAGCACAACCTACACCGGGCTCGGGACCACCAGACTCAACGCAACGTACGCCACGGAAGCCTGTGAGCATTACTTCTTCAAGTTCTAAGTCTTCTACCGCACCACGCTCAGCAGCTAAGTGAAGTACGGTAGTTTGTGCTTTTGAGTGCAACATCAAACGAGTAGAGTCAGCTTTAGGGTCGCAACCAACGATCATGACGCGCTGACCCATTTGTGCCATAGCAGCAATGGTGTTTTGAGAGGTAGTGGACTTACCGATACCACCTTTACCGTAAAAAGCTATCTGTCTAATGTTTTCGTCAGTCATGATTTTCTCCTGTAATTGGTTGGTTGTTAAGTTAGTGGAGCTTAGGGTTGATTTAAGGTGTTGTTACGCTCTTGCAAGTACAGTTGTGAGCGTGAGGAGAACGTCGCCTGCACTAGGTTGGTACTTTGACGATATACTCTCCTGGAAAGTCAAGGGACCTAGGAGGCGAACGCTCAACGCCTGAAAATATGGATACTAAAAACATTTATTTCCTCTTCTTTTTTGAGTTTTCTGAGTTATTCTGTTGTGATTTAGTTATTGTGAATTAGTTGTTGTGGCGGCAGTTTATTTATTGCAGATAATAGCTTATAAGCTTTTCCGAACCATCATTAGGGATTAGTATTTGACCTAAGGATATTTCACGCGATCGCTATACTGCTTCTACTACTATGTTTTGACTGATGCGTTCTTTTAATCTAGATTCGATGGCAATTTTTAGAGTTGCTGTGCTACTGGAGCAGGAACCACAAGCACCTTGTAGTAAAACTTTAACTTTGTCACCTTCTACATCGTAGAGTTCTACATCTCCTCCATCAGCAATTAGAACGGGTCTGACTTCTTCATCTAACACTTTTTGGATTAGTGCTATTTGCTGCACTGGTGTTAGTTTTTTACCTGAAGGTTGACTGATGTAGTTAGAGTTAGTGGAATTTTGTGGAGATGAGGTGATTCCTCTTTGTACATCGATGATTATGTCATCAATTGATGCGAGACAAGTTCCACAACCGCCACCAGCTTTGATATAATTTGTTACTTCTTCTGCTGTAGCTAAATTATTCTCTTGAATAACTCGGCGGATTTTCGGTTCGCTGACACCAAAACAACTACAAATCAGTGCACCTTCATCATCATCGTCATGAGTTGCGAGGGGAATACCTCGATAATTATAGACTGCTGCTTCTAAAGCTTCTTGACCCATTACCGAACAGTGCATCTTTTCTTGAGGTAATCCACCCAAGTACTCGGCTATATCTTTGTTGGTAATTTTTAGAGCTTCATCTAAGGTTTTACCTTTGACGATTTCCACTAGTGCTTCTGAAGATGCGATCGCACTGGTGCAACCAAAAGTTTGAAAGCGAGCGTCAATAATTTTATCAGTTTCTTGGTCAACTTTTATATGAAGTCTGAGAGCATCTCCACAGGCAATACTGCCTACTTCTCCTGTTGATATTTCAACTCCAGCTTCACCCTTATCTTCTATTGTACCTTGGTTTTTAGGATTGTAAAAGAGTTCTAATACCTTATCTGTATATTCCCACATGATTGATTCTAATTCTTAAATTTTCAATAGGTAATTGTTAAGTGGTAATGGGTAATGGGTAATGGGTAATGGGTAATTGGTAATTGGTGATAGGGATAATAAAAATTCTGACTCCCGACTTATTACTTATTACTGTGCGCTGTCGCGCCCCGCTTACGCTAACATTACTCATTACTCCTTACTCATTAACGGTGAGCCAATACCTGTTCCTGTTCTTGTAGCCAACCTGCTTCATCATTAGTGAAAGGCGATATTGCACGTAGGCGTTCAATAATACCAGGGAGTACCCCTAAAACAGCATCTATTTCGGCTTCTGTTGTGTATCGACAAAGACTGAAGCGAATTGAGCCATGTAGAGTTGTATAGGGTAATCCCATTGCTCGCAAAACGTGGGATGGTTCTAGAGAGCCGGAACTACAAGCAGAACCACTAGATGCACAAATTCCATGTTGGTTTAAAAGCAAGAGAATTGCTTCACCTTCGATATATTTAAAACCAATATTTGTAGTGTTAGGTAGTCTTTCGCTTCCATGACCATTCACTTCACAGTCAGGAATGGTATTAATTATTGCTTTTTCTAGGCGATCGCGCAACCTTCTTTCTCTGGCTGTAGCTTCTTCAATATGCAGTAATTCTAATTCTGCAGCTTTCCCGAGGGCTACTATTCCCGGAACGTTAGGGGTTCCTCCCCTTCTACCACGTTCTTGTCCCCCACCAATTAACATTGGGCGAAATCTTACTCCGCGTCGCACATATAATGCACCAATTCCTTTGGGAGCATGAATTTTATGACCGGATATGCTCAACATGTCGATGGTACTATTTTTCATGTTCAGGGGAATTTTACCCACAGCTTGTACTGCATCTACATGAAAGATTGCACCATACTCTTTAACTAGTTTGCCAATTTCTTCGATGGGGAAGATTACCCCAGTTTCGTTATTGGCATACATTATGGTCACTAGAGCAGTGTTACCTGTTAGAGCAGCCTCAAGTTCGTGTAAGTCCAGTTGTCCTCGACTATCTACTGAAAGATAAGTTACTTCGTAACCCTGATTCTGCATTTGTTTGCAGAGATTTAGTACCGCTGGATGCTCTACTTGAGTTGTAATGATATGTCGCTTTTGGGGTTGTGCTTGTAATGCAGCCCTGATTGCAGCATTATCTCCTTCTGTCCCACCACTGGTAAAAATTATTTCCGATTCTTCTGCACCAATGAGGGCTGCAACTTTTTCCCTTGCTTGTCTAATTGCTTTGCTAACTTGTCCGCCGAAAGTGTGCATGCTAGAGGGATTACCATAGTATTCAGTTATGTAGGGCATCATCGCTTCTACAACTGCTGGGTCTACTTTGGTTGTTGCATTATTGTCGAGATAAATACAGTTATTTTCCATTGCTTTCAATTCGATTTCACACGTAGCCAAGAATAATGGCAGTTATTTTTTTTAAGACAAGAGGGTGGATGTTTAGGTGAAATGGGGAGTTGAGATTGAGAATAATATCCCCATTTCCGAGTCTTTTTCTTATAAATTCTGAGTTCGTATAGCAGTTTCCATTCTTGGGGTCTGCTTTTGAACTTTTTGTATTTGCTCTGAGTACTTCTGGGAATAAAGGTCAAACCAGCCCTCCCAGTAATCTTGCTTATTTCTTAATTTTTTTACAAATCGATTATATGTATCAAACCAGCATTGCCAATAGTCTGTCTTTTCTTTGATGCAACCTCTGTAAGTAGGGCAACCTGCTGCACATTGAGGTACGTTATGAATGCTACCAACGCAGTCTGTGCAAAGATTGGGATCGATCCAACGATGACCATCAATTATTTTGATTGCGTTGGTTGGACATACTGAAAGACACAAGTCACAGGAAATGCACTGACTGGTAATTTTATAAGACATGAGCGTACTCCTTACAAGGGTTTTGTTGGGATTTTGGGTAATGAGTACTGGGAATCATGAATGGGGAATAGGAAGTGGGGATATGACCTACAGTCACGCTGCGCTAAGGGGAATAAGAATAAGTTTTGATGCTTATTTTTCCCAAGACTTTAGTCTTATTTTTTGTCACTAGCTCCCCTTTACCAAATTCAAATTATTTGGTTACTAGTTCCCGCACATATTCTTGGTGAAATTCCAAAGCTACTTTGTCGATAGATTCGTAAGCTTCAACGGTCTTAATTCCAGTTTTATGTAACTGCTCTTTCGGACAATCACCAATCTTGGCAACTAAAACTGCTTTACAATCAGAAATTGCTTGGATGATATGGTCGAGAGTGGCTTCTTCGCCGTATCCACCTTGACAGTAGCGGTCTATTTTGCGGTGAGCGACGAAAGTTACTTCATTACCGTCTACTTCGTATATTTGGAATTCCTTTGCATGACCAAAGTGTTGGTTAACAATTCCACCACCTTTGGTTGCTACTGCAACTAAAATTTTCTCATGACTGACAGCATTTTTCTCTGCTTTTACCTTTTCTTTGGCATTTTGCAGTTCAATTCTAAATTTCTCAATACCTTCATGAACTTCTTGGCGTTTTTCCAGATCGTATTCTGGAGCCATTTCCATGAACTTATCTTTGGTAAATTCTTGGCTGCGATCTTCCCCTAATAAACCTACTGCATCAGCACGACATTGACGACAATGACGCATTAATTTGATTCCACCAGAACATTTATCTTGTAATGCTTTCAATTCTTTGGGTGTGGGACCGCGCTGACCTGTGAGTCCAAAGTGAGTACCATGTTCCGGTGCACTAATCAGAGGCATAATGTTGTGCAAGAATGCACCATGTTCACGAATTACTTGATTGACTTCAGGCAAATGTTTGTCGTTTATTCCCGGAATCATTACCGAGTTAACTTTACAGAGGATATCCGCTTCTTTCAAAGCTTGCAAACCTTCCATCTGCTTCTGATGGAGAATTCTTGCTCCTTCTATACCTCTGTAACGTTTGCGTTTATAGTGAACCCAAGAATAGATTTTTTCTCCAATTTCAGGATCCACCATATTAATGGTGATGGTAACGTGATCTATATTTAGTTCTTTGATGCGGTCTACATATTCGGGAAGCATGAGACCGTTGGTCGATAAACAAAGTTTTATATCTGGTGCTTGTTCTGCAATTAATTCAAAAGTACGGAAGGTTTTTTCGGGGTTTGCTAATGGGTCACCTGGTCCAGCAATTCCCAAAACAGTCATTTGGGGAATTTTACCGGCAACAACCAATACTTTCTGTGCAGCCTCTTCTGGGGTTAGTAATTCACTTACTACTCCCGGACGGCTTTCATTTGCACAATCATACTTGCGGTTACAGTAATTGCATTGAATATTACAAGCCGGTGCAACTGCTACGTGCATCCTAGCATAGTGATGGTGAGCTTCTTCGCTATAACAAGGATGTTTTGCAATTCTTTCTTTGAGCTTATCGTCCATTTCTACGGTGGTTTCGCTGCTGCATCCGCCGCAACCACCAGAGACAGTCGAATTTTTATCCTTTGTAGGGTCCGTAGTTGAAGGATTGATGATTCCTGAAGACAGTGCAGACATTGAATTTCGCAAAAATTGGTGGACTAGCTGCCACGGGGAAAGATGTTTTAGCTAACCCGTTGAGTTGTTGAGGAATAGAAGCCGCACTTGGATCGCACTTTGCCTACTTCTTTCCAGTAGAGTGCAGGCAAATGTTTTGATCTAAAAGTTCTCGGCTGGTGTGTGTCAAAGCTTGAGAATTGGGAAAATCAATGTACTTCCAAGCACGACTTCCAGTTCACAGGGGCATGGTGCTATCTCATCCCTCCACTCACTTATCACGTTAGGTTCGAGAACTTAATCAAAATTGAGTAATTGACTTGGTTCTTGGGAACGCGTTAAGTGTTTGGCGATATATGATTTATAGCAATCACCAAAATTGAGCACTTTACAAACCACTCGGATAAGATTTATTAAGTTTATTAAACTTGTACTCAAAATCTCAAACCCAGGTATATTAAACGATTAAGAAAATTTAAATTTTTTTCTCAGCTAGGGTACTAGTATTTCCAGGGATAGCTACTGGATTTTTTCAGTTCGGGGACAATATTTTTTTGTACTCATTCATTAATTCACCATTGCTTTGCGCATGCTCAGAGAGCTTATCGCTATTTCCAAAACTTCCAACTTCCACCGATCTCAATCTCTACTTCTTCTAACTTCCACCGATCTCAATCCCTACTTCTTAGAGTCTCAATTCATTTGAATCCCTGGGAATAATAATTAATCCAGCCAAGCCCCTAATCTACAATCCCTTTCTAACCCACCGCTACGTCGATCTAATAAAACCCTAATGATTCTTCATATTTTTGATATATAGGAACCCTGAAACTTGAAAAGTCGGACTTGAAAAGCTAAGTCTGAAAAACTGGAGCAGTCTACGGAGCAGTACCACTCCAGTTATGTGCGAAATTCAATTCTGTATCTAAGATATCACTTTTTTTTTGCACAAAAAATTCAATTAACCCTTTCTTAAACTTTGTCCTTAAAACTGAAGTGATTTCCCCTGATTTTTTGCTATATCAGTAGTTTAAATCGATCCAACATGAAAAGTAAATGAGAATTATTCGCTATAAAATTCGATATTACACCTTTAAATGGGATCTATATAATCCTTCTCTTATGGCTGATAAACGCCTATATCAACGTCAGAGCCATCATCTATAGAAGGATAAATTTGCAATGCTTCTTGGAATCAGGAAGCATTTATCTAAATGTTATAACCAAACTTAAATAATTATCAAGCAAGTGAGTAAAGATTAATGAGTTTTATCCTAATGGGTGATGAGTAACTCAATTTAATTTACAGCCATTGACGAAAATTGGAACGTAATCCGTGAGGGAGATATCCAGCGTCAGACTAAGGTGAACATTATCAATTTAAAAACAGCTTTAAATTAAGCAGGAGCTACTATCAAGGATGTTGTGAAAGTTAACTGGTATCTGACTGGAATGGCACGAAGTTAAGACTCAAACCTTGAACTGATGGGGAGTGTGGGGAGTGTGGGAGGTGTGGGAAGTGTGGGAGGTAGCTTTATGCAACAACCTGCATTAATTAAACTCCCCCCTCTCCCCTCTCTACCCCCTCTCCCCACACCTCCCGAACACCCCGCGCCTAGCGGCGAACAGCTTTTCTTAGTGCCATTCGTATCTGACTGATATCAGCCATTTTCAGACTGTGCTAGAGGTAAGAGAGCAAATGTTTGAAGGTAACAGACCAGCAAAAGTGCAACAATTCCTGTAAAAAGCTTGTATGATAAATTTTTGTTTCTTTTAACTTCCTGTAATAATTTTGTGTACAGAATATCTCCATTAGCACTAACAGCTTTGTGATTGTTCGTTGCTAAGTTCAGAGAAAAAGAAACAGGGCAAACCCATCTAAAATTAACAAAAATAAATGGACAAAAACTTTGATTTATGTACTTGACGTAAAAATAAGATTTTTCGTTAGTCTTATTGTTTTAAGCGTGTATGGAAGGTAAAAAATTTCAGACCATAGATTCTCAATTAATAGGATTTAATGCGAAAAGTAGGGTTTTATTGAGAAAATAGCATTTTTATTGACAAGATGCGTTCGCCCTGGGAAAAGAAACATAATATGAGAATTTTAATTGTAGAAGATGATGATCGCATTGCCAGACCCTTGGCTCAAGATCTAAAACATCAACATCATGTTGTAGAGATTGCAGCAGATGGTGTCGAAGGATGGGAATACACTCAAGCAACGAAATATGACTTAATTTTATTAGATTTAATGTTACCCAAACTAGATGGTATTAGTCTGTGTAAAAGATTAAGGGAAGCTAGATATAAAGCATTAATTTTGATGCTCACAGCAAAAGATACCACCACCGATAAAGTCATAGGTTTAGATGCTGGAGCTGATGATTATCTGGTTAAACCTTTTAAATTAGATGAATTAGCAGCACGAATCAGGGCTTTATCTCGCAGAAGTCTGGAAACCAAATCACCGATTTTAAGTTATAACAAGTTGCAGCTCGACTCCAATAGTGCAGAGGTTAGCTACGATGGAAAAAATATTGCTCTTACGATCAAAGAATACATGATTTTGGAACTATTTCTCCGTAACCCAAATCAAGTATTTAATCGTTCGGCAATATTAGAGAAATTATGGGAATTTGACAAAGTTGTCCAAGCCGGAGACAGAACTGTCACAACACACATTACTAATTTGCGACGCAAACTTAAGGATGCAGGAATGTCAGAAAATTTTCTGGAAACAGTTTATGGGATGGGTTATCGTCTTAGTCGTAAAAATAATTGATAAGTACCGACGGCAAAATGAATTTAATATTTTTATCAACATAGAGAACAGTGAATAGGTAGTATAGCCCGATAGTAAATGTATGAATCTACTTAAAACTCCTATAAAATTCAAATTCAGGTAAATCTTTACCCTTTCTTGACATTTTCGAAGTACAACACTTTTTATCAAAGAAAAGCTGAGATTTAAAAACGGCAGGTTTATAACTGACGAGTGTTGAACTCTTAGCTTGATTGCAAACTTTTCGAGAATATAAAGTAAAGATAACCGTGAAAACATTACTTCCAGACTTCAAGCAAGCAAAATTTGACTCCAAAAATTCGACTACCATCAATAATCCCTATTTTCCTTTAGTCTCAGGTACTCTTTCTACCTATGAGGGGAAAGAAATTGATGAAGATACCGGTGAAGTTGAGTTGGAAAAACGGGAAGTTCTTGTTACTAACGATACTAAAGATATTCTTGGCGTTACCAGTCGAGTAGTACAAGAAAAAGAGTTTGAAAATGGTGTACTCAGTGAAGAAACACTTTCTTACTATGCTCAAGATCGAGAAGGAAATGTTTGGTTACTAGGTGAGGATGAAACTGAGTATGAATATGACTCCCAAGGTAATTTAGTTAATACTGATAAATCTGATTCTTGGTTAGCTGGTCAAAACGAGAATCTTCCCGGATTGATTATGGATGCTAGTCCGGAAAATGGTGAAGCTTATTACCAAAGATTTGAGATTGGAGAGCAAGAACAAGAGCAAGCAAAAATTGTTGATACTGATACTTCTATCTCTAGTAAATTTGGTCAATTTGAGGATGTAATCAAAATTAAAGAATTTTCTGAATCAGACGAGTTTGAATATAAATACTATGCAAAGGGTGTTGGTGAGGTGTTTACAGAGGAAATCGATGATGGTGAAGTAGATTTTTCTTCTTCTCTAATTAAGGTTCAAGATATCAACCAACCTACAGCAAGTAATCCTGAAACTATTTTTGGTAGTCTTGGTGCAGACGCTATTGAAGTTGATGGTAGCAATCAAATAATCTTTGGTGGTGCTGATGCTGATTTGATAGATGCTTCTATTAATAGTGAAGGTGGTAATCGTATTTATGCTGGTGGTGGTGATGATACTCTAATTCTGGGTGCTAGAGATAGAGTTGTTGGTGGTGCTGGTGCAGACCAAATATTTGTGACAAATGGTGGTGACAACACTATTACCGGTGGTGCTGGTGCAGACCAATTTTGGATTGCTACTGCTGAAACTCCTGATATTGCTAATACTATCACTGACTTTACAAGTGGTGAAGATGTAATTGGTTTAAGTGGTTTGGGAATTGGATTTGAAGATTTAAGTATTACTCAAAATGGTGACAATGCTCTTATTGATGCTAACGGTCAAGATTTAGCAATCTTACTGGGTACTGATGCTGCTAGTATAACTGCAGAAAACTTCGTTATCGTATAACTATTTACTATTAGCTCAGAAAATTAAAAATAGGTTAGTTATTGCCAAAAGTTTACCAGATTTATTATTACGCCAAACAAGCCCTGCTATCATACCAGGGTTTTTCTTGTATTTTTTCAATCAGTCTTTACTATTTGATACTTACATATATAAAAAATCGACAAGTGAAGATAATCTTTTCAAGTTCTTGACATTTACCCTGCAAATTAATATTTCTAGTTAAAATTCAAAACTTCCTTAGATGACTAAAAATAACATTTCTTTACTTTTAGCTGGTATTGTTGCTATTACCGCAGTTACAGCTTGTAGTCCGAAATCTAACCAAGAAAGCGTAACAGAAATATTAAATGATGAATCAGAACAAATAAATGATCTAAGAGAAGAACGAAGAATTGCTAAATACAAATCACTGGCGAAAATTACTCACGAACAAGCAAAGCAAGCAGGAGAAGCAGTAATTGGAGGGAAAGCTAATGAAGTTGAGCTAGATATTGAAAATGGTGGTCTTGTATATGATGTAGAAATCGGCAATAAAGAAGCAATAATTGATGCGGGTACCGGCAAAGTTCTTTACATTAAATCTGAAGAAGAAGAGGAAAAAGCCAAAGCTGATAAACCCCGTAGCAGTATCCGAATTCCTGATGATGATTCTAAGTAAAAGCTATTTACAGTTGATAAAATTTTACCAACTTCTAGACAACTTTCTATAAGATAAAAATAACTAATTGATTAATTCAATAAATTGAAGAAATTAATAAAGAAAATTGAAACTACAATTAATTACATTAGGATTATCACTATTGATACCATTGTCAGTTCAAGCGAATACTGTAATACATGGTGAATTTGACTATGATATCAATGAGAGAAAATTTACCGAATGGCAACTTGGTCCTGTATTTTCAATTGGTGAAGATACGGAAATCGAGATACCAATTGGACAATCAGATGGAGAATGGGAGTTATTCCCAGAATTAAAACGCGACTTTTGTGCAAGTGAAAGCTGTTCAATTGAAATAGGTATTGGTTTTGAGATTCCTCTCAATAGTGACAAGACTCAACCCTTCGGTAAAGTAGAAGCAGAATTCGATTTATAAATTAAATCTCCAAAACTAAACCTACAAAACTAGATCTACAAGACTGATGATATTGTTAGGATTCTCACTCCATGTTTGAAAAAACTCGCTATCAGTTAACAATTGCTTATGTAGGAGTATTAACTGTTATTTTGGTCGTGTTTACCGTCGCTGTCCGCTTTACTTTTATTAATAATCTTGAGAATCAATTAACTGATAGGTTGAGAAACTTAGCAAAAGCTGCTGCTTTTAATATGGATTTAGAATATGGAGGGCTAGAGGTTGATGAGGATGAAATATTAGTCAGGAAAAACCAAGCAATAGAGTGGTTTGACACTCACGGTAAGCTGGTAGCTAAGCAAGGAAAGTATCGTTTAAAGCGATCGCTTAATACTAAGCAAGCAATACAAACTCAAAACGCTCCTTACCCAGTTCGTGGCTTTACTGGACTTGTTAAAGATTTAGAAGGAAAGAAAATAATTGGTTACGTTCGAGTAAGCGAATCCCTAACTGAGTTAAATGATACCATTCGTGGCTTAGATGTGGGATTGGGTTGTGGAGTTGTAATTGCACTAGTCTTAAGTGGTTTTGGTGGAATTTGGTTGACTAGTCGTGCAATGAAACCAATTGAAGAAAGTTTTCAACGACTCAAGCAGTTTACAGCAGATGCTTCTCATGAGCTACGTAACCCTTTGATGGCGATAGAAACTAATGCTTCGGTCGCATTAAAATATTCAGAAAGAATGCGAGAAGAAGATAAAGAAAAATTCAGTGCAATTGCTGCTGCAACAGATCAAATGACTAGACTTACGGAAGATTTGTTGCTTCTAGCACGTACTGACAAATTCAGTACAGTTAATCAAAGTTTGGTACATCTAAGTTTGATTTTGTCTGACTTGATCCAATTATACAAACTGACGGCGGAAGAAAAAGATATTACGCTGACTACAGAACTTACTGAAAACTTGTATTTATTAGGAAATGAAGCACTTCTGGAACAAGTTTTTGCTAATTTACTACAGAATGCTCTCTACTATACGCCTGCTGGGGGTGCGATCATAGTTGAAGCTAATCGAGTTAATTCTAAAATCGTCATCAATTTCAAAGATACAGGGATAGGAATTGCACCAGAACACTTAGATCAAATATTTGAGCGATTTTTTCGAGTAGATACATCCCGTTCCTATAAAAATGCTAAATCAGGATTAGGTCTTGCTATTGTTCGAGAAATTGTTCAACTACATAAAGGTAAGATTTCTGTGGACAGTGAGTTGGGAGTTGGTAGCTGTTTTACTGTTTCTTTTACTGACTGGAGCTTAGTTACCGGTGCGAAACTTCAAACCTTTACTACAGACTGATATACATCAAATTCTATTTGCATCCACTCGCAAACTAGAGGGTTTTTTTTAGTAAATATGAACTAAATGTTCCTGAAAATCTGCGTTTGTTAACGCACAAAGCGTGAGACGCACCGTTCACCTCTGGTGCCCCTCAGGCGAACACCCTAGGTGCGTTAAAATAGGCGCGCCACAAAGTGGCGCTTTAGAAATAAAAATTATTTACATTTTCTTGTCATCAATTCTCTTACGATAAAAATTATGGCGTTGCTGAATAGAGAATGCTAATCAAGAAATTAAGTTATTGAAACATTAATTTTTCGTAGATATTTGCACCAAAAGCATTACGCACTCACCAACGCCAAAATTATTACTTAAGAAATGTAAATGTACAAGTTAGGAGTTGCAAAGTATAGGGGTCAAGTAAAAGTAAGATTTTAGATTCTCATAGGTTTTTCTAATATCTGGTTAACTTATAAAGAAAGATGAATAGTATTTCTATATACAAAAAATTGACATCTTAAAATACCTTTTCTTAGTTTGAGTACAATTTTAGAATTATGTAAGTAATCCAAATAGATACCGCAAAAATAGCTGTAAATCTTTGAGAAATAGGGTTTAGGGTTGAGTACATTAACTTCTAATGGTCAGCCCGAAAAATACTAGAACCTTGGCTACATTAATTCTAGGAGCCTTACCCGAATAAAATTTTTAAGTTTGCATTATTAACTTGTCCTTTGGCTAAATTTTTCCTTGAGTTTGAATCTCTACAAGTCCAGATAAAAGTACCTTTAAGAGCGAATCCTAACTTTAGGACTATCCACATTTTTAGGTTGTTACAATCGAGATTGTAAAGTATTGAGTACAAGTTTAATAAAACTAATAAAATCAATCTTCGACTAATTTATTTTTTGTTCAGAGTTGTTTTGGTATAAGCAGAAAAACAGTACGTTTCTTCACAAGCCTTAACATTAGCAATGCAAAAATCCGACTACCGGCTCGACAAGTTCCTAATTGAGACAATCTCAGACGAGCCTGTGCTGAATTGTGCAATTGAGGATATGGATAAAGCTGAGAAACTGGGTAAGAAAATTAGTTTTGAACCAATTTGGAGTGATTTTCGTATTATCTTCGAACGGGATCCAGCAGCACATAATTGGCTAGAAGTACTGTTTTGTTATCCTGGGTTGCATGCGTTATGGCTACACAGAATCGCCCATTGGTTATACGAATGTCAAATAAGTTTCTTTCCACGTTTAATTTCTCATATTGCTCGATTTCTCACCGGAATTGAAATTCATCCTGGAGCCAAAATTGGTAAAGGTGTATTTATAGACCATGGTATGGGAGTCGTAATTGGAGAGACTGCCATCATTGGAGAGTATTCACTAATTTACCAAGGTGTGACCCTCGGGGGAACAGGTAAGGAAAGTGGTAAGCGACATCCGACCTTAGGTAAACAAACAATTATTGGTGCTGGGGCAAAAATTCTAGGAAATATCCATATTGGTGATCGCGTCCGGGTTGGTGCAAGTTCTGTTGTATTACGAAATGTTCCTTCAGATTCAACTGTGGTAGGTGTTCCTGGTCGTAATATTTCCAGGACTCAGAACTCTCCCCTTTATCCTTTAGAGCATGGGAAACTACCCGATCTAGAAGGAAAAGCAATTATTTCCTTGTTGGAACGTGTCGAAAGAGCAGAAAAGCAACTACAAAGCCTCACTCTGCAATTTCAAGAACAAGAACTTAAAGAACAAATTCAACAAAAAAAATCTCAAGCAAAAGAATTCAAGAATGAAAACTCAAGAATGAAAGTTTCAAAAACAAGAACTCACAAACCAGAACTTGTAACCAAGGAACCTCCCAAATGTCACATTACGACAGCCCAAAAACTATAACTGTTCGCTTGTGCTTAGAACTTCCCGTTGGAACTCGCTGGCAAATTTATCATAGATTGCAAGAACTCAAAATTGAATGTTCTTGTTCTGATGATGGTTCCCTACGAATTAAAGTCAATCAGTTTGAAGATTTAGTTTTACTGCAAAGCACTCTAAAGCAATTTACAGCTTCCCGACAAGAACTAATTGACTGGTTAGATAAATGCTGGAACTTATAATCTTTGAATATACTTTGATTCGATGTATAAGACTACACAATCAGTTTAAGACATTTCTAAATCCCGCAAAGCTATGATTTGTAAGCTTTTACTGTGCTTGCGCTCCCCTAGAGGCTTATAGCTGCGCTACCTGTGGCTCCGCCGACACCATAAAAGCTCTAGCTGCGCCGATCCGAGAAGTTAGTTCATAAGCGCCGTCACCCTATGCTAATGACTTGGGCGTAGCGCCACAAATGCTTTGGAATCAAGCGATCGCTCTTTTCTCAGAATGCCGGAATCTAAATTTAGATTTTTTCAAGAGAATTTTTCATTGCTTGGCAATATCATAAATAGATACGTGTCCAAGTAATGAATTAGAATCTCACTTTAGTTGCTACTAAATCATTACTTGATACTCATTATTTTTCTTTGAGTTTTAGGTAATGGTACTACCCCCTACACCAAAAAGTAACATTTGCTGCATACTGAAAAACAAATATTTTTCGATACTGATTTTTCTAAAAAAAACCCCAATTCTTGGGTTTCTTTTGTAGTGAAAATATTAAATTTTCCTGAAATTGTTCTCAGAGTTAAAAATCATTTTCCGAAATCATCAGTATAAAAGGAGAAATATTTATTTATTCATATTTTCTAATTAAATTCTAAGTATAAGGACTAAACGTTCCATGATGTTTAACTATCGTCGCGATCGAAAATTCATAGTTTTTTTGCAAAATGAACTGGAACTATCAAACTCAGATATAGCTGTTGCGTTGCGACATCGAGAATGTGACAGTGCTCGTTTACCAATGCTGCTATGGCAATATGGCTTAATTGATTTGGAACAGTTAGAACGAATTTTTGATTGGTTAGAAAAGCAGGTTTAAGTGAATCTGCAAGTGAAATCTGTGTTTAAGCATAAATATTTTGGCAAATATGTTACCCACTATCAGTAATTGCCTAAAACTAGGACCAAAATCAATAAAGAGATTAGGAAATTTTCCCACTATAGGTACTATCAAAATGAATCAAGTCCTAATCAATGACACCACTTTACGCGATGGTGAACAGGCTGCTGGCGTTGCTTTTAATTTAGAAGAAAAAATTGCGATCGCCAAGTTTCTTGATGCTATTGGTCTTGAAGAAATAGAGGTTGGAATCCCAGCGATGGGTGAGGAAGAACAACGCGCAATCCAATCAATTGCAGATTTGGGCTTATCTGCAAAACTTTTGGGTTGGAATCGTGCTGTGATTTCCGATATTAAAGCTTCTATGGCTTGTGGTCTGAAGCGAATGCATATTGCTATCCCCGTATCTGGAATTCAAATTGCGACAAAGTTTCAAGGTCAATGGCGGATCACATTACAGCAACTCAAAGACTGTATTAGTTTTGCTGTGGATAAAGGCTTTTGGGTCGCGGTTGGTGGTGAAGACTCCTCCAGAGCTGATGATGAATTTCTTTTAGATGTAGCCCTTTACGCCCAAGAATGGGGTGCAAAACGTTTTCGCTTCTGTGACACAGTAGGAGTTCTCGACCCTTTTACCACATACAGTAAAGTTAAACGTCTAGTATCAGGCTTACGAATTCCTGTAGAGGTTCACACCCACAATGATTTTGGTTTAGCTACAGCTAATGCTCTTGCTGGACTTAAAGCCGGAGCTTTAAGCGTTAATACAACTGTTAACGGATTGGGTGAAAGAGCTGGTAATGCAGCATTGGAAGAAGTAGTAATGGCAATCAAACGAATGTATGGGGTTGATTTAGGTATTGATACCCCTCGTTTATTAGAGCTATCAAAACTTGTTGCAAATGCATCTGGTTGTCGAGTTCCACCTTGGAAAGCAATTGTTGGTGAAAATACCTTTGCTCATGAATCTGGAATTCATGCTCATGGAGTTTTAAAAAATCCATTTACCTATGAGCCTTTTGCACCAGAAGAAGTAGGTCGCGAACGTCGTTTAGTCGTAGGTAAACATTCGGGTCGTCACTTAATATCTAATTTACTGAAGCAACATGGCATTTTCCTAAGTAAGGAAGAAACTCAATCTGTTCTTGATGCAGTTCGACAGTGTTCGATGGAGAAGAAACGTAATCTCACGACCGAGGAGTTGTTGGATTTGGTAAAAATACAAAAATATTCCCATGCAATTAGATGAACTTGAATTACATTTACCTCCAGTATTCGATATTGGAGATAAAGTCCGGATACGAAAGCTGATCAAAAATGATGGTACCTTCCCTGGTAAACAAGTTGGTGAAGTTTTAGCGAACATAGGAGATGTTGGCTATATCGTTAGTATTGGTACTTACTTACAAACTGCCTACATTTATGCAGTACATTTTTTGGATAAAGGTTATGTTGTCGGTTGTCGAAAAAGAGAATTAGAGGCTGTTGAGACTAACCCAGAGAATGACGAACAATGAACAGAAAATATAAGAAGCTTAAATGATAACTGACGGGTGATAACTGAAACAAAGTATTACAAATCTAACAGTGAGGTTTTCAATGAAAGTAATGTTGCGTGAAAATTCTGAAGGAACTCTAATTGTTTATGTGGCAAAAAAAGACCTTGAGGAAGAAGTTGTCAAACAAACTGATGGGTCAGAAGGTAAAATTTTTACTTTAGCTAATGGTTGGGAATTAGTTTTTCCCGATCTACCAGACCCATTACAGTTACCTAAAACAGTAGAGGCTAGAAGGTTAGCCTAGTTTTTTTGAGTTGTGAGTTGTGAGTTATGAATTGTTATATTGTGTCCGCTTGTAAAGAAATTCTTGATCTAGTGTTCTTTGGAGTGCTAATAGGCTATGGGCTTTCCATCTAACTAGCGGTCGCAATCCATAACACTTTTGAGTGGCGCTCAAGCAGGCATTGTATTCCTATACCTAACTCTTAACTCTATACTCTCCACTCATTAAGTGTCTTAATATATGCGTGTTAATATATACTATGTATTTTTTAGCTTGGTTTTAATTTTACAGTTCTATATGAGTCGCTTTAAATGCATAGCTTCAAGTTTATAGCTCTAAAATTTATTGTTGCAGAATTGAGAACAGAAAAAAATGGCTAAGCAAAACCTAAGGCTATCAGAATTTGAGCTTGAAGGTAAATTTCTAGGCTTTTTTAGAAATAAATCTGGAAAATTAAAGTATTTGAGATTAATGATTACAGCAGGAGATGTAAAAATTAAACTTCCGAAAAAATTACGGAATGCAGCAAGTTTATATTTAGTTCCTGGTGAAGAGATTAGTATTAGAGGTATCAGCAAACGGAAAATTAATAAAAATCATAGCAAAGTAAAACTGAAAGCTAAATTCATCAAGTCAGCTAATTTTTTCCCGAAGCAACATATAGAAGAACACTCAAAAGCCAAGATTTTGATTTGTCAAAAACCCCGTTGCATTAAAAGTGGTGGGAAAGATTTAGTATCAAAGCTAGAAAAAACTCTCTGTCAACAAGGACTTCAAGACCAAGTAATTATTAAACGTAGCGGATGTTTAAAGCGTTGTTCCAAAGCTCCTAACTGTGTTCTGGAAATGTCCGCAAAGAAATCTAGTAACAACCAGCCAGTACATCCAAAGAAAATTATTTCTCTATTAGAAAAATATGTAAGTTCTTAAATTACTACGAGCAAAACACATATGAGTCAAATAAATAGAGGTAGAACATTTTATGCTTTACCATAATACTTGTATTTTATACTACTTAATATTTAAAATTAATTAAATGTCTATTTTCTCTAAAATCCTGAACTATTATTTATTTTACATAGTCCAAATACCTATTAACAAAATTGCGTGAACTCCAATTCCAGCAGCAAACCAGCGGGAATTAGCGTTTTTAGGTGCTGGTAGTTCTTCCTAATGTAAATGAATTTTTAATTTTCTTTAGATTCGAAACATAACCATTTAAAACAAGTATTTGATATAACATGGAGCGAGGAAAAGAAAATAGGTATCTTTAATTTATCCGCTATTATCACCCTTAGGTATTTGCTGTATTCCACCGATTAAAAATCTGTCGTCTGAGATTTTTGCAATCTAATATCTTTCTCATAATTCTTTCATTTTTGCTATCCAAGTACTATAGTATAAAAATGAGAAGATTATGAGATTAGTTCTCGGGAGCTAAATGATAAATATTTTTAGGAGACAGCCCCAGGTATCAAAACTGGTAATAGCAGTTGGAATTGTATTTGGTTTATTGGTGAGCGGATGTAATAATTCAAACAATGTATCCTTTGACCAGGGACAAGAATCTAGTAATACGGGACAGAGTCCAGACGCAAAGAATAGGAAAATTATCCTGACAACCTTTACAGTACTTGCAGATATGGCTCGTAATGTTGCTGGGGATAAAGCTACTGTTCAATCTTTGACAAGACCAGGGGCGGAAATTCATGGATACGAACCGACTCCTAGCGACATAGTTAAAGCTCAAAAAGCAGATCTTATTTTAGATAATGGTTTGGGTTTAGAACGTTGGGCACAGAAATTTTATGGGAACCTAAGAGATGTTCCTCATGCAACCTTAAGTGAGGGGATAACACCAATAAATATCAGCGAAGATGCATATGCAGGAAAACCAAATCCCCATGCTTGGATGTCACCAAAATTAGCGTTGAGGTATGTAGATAATATTCGTGCATCTTTAGTAAAGTTAGACCCGGCAAATGCAGAGACTTATAATGCTAATGCTAAAGCTTATAGTCAGCAAATTAAGCAAGTGGATTTAAAGTTACAAGAAACTGTGGAAAAAATTCCTCAAAATAGACGTTTTATGGTGACTTGTGAAGGAGCATTTTCTTATTTAGCGAATGATTATGGTTTAAAAGAAGTATATTTATGGGCGGTTAATTCCGAGCAACAAGCAACTCCGAGACAAGTTGAAAAAGTAATTACAACAGTAAGGAAAAATCAAATACCTGTAGTTTTTTGTGAAAGTACTGTAAGTGCTGATGCTCAGAAACAAGTTGCTAAAGAATCGAATTCAAAATTTGGTGGTGTATTTTATGTCGATTCACTTACTGAAGAAAATGGTGTTGCACCTACTTATTTTAAGTTATTAGAGTATAACATTAATACTTTAGTTAATGGTTTAAAAAAATAGGGCTAATTTGAGATATTTTAAGAGTTAAAAAGTCATCATACTACTATATAGTAGATGCATCAATATCTTTATATTTTTCCATCAAATATTTGTATTTTAATGAAGATTAGTTGTAATAAATACTTTCATTGGGATAAATTATAATTATTATGTCTAGAATTGCGGTTCAAGTAGAAGAAGTTACAGTTACTTACAACGGTAAAGTTGCTTTGCATGGAGCAAATTTAGAATTAAAAACTTCTTCTATAAGTGGTTTGGTAGGGATGAATGGCTCGGGTAAATCAACTTTATTTAAATCAATTATGGGTTTTGTTAAACCCATAACTGGACGTGTTTTAATCAAAGGAATGTCGATAAGTAAAGCACAAAAACAAAATTTGGTTGCTTATATTCCTCAAACTGAAGATGTAGATTGGAATTTTCCGATTGGTGTGAAAGATGTAGTCATGATGGGACGCTATGGCTACATGAATTTTTTAAGGATTCCCAGTGCTAACGATCGCAGAGTTGTGCAGGAAAGTTTAAAAAGAACCCATATGGAAGAATTTAGCGATCGACAAATTGGAGAGCTTTCAGGCGGGCAAAAAAAACGAGCATTTTTAGCACGGGCTTTGGCGCAACAAGCACAAATAATTCTTTTAGACGAACCCTTTACGGGAGTAGATATTAAAACAGAAAAGGCAATTATTCAACTGTTGGTTGAATTACGAAATATGGGTCATACAATTTTAATTTCTACCCATGACCTTTCTTCTATTTCGACATTTTGTGATGACGTAGTATTAATAAATCGTACTATTTTGGCTTACGGTCCTACAGGAGAGATTTTTACAGAAGAGAATATTGCTCGTACCTTTGGGGGAATGGTACCGGTTGGGGGAATTGGTAATAAGTAATAAGTAATAAGTAATAAGTCATTAGTAATGAGTAATAAGTAACAAGTAATAAGTAATGAGTCATGAGTAATAAGTAATGTTAGCGGCTAGCGGTAGCCTACCGTAAGGTATTGCGGGCGCGTTAGCATTCGCCGCTCGCGGCGCGGTCTAGCGGGACACGTAAGTGTACACAGCGCACAGTAATGAGTAAAAGCTTATGCATTATGGCGTTAGCTATGTGGTAATTAATTGTTAATATTTTATATTAATTTTTTGTGGAGTTTTTTCAAATTTAGAAAATAATTTGACCGGTCAAAATTATGGGTATAGAAACAGTTTGGCAATGGTTTGTTGCACCTTTGCAATTTGAATTTATGATTAAGGCAATATTTGTAAGTGCTTTAGTCGGTGTTGTTTGTTCCATGCTTTCATGTTATATGACTCTCAAAGGTTGGGCTTTAATGGGTGATGCGGTTTCCCATGCAGTACTTCCAGGAGTTGTGATTGCTTATATTGTAAATATTCCTTTTGCTATTGGAGCTTTTATATTTGGCTTGGGTTCAGTAGTTTCAATTGGATTTATTAAGTCAAAAACTCGAATTAAAGAGGATACGGTAATGGGTTTAGTATTTACCGGTTTCTTCGCTTTTGGTTTGGTACTAATTTCTAAGACGCCAAGTAATATAGATTTAATGCATATTCTGTTTGGAAATGTTTTAGGTATTTCCGACCAAAATCTAATTCAAACAATCATAATTGGCGTTATTACTATAATATCTCTAACAGTTTTACGGAAAGACTTACTACTATTTTGTTTTGATGCGACCCATGCACGTAGTATAGGATTAAATACTACTGCTTTGTACTATATTTTGTTATCATTGCTTGCTTTAACAATTGTTGCAGCTCAACAAACTGTGGGAATTATTTTAGTGATTGCAATGTTAGTAACCCCAGGAGCAACTGCTTATATGTTGAGCGATAGTTTCGGTACGATGACAATCATTGCTGTTGCTTCCGGAGTATTTTCCAGTTTAATGGGAACCTATATTAGTTACCATCTTGACGCATCCACGGGTGGGTGTATTGTAGTATTACAAACTTTATTGTTTGTTGCTGCGATGATTTTTGCACCCAAACACGGAATGTTGGTCAGACATTTACAAGCACGGGGCAGGTAATTGATTATGAATCTGAATTTTTAACGGGGCTTGATTGTAATTGTGGTAGTACCAGTATGTCGAACATGGGCTAGTTTGTAGAAATCAAGTTGTGGTTGTGGAAGACAATAACTTTACAACATCAATCCTCTTTCTCTTCATACTCTTCTTTTGGCGAAGGTATTGAGTAAAATCTCCCAAAATGCGATCAATTTCAGGATGGAGGGGAAGACGTTCAAAAACGGTGAGATTGATTGTAAAACGAGGATTTTTACTCCACAGCTTCAAAATTTCTGCAAAAGCAGTCAACAAAATCGCAGAAGGAGTAAAACCAACATTTTTCCCTTTCTGTTTTAATTGCTCCCAAATATTGGGTTCGATTCGAGCACGGTAACGTTTAAATCGATAATCTTTTAAATCGCTGGGAAAATAGACTAAAGGTAATTCTGGTGCTGGAGGTAAATCATCCAAACGATTGAACCAGTAATTTTGCGATCGCCTGACCAATTCTGGATCTTGTCGTGTTTGCTTGTTAATTACATAGTCCCGGAATGATACCTCTAATGGTTTCAAAGAAAGTTCGGGATTCTGATAAAGTTGATTCCACTCCTGAAATAAAATTTGAACGCTAGCAGCATCCATCATCAATAAATCAATTTTGAAATGAAGCCGTATCCGACGATCGCTTAAATAAGTGGCTCGGATATCAAATAAAGGCCATTGATCGCAGGGTAACATTTGATGGGATAATTCTTCTCGCATGGTTGCGAGTATCCTTTCTGCTTCCAAATGTTCTACTCCTCGCAAATCCAGAGTAGAAATTTCATAACTGGGAACTTTCTCTAAAATCTGTTGCTCCCCAGTAGGTAGGACTATTGCTCGTAGCATATCGTGGCGATCGACTAATTTTCGCCAAGCTGCAGAAAGCCGTGATAAGTCTAAATTTTCCGATTCAAACTCGATATAACCATTAATAGCTACATCCCCTAAATCAAAGATCCCACTCCTTCCAATCCAATATGCTTGCTGAATATCAGTCAGCGGAAAAGGTTCGTAACGTCTGGTAAACTCTGGTTCAATTACTGGTAAAGAAGTAGTATTAATCTCGGTTTGACCGAGCAAACGTATAATATCTTGCTTATGCTCTGCTAAGGAGTTTTTTAACTCTGGGGTTAATGCTCCTTTTGGAGCTTCAATAATTAATTTCTCTTTTCTGGTTGATAACTTTATTCCCTGTCGGTCGAGTTCTTTTAAAAGTTCATTTCTATTCATAATTCTATTATTTCTGTATCATCATTAGATTCAGTAGATAAGGTTGATGATTTAATTTTTTTTAATGTCAATTGTTCATCTACGGCTATAGCTAATTCTGCGATATTAGTAGCTTCTACTAACAATTGCTTCATAGACACATTTACCCCAATTTGAGTTTGTAACTTATTTTTCAACTGTACTAAATTTAATGAATCCATCCCCAACTGGAAGAAATTATTATCGATACCCACAGCATCTATCTGCAGAATTTGTTGCACCATTTCAGCTAAAGTTATCTCCATCTCAGTTCTTGGAGGTGTTAAGACTGAATCAGGTTGAAAATTAAGTATATTAGGGCTAGGTAACTTCTTGCGGTCTACTTTCCCATTTGCAGTTAGGGGTAAAGCATCTAATGAAATATATTCAAAAGGCACCATATATACTGGTAACTTCTGTTGTAAATATTTCCTTAACTGTACAGAAATAGATTGGGAATCTTTGTCTTTTTTAGAGTTCAACCACTGTTTGGTTTGAGCTAAATCAATTTTGCCACCCACAAAACTATAAAGCAAAATCTGACTATATTTGAGCTTAAATAAATCTTTTATTTCGTTTAATTCCAGATAGCCAATGGGACATAAACCTATTTCCTGGTCCGGTGCAGATTGCATTAATAATTGACCGATGTTACCTGCTTCTAACAAACAAAAGTCTTTTGCTAATTCTCCATAAATTGGGGTAATAGCATTTAGTTCGCCAATCAAAAATAGTGAAAAAGCACCATTATCAAAAATTGGTTGATTGCCACGATAGATACTGCTATCAAAAATACTATTATCAAGAATATTATTATCAATTTCGCTGCGACCGCGAACTAATATCAAACGATGTTCCCGAGGATGATAGTAGTATATCCCTGCTTGGAGACCTTCTACTCCATTGGGTTTAATTAGCAAATAAGTTTGCACGGGGTAGAGACTACCAGCAGAAGGATAAAGATATTTTGGTAGAGGATAATCCTCCAATTTCATCTGCTGTAAGCAACTTAAAAACTGACTAAATTCTGTCAAAGAAATAGGTTTTTGTAAAAATTTCCGGTAGCTTTGACGTTTCAGGTAAGCTTGGGTGAGATCTTCATCAAATTCAGTTCTGGGTAATTGAATGCTGTGCTCAGAAGGTTCTATCTGTCGCAATCCTGGTTGCTTAAGCTTAAATTCAATCCGTTCTCCAGGATCTTGCAATACTCCTTCTTGTTGAGTCGGTTGGTAAGCTTCTGTAGGATTTTGAGTTGAGGGATTATCACTAACAACATAAGCTACAAGCTGTTGTTTATTTTGTGATTCTCCCACCGCAGTAACCACAGCTTGCTTAATTATGGGATGTTGTTTTAATGTCGCTTCAATTTCTCCTAATTCGATCCGATAACCATTGATTTTTACCTGAAAATCCGATCTTCCCAAAAACTCAATATTCCCTGAAGGTAAATATTTTCCTAGATCCCCAGTTTTGTATAATCTTTCCCCTGTGACCGGATGAGTGATAAACCTAGCATTTGTTTTTGATTCATCTCCCCAATAACCTAACGCTAATCCAATCCCACCAATATAAAGTTCTCCCACAACCCATACCGGAGTCGGTTCCATTAATTCATTCAATACATAAAACTGTTGGTTGCTTAAAGGTTTACCGTAAGGAATACTTTTCCAATTTGGATTTACTTTGTCAATTGGATAGTAAATCGACCAGATGGAAGCTTCTGTTGCTCCCCCCAAACTTACAGCACTTTTCAGGTAAGTGAGGTACAGTAACAACAGCTTGTGAACCAGTTTTTTAAATGCTTGGGATTGACTAAATCGAGGGCAGTTCTAATCAGAACATCAACCATTTTCGAATTGGTTGGAGAAAACTGACGTAGAAAAGCTTTGAGTTGTGACCACCAATGTTCTATTGGATTAAAATCAGGAGAATAGGGTGATTGGTAAAGAACACTTGCACCAACGGATTGAATCAATGGTTCAATTTCTATTACTTTATGGGCTGGAAGATTATCCATTACAACAACAGCACCTTCCCATAATTGTGGAAGTAGACACTTTTCTACAAAAACTTTAAATCCGTTTCCGTCCATGGAACCGTTTAAAGTCATAACAGCCAAGACTTGTTTTATACTTATAGCTCCAATAACTGTAACCTTTGCTCCCCGATAAAATGGCTTAAAATCGTATACCCTATATCCTCGAGGGCTCCGG
>NZ_LMTZ01000140.1 GCF_001456025.1 Mastigocoleus testarum BC008
TAATTCGGGATAAGTCCTCTTCTAATCCTTTTGGTTGGTCATGGATACCTGAGTAACTCCTTACCCCGGAATTTTGAGGGGATACTTTAATTGTTTGAAAAATCTCGTTTGTAGGTACAACCTTGATGAAAAAAAACTATAAAAAACTTTCCTAGGATTGGGAATGTTTTGTAGTTAAATTTCTATCTATTTGATTTAGAGCGTAAAGATCTTGTCCCCGACCAAAAGCAAAACGTAATGAATGGGAAACATCTTTGCTCGATTGCGTAATGAATATCAGAAAAGCAAGACAACTTAAAGCTGCACTAAAGGCAAAAATATTGCGGTAGCCAATTTCCTCAGCTACAGTACCTAAAACTGGACCTGCGATCGCAATCCCTAAGTCAAATCCTGTTAAACAAAAGCCAAACATCCGTCCCCGTTCTTCTGGTAAAGCACGATCAGCAATGATTGCGGATATCATTGGAATTAACATTCCCAAGCCAGCACCTTCAATAGCCCCAGAAATTAGGAAGCTTTGGGAACTATTAGCAGACCAGATATTAACCAGTGCAATAACGTACAAGATAAGGCTAATACTTACAAACAAACCGCGACCGTAACGGTCTGCAGCCCTACCTACAAGTAATCTGACACTAAAGCCGGCAGTGGCAGAAGCAGTATAGAATAAACCGGGATTTAATCCTGCATCGGTAGATTTAATAAACAAAGGAACAAAAGTTCTCATACTGCCAAAATTAAGACCGACGAGTAACAATATTATTGCCGGAACCCGAACTTTAGGATCAGCAAATAACTGCCAAAACTTACTTTTATTATTTTTTTGTCCAGATGAATTAATTGGGGGATTGGTAATTTGTGTAGAAAATAAGATACTGACAAATCCTAATCCAGAAGCAAAAAGAAATAGCTGCGGATAGCCTGCTGTCTCAACTAAATAACTTCCAACCGCCGGACCAATGGCTACACCTAAAGAACTAACCAAACTCATGTAACCAATGATTTCACCGCGATTCTCTTCCGGTGCTAGATCAGCAACCAACGCTGTGTAGGCAGTACTAAAAGCAGCAATACTTATACCATGAAAAGCACGAATAGCGATTAAGCCATAAATCGAGTTTGTTCCTATATACAATAAAGGAGCAATTGTTACTACTAGTGTCCCAATAAGTAAAACTATTTTTCGTCCCCTTCGGTCGGAAAATTTACCCAACCTAGTACGAAATGACAACAAACCTATAGCAAAGCTACCCATTACAATCCCAACCTCTTGCTTTGTTCCCCCAATATGGTCAACGTAAAGGGGTAGAGTGGGTAGGAATGAAGCCATGCTGCACCAAAATAATAAACCTGCTGCAAATAAAATCAACAGGTTAGATCGTAATTTTTTATCGAGTGTGAGGAGTAGTTTCACGGTAGATGCAAATCGGTAATGATTCAGTTATCAGTTATCAGTTATCAGTTAACAGTTAACAGTTAACGGTTATTAGCTATCAGTTAAATGTTTTTCCCATTTTTCCTGTTTTTTGTTCGCTTTATGACTAATTCCAGATTGAACTAATATTGTTTGCTGTTCCCAATTACTGACAATTTATAATTATTCTTTGATAACTGTATTCATTATATCTTTACATTACTTAATATCTCGACCGACGACTTCTCTAACTCGATAGATTGTACGTCCCTGAGATTCGTGATAAGTACGCATGAGTAATTCTGCAAGCAATCCGAAGCAAAATAATTGTACCCCTGTAACCAAAAGCAAAACTACTAAAATCAACAGGGGACGATTGCCGATATCTTCACCCAAAATGAACTTAACCCAAGTTAAATAAATTCCCAGCGTTCCACCAAAGCTTATAGAAATTAAACCTAACAGTCCGAATACATGCATGGGACGAGTCAGGAATTTTTTCATAAAAGCAATAGTTAATAAATCCATTAACACCCGAAAAGTCCGCCATATTCCATATTTACTACTACCAAAACGGCGAGCATGGTGACGTACGGGTGTTTCGGTAATTCTTGCTCCTTCTATATAAGCCAGGGCTGGGAGAAATCGGTGTAGTTCTCCATAAAGATTCATGTCGGCTACTAGTTCGCCCCGATAAGCCTTGAGAGAACAGCCATAGTCATTTAATTTAACTCCTGTGATCCTTCCAATTAACCAGTTGGCAATTTTAGAGGGAAGTAATCTGGTCAAAGCTGCATCCTGGCGTTTTTTGCGCCATCCACTTACTAAATCAAAACCTTCTTCTAATTTGTCTAGCAGCATAGGAATATCTGCCGGATCGTTCTGCAAATCGCCATCTAAAGTAACGATCGCCTTACCCCGTGCGTGGTGAAATCCTGCTGACATTGCAGCGGTTTGACCGTAGTTACGACGGAGTATTACTGCTTGTAGATCGGTGCGAGCTTCAGCTTGTTCCTTTAACAACTTAGCCGAACCATCTTTTGAACCATCATCTACGCAGATAATCTCATAACTCAAATCAGTATTACTTAAAGTTGAAGCGATTGCCTCAATCAAATGGGGTAAACTTTCAACTTCGTTATATACAGGGACAACTATAGAAACTGCCAAAACAGGCGAAATTCCTTCCTCGTTACTAACTAACCCGTTTTTTACTAACAATCTATTGCTCATATTTTTGGGTATGATGAATCTCCTGGATGTTTTTATTCACCTGCTGAATAATTAGGCTGATAATTGGGTTGATAATTTCTAACTATTCTGCCAGCGCCACGTAACAGCTTGTAATATGACCGACTAACCTCATCTCCCTGTTCCGAGAGAATATCGATTCCAATGCCATTTCGACCAATATCTGTTCCAGATGAGTGAATATAGCGATTGTCTCCTAAATAGAGTCCCACATGAGTGGCTTTTTGGGGAGTCCCAAAAAACACGAAATTACCCGGTTGTAAATTTTCTACAGATATTGGCTCCAAGAAACCTTCTTGCTGGTAAGCATCTCTGGGTATACGAATTTCCACTGAAGCAAATGCAGCTTGCATTAATCCCGAACAATCAAAATTAGGTCCTACTGTTCCTCCCCACAAATAATAATTTGACTTTTCCATCGCTTTGCGGGTAAAAGCTATAGCATCTGGCAATAACTGTTCTATTTGTTCTGGAGTAAAAAATTTAGCTTGATAAGTTTGGGTAGTAGGATTGAGGAATTCCAAATCAGAAATTAATATCCAACCAGGATAATCATCTTCGCACAAGCGCACCCGCACAGATTTTTCCTTTAAGCTTTCTACAATTATCCGTAAGTATCTACCCTTTGCAGCTTGAGTTGCTAAAGTCGTACATTGTGCAGAATCATATAAATCTAAATCCTTCAGGCATTCATATTCGATATTTGCTTGTAATTGTGCAGCAGACACCATAATAATCTTTAACCTCTCACACAAAAATTAATTGCGATCGCTATCTTCATTGAGTATGATTTTTTTTAACCAAGGCGAACAGCTTGAAAATCTCGGTAATGGCATTTTAGAGTCAACCTGGGCGAAGTTTCCTAGGTTAGCACGTAACCAAATTGCTTTAACTTGGATAGTTTACGATCCGCCCGTACCTGTGAACACCGGTGGAGCCCTTACTCCCAAAGCTTTCTGGAATCATCCCGTACGTGGTTTTACTTATCGTGGAAGTGAGCGAATTTATCCAGCAAGTGTAGTAAAACTATTTTATTTAGTAGCAATACATGAATGGTTAGAAAAAGGTATGGTCCAATCGAGCCCAGAATTAGAAAGGGCGATCAAGGACATGATTATCGAATCTAGCAATGATGCTACCAGTTTAGTCCTAGACATCTTAACTGGAACGACCAGTGGACCAGAGCTACCTCCGGGACCATTCGAAACTTGGAAGCAACAGCGTCATATCGTTAACCGTTATTTTAAATCTTTGGGATGGGAGGAACTGGAAAATATTAATGTTTGCCAAAAAACTTGGGGTGACGGACCCTATGGAAGGGAGCGAGCATTTTATGGTGAATTGCTAGAAAATCGTAACATGCTGACAACTAATGCGATCGCACGGCTGTTACATGGAATTATGGGAGGGGTCACAGTTTCTAGCACGCGCTCGCAAGAAATGATGGCATTAATGAAGCGTTCTCTCAACCCCGAAGAACTACCTCTAGACATAGAAGAAGATCAGATAACAGGCTTTTTGGGTGGTGCTTTGTCATCTGAAGCGCAAATATGGTCTAAGGCGGGTTGGACTTCCAAAAATCGCCATGATGCTGCATACATTGAAATCCCTGACAGTCGTCCCTACCTATTAGTAGTATTTACTGAAGGGAAAGAAAATGCCCAAAATCGAGAAATACTACCATTTGTTTCCCAACAATTTGCAAAAGCAATTATTGACATGTAGTAAATAGCAATTAGTCACTGGTCATTTGTCATTATTAGCTATATACATAGTTTCAAACAATGATGATTGACCGGTAAATAAAAATAATCAGAATAATATTTCACCGTTAGATTTTATTGCTATCTAATAAGGTTAGAAATATAATTTTTTTCGAAAGATGAATAAACTTAATAGAGAACAGAGCTTAAAATCAGCTAATATTTCGATTAGATAATATAATTCAGGAGCTTCACATTTTGCAGTGGAAATGCATAACTAGTTAACTCCTGAAGATGGATATGGAAAGATGTTTATTTTCACAGCAATTTAGGCTTTACGAAAATACTGGAAAGAATTCCATCAGAATAATCGAAGCGTATAATTACACACATGTCTGCAATTAATTTAATCGGCAGCAGTAACTCCCCTTATTAATTACTAATACCTAGGCAGTTACCGGCAGTATATACAACGACTACCTGACAAAATATTTGTTACTTCTCAAGTATCATTGTTGTTTTGTCATCTTTTCGATACAGATTCAACTTTTGTTTTAGAACCAACAGGAAAAATGGGATATCATCTAAAATATATCTTTTCCATAATCTTTGTGGTTCGCGACTTAATCTGAACAACCACTCTAATCCAACTTGACCCATCCACTTAGGACAACGTTTTATCTTACCAGCTTCAAAATCAATCGTTGCTCCTAAACCCATAAATATTTTGATATTTGGTAACGATTCCTTATAGTTTAAAATCCATTTTTCTTGTTTGGGAGAACCTAAACCTACAGCTAGAACAGTTGCACTAGAATTCTTGATGATATTCACTATATGCTCACATTCTGCCCAATCTTTTTCAAATCCAAATGGGGGAGAATAGGAACCAACAATGATATTGCGACCAATTTTTTGATTGATATTTTTTTGTGCTTGACTTGCTACACCCTTTCCTGCACCCAAAAGAAATATTCTAATATCTTGATTATTACGATGATAATTGTAAAAAGCAGGAAAGAAATCAGCACCTGAAATTCTTTCTTCCAAGGGAGTACCGAGAAATTTCGATGCGTATACGATAATTTGGCTATCACAAATTTTATAGTCACTCATATCATATGCCCTTTGAAATTCTAAGTCCTTCTGTAATTTCATTAAATGGTCAACATTAGGGGTAAATAGTACGCCAGATTTAAACTCCTGCAAAAACTCAGTTTGTGAAAAGTTATCAATTTCTAAGTCGAGAATTTTAATTTTCCTCATGTCACTTTTTTAACTATAAATTATTAGTAATGAAAGATTCAATAATGCGAATTTGGATATTCCCTAATTCGAAAATTTATGGAAAATTAGTCCCAGGTCTAATAAAGGTTGTTTAGACTTTATTAACATTGATATTGATATTGGATGACACTTAGTAACATTTGTTCGAAAATATTACAATGAATCTTAATTGCTATTCAAATTAATTATCTCAATTACTCTTTTCTAAGAGTTTGTAAACATTAAAGATAATTCTGCGGTCTTTAACTGATGTCTAAGAGAATAAAAACCTCAATACTAATAAATTTTTTCTGATTTTTTATTCTCAGGTGTTAGAAGAAAAGCTATACTCCAATTCGATAGTCAACAAGACAATTTCTCAACTCAAGAAGACTAGAAAGACAAATAGGCGAAATTAACTTAGTACAATGAAGAGCCACATAGTTTTACCAATCTTTTGAGTCTCAGCACTTATACCTTACAGAATGAAATAAAAAAGGTTTTTAATATGTTAAGAATTTCATATTTACCAGCTGACCCCTAATATATAAAGTGAGATTTTTACCTCCCACAAACCTTCTGATTATTTGAGAAATGGTGTAAGAACTAACTTTTATATCGCACAAATGAAAATAATGTATCCGCAATATTAGTTAAGTCACAATTTATATTTTGGATAATCTTTAAAGTAGCACAAACAAAATACAAATTAGGAGTATTTACGTATTTTTTACAAAAAGCATCATAATCTAATATGTAAATTTTAGAATATCTTTAAAGAATTTACATCCCTACTGAGGAGTAATAAATTTTTATTTATAGCTCTTTACTTGTAATTTTGAAATTACTTAAGAGTTATAAATTTTTATTGATTTTGAGATACTGATATAAATCACAGTTGATACCTCGCTAACACTAAATGATATTTTTGGATTATATTTTTGTTTTAGTACAAAGAATTAAGGTCAGAGTTACAGAAAGTATGCGTAGCTTAGCATTATATGAAGTAGTCTTTCTCTATCATATGAAGTAGTCTTTCCCTATCATGGGTATTATCTAAAAAAATAATCCCAAAGTTAACCCTAAAAAATTAATTCATGAGCCGCACTCATGAAAATTAAGCGTGCTTACCTACAGCCAGATGTATGTAAAATCTACTAGATGTTATATCAATTTATAACGCCTTGGATTAAACAACATGCATAAATATTAGTTGCAGCATTCAATATTGGGTGTTGCTTTAAAAAAACTTGCCTTAAAATAGCAACGTCTATCATAAAATTCATGTAAATATTTTTCGCGAGCAAAGTTTTAAGGAGTGAATGTGAATACAAATTTTCTACGTAAGAGTATATTTAGCTTTCTAGGTTTGGCGTCTCTAGCAGTTATCAGCAATGGAAATTCTGCTATTGCTGAAACAGTAAATCAAACACCTAGACTGGGTAACCAAGCAGATTTGCAGGTGTCCAACCCTCAAGGAGGATTCACTTGGGAAGATATTAAACGACAAACTTCCAGCCCAGAGATGATTGTTCCAATCTCCGAAGCATTTTCGAATAATAATCAAAACTCATTACAAGCATTATCGGCACAAGGTAGTCCCAAACCAGAGCAAATTTCCCAGACCATAAATCCACAAAATAAAACCACTGGAGTTACCCCTATCCCTGGAACCGTTTCAACTTCATCAGCAGTTCTCGAGAGTTTAAAGGAAAACTCCACAGAGGTTGAGAATAAATCAGAAAAAAAATTAGCCCAAGCAGATATTGGTGTTGGTAGAACTACCCGTGGTGGCTCCAGCTATATTGGGATTGGTGCGAATATCGGTTTGGATGGTACCTCAGCCCTTGGTGACGGTAATTTTGTCGTTATTAGTAAAGTAGGATTAACCAAAAAAATATCATTGCGTCCTGCAGCAGTACTTGGTGACGATACTATGTTTCTCGTCCCCCTTACCTATGACTTTTCCTTAAATGCAGCGGACCCATTTACTGAACCACTACCAATTGCTCCTTACATCGGTGCAGGAGCAGCTATTGAGACAGGCGATGATTCTGAAGCGGCTTTCTTAGTTACAGGTGGGGTGGATGTGCCTCTGAATTCGCAGTTTACAGCAAATGCTGCGATAAGTGCTGCTTTCTTCGACGATACAGATATTGGTTTGATGCTTGGAGTTGGTTACAACTTTAAAGGTCTTTAATAGTAAATTACATAAAAGTCAGCAGTTTTTGGACTGCTGACTTTATTATCAAATTGGTATAAGAAATACTCAGATAAAAATACTATTTAAGACTCATTCCCTACAACTTTGACATCAACAATCCAAAATTTACTCTAAGAATTTTTAATTATCTTAGCCAAAATATTAGTTTAGAGATTTGCATATTAGATTAATTAAACGGAGAGAGAGGGATTCGAACCCTCGGTACGGCCTTACGATCCGTACAACAGATTAGCAATCTGCCGCTTTCAACCACTCAGCCACCTCTCCAAGGTAACGATTATAAATTATATTGACTCATTGGCATCTTGTCAAGGCTTACCAGTCAATAGTCTGCAGTCAATTTTATGAAGACTAACAGACTAGTGACTGAAATGCCGTTCACTAGAGAACTTGAGCTCGTATCCAAGCGATAGGCAAGCTACGAAGTTTTTGCCATTGCGGTACATAGGCGCGTTGGCTGAATACATCATAATCGTTACGTTCGATTTTCGCTAATATGCGACTGTAATGTATCAGCGCAGCCCAAACAGGAAAACGGGCATCGGTTGATAAATAATGAATACCCTTTTGTGCTTGGACGTAAAACTGACGTGCCCTTTTGATTTGGAAACGCATCAGTTCGCGCCATCGTTGGTCTATTACACCTTTGAATAAATCTTCTTCAGTGTAATTAAACCTTTCCAAGTCTTCGAGGGGAAGATATATCCGCCCTCTACGAGCATCTTCACCAACATCCCGTAAGATGTTAGTTAGCTGATTAGCAATTCCTAAGGCTACCGCCTCTTGAATTGGATTATATGGTGGTTTATTTTTATTCCAGGGAGCAGTATTCATAGAAATATCTATTCCCATGACTGCTGTAGACATTAAACCAACCGTAGCAGCAACTCGGTAACAGTAAAGGTATAACTCATCAAAAGTTTGATAGCGACTTCGGTATAAATCCATGCGCTGACCCTCAATCATATCCTCAAAGGGCTGGATATCCATTGGGAATTTTTTTATAGTGTCAGCTAAAGCCGCATCAAAATCATCTACCGGATTGCCGGCAAAAATTGACTCTAGCTGCTGTTGCCAGAGATCTAAAGTCTCTGGGGTCGTCATTGCAGCCGCAGGACCATCTACCAACTCATCTGTACGGCGACACCAAGCATAAATTGCCCATATCGCTCGACGCTTTGCTGGACTCATCAGCAGAGTACCGAGGTAAAAACTTTTGGAATACTTTGCTGTGAGTTGCTGACAAAGTTTGTAGGACTCGTCCACAGAGACGGAAGTTTTCATGCATAGAGGGGAATCAGGCAGTTGCAGCATTCGTTGCAGGCTGAGGTTTTAGCGTGTTGTGCTCTCCAGAAGATTTTGCCACCTTATTGGCGCTGGCTATCTCCTGCGCTGTCAGCTTACCAGAAAGTACGGCACCTTCCATGCTACCGAGATAAGGTTGCATGGTATAGCTGCCACTAAGATAAAAGTTACTTACGGGAGTTTTCTGGGAAGGACGGTAGTTTTCGCGACCGGGAGTTGCCGTATAAACGGAACGCGGTGTTTTTACGACGTGATATTTCAGCAATTTGGCTGGATTCTCTCCGCCAAAGTGTTGAGGAAAAAGTTTTTCTAATTCTGCAAGAGTTGCTGCCAAAATCTCCTCGTTAGATTTACTAATCCAATCAGAAGCTGGGGCAAGAACTAATTCCAACATTGACCTTTCAGAATTAGCGTATTCTCTACAGGTATTACTCATGTCAGCATATACACTGAGCAAAGGCGAGCGTGAAAACAGTAATTGGTCAATATCTGTAAGTTTACGGTCAAACCACAATTGCAAGTTGATTACCGGTACCCCTTCTAGTCCATCTAGCTTCTGGAAGAATTCTAGATTTTTCCAAGAAGGTGGCAACATAACTTTAAGTGGATCTACTGGCAGTGCAGACACATAGATGTCAGCTGTTAATATCTCATCCGACGCACCGTTCAATCCCCTAACTAGGAAGCCTTTCGCACTTCCATCAGGATTTAGCATAATTTCTTTAAGAGGAGAATTCAGCCTAACTTCCCCACCTCTGGCAGTAATATAATCTACCATCGGTTGGCAAAGACGTTCTGGAGGGGCACCATCCAAAAATGCCATTTTCGAGCCATCTTTCTGCTGGAGAAAACGCCTGAGTGCTGTCAACAATACTACAGCTGATATCTCATCAGGATTTATAAAGTTTAGTGACTTCGATGCGGCAATAAAAATATCTTGTTGAACTTCTTCGCTTACACCTTGTATCTTTAACCACTCAGAAAAAGTGTACCTATCTGTTGATTCAACATATTTCTGGCCCCGGAGCATTGCAGGAACGAGTCCTTTTGCTAACTGGACTTTCTCACCCCAAGTCAACATATCGTTATTCCGCAAAATTGCCACAATTCCGTTTAACGGCGCTGGCAAATTGGGGAAATCAAAACGACTATAGGTACCGGGTTTTTCCGGTTGATTGAAGATCATGGTGTGCTCTTTCCATTGCAACCGATCTTCTATTTTTAGTTCTTTAAATAACTGCAACATATTGGGATATGCCCCAAAGAACACGTGCAGTCCTGTTTCATACCAGTCGCCGTCCGCATCTTTCCATGCAGCTACCAAACCACCCAGTACATCTCTACTCTCCAAAACAATCGGAGTGTAACCTGCGTCGGTAAGATATTTGGCACAAGAAAGTCCTGCTAGACCTGCTCCTGCGATTGCTACTCGCATTTAACTTTACTATTACCCAATATTTCTTTACAACTTTGTCGTTCTCATTATACTTTGCAATCCGTTACATTTTGCAGTTATTGCTTAATTATCGTAAATGATTCCAAGATTTTATTTACGTAATTATCCTAATATTCCTGCGTTATCTGTACTTAGCTAAGTAATTTGATTAGTTTAGTAACTTAACACAGGATTACCTCAGAATTCATTGACTGTGAGTTTTTTTTACTAGAAGTTGTTTTTACTAGTCTTGAAGCAAGTTGTAAAGCGTACATGAAAATTTAAAGCACATATATGTATTTATTCTCACACGCTAACAGAAGTTTTCCGCTAAATGCTTTGACAATAAATTACTCTTAGTTTGAAATTAAACCACAACTATCATTGAACATTATTGAACGCAAATTATCGCATGATTGGCCATAAAATTATACTAATGAGCAATATATTGATCCCTTGTCAGCAAGCTAATCAAGGTCAAATAGCTTCCAAACCAATTCTAATAATCTAAGTTGTTAGTTCAAATTTCCTGGCTTTTTATCCCTCTAGCCGTGTGAGGAGAGGAAAATAGGTCAAATTATTTATTGGGAGACTTAGGGGAGCGAGGAAAAGGGGAGCGAGGAAAATTAGTTAATTCACTAGAAACTTGAGTTAATAGATAAATATTCTCAATAGATTTATCGTTGTTTTATTTATTTACTTTGCAATCTAATGTTTTAGATATATCCAATATCTCAAGGGCTCTGCAATATATCTTTTCACAATAGTCTTTAAAGTTGTCTTAAATAAATAGCTATAAGTCTGTATTTTCCGTCGATAAAAACAAAACTTTATCATATGATTCACAGTATTAAATTAACTATTAGAAACAAAAAAATGTTTTTAAGTTTTTAGGAATAAAAATAGTAATAATTAAAATTTTAGAGGGCTATTTTAATCAAAAAAACACAGATAGATGATTAGAATATTTCTCAAAATGCAGCTAATTATTGAAGAATATAATTTGGTAAATGCAAAAACTGTAAATCTCAAAAATAATATACATCTTATGAATAAGTATTTACACTGTTGCTTAAAATTCAGCAAAAATATAATTAAGTGAGTTAATTGATGGCAGTTATAAAAAATTCAAATTGTAAAAGCCATAATTTAATGAATTAATATCCAAATGTCTTATTTGTCTGTCAATCTTTTGAAAGATAAGATAAGCTTCAGTGAGTATCGATGAGGAATATGAGTAAAAAATATAGCTTATCTGTTTTGCAAAGTAGATATAAAACAATTTAATTGTTGAAAATTCTTTTTTTGCGAAAAGTAGATCTGCACTTTATCAGAAGCACGGTAATTAAAAATAAAATTGAAAGAACCATGCTATTTTTTGGGATGATTTGGGTAACATCTTGGTTTAGTGCGGCTTGGTCTTTCAATCAAATTTCGTCACCAAGTCCAACTTCGACCATTGTACAAAAGAGAGTTGTTTCCAGCCTTGAAAGTTCTCTAAGTGAAGTTTTTCCATCACATTTTAATTTATGGGGTGCAGCTATTCCTCCTTCAAGGTTTTTGAAGATGGATTGGAAAAATGAAAAATTAGTCAATTCTCTGTCAACGCCGAAATCCGAACGTAAAATTACCTATCGTAGTACTAAATTTTGTTCTTCCTCTCAAAATCTTTTTCCTAAATCACCGCAAATACAAACTAAATCTAGCTTCCCTGTATCTCTTCAATCAATCAAAACTAGATTTTTGCAGCAAGATTTTTTATCCTCAGGAGTTATGCAGTCATCGTCAGGATGGCTTGGTCAAGCACTGCAAAACATTTTCTATATTACCAGTAATACAAAAAATAATCTCCAATCAATGTCTTCAGCAGTGCTTATAATTCGTAGAGGAAAAGAAAAATATGAAGTGTGGTTAAAGAATCATCTGATAGCTAATCTACCAAATAAATCCCAAGCTAATTTGATGCAGCTGCGCTTGAAGAAACTTCTAGAATCGTCAAGTTTCCACGCTTCTAAACTCAGACCAGCTTTTATCAACGGAACTCCAGCATTGATGGTGGGGAATCGGTTTTTATTCGGTATAAACCAAGAAATTTCTCGAAAAAATCATCGGAATCCAGATCTGCTTGCAATCGAATGGATAAATAATCTACGTTCAGCACTTCACACTCCACGACTATCCTTAACAGAAGCACAAGTCACAATGCATAACTTGAAAGCTTCCCAGGAACGTTTGTCTGGTTTTGCATCTTGGTATGGAGACTATTTTCATGGACGCTTGACAGCAAATGGTGAGAGATACAACCAAAATGAGTTCACTGTTGCTCATAAAACCTTACCATTCAATACTTTTCTACGGGTAACTAACACTCAGACAGGAAAAACAGTAGTAGTTAGGGTCAACGATCGCGGTCCCTATATACCTCCTAGAAGTCTTGATTTATCAAGGATTGCAGCCAGATGTATTGGTAGTGAGAAAGCTGGAGTCGTACCCTACACAGCAGTAATAATGAAGCCCGAGCAAATCCAATTGAATTTAAAAAAAATAACTCAAGCTCGGAAAAATCGGAAATCTTCTGCAAGCGTAGTAACAATCTCTAGTTTTTGAATCCTTTTGGGAGTATATTGCTTAATGAATTTTTTTTCTTAAACTGAAAATAATCATGCCAAAAGTTACAAGGATGAATATATTTTTTTACACTTCCACAATAAGTAGTATATATTACTTTTTCTTTGAGAAAAAACTGTGAGTATATGTATATATAAAAAAACCCTGGACTAATACCAGGGATTATTTGACGATTCGATTACTATCTCATGGTAACGAATAAATGCAGGGATTTGTAGCTAGCAATACCTGCATTTATTTATCACTTTGCTACATATACTATTGTTCATAAGTATGAAATTATGGCGTTAAATGACATCAAGACAGGCTGACAAAAATATTCAGTTTATACTTTCTTCGCTCCAAAGCTATACATACTGATAGTATCAGCGATCGCAACTGCCAATACATTGACAACATGATATTCACTTTATATCTGATTTCAAATAGCTTAACTAAGCTCAGATAAATTATAATTTTTGCGCTACATCACAATAAATTTAATAATTATTTACATTTTGAAGATGCAGATATTTAATATGTATATAGTAAATTGGCATTATTCTTCGCGACTGTATGATATCAGCTGTGTAGATTGTGCTCTCTTGGTATAATCTTCTGCTTATAGATATGAAAATAATTGTAATGAACAGAATTTAGAGATAGTCGTTCGAGTTGCCAAAACCAATACCAGAAGTAATAAGTAATATAGTGCAATCTGTGTAGCAGCGATGATATTCTTACACTAAAAATAGTATCAATAATTTAAGTCACTTTTTAAAGTTGATATCGAATTTAATCTATAGGTATTTTTGGGAATTTAGATATCCATAGTCAAGGAAATTATTTACTTGATTTAATAATTTTGATTGGATTATGATACGCAAGAAATTCTATGCATCGCTAACTATAAGAAAGGACCAGAATTTAAACTGGAGCAGAATTTATTTGATTTATTTCTAGAGTCAGGGTGAAGTATTAGAGTTTTTAAGAATCACAGCGATTTGAATCATATCTGACTCTAAATATGTTAGCAGAATGCAATGCCAAGTAATGATTTTGTGCATCACGTTTTACATGCTCTCAATTATTTATGTGCTTGCTTACTTTTCCAGAGTATACAGAGCATAAATTCGAGTTACATAATTAAGGTTCAAATATCAAACTTATAATCTGAAAATTATGAGTAAATCAAACAAAAAGAAGCTTATTTGCGTAATTTTACATCCTAAAAAGATTTCAGGTAAAAAGGTTGGTGCATTAACATTAGGAGAGTATCGACTGCGTCTTGGAGAAAATTGGCTTCCCGAAGAGATAAAAAATAATCCACGTTATCAGAAATATGTTCAGGAAGGATTAATAGAAGAAAAGCTTACAAATCGTTGGATGTCAGAGCCAGAAGGAGATGATTTCTGTGTTTAATTAACGGCAAAACAAAGAGTACGATCCAAGAATTAGAGGTTCTTGCCTTATACTTATGCAGGCTGTTGGTGTAAGACTAGGTCTATAAGCGATTCAACATTAGCCTTCCTTCGCAAAACTAAGAATTCCATGCACCACTTTTAAGGTGTGTGAGTTTCAATTAACCAATGCTTTGAGCGCTCAACAGCACGAAGCCAAGTTTTAAAATTAGCTTGAGCATGATTGCAATCTTTACTGGGTTTGAACACACGCTCAATTACTCGTCCTTCTCGAAGAGTTTCAATTTTTTCCCAAAATCCTACAACTATACCAGCAGCAAATGCAATTCCTTGTACGGTTATATCGCACATCATTGGACGTTCCACAGGTATTTGTAAAAGATCTGCTTGAAACTGCATTAAGAAATTATTTTGACAAGCACCACCGTCTACTGTTAGTACTTTGATGGGATTAATGCTAGCAGTATCAATAATTTGCACAACTTCTTTAACCTGATAAGCTATTGCTTCCAAAACAGCACGCACCATATGTTCTGAGGTAATTCCAGCAGTAATACCAAAAAAGCTTCCTCTAGCAGACATATCCCAGTGAGGTGCACCAAGCCCACTCAAAGCAGGAACAAAGTATAACCCACCGTTATTTTTCACTCTTGTTGCCATTGATTCTGTTTCTACGGCATTTTCAATAAGCTTGATACCATCACGCAACCATTGAATGCAAGCACCACTAGTAAACATGCTGCCTTCCAAAGCATAACTTACATCTAAATTACTATTTTGGTTTATTTGACTCCATGCCACGGTACTGAGAAGCTGATTTTGAGAACGAACTATATCTTTGCCGGTATAAGCAACCAAGAAACTACCGGTTCCATAGGTACACTTCATCAAACCAGGACGACAGCAACAATGACCAAATAAAGCCGCTTGCTGATCCCCCAAGATTGCAGTGATGGGAATAGCCGTACCTAAAATTTTTGGGTCTGTAACTCCAAATTCTCCGAAACTTGGTTTTATTGTTGGCAAAATATCCGTAGGTATTTGAAATAAATCCAATAATGTTTCATCCCACTGACAATTTTCAAGATTCATGAGCATAGTACGACTGGCGTTACTATGGTCAGTCCCATGAACTTTTCCATTTGTGAGTTTCCAGAGTATCCAGCTATCAATAGTCCCAGCCAGAGTACTTTTATAATCGATGTCCGGTATGTTTTTCAACAGCCACGCAAGCTTACTTGCTGAGAAATATGCGTCAATTACTAGTCCGCTACGATGATAGATTTCTGGTCCATAACCTTGCGTTCGTAAATCCTCACACTCCGAAGCAGTTCGTCGATCTTGCCAAACAATAGCACGATGTAAAGGTTCTCCCGTGTTTTGATTCCATAACAAACAAGTTTCTCTCTGTACTGTCAATCCAAGTGCAGCTATTTCACTTGAATTGATATTCGCTTTCTCGATAGCAGTTTTTGCTACCCAGCAAGTAGCTTGCCAAATTTCTAGTGGATCGTGTTCTAACCATCCGGGTTGAGGGTAATATTGCCTCAATTCTTTGTATGCTTTCCCAACAACTTGACCATTTCTATCAAATAAAAATGCCCGGTTACCTGTGGTACCCAAGTCCAACGCCAAAATGTACTTTGGATCTCCCATCCCCTTCTAAACTCCCAAGCTAAAATGAGGAAAATATACACCAAAAAATATATATAGCAATCATATTTGATTTGTGAATAGATAAATCCCGTAGAGACTTTGCAGAGGCTAACGCCGACGCCGCAGGCTCTGCAACGTCTCTACAATATTGATTCTCGCAAATGACTTAGGATTGCTATATAAAAAAATACATAGTTGAAATAATATACGTTTTGGTGTGGTTAAACTTAGAAATTAGAAAAAATAAGAATATTTCAAAAAGAATACTTCAAAATAATATTGAAAATAAAAAACGCGGTGGTTAAAAGGGTGCATTAGTACCACCACGTAAAATTTACAAAATTTATGCCAGAAATATCTGGAAACTTAAGTATCTTCGAGGTAGGGCAAACTCGCCATAGTGTTCTTACGTAATTATGTATATTCAATTACTGCAGAACGAACTTAATGTAATGATGTTGAAGATAGAGAATTAAAGCAAATGATAAAAATAAACGCACAAATACAATATACCCTACCCAGAAAACAATGTGTAAGTCCTAATAGATTTTATCTTGTTACAATATGCGCCTTGACAAAGCTGCCTCTAGTTGATACAAAACTTTAGATTTTTCCCGAGAACCTCTGCCAAATTTATCGTTATGGGTTGTGTGAAAATACTGCGTCCCATATTGTTATTAACAAGTCTCGCTACAAATTCTAGGAGGTACATAGGTATTAATACGAGTATCCAAATTCACAAAAATTATCGGCTATTTGAGGTTAGTTAATGTTTCATCAAAATAGAAAAACTATTTTTATTTTAGTTAAGCATTTGTAAAAAATTATAGTTCTTCAGGACATAATATGCTAAATCCATCCTATTGAACCTCAAGATGCTCACAGGACAACGTAAAAAATCGATTTATTACTTAAATTCTATTAATTTTAAGCTTTTTAAAGCTTTTAACTGTGTTTTTTATCGTGAAGAGATAGTTTTTATCAAAATTTTGGCATAACAGCTTGTGGAAAAATTATTAAGAGTAAGAGCGATTTTAAACTAATGTACTTTTGAGGAGGTATATTCATAAAAAAAAATCTACGTTAACTTGAGTAAAGTAGTTAGTTTATCTAATTATGTTCTACAACTTATGGCCAATAATATTAACATATTTGGTCTACCTATTATTAAATATTTTAATAGCTAATACTATTATCATAATTGGAAGATAATAAAAAATTATGCAAGTCCGAGAAACGGGAACGATACTTATAGTTGACGACCAGCCTACTAATTTATCAATGTTATCTCGTTCATTACAGCGAAATGGCATGACTGTAATGTTAGCAATTAATGGTCAAGATGCAATTCAAAAAGTACTCAACCAAAAACCAGAGTTAATTTTATTAGATATTCAAATGCCTGGAATTGATGGTTTTGAAACCTGTAATTTACTCAAACAAAATACTACTACTCAGGACATACCAATTATTTTCATGACAGCATCTATCGATTCTAAGGATAAAATAAAAGGCTTATCTGTTGGTGCTGTAGATTATATTACAAAACCATTTGAAGAAGAAGAGGTTTTAGCCCGCGTTCGCGTACATTTAAAATTAAGTAATTTAACAAAAACGTTGGAACATAAAAATTTTCTATTGGAAGAGTTGACTAAAGATTTAGAAGAAAGAGTTGCACAAAGGACAAATCAACTTTCCCAAGCATTAGAAGATTTACAAAATACTCAAATGCAACTAATACAAACAGAAAAAATGTCTGCTCTGGGTCAGTTGGTTGCGGGAGTAGCTCATGAGATTAATAACCCTCTTAGCTTTATTGCTGGTAATATAGAACACACGGAAGATTATATCCAAAACCTTATTGAGCATTTAAGACTTTATCAGCATGAATATCCTCAAACAGTATCTTTAATTGAAAGCCATGCTCAAAAAATAGAATTAAACTATTTATTAGAAGATTTACCCCAAATCATCGACTCTATGAAAACGGGAGCCGAGCGTATTTATAATATCAGTACTTCTTTAAGATCGTTTTCTCGTTCTGATACTACAAATAAAGTTTATTTTGATATTCACGAAGGAATAGATAGCACTTTACTAATCTTAAGACATCGTCTCAAAGCAAATGAGCGTCGTCCCAATATTGAAATCAAAAAAGATTATGGAGAGTTACCTCTGGTTAATTGTTTTCCCAGCCAGCTTAATCAAGTGTTTATGAATATCATTGCAAATGCGATCGATGCTTTTGATGAGATTAATAATGGACGTTCTTACAGTGAAATTCAAACTAATCCGAACTTAATAAACATCACTACTAGGTTTATTCAAGAACATCAAGTGGTTACTATATCAATCGAAGATAATGGACCTGGAATACCTGATGAGATTAAAAAAAATGTATTTAAACATTTATTTACTACCAAAACTGTGGGTAAAGGTACTGGCTTAGGTTTGTCAATCAGTCTCCAAATCGTAGAAGAAAAACATGAGGGAAAGTTAAAATGTATTTCTTTACCCGGCAAAGGTGCAAAATTTGTGATCGGGCTTCCATTAAAGTAACTTAATCTGAAACAGCCAAATTTTGAAACAGCCAAATATTTTGTGATACTTTACTTATGTTTGATAGAATTATTATCTTAATAAGAAAATAATAAACAAATTGTTATTTAGTACTTTTTAGTTTGATAAGCATATCAATAAAATATATAAATATTGGGTTAAGCTATTACTCAACCCAAATCGCAAATTATTTATTAGTTAATCTCTAATCTTCAACACTTAAAATTATTTTCTAGCAATTACCCAGACAGCATGGACGATTCCTAGAATATAAAAACCAAAAATAGTCAAAAGTAGATTAATCCAAAAGTCTACTCCGATTCCAACCTGTAGAAATACTCCTAAAGGTGGCAAGAATATAGCACAAAGTATGCGAACTAAATCCATAGCTCCCTCCTATTAAATTTATATGAGCAGGATTTTATCTATCATTTTTTTTAAGATAACATTTATGGCATCAAACGACAGGTATCACATCAAATAGCAGGTCATGTCTAAAGATATTAATTTAACCTCCACTGATTTTGGCTTTGTAACCCAATTGTTTTAAGATGTCTAAAATTTTCTGCTTGTGGTCACCTTGAATCTCAATTTCGTTTTCTTTTAAAGTTCCACCGCTACCGCATTGACTTTTTAGTTTTTTGAGTAATGCTTGTAGAGTTTCTGTTTTTGATTGGAAACCTGTAATCACAGTTACAGTTTTACCCTTACGTCCTGCTCGGGTTGATTGTACTCGTATATTTTGCTTCTCTGGGGGTAGATCTGGAGTCGCTTTTTCGGTTGCAATGGAGTTATCCTCGCCAAACTCCCGCCATCCGGAATGTTTTTTAGATTTACCTTTTGATGCAGCCATATTTTTAGATAAAATTCAGCAGTTGCAAGTTTAGAAGTTATGTAGCGCTATAGGCGAGGAGTCATTAGCGTATTCGTTACGCTCGCTGCTCGCTGTGCGAACAAAAGTTTGCTAGCTATAGCTTTTACCGCGTCTACGACGTTAGCATAGCGTGTCCGTAGGACAAACAGTGTTCTCCAAAGTTCTACCTGATTAGGTAATGTATAAGTTCATAAGCTGTAAGTTCATAAGCTGTAAATTAGGAAGAACTAGATCTCACTTCTAAATTCTTACACGGTATAGCAAAGTTTCACTGACTTCAAACGAGATAAGAGAAAATTAAGCCCAACAGTCTCACTTATTATTGTAGAAAACTTCAACCCACAAAATATATATCTTCAGAAGCACAGATCGAGAAAAAGCTTGAAAAATTGAGAAATTTATAAAAAGTTGGTTTCCATTTCTGTAATCGACAAGAAAATCTGTGAAGAATAAGGCTAGGCTAGCTTTACCATCATTAATTTTCACCTTTGTGAGACATAATTCTAGCCAACACATATATCTATGTCGGTTAGATATCTCTATCTACCAGATGTGCTTACCATATTTGTTTGTCAAAAAATTCAATTAGTAACCAGAAACTAAGTCGATTCAAATAACAAGTTACTTTTAATTTTCCTTCAAGGTTCGTTTAAGGTTCATAACTTATGACCAAAAATTTAGCAATTTACACTCGCAGTTTAACCAAACAGTTCGATAGACACACTGCTGTCAATAATCTCGATCTAGAGATTGCAGAAGGTGAGGTTTATGGATTAATTGGTCCTAATGGTGCGGGTAAAACTACGTTAATAAGAATGTTAGCTGCAGCGGAAGAACCAAGTAATGGAGAAATATTTATTAATGGCGATCGCCTGCTGCGGGATAAAAGCAATCCTACCCTGAAACGTAGACTTGGTTACTTACCCGATGATTACCCTCTCTATGATGAACTGACAGTTTGGGATTATCTAGATTATTTTGCTCGTTTATATCATTTACGAGAACCATATCGAACCCAACGTTTGCATGAAGTTATAGAACTAATCCAACTCGAGAATAAACGTAACAGTGTCATTTCCACTCTCTCTAGAGGGATGAAACAACGTCTGTGTTTGGCTAGAACTATTATTCACGAACCAATAGTTTTGCTCTTAGACGAGCCAGTTTCGGGACTTGACCCGATCGCTAGAATGCAGTTTAGGGAAATTATCAAAGCTTTGCAAGAAGCGGGAATGACTATCTTAATTTCCTCCCACGTTCTGACTGATTTAGCAGAACTTTGTACTTCTGTAGGAATTATGGAACTTGGATTTTTAGTGGAAAGTGCTTCACTTCAAGATATCTACGGACGCTTAGCGCATCAACAAATTGTTATATCTACCTTAGGGAATCTTGAAGAACTCAAAAAGGAACTAAGAAATAATTCTTTGGTAGAAGAGTTAGAAGTGCTATCTACAACTAACAGCATACGGGTTAACTTTTCGGGGAAAGAGGAAGACAGCGCCGAGTTACTACGTTCTTTGGTTGGAGCAGGTATTCCTTTGAGTAATTTTCAATGTACCCAAGAAGATTTAGAAAGCATTTTCTTGAATCTGGGTCACAAACAAGCATCTTAATCAATCAATACCAATTAGCGATTACCAATTAGCAATGATGTTATTAGATAAAATCGGTGACTGTAATCCTCAACTATTGAGGGAAATTAAAGGTCGTCTAAAAGTTTTTCCCGTTATTATTACTATCTGTCTTTCATTAATAGTTCAACTTGCAATTTCTTTTGGTCAGTTCAGTGACTATCCTGACAAACATTACTCCATCACTGGCAAATATTGTTCCTTAGCATCTGTTTATAAACCAAAACAACAGCAAATCTATCAAATTGATAATAATTACTATCAAGTAAGTAATCAGTTAGATCAGGCAAATAAACTCAATACTACTAAGCCAGAACAAATTCAAGAGTTACAACAAAAAAAAGCAAAATTAAAAGCTCAAAAAGAAGAATTAAGAGCAAGTATTCCTAAATTCTGTCCGCCAGAAGAAATTAATGCGCAACAGTGGTGGATAGATAATTGGAGAAATGTTTTCAATGCTTTATCTATAACTTTTATCTCTACACTTTTTTTAGGAGGAACATACTTAATAATTAATGACGTAGCCAAAGAAGAACGTCGAGGAACTTTAAATTTTATTCGCCTTAGTCCCGAGTCAGAAGCAAATATTTTTCTCGGTAAAATACTAGGTGTTCCTGTTTTGGTATACTTGCTGGTAGTAGCAGCGCTACCTTTACATTTATGGGCGAGTATTGCAGGAAATATTCCTTTAACTAATGTCTTAAGTTTCGACCTCATTCTTGCTGTTGGCTGCTTTTTCTTGTACAGCTTAGCCATGTTGTTTGGTTTATGGGGTCGTTTCTTCAGCTTTTTTCAACCTTGGTTGGGAAGTGCTGCAGTTTTAGGATTCCTGATGTTGACTTGGAATCTTGTTGCATACAGTTATCATAATGTGAATCATGCAGCAATTTGGTTTCAAATTTTAAGTCCGATTCATATCGCTGGTTACTTATTTCCAGGTTTTGCATTTACTAATGGTGCTTCTAAAATCGAACAGTTGCAGTTCTTTTCGATTCCAATTGGTAAAAGCTTCTTCACTTTGATCGGTTTGCACTTGTTAAATTACGGTTTTTGGATTTATTTTATCTGGACATCGTTAAAGCGCTTATTTCGTAATCCTAATGCTAGCCTTTTAAATAAATCTCAGAGTTATTTACTTATAATTTGTTTGCAATTTATTTTTTGGGGTTTTACGTTGCAAAATTTTGGTGATGTAAACCGTCAAGTAGCTAATAACTCTTTCCTTCTAGTGTTTATGAACGTCATCTTGTTATTCGGGCTGATTGCAATTTTATCTCCAGTCCGTCAAACCGTACAAGATTGGTCCAGATATAAACATCAACAAACTTCTCGCTATCAGGGATGGTGGTACAATTCCCAAATACGAGATTTAATCTTTGCAGAAAAAAGTCCGAGTTTCTTAGCAACAGCGATTCATCTATTAATTGCGACCGTTCCGTTAATGGTTTGGATTGTCATTTCACCATTGTTGCAGGTTTCTAATAGCGATCGCTGGGCTCCAATAAACTGGTTAATTAATGACGTTGGTAGATTCCAAGCCCTTTTATATGTAGCTTTGTTTATTGTTTTAATGATGGTTTGTGCTACTGTTGCTCAGATTATGTTGATGCTGAAAACTTCTAAGCGTCATCTTTGGTCTATTGGTAGTGTCGCAGCAATAGTATTTTTACCACCAATTGCATTGGGTATTGCACAGGTAAATCCTCAGTTAACGCCTTTTGTGTGGTTATTCTCTAGTTTCCCTTGGGTAACGATGGGTCATACTAGTACTCCTCTAGTATTGTTTGCATTGTTGTTTTATGTGGGAATCTTGGCATTTTTAAATTCATATTTGTCGAGTCAAGTTAAATTGGTAGGTCAGTCGGAAACTCAAGACATACCAGTAACTTAAAACCATCCTAAAATTGAATAATGAATATAAAAAGGGGATAAATATTATCCTCTTTTATTTTTTATTTTGTCGGTTTTTGCGACGAGATTCTTTCTGCATTTTTTTCTTTTTCTTAGCTTTGTTTTTAGATTTTTTCACCGACTTTGAAAAACCTTCTATCTCCATAATATTATTACGTTTATGAAATTTTTTGTGTACTTTCCAATCAAAGCAAGACCAAGATTCCATATCAGATATTGCATCTTCAACCAAAGAATGATGCGGGTCGTTACGAATCTTCTGTAAATTTTTTTCTGAACCTAATTGAAGATAATAATTAAAATCATCCCGGTCGAAAAAGAATGGATCGATCAGTTCTTCATCAAAAGTTCGCTCAATGTATTCTTTTAGTTCTGTAGGACAAAGTATCGAACTATTAATTACTAAATCGGTCCACATAAAATCAGGTTCTTTTTCTGTGACATTTGCAGAAGGTTTATTTGCAAAGAGAGTTGAGAAAATTTCCTTGAAATACTCTACTACTTGCTCTCTAGGAATAATTTCTTGAACCACTAAAATAATTAAGGATCTTATCGCAGCGCCTCTAACAAATTCATTAACTTCTTGATTTTCTATAAGTGTTTTGATGGGTTTAATATTTCCATGACTTACAGAAGCTAGTATTCGAGGTAAATCCTCAGTGACTACATCTCCAGTTGCATCTAATGATATATCTCCAGGGGCTGAGAAGAAATCTATTATGAGAGGATAAGCCTTTGATTCTCTAAATTGTGCGAGTAAGAATAAGGCATAAATATGTAAAATATATGCATCTTTATTAATTACATTCTCGAGGTCATCTTTGCATTCGGATAAGGTAGATAATAAAAAAGGAGTAATAGCTTCTTTCTCCTCAATAGCTCTTTCTAAGGCTCTACGAGGAAATACCCCAGTATTATTTTCTAATTTTGATATAATCTCTTCCACTTGCATATTCAAAACCCCTTTTGATGACAGTACTAAACTAGTCTGATTGCACAGAAATATTTATTGTACCTATTTGCTCATTTTTAAATTGAAAATATAAGAATGAGAATTTAAGAACCTGTAATTCTGAAATTTGTAATGGTGCGTTACGCAATACCTACGGTATGCTAGCAGCAATCTACTTTTGCACTTTATCTAATACACACTTATTCGTTTGAAAGAGAAGAAAGTTTACAAAGTGCTGTAACAACTTGATTGCATTCATGTTTGTTTAAAATCTCTGACCATTTCTGGAAGTAAAGACAAAGCTTACTCTCATCTACCCTCACATCGCGGATAAACTGAGATAGCTTATTGAAGCTTAAATTATTTTCTTTAGGATTTAATGCAAGTGCAACCAATTCTTCTGATGGGTCTTTGACCAAGTTTGCCCCATTTGCATTTAACCAATCGTGATTCCATGGTTGGGTATCTCCATTAGGATTGACAGATAGAGTGGGTTTACCGATGGATAAGGTTTCTTGCCAGGTATTTGCTCCCTCTGTAACAAAAAAAAGTGAGTATTGTTGAAACAGAGGTATATAGTTTGTTCTGCCGAAACTCTGCCAGACAATACGTTTTTTCTTAATTATTTCGTGAATTTCTTCTGGATTGCTCTCACCCTTCAATAAAGCAGCTAACTCAGGTAAATTAGAACTTATTCTATCTTCTCCTAGGAAAGCAATTACAACTGGTTTGTCGTAAGGGTTAGGATTCATTTCCATAACTTTCCTTAGAGCATCTAGTAGTTTGGAATATGTAACTTGGCATAGGTGGGAGCGATGTTCAGTATAATAAACAGAAATTAACTCAATTTCCTCTCTGGCAAGGGTAATAATATTTTGGATGAGTTTATTTTTATAGTTTTCTGCAGAAGCAGGGATTGTATTAAGTTGGGATAGAAGATCGCGATCTGGTTTGGATGGGTAAATCGGTAAGAGAAGTTTGTGATGTTCTTTTTTGCGATCGCCGTTCACCGCAGGTGCGGCTGAGCCGATGCCTAAGGGCGTATCGCTCTTGGGTGGTCCATCCATAAGATATGCGATCAAATCACCCTTGACTAAACAAGGCCAAGGTCTCAACTGTTTTGACCACCAAAGGAATGACTGCAAAATAATGATGCACGGTTGTGCTTCAGCAGTCATGTTTTGAATAATATCTGGGATTAATACTTCTTGAACATGTGTAAAGTTATCGCAGGCAGCGAACATCGTCAGAATTTTCTTATTCCCATCACTCTTTCCATTAGGATCTTGCTTTGGTAAAAGATGTAGACCCTTGTTGACATAAGTCCGCAAATTATTGGTGAAGAGAGCATGGGGACAGTAGGAAGAGCGTTTTTCAGTTCTTGCTTTAGGGATTTCTTCGCGTCGTAGATCTTGGAAAAGAGGAGAATGTTTATAAAATTTCAGGTAGCTCTGTTTGGGTAATTGAATACTTTCAACGATGGCATTTGCCTTAAAAGCATCCAGTTCGCAACCCGGAGCATCATCACGCCAAACCGAGAACCAAAAATGCTCAGCGGATTCATCTTTCATACATTCCTTAAATTGGCACAAAAGATTGGTATATTCTCGCTCCATAGGAATGGGGTGAAACCATATTGTCATTCCCTTCAAAGTTTGTTGCCAGGTGTAAAAGTGATTGTGATAATCCTCTAACCCCTGAGGATAATAACCGAGCATGGCATACCACAATTTAGTTTTCCACTGATTATAAAAAAGATGTACCGGTCGCTCACAACCCAAGCGAGCCAGATTATAGATAAGGTTATACATGACACGCTGACGACCGGTACCAAAAGTATGAGGGTTTATCAGGTAAACGCAGTCAAATTTCTCTAGTTCAGTTTTAGCCGTTATCTCATTAGGATGGAGCGAGAGTTTTCGGACTTCATTATGTTGTAATGTCATGCGGTTCTACACTCGCAAAATGATGTGTTTACGAGTATTATTACACAAGTATAATGACCTTAGAGTGTGGGTTTTAGTATATTAATCTACTTCTGTTTGAGGATTTATGAAAAAATTTAATCGACTGCTAGAGTGTAGTTTTTCATTAGACATATAAAGGAAATTTGAATTAAAATCTAATACAGTATAAAACTATATTTTGAATTTGAAATAGCGCTCCAATTTCTCCTAGAAATGGATAATATTTTCTCAGATTTCTCAATAATTTCTTATCGATATCTCATAAATCACTTATTGCCTTCTCAGCTTAGTCAAGCATGATATTAATCAAGGAAAACAAATTGAATTAAACACATTTTTGATATCGGAGCCTTGATTATGCCACGTTTATTATTTGCTACTATCGGAACACTTCTATTTGCAACTACTGCTATCCAACCCGCTTTAGCTAACGAAAATGTTGTCGCTTCCAAAGTAGGACAAAATCAAGTAGTTAAAAATGTTACGCCATTTAATTTAGTGATTTTTGCTTATCGAGGTCAACTCAAAGGTGTTTCAGGTTATCACTCATTATTAAATAGTATTGCATTTAAGGAAGTTACCGGAAAAGATTTGGTTCAACGTGGAATTGATAATGGCAGACTATCTCCAGAAACAATTAACAACTCTGATTACATTAGAGCGGTTGAATATAAGTTACAAGATTTATTGAGGAAAAGTTAATTCTGCTTTAATATCAATTCGAAATTCCTCATTCACTTCAATAATAGTTAATTTTACTACGCCTTCGTTTTGTAGTTGTTCGATTTCCACCTTACCACTGCTACTCTATTACTGGAGTACAGTGGTTAACTATAGGTGTAGGGTAGCTAGTATTAAGGTCAACATTAACCCCTCTACTAAAAAATTTGATTATTAGTCTCTATTTGCACAGTTTTCTATTATTTGCCAAGTTAATAATTTAATTTTTAGAATGAAATTTTTAGGTCAACAGCTAAGAAATTCACTTGTGATTTAATGTATAAATATTTATAGTGTAGTAATTGTATGTTTTTTTGATTATATGTATGATTTAACTCTGCAGTTTTAACTTTGTGATGAGGATACTAGGTTTAGGTTTTTAAATTTATAAACCGAACAATTTCTAAATTACGAGCATATTTTGAATATCTATAACTGCTAATATCTGTTTTTTCAGAAAGATGCGTCGCGTATTTTTATGATATGCATTTTTGCTGTATTAATAGTCAACTCTATCGCTTATCTGCTATTTGATATCTGTAATAGCTTATATTGGAACGAGCAATTTTTCCCAGTTCAGTTTCAAGTTTTAAGTCTTAGATTTTAGATTTTAATTTTTAGGTTTTAAATGATTACTAAAGAAAGATCGAACTCACAGGAACGTAACTTGTCGGGAATTAAGAGTCACAAACTCAAAACCCCAAAAATCTCCATTATTATTCCCACACTAAATGAAGCAAAAAATATTCAGTTAACACTAGCCACAATAAATACAGGGACAAATGTTGAAGTGATAGTTGTAGATGGTGGTTCTGAAGATGATACCGTTGCAATAACGAAGCAATATTGCAAGCAGAATGCAGGTGATAGGGATATCAAAGACATCAAAATTATTTCTGGATATCGCGGTCGTGCTTTACAAATGAATGCGGGTGCTGCAGCAGCAACAGGAGAAATTCTTTTGTTTCTTCATGCAGATACTCGTTTACCTGCAGAATTTGATGTGATGGTAAGAAAGATATTTTCAGCACCAATTTCCAAGTCAAAAATTGTAGCGGGTGCATTTACCCTGAAAATTGATGCAAAAGGTATCGGTTTGCGGTTAGTTGAATGGGGAGTTAAATTGCGATCGCGTTTATGGCAAATGCCCTATGGCGATCAAGCTATATTCTTAAAGAAGCAGACTTTTGAAGCAATAGGCGGTTTTCCTGAATTACCAATTATGGAAGACTTTGAATTGGTCAGACGATTGCAGTCCTTCGGTAAAATTACTACCATTAGCGTACCAGTAGTCACATCTGCTAGACGTTGGTTACAAAAAGGAGTTTTTCAAACTACCTTAATTAATCAGATTGTTATAGTTGCTTACTTTTTAGGCGTTTCTCCTCAACGTCTTCGTAGTTTATATCGTCAGGGAAAACTTATACGCTTTTAAGGTGATTCTCAGCTTAGCAACTTATCTTGAATTGTATAGAGAAGCAGTGAAGAAATTAGTTAGAAGAGTTACAAGTTACAGCTTGCAGGTTAGCAACTGTTAGTTACCAACAGTCAAATGTTAGCTATAACCCGCAAGGGTACAAATTAAGCCATAAACTGTTAACTAATAACTGTAGTCCATAAGGGCGTGGCGTCAGCCATAAACTGTTAACTGATAACTGTTAACTGATAAGTGCTATGAGTCAGCAAAAGCAACGTTTTTTTTATCCCAAATTAAAGCTAGTTTCCATCGTTTTACTGGTTTTTATACTGATAATTACCAATAAACACCTTAATTTACAACAAGCATTTGCAGAAGCGATTATCTGGGTAGAAAGTCTTGGTACGTTAGGTCCGATAGCATTTATTGCTATTTATAACTTAGCAACATTACTATTTGTACCTGGTTCCATTTTAACTCTTAAAGGAGGTTGTCTGTTTGGCTTGTTTTGGGGTTCCATCTACGTAATAATTGCTTCTACTCTGGGTGCAACTTTTGCTTTTCTAATTGGGCGTTACTTTTCACGCAATTGGGTTCGTAAAAAAATCACTAAAAATCCACAGTTTCAAGCTATAGATAAAGCTATTGCCAAAGAAGGATTCAAAATAGTTCTACTGACTCGCTTATCACCAGTATTTCCTTTTAATTTATTAAATTACGTGTTGGGAGTTACCCAAGTATCTCTGAAAGATTATATCTTGGGTTCAATCGGTATGATTCCGGGTACTATCTTGTATGTTTACATCGGATCTTTAGCAACCGATTTGACAAGGCTCGACAGTTCAAATCTCCCCAATACTCCAGAAACTCAAATCGCTAGATGGGTAATTCAAGGAATTGGTTTAATTGCTTTTGTAATTGTAACTGTTTACATCACCAAAATTGCCCGGAAAGCACTTAATGAAAGTGTTGTTACGACACAAATAACTGAAGAAAAATAGGTTTTTGTTCTAACAGTTAAACTAAAAATTTCATTTTTTAATCATGACAAATAAATTAATACTATATCCTCGCCGGGATGAAAACTCCAGCGACTTAAAAAAGACTAGAAACTCGAGATTTTTTCTCCAAAAAACATATTTACGGTTAACAATATTAGTTCTTGTAGGATTTGCGCTCCCCATTTTGATGCATTCAGATCCTGCTTTGGCTCAGGGTACTGCGGATGGAGCTGGTTTTAATCCCCAACAGTGGTTATTAAATGCTTTGGAGTGGATTAACGAGCAAGGTACAGTTGGCGGTATTGTCTTTATGTTGCTTTATATTGTTGCAACTGTTGCTTTTTTACCAGGTTCTATTCTTACTCTCGGTGCTGGAGTAGTATTTGGTGTATTTTTAGGTTCGCTTTATGTGTTCATCGGTGCAACACTTGGTGCAACTGCGGCTTTTTTAGTTGGGCGTTATTTAGCCAGAGGTTGGGTTGCAAACAAAATTGCAGGAAATCAAAAGTTTGCAGCAATTGACAGAGCAGTAGGTAGGGAAGGATTGAAAATAGTTTTGTTAACCCGACTCTCACCGGTATTTCCTTTCAATTTATTAAACTACGCTTACGGTTTAACGGGAGTTTCCCTCAAGGATTACTTTTTTGGAAGTGTTGGTATGCTTCCTGGAACAATAATGTATGTTTATCTTGGTTCTTTAGCAGGTAACCTTGCCACATTGGGAGCAGGTCAACAGACAAGTAACCCTGCAGTGGAATGGACTATCCGCATAGTTGGTTTAATCGCTACGGTTGCTGTAACTGTCTACGTGACTAAAATTGCGAGAAAAGCTCTCGATGAAGAAGTTTCCCAAGACCAGGTTGCAGACGAAACAATTTAATACTTGTTATCTCCTATTCCCCAATCCCCAATCCCCAATCCCCAGTCCCCAGTCCCCAATCCCCAATCCCCAATCCCCAATCCCCAGTCCCCAATCCCCAGTCCCCAATCCCCAATCCCCAGTCCCCAATCCCCAATCCCCATAAAAATCATGTCAAATTCAGCATTTCAAAGAGTCACACTTCCGCCAATGGACGAGCATAACCAAAAATTGCTCTCCCATGTCCATCCCCCAGATTGGGTTAATCCCAAACCTGCTGACTGCTACGATTTAGTTGTAATTGGTGCGGGTACCGCAGGTTTAGTAGTCGCTGCAGGTGCTGCAGGTCTCGGCTTAGGTTTAAAAGTTGCATTAATTGAAAAGCATCTCATGGGTGGAGATTGCTTAAATGTTGGTTGCGTACCATCCAAATGTGTTATTCGTTCTTCTCGTGTAGTTGCTGATATTCGCGAAGCTAAACCCTTCGGTATTAATCCCCCAGAACATATTGATGTGGATTTTCCCGCAGTAATGGCGAGAATGCGGAAACTTAGAGCTGGTATCAGTCATGTCGATTCTGCTCCCCGTTTTCAAAAACTCGGTGTGGATGTCTTTTTAGGAGAAGGTCGTTTTACTGATAAAAATAAAATTCAAGTTGGCGACCGCGTTTTGAAGTATAAAAAAGCCGTAATTGCTACAGGTGCGAGAGCTGCACGTCTTTCTACCCCAGGAATTGAAGAAGCGGGTTATTTAACTAATGAAACAGTATTTTCCCTAACAACTCAACCCCAACGTTTAGCAGTAATTGGTGGTGGTCCCATTGGTTCTGAATTAGCCCAAGCTTTTCAACGACTTGGTACTCAGGTGGTTCTGTTCCATCGCGGTGCTCACATCTTAAATAAAGAAGATGATGATGCTGCTGAAATAGTCCAAAATGTTTTGCAACGTGAAGGAATCCGTTTGGTACTAGGCTCTCAGTTACGGCGAGTAGAAAAGACTCCAGAAGGTAAAAAGATTCACTTTTTGACCTGTACGGGTAAAGAAGAGTCTGTAATTGTAGACGAAATTTTAGCTGGTGCAGGACGCGTCCCCAACGTTGATGGCTTAAATTTAGAAGCAGTTGGAGTAGAGTACGATCGCCGTAAAGGGGTAATAGTTAATGATTATCTGCAAACTACCAACCCTGATATTTATGCTGCAGGCGATATCTGTATGAACTGGAAGTTTACTCATGCAGCAGATGCAGCAGCAAGAATCGTAATCAAAAATACTTTATTTTCACCTTTTGGCATGGGGCGTTATAAACTTAGTAATTTAGTAATGCCTTGGGTAACATTTACCGATCCCGAAATTGCTCATGTGGGAATGTACGAGCAGGAAGCTCAAGAAAAAGGTTTTGACATTAACACCATTAAAATTGACTTTAGCCATGTGGACCGAGCGATCGCAGATGGTGAAACAGAAGGTTTTCTAAAAATTCTTCATAAGAAGGGCTCGGATGAAATTCTGGGTGCTACGATTGTTGCTCGCCATGCAGGGGAAATGATTTCTGAAGTTACCACCGCCATTGTCAACAAAATTGGCTTGAGTAAATTAAGCAGTGTAATTCACCCCTATCCTACCCAAGCAGAATGTATTAAAAAAGCTGCTGATGCTTACCGTCGTACCCTTCTTACACCCACAAGTAAAAAATTACTCGGTTTATTAACCAAGTTTTCTTAAAACTCAATTAATATAGCTCGTTTTTCAAAATCTGATAAAAATCATATCATCCCGATCCCAACCACTACCTTGACAAAGTTCATCAATCCATTTTGCTAACCTATTGACTCGAGCCGGTTGCTCATCACTTTCGTTGTTATTATCACGTTGAAAATTTTCCTGATTTTTCAATTCTTCTTGACTGCGGATTGTTTTACTAACTTTTGTTTCAGTTCTTAATTGCTGATTTAAACCGATTTTCTGTTGTGGTATTTCTCTGCGATTATCCTCAACCTCTGATGTGACAGAATTGGATGCGACCGAAATAGTTTGGGGTTTATCTGTTGGTAGTTTTTTGATATTTTGCGGGATATTTTGTGGGAGATTTTGTTGAAAATTAGTTTGAAGTTTCGTTTGAGGATGGGGTAGGGGTTTTTGTGGGAAGGATTGACGATTTGCATCCTGTATACTACTTGCATCCTTCCCAAATTTATCTGTGGGTTTTGTAACTGTTACATCAATTGTTGGTTCGGCTCTTTTAGTTTGTGAGACTTTGGTTTGTGAGATTTTGGTTTGTGAGATTTTGGTTTGTGAAATTTGCTCCCGAGGCTGTGCTAAAGAATGAGCTTGTTCTTTTTGATTATTATTTTGTTGCTTGAAAGAATCAACAACTACTGGAACTGCTGGTAAAGCCTTAGACTTTTGTAGGGGTTGTTGTGAAACAGAAGGTTTTGAAGCAGAAGATTGGGAAACAGAAGGCTTAGAAACAGAAGATTGAGAAATTGAAGGCTTAGAAACAGAAGATTGAGCAACAGAAGATTGAGGAATTGCTTGACTTTCAACAGTTTTTGCGGCTGTTGTATTTGAAATATTATCGATTTTAACTAAATGTAATTGTTCTTCCGGGTTAAAGTTAAGACCTAAAGCAGCAATAATGTCATCAGGATTATTATTCAGATCTAATACAAAAGGCAAAATATGATGTAGTTTAGGTTCCAAAGCCGTGACCGTCGCCAAAATAAAACCAGAATAGGGACGACGACGACCATTGAAGGTACCCCAAACTTGCATCCGTACTAACCAACGCCGATTTATTTTATAGTAAGTCAGCCACTTCATTTTTAGGGATTGACGCAGCTGCTGGATATTAATTGGATGCCATGATTCAGACGACACGCTTCCAAACCTCTTGACGGTTATCAGTTGTCAGTTATCAGTTATCAGTTATCAGTTATCAGTTATCAGTTAATGCGCTACCGCGCACGCAATACCTACGGTACGCTAGAGCCTGCGGCGTCGGCAAAGAAAGCCTCTGACTAACGTCACGCAGGGCGCGCTTACACGAGCCGCTAACCGCTAGGCGCTAACAGTTGTCAGTTGTCAGTTGTCAGTTTATGGCTAACGCCATGCCCTTACGGGCTACAGTTATCAGTTACCAATTACCTCCAATTCACTGTTAACTGTATGGCTAACGCCACGCTGAGACCGCCCTGCGCGAACGCTAACACTGTTCCCTGTTATGAAAACGACGATAAAGCATCTGCTCGACTTTTTCACCACCAAGTAGATGTTTTTCTATCACTAATGGAACTTGACTGGGATGGACAGCACAATACCAGGTAACATCTGGTAACACTAGTACCATAGGACCATTACCACATTGTCCCAAACAACCACTCCCCATTACTGTTATTCCAGGAACAGTACTAACCTCAAAAGCTGCTAATACTGACTTTGCACCTTGTTTGCGACAAGTACGATTCACACATATCCGTACGCATTGAGGATAAGATGAATAATTTTGTCTTGATGAGTCGGACGGTTGGGATATACTACTCATAACGCCGTTCCCATAGAAGTCATTTTATCGAAGCAATCAGAAATTAACTATTAAAAAAATCGTGGTGTCTTAAGTGATAGTCTTTAATTTTTATGAGATGAATTTATATTAAGAATTTATTTTGAAATGCACCAAAGCTTGAAGCATGGCATTATTTTATGCTTAAGCTAATAGGTGCTTTAAAGAGAAAAATCTTTTAATCTTAAATATCAGGCGTCAACTGATAAACCTTTTGAGGCTAGCCATTCACGATTAAATATGCGTGACTGATATCGAGCACCACTATCACACAAAATAGTAACTATTGTATGTCCCGGTCCCATCTGTTTTGCTAATGCTACAGCCGCACCAACATTAATACCTGTAGAACCTCCCATTAGTAAACCATCTTTTTGAAGTAACTGATATACAACCCGTAATGCTTCTGAGTCATCGATCTGAATTGCATCATCGGTGGGTACACCCTCCATATTTGCAGTGATTCGGCTATTACCAATCCCTTCCGTAATGGAATTTCCTTCTATCTTGATTTCACCTGTTTTAACGTAACTATAGAGACCACTACCCATTGGGTCTGCAACTACGCACTTGATGTTAGGGTTTTTCTCTTTAAGATACATCGCCGTACCAGCAAAAGTACCGCCTGTACCAGTTGAAGCTACCCAACCATCAACTTTTCCATCGGTTTGCTTCCAAATTTCTGGACCTGTAGTCTCATAATGGGCGCGACGATTAGCTAAATTGTCAAATTGATTTGCCCAAATGGCGTTTTCCATTTCCGATGCAATGCGACCAGAAAGCTTAACATAATTATTTGGATCTCTGTAAGGTACTGCAGGAACTGGTCTAACTTCAGCACCTAATGCCCTCAAAGCATCCATTTTCTCCTGTGATTGAGTTTCAGGAATAATAATTAAACATTTATAACCTTTAGCATTGCAAATATGTGCTAAGCCAATACCCGTATTTCCCGCTGTTCCCTCTACAACAGTACCACCTGGTTTAAGTAAACCTTTTTCTTCTGCATCTTGAATAATATAAAGCGCAGCGCGGTCTTTGACCGAACCTCCAGGATTGAGAAATTCTGCTTTCCCTAAAATTTCACAACCGGTTTCTTCACTGAAGCTTTTTAAGCGAATTAGTGGTGTGTTACCAACGGTACCCACAAAACCATCTTTAATATCCATAAATAATATCCATTTGAAGATTTACTATAAAAATTGTGGCCTATTGTGGCGGTCAATAGGCGGTCAATAATTTAAATGATAAGTAACGGGAATAGGTAATAGGTAATAGGTAATGTTCTAGAGCAAATCCACATTGTATTTATGGGGCACTATCTATACTTCTAAGCCTGCTTGAGGCTTAAAAATAACTATCCCTAGGATTTTTAATACAATCAATACCTACGGTATACCCTTAGCCTGCGGCGTCGGCAGTTAACCTTTGAGTAACGTCACCCTACCTTAGTTGTCCCACCTCTAGAATGGAGCCACTAACGCTAACCGCCTGCTGCTAACACCCATTACCAGTTACCAATTACCAATTACCAGCTAACTGTATCGAAAGTAATCAAGTCGTTATTCAGACAAACATGTTATTACTTGTTGGGTTGAGGAGTCATCCTTAAATAAGGTTTGACAACTTCATATCCTTTGGGGAATTTTTCTTTGAGAACATCTGGATCTTGGAGTGTGGGGACAATTACACAATCATCACCATCTTTCCAGTCAGCAGGAGTTGCAACACTGTAATCATCTGTTAACTGCAAAGAATCAATTACCCGCAAAATTTCATCAAAGTTACGTCCAGTGCTAGGAGGATAGGTTAGAGTTAGTCGTAGCTTTTTGTTGGGGTCAATAACAAACACCGTCCTTACGGTCACCTTAGCATTTGCATTGGGGTGAATCATATCGTAAAGGTCAGAAACCTTATGGTCAGGATCTGCCAAAATGGGGTAGTTAAGTTTAGCACTTTGGGTTTCTTCAATATCAACCGCCCAACCATTATGGGAGTCAACATCATCAACGCTCAAAGCCACAGCCTTAACATTACGCTTATCAAATTCTGGCTTAAGTTTCGCAACGGTTCCTAACTCGGTAGTGCAAACAGGTGTATAGTCTGCTGGGTGTGAGAATAACACAACCCAACTGTCACCTGCCCAATCATAAAAATTGATTTCTCCATGGGTAGAAGCTTGGGTAAAATTCGGTACTGTGTCACCTAGTCGGAGAGCCATTTGAGATTCCCTGTGATTTCAAAGAAATATGTTTTCTAGTTTGCAATCATGACACAAAAATATGCCTACCCGGTAGGGATTTAGTTGTTTGCAACAAAATGTTAGCTTACTCTGCAATTATTACTTCTTTGTCTCATTGTTAAGCTGGAATTAGCAGTAGTTTTCACTGATTTTAGGCATATATCAAAAACTTAAATACTAAAACCATAGATTTTAAATATTGGTCCTAATCCCAAACCATAGACCTGGAAACAAATGAAGGATAAGAAATTGCACCTCAGTAATATTATTTATTGCGTGTCAATTTTGCTGGTATTGCTAATTACGCACTTTATTGGATTGTCAAATTATTATTCTCTTCACGAATTATTGTTGATTTAGTTACATATAGCACTGGCGAGTAAATAAAGCATCAGTTAGTATCTTGATTATTTGTAATTATAGATATTTTTTATAAGTGTTTACTAGGTTTTATTTTTGACGTTTTTATAGGGATAATCTATCTGCCTTTATATGCTTGCTACTATGAATAAAAAAAAACATCTATCCATTAATTTTTTTACGACAGTCTTAAGTATCTTCCTCCTTACAGCTTGCACAACAGAAGAAAGCAACAACTATGCGACAGATAACTTTCCTGGGTTAAAGATTAAACTGCTAGTTGGGAGTGCTTTAGATGAATTTTGTCAGGAAGCTACGCAAAAATTTAATGATACGCGACCCGAATTAAGTAATGGGACAAAGTTTAAAGTTTACTGTGAAGCAAAAGGTAGCGGTGATGTTGTTGCTAAAGTGGTGAGTCTTGCAAATAAGCTTAAAAATGGTGATCTTCAAGCGGATGGAGAAGAATTCCCAACAATTTTTTCTGTTGATGGTGAAATTTATCAAAGTCAATTAATTTATCAAGTTAATAAATTATTTCCTGGTCAAAAGTATATTCCTGAAGTAGCTGACTCACCAATGTTGGCAAATAGCCCTATGGTATTTATGGCACGCTCTGATATCGCCAAGGGTTTACAGAAAGTAAATAATCAGTTTCAATCTCTGGCTAAAGCAAAAACTCACCAGGATATTTATTCTTCAAGTCCATCAAGCAAAGTATATTACGTCCACACAGCGCCTACCCGTTCCAATTCTGGTTTGCAAGCTTTGGTTGCACAATTTGCAGCTGTTTCTGGTAAATCACCAGAAAAAATCACAGTCGCAGATGTACAAAAATATCAACCGCAAGTCAAGAAAATTCAAAGTAAAATTACTCGATACGGTTCTTCTACTAGCTCCTTAGCAAAAGCAATGGTTGAAAATGGTCCCTCTTGGGCTTCTGTCGGTTCCGTGTATGAATCTTCAGTTATTTCTGCTAATTCGAATTTAGAACCAGGGAAAAATCGTTATCAAGCAGTCTATCCCAAGTCAACTTTTACTTCTAATATGCGGGCGATTATACCCAATGCTCCTTGGGTAAGTGCAGATGAAAAAGCAGCTGCAGAACAAGTGATTGAATACTTCCGTTCTCCCGAAGTTCAAGAAATCGCAACTAGTTTAGGTTTGCGTCCAGGTATACCTGGAGTTAGTCTGGGTACAAAATTCTCTCCAGAATTTGGCGTTCAAGCAACAGCAAAATATCATTCTTTCAGCCCACCAAAACCTTCTGTTGTGGAAGCTATGCTAAATTCTTGGCAAAAAACAGCGAAAAAACCTTCTTTGGTTGCTGTGGTTATTGACTCCTCTGCTTCAATGTTGGGAAATAAGTTATCTGCAGTTCAAAATACTCTTCAAACTTACATAAGTAATATGGGACCAAGAGAAAAAATTGCTCTAATTGATTTTGATTCTGCAGTTAGGCGTCCTGTTATTGTGGACGCAAGTCAGAAAGGACAGGAAAAAGCTTTACAGTTTATTGGTAGTTTAAAAGCCGATGGTGGAACCGCACTATATGATGCTGCAATTTATGCACGTAATTGGCTGCAACAAAATCTCCACTCGGATACAATTAATGCTGTTCTCGTATTAACTGATGGGGAAGACTCTGAGTCAAAGATTTCTCTCCAGGATTTGGAGAAAGAACTGAAAAGTAGTGGATTCAATAGTGAGAAAAGGATTACCTTTTTAACTGTTGGTTATGGAGAAGATGGAGAATTCAATTCTGATGTGCTGCAACGAATAGCTCAATTGAATGGTGGTTACTATTCCCAGGGCGATCCTGAGACAATTTCAAGTTTAATGAGAGATTTACAATTGGAATTTTAAATTTGTTTCCCAGTTAATATCAGGTTGTATTGGCCGGATTTACAGGTATGTAGTTGGTCATTAATTGTATTTTAGCCAGCAATGATCTAAATTTTTATTTTGCCTTTTATGTAGTATTTGAATTATGAAACTTGTAGATTATTCAAGTTATCTGCGGACTATACTAATTGGAGGATTTTTTGAAAATAGGCGTGCTTTTTGCCAATTTACCTAGTATTATGATATTGCTCCTGAAAGCCTAAGTGGCCTTAACAGGTGCAAGTGACTTAAAATTTTATGAACCAGAGAATTTTGGACGAGATAATCCCCAACAAAAAGGGAGTAATTTTTAGTGGGTGCTAATGCGAAAGCTTTAGCAAATAAACCGATGAATTAAAACAAATAAGAGGCATTAAATTTAGAAATTGATGCTGCATATATAAAAATTATGGTGCTATTTTCTGCACCTATCCCATTGAATAGCCCCCAGAATGGAGTATATGGTAAGGCTTCTGAAGCATGGGAATAGTTTATATTGGAGGTTATTTAAACTGTATCTGTGTGAGTTGAAATAATGTCCAAAAAATAATTTACAATATAATAATTTCCAAGACAATAATTCGGTTTACGTAATAGTTAAATTGAATTTAATTAAGCTTAATCCAATAAAGTTTTAGAAAGCCATGCCAAAACTTAAATAGTTGTAGAACTCAAGTATAAGCAAAACAAAATCATAGAATTTTTATGTAGTAATTATGAGGCAAACTCATAAATTGTAGATTCTCAATAAACTATGAAATTTTGAGTATAAATAATTTAGTATATAGAAAATTTGCGATATATAATCTGACTTAAAACTAAAAGTTAATACTAATCTGTTATTTTTTATTTGTTCTTCTGCTAAATTATCAACTGATATTTATTAACTATCAAAACCATGACTACTGTTCAAAAAGCATCTGAAAAACTGACCATTCACATCAATCGAACTGGATTTTATACTATAATTTCAGTTATTGTTGCACCTTTTTTACTCTACCCACTTTTTAAATTTGATGAATTAAAACAAAAAGAAATTAAATCCAACTGCGCTCATTTAAGTTCCCAATCCCTTGAATGTGAATTTGAAGACAATATTATTCAGGGGAGTAAAATTGAACACAAGCAAACTAAGTCGGAAGCATTGACGAAGATAATAGCAAATAATAAGCCTGGAACGATTCAATTATCTTCTTTTACTTATTCAACTCAACATAAATCTCAAACTAAAGAACTTAAACTTGATAGTCTAAAAAAACTTCAGAACGAAGTAGAAAAAGCCGGTAGATATATTAATCATTTGCTGACATATTCAGAAGAAACAATTTCCGAAAATAAGCAAATAGACCACTTGTCCCATGAAGTGAATTCAGGGAAAGTAAGAGTTATGATATTTTATGGCTTCTTTCTCTTTGTCATCTGTTCGCTTTTAGAATCGAAGCCGTTCTACGAAAAAATGATTTTTGATCGTGAATCTGGAGACCTAATAGTTATAAAATTTATGGTTTTTTGGTTCAAAAAAAACAAGTATTCCCTTGGTAATAATTTTAATTTATCTATTGAATCAGAAAGTGATGATTATGATACTGGAATTCATAAACTTAATCTTATTCTCGATTCGAAGAGAAAAATCCCTTTGTATCGCAACTCTAACTACAGTGAAGTCGAAAAAATGCTAGAAGAAATTAGAGATTTCTTGAGTCTAGATAGTGCAAAAGTTGAAAAAATAAAAGTGTAAAAATAATTAGAAATTTAAACTTTGATCAATGGTAGCTTAACAATAAATATTGTACCTAAATCAACTTGACTGTCGAATTCTATTTCGCCCTGCAATGCATCAACACACTTTGCTACAATTGATAATCCCAAACCAGTACCAGGAATCATGCCAATATTAGAAGCACGGTAAAAAGGTTGAAATAGTTGTTGTTGTTCTTGGTTCGGGATACCAATACCCCAATCTTGAATAGAAAATATTATAAATTCTTCTGTAAGCTTGAGTTCAAAGTGAACTGTGCTACCAGGGGGTGAATATTTAACAGCGTTAGTGAGTAAATTATCTAAAATATGTCGTAATAAGTTTTCGTCAGAAAATATTTCAAAATCTATTTCAGGAATAATAGATGTGATGTTAATATTTCTATATTTGGCACTTATTTTGCTCCCTTTGATAATTTCACTACAGAAATCTTGTAAGTCTAGCTGAGAAATTTGACATCTAAGTCTACCTGTATCAGCTTTACCAATAAATGAAGCTTCATCTAATAGTAAAGCCATATTTTTAATCGCAGAGCGAATCATTTGAAAATGGGTTAATTTTTTTTCTTTAGATAATTGTTCGTCACTATTTTGTAGTAATCCTGCAGTTAGAAGAATGGTATTTAGGGGATTACGAATATCATGAGACAAAATAGAAACAAATTCAGATTTAAACTGATTAAGTTCTTGGGCTTTGACTAGTTCTAAAGTACATTTGTCAACTTCTTCTTTGAGTGTTTGATTTAGAGTGTGTAAACTTTCAAGGGTTTGCTTGCGTTCGATTGCATATCTCAAAGAACGTAAAAGAGACTCATCATTTACCTGACGTTTAACTAAATAATCTTGTGCTCCTTGTCTTACAGCTTCTATCGCTAGTTCATTGTCGTTAGTATTTGTTAGTACGACAATTGGTAAGTTAACACCACATTCCATTAAGGGTTGTAAAGAATCAAGTCCTTGACTGTCTGGAAGAGTTAAATCCAGCAGAATAACATCAAAACAGACAGAAACTTGTGAAGATTTGTCCAAAAGATTTAGAGCTTCTTTTAATCGTTTAACATGAAACAAACTAAAATTCTTGAATTTAGGTTGCTTCAGCACCTCATGTAAAAATCTCGCATCTGCAAGATTATCTTCTATTAATAAGATGTTAACTGAGCTTCCTAACATAATTTGTCATTTGTCATTTGTCATCGAGATTATCTTTCCCTGTTTCCTGTTTCTTGTTCTCTGTTCCCTGTCTTTTTCAATGCAATGGTAAAGTTGCAATCGAAAACCAAAAACTTTCTATTCCTTTGACAATTTGGAATAGTTCACTGATATTACGAGATTTGGTAATGTAACAATTTACGTGTAAGTTGTAGCTTTGAAAAATATCATCTTCATTGCGAGATGTGGTCAAAACAACTACAGGAATACGCTTGAGTTCGGGGTCGCTTTTGATTTCAGCTAAGACCTCTCTACCATCTTTTTTTGGTAGATTTAAGTCCAGCAAAATCAGGTCGGGACGAATTGCTTCCGCATAGTCTCCTTCTTTGCGCAAGTAAGCCATTGCATCCATCCCATTCCTGACTGTAATTATTTCATGGGGTACGGAGCTATGTTTGAGTGCTTCTTGAATCAACCTAATATCTGCTTTGTTGTCTTCTACCAAAAAGATTATTTTTTTATTGATTTCTATTTCTCCATTCACGATCGCGTATTTTCCCTCCTCCGACTGGAATTGTAAAGTAGAATGTAGCACCTTCTCCGAGTTGGGATTCTACCCAAATTCGTCCCCGATGACATTCAACAATTTTCTTGCATATAGCCAATCCCATACCCGTACCTGGGTATTCGTCCCGAGCATGTAGGCGTTGAAAAATGATGAATATGCGATCGCTAAACTGAGGATCGATACCAATACCATTATCTCTAACGCTGAATAACCATTCATCTTCAAGACGGGAAGCATTAATATCAATTTCCACAGGTTTTTCGCTACGGAATTTGATCGCGTTACTAATGAGATTTTGGAATAGCTGCATTAATTGCGTTCCATCTGCCAAAATAATTGGCAAATCCGGATAGTTAATAATTGCTTCACTTTGAGAGATGCGTCCCCGCAAGTTATTTAAAGCACGTTCTAAAGCTTTTCCCACCTCAGTTCGCTGAAAATTACCGACTTGCATGTCCACCTTAGAATAGGCTAGGACGTCATCAATTAGAGTCTGCATCAAGCTAACACCCTCAACTACATAATTGATGAATTCATCTGCGTCTTCATCTAGCGATTTTTTGTAGCGCATTTCTAGTAGTTGTACATAATTTGCTACTTGATTGAGGGGTTCCTGTAAATCATGGGAAGCAACATAAGCAAACTTTTTCAACTCTCCATTAGAACGTTCTAAGTCAGCAGCTAATAGTGCTAATTCATCTGCTTGGCGCAGAATAATGTTAACTATCGCTTTACGTAATTCTAATGCTGCTTTAACTTCAACAGCTCGCCAGGGTAAAGAAGTTAATTGAACGGTTTGTTTCCACAAGTCAAAAGATTTACGGGGACATAGCTGTAAATCATCTTGTTCTTTTTTGAGATCGTAAGGTTTATTAGGATCGCCTCCCCAGTTTACAGTTTGAATAACTTCCGGTCGAAACCACAATACATAATTTCGTTGAGAAATGGGAATAGCCAACAATCCACTTGCAACGTTTTTAAATTTTTCTGCATCGGGATAAATGCGTGGGAGTGAATCAGTATAAAAGATTTCTGTTTCTACATTATTTTTCAACCATCCAACTAAAAAATTTAGTTCTTCTACTGTTGGTGTTTCACCTACTGTAGTCCAATTACCACCAAAACAAATGGCTGCACCTTGAGCGCTAGTCAGGTCAAGAATATTTGGTTGCTGTTGAACCAAACCATCAATAAAATTTTCTGCCTGAGACATATAATCAATCAATGTGGATTGAATATATGTCAGTCTCATACGGTAATCGTAATCTTCTGTTTCTTCCCTTGTTGAAACTTCTGAAAATATTACTCTTCCCAAAAATTCGCAAGCTTTTCGCAGTTCGTAAGAAACATATTTGGGTTTTTGGTGATGACAAGCAATCAACCCCCAAAGTCTACCTTCTTTGACCAAAGAAATAGTTAAAGAAGCACCAACACCCATATTGTGCAAATATTCTATGTGGCATGGAGAAGCACTTCTGAGGATAGAATTCGTTAAATCTGTAGCGCTTTCGACTGTTGGATTGGTACTAGGAATTAGGTCTACATTTGTTGCGTGGCTATTGGGGATGAATCGAATCCAATTCGCACAAAATAGTTTTCTTGCTGGTTTAGGAATATCTGACTCTGGATAATGTAAACCTAAATAAGGTTCTAAGCTATCAATCTTTTCTTCTGCGATGACGCTACCGTGGTCATCTTCATCAAATCTATACAGCATCACTCGGTCGAAACCTGTTACTTTTCGGACTTCTTGGACAATAATTTGACAGAAATCTTCTAGATTAGCTGTTTCTTCTAAACGACTAATTGATGCTTTTGCCAGATGATAAAAACTTAAAAAGGGAATATTCTCTTGAGAAAAAGCTGGCTCTAACTCTAAAATCAAAGAGCCTTGAGGATTGCGATGAAAAATAGCATCAAAAACTGCATAATCGTCACCTTTTTTGCGCATCCAAATTTTGCTGGGATTAATCAGATCTATACTTTCTTGTAATAATCCTTTTTTGATATTCTCTATTTGAAAAGGGTCTAGTAATTCTTCAAGACTCTTATCAAGTATCTGATTCGGTTCAATATTGAGTATTTCTGTGATATTAGTGCTAACTTGTAAAATTTTTAGGTCTGTTTCTCGTAATACTAGTAATACTCCATGGGGTTGAATTTTATTATTACGATTAATGGGGCTTTCTGCTAATTCCGATAATCTTATATCTTCAGAATTATTTTCTTGAGTTTGAATATCATGAAATTTAATTTCTTGAAATTCTAGATTACTCATGATCAATCTTCTCCTATGTACAAAAAAATTACCTATTTTATTGACACTAAATTCAATTATTGAAGTTTTACTATTTAATACAATGTATTTACTGTGTTAATTTGCTTTAAAATTAATCTTGATAAAATTTTGATGTTATTAATATAGAGAGTTTAATAATTCAATACCTGAAGTAAGTCGAAATAGATCTTGAAATTTAATGTCAAAGTTAATCCAAGTATGACAAGTAAAAAAATACTGTTAAAGAGTAAAAACTTACTATTCCGTCAATATATAATTTATGTCATTAATATTCATTCAACTACCATAAAAATATAATATTCAATCCAGCTAGGCATTAAAAAATTAATTACTGTAAATCACGAAAGTTATTTTTGTAGTTAGCAGCAAGTATCAAATTTTATCCAATATCTAAACTTGAGAATGAATTGTTAATGAACACTAAAATTACGATAAGTCAAACAGAAAATATTTTATTTATGATTTGAAAATCGAATTTTAAAACAAGATATAAAAAATAGATAGAGCTTTCAAAATTAGGATTACAAGAGTTTAATTGATGTACTTATAAATTGAAATTAATTTATGTACTTCAGCCTTCAAATTTTAAAGAGGCTCTACATTTGTGTTTAATTATAGTTTAAATTTTAACAAACAGCTAAGCTTTATACAGATAAAAAATATGAATTAAATTTGATTGTATACATTTGTATATATTGAGAAATTTAAAAAAACATATACTAATAAAAATAATTTATATGACTTAAATACAGATATTCACTTTATCAAGAAAAGTCCTGCATGAAAGTACCCGTTCTACGAAAAAAGAAATATTATGTATAGTGTAATTACGGATATATGTGGATATATATAGATAATTATTTCCTCAAGAATCTCGTTGTAGAAATAGAAATATTGGTTATGGAGTTTTTACAGCTGTTATGTTGGTCGATTTAGAACTGCTAATCTTTAACAGAAACTATTCGAACCTAGGATAAAACTCTGTGTGTATTTCTGCTAAATGGATATTTGCAGTCAGCGCAGTCAGTAGTAATAATTAAATCCAAGAGTCAAATAGCATTCTTAATTTATAATCTTCAGGAGAAAGTGGTAAGCCCAAATATAGCGGCATCCAAAAAATAAAAGCAGCAATCACAAGAAAAGTAAGTGTTACACCGAGGGCGCGAGTTTCCTTGTAATAGCTACTGATGCAGCATTCAACTAACCATGCAAATGCCATAAATACAAATATCACAGACGACATATAGTGATAAATAAATACGCAGCGATTTACTGTCACCCAAGGTAATAAATTAGCGCCATAATTGACTAATAAATATAAAGCAATCCAAATATCCACATTAAAGTTGGCGGTGTAGGGAAAACGCTTTCCTTCAAACCAAGGAATTAATATTTGGGCAATTAGGACTACTAAGAGAAAAAATAAGGCTACTAAACCCAACCACCACAGTAAAGGATTTCCCATGGCATGGATATCATAAATTATTTTCCCACCGACTTTATTTAAGTGTGGTCCCATTACGGGTAAAGGGTCGTCAACCGACTGTGCTCTTTGATAAAAATAAGCGATCGGACGCATCATTAGTGGCCACTTATACCAAGCTGCACAGTAGGGATGTACGTCTGAATTATTACCACCCAGGCGATGATGAAATTGCCAAATCCGCTGATGGACTTCAATAAAACCGAATTTAGTATCTAATAATAAATGTGGAACCCAAAGTATGCTGTAAACGATGACGGGTAAAATACCAAAGAAGATTACCATTTGCCCGACACCAAACTGAGTTAAATTTTGAAGGGGATGAATATAACCTCTACGAAAATACCGAACGTCCCTCGCTCTATCCAATCTGTCAGGAGCAAATAGTAAATACCATAACCACTTAAAAAAACCTAATTCAAGAAATCTTTCTAAATAATCTTCTAGCTGTAATCCTAACTTCTTAAAGTTAAATCTTGACAGAAATTGAAATAACCAAACAATTGCCCATAAAAGATAAACTGCCAATAGAAAAAATAAACCATTCCATTTAGTAGCTGCGGAAGCTCCAAAAGCAATACCGGAAAGTAGCAGCCAAATAATTCTTTTCTTCTGATAACTATTCAGGGCTAATAATAAACATAATTGTCCCAATAATCCAAAAATTACTAGATATTGATTAATTAGGGCGTAACGTGACTCTACAAGAAAAATGCCATCGCAGGCGGTAAATAAGCCAGCTACAACAGCAAAAATTCTCCGCCTACTTACTTGATAAGTAATTGCTGTCACAATCAGAGGAATAAATGCACCACAGAAAGCATTGATCCAGCGATAACTCCAAGGCGATCGCATTGCACCGGTTAATCCATTAACGGTATCTTTTCCAAATGGGAGCAGATCGCCCAACCAAATACCAATGGCGATAATATATTTGCCTAAGGGCGGATGACCGTCAAAAAACGAGACATTATTGAGATAGTTATGGGCAAATTTTGCATAATACACTTCATCAAAAACTAAGGTGTTAAACCTTTGGAGTTCCCAAAAGCGCAGAGTAAATGAAAGTATAAATATTCCGGCTATGCTTATCCAAAACCATTTTTTAATCATTTGTTATCGATTACTGATGATTTGCCATTAGTTTTTAGTCTTTCTCCGATTACTAAGAAGATGTGTGTTCAAGCTATTAAGTTAGTTCAAGCTGTAAGTTAATAAATAATTCATTAAACTCAAAAACTTTTTAAATCCCTCTAAGTCCTTATTAAGATGGAATTTAAGGTTTTGAGAAATTTAAGGATACACACAGAAACTTACCGAGAACGATGCTTTGAAAACATCCTCTTAGAACACGGGAATAGAATTTCTAGCCCTCACCTCCAAAGAAATGAATATTCCAAGAGGAATCATAGTACAGACGTAATTGACAAAAACAGCTTTTTACCGCACTTCATCCTGGAGATGGGCAAGATACTAATAATTATTTTTCACTTTCAACAGTCAACTGTTAACTGATAACTGTAATTAGTGATTTTAATCTGCAGGGTGTTTAAGTAGGATAGCACCGACTATTATTTCTCGGATTCACTTTTTAACTAATGGCAAAAAATTACTTCTATTTTGGGGTATTTTTTTAGCTGTATTACTTACCTATTAATACTTTCCGGATAATATACTCCCTTGGAGGTGTCTATTATTTTTGTTAATCTCCAATTTCCTTTTCAACTTCAGCGATTTCTAAGATGGTTTTCAATACCGAATCTGGGTTGAGACTGATAGAGTCAATTCCAGCTTCAACTAAAAATCTGGCAAATTCTGGATAATCACTGGGTGCTTGACCACAAATTCCTATTTTACGGTTATGTTTTTTTGCTGCTTGGATTGCTAAAAGTATCATTTGCTTTACACCCTGGCTGCGTTCATCAAATAACTTGGCGACCAAGGCTGAATCTCTATCTATTCCTAAGGTCAACTGGGTTAAGTCATTGGAACCAATAGAAAACCCATCAAATATTTCTGCAAATTGGGAAGCCAAAATCACATTATTGGGTAACTCGCACATTACATACACTTGCAAACCATTTTCACCCTGACGCAAACCATTATGTGCCATTTCTTCCAGCACCAAACGTCCTTCTTCGGGAGTACGGCAAAAAGGAATCATTGGAATAACGTTAGTTAAACCCATTTTTCCCCTGACTTGCTCGATCGCTTTACATTCCAGGGCAAAACCTTCTTTATAGCCTTCATCATAATAGCGGGCTGCTCCCCGCCAGCCCAACATTGGGTTTTCTTCCTTGGGTTCAAATTGTTTTCCTCCCAATAAATTTGCGTATTCATTACTTTTGAAGTCGGACATACGCACGATTACTGGTTTAGGATAGAATGTGGCGGCAATTCTGCTAATACCTTGGGCTAATTTTTCCACAAAGTAGCTGGGTTTATCATTGTAGAGCGCCGTCATTTGAGCAATTTTGCTTTTGGCAAACTCATCTTCTAAACTATCGAAGTAAAGTAATGCCATTGGGTGGGTTTGAATGTAGTTAGCAATAATAAACTCCGTCCGCGCCAAACCGACTCCATCGCTAGGAATTGCTGACAAACTAAAAACTTCTTGAGGATTACCCACATTCATTAAAATTTGGGTACGAGTGCAGGGTAAATCTTCTATATTATTTTCTTCGATTTCAAATGGTATTAAACCAGGATAGACTTTTCCTTCCTCACCTTCAGCGCAAGAAACTGTTACCTCTTGACCTGTTCTTAAAACTTCTGTCGCATCATTACACCCAACAATTGCAGGAACTCCCAATTCTCTGGCAATAATTGCTGAATGACAGGTTCTTCCTCCGGAATTCGTGACAATTGCACTTGCGCGTTTCATGACCGGTTCCCAGTCCGGGTCAGTTCTATCCGTTACTAATACATCGCCAGTTTCAAATCGGTCTATTCTTGCTACATCTAAAATTACCTTGACTTTACCGTGAGCAATCGCTTCCCCTACTGCTCGTCCAGTAACTAAAGGAGTGGGTATACCCCCCTGTTCTCCATTAATATTTTCTTCTCCTCTCTCCCTTATCCCTTGTCCCTTGTTCCCTATCCCTCGAAAACGGTAATTCCGTAAAACAGTTTGGTTTTTTTGTGACTGTACGGTTTCTGGACGGGCTTGAACAATAAATAATTGATTGGTAATACCATCTTTTGCCCATTCAATATCCATTGGGGAATAGGTACCGCGAACTTGGGAATAATGGTCTTCAATTAAACAAGCCCAACGTCCCAACTGTAAAATTTCATCATCATTGAGAACAAACCTATTTCGTAAAACCCCAGGAACTGGAATATTTTTGGTAAACTTGGAGCCGTCATCATAAACCATTTGTAATTCTTTACTGCCCAACTTCTTATCTAAAATTGGACTATGACCGGTTTTTAAAGTTGGTTTAAACACATAGTACTCATCTGGATTAACCGCGCCTTGAACCACATTTTCCCCTAAACCATAAGCAGCAGTAATCAAAGCTGCATTTTGGAAACCTGTTTCAGTATCGATGGAAAACATCACTCCAGAGGATGCTAGATCGGAGCGCACCATTTTTTGTACGCCTACAGCCAGAGCGATGCTAAGATGATCGAACCCCTTAGTGTAACGATAGGAAATTGCACGGTCGGTAAATAAAGAAGCAAAACAGCGATGACAAGCAGCTAGAACCCCTCGTACACCTCTCACATTTAAATAAGTTTCTTGTTGTCCCGCAAAACTTGCATCTGGTAAATCTTCTGCTGTTGCACTAGAACGAACGGCTACATCTGTATCTGGGTTGTACTGTCTGCATAAAACTTCATAAGCTTGGGCGATCGCAGTTCTTAACTCCTGAGGAAACGGAGTATGCAACAGTAAATCCCTTGCTTTTCGTCCTTTTTGCCGTAAATTGTTGACATCCTCCACATCTAGGTCAGCAAATAGCGATCGCAATTGTTCTTCCAAACCAGCTGACTCAATAAAATAGCGGTATGCATGGGCTGTGGTAGCAAAACCAGTAGGAACATTTACACCTCGAGGAGTTAACTGCCGAATCATTTCTCCCAAGGATGCATTTTTACCACCAACTAACTCAATATCATTGATGCCGATTTCGTTAAACCAAAGGACAAGGGACTGTTCTTGAGAATCTTCAGATAGTTGATACTGAGATGTTTTAACCATCAGTAATTACCTATGCTAGTAAACACACTGATTATTTAGATATATTTCAAGACAGCTTATGAAAGCTAGTCTGTCTACTTATTAACCGTTCGCCTTATCTTTAATTTAATTCAAATTTTAAAAGCATGGTTTTTGAGCACTTCCTCAAAGCTAGAATGGCGCTTGCATTTGTCAAGCTTAAATTTATTGTCCCCCACTGCATCAAAATAGAAGCTATAGGTGAATTCACGACAAAGCATGCTTTCTAGAGTAACTGTTGCAGCAAAATTTAGGTTGTGTGTAATTTCAGGTAGCTACCTTATTTGCCTAGCTAAAACCTTGCTTTGCAAAAAAGATAAAACCAAAAGGAAAATAAAAATTAATACAGAATCAATATTAACTATCTGTAAAAATATCCTACCCAGGATAATTTATAGGTGAATTATATCCAGCTACAAAGAATCTAAAAATCTTACTTTCAGTCTCAATTAAAATCCGCAAACGAAAAGTATAACTTTTGGTAAATTAATTAAAACTAAAACAAAATAAAAAAATCAAAAAACTCTAATTTTTTGTTCTCATTATCATTGATTATCTGTAACTTATATGGTCATTTTAGGAGCAAATAATTTGGAAAATTTTACTGAGAAAGCAAAACAAGTAATTATACTAGCCCAAGCTGAAGCCAAACGATTGGGTCATAATTTTGTTGGAACAGAAAGTATATTGTTAGGAATAATTGCGGAAGAGAAAGGAGTTGCTGCCAATCTCTTAAAATCTTTAGGTATAACTCTTAAAGATGCCAGAATAGAGGTAGAAAAAAGTATTGGTCGAGGCTCTGGTTCTTTTGTCGGAGAAGCCCCTTTTACTCAAAGAGCTACCAACGTAATTGAACTTTCTTATCATGAAGCTAGCCAATTACATCAAGAATATGTCGATACTCAACATTTATTGTTGGCTTTAATTCGTGAAGGGGAAGGAGTTTCCTTAAGGATTTTACAAAATCTGGGACTTAACTCTGCACAAATATTAAATCAACTTTTAACTCAGATTAATTCAAGTATTAACTATACAAAGATAACAAATAAAACTCAAGGATTAGAACAGGAAAAAGCCTCAAATAAAATTTCAGAACAAATTCCAGACTTTTACCACAGCGATATATTTATCAAAACTGCAGTTGTTGAAGATAAAATAGAACGTTTAGATACAATATTGATAGAAGCCCAAAAATTAATTAATGAAATTAGGGAGATTAAAGATAGCATTCAAGATGATCAACTATTTTCAATTAAAAACATTAATGAAATCATCGAAGATCTACCAGATAAATCATTTTCTGAGAAATCGGGAATAAAAGAATTATTAAATCGACTCAAAACTACTATCGAGAATGATTTTGAGCTAAGAACCGAAGATAAAACCGAAGTATTAGAACAAATATTAAACCTTGCATTAGCCAGTCAAAATCCAGCAGAAACACAAGTAAAAAAAGTAGCTCGTACTGCAATCAAAATTATTATTGGAACGGTGGCACAGAGACCACCAGATAGTAAATTAGTAAAAGAATGTAAGCGAATAGTACCAGAAATTGTTAAGTTCTTTAAATTAATATAATTGCTCAAAAGCAGTTAAATGCATGAAGTTACGATTTTTAAACTCCAGCAAAAAACAAAATAAATCAAAATAAATATTTCTGCATTGCTAAACTACCCATTGATAGCATTAATCGACTATCATCATCAAGATATTGACGCAGGGAGCAGTTATGGCGCAGTATGACGACATATTTCATGCAGTTGGGGTATCCTCTGAAGAACTGACAGCAGAAGAAGCCGTCGCGGCGATCGCAGTTGTGGTCGCAGCAGCTGATACTTCCCTTGATGAATTAGATGTTGACTTTCTCGCTGATGTCTTATGGGAGTTTGACATTTTTGAAGAATACTCCAATGAAGATTTATTGGATATTCTCGATCGAGTTCTAGAAATTGCCGAAGATCAAGAATTAGGAGTAGTTTTTAATACGGCAAATAAATATATTGGAGAGGAATTAGTACTAGATGCTTTTGGGGTAGGCGTTTCTGTATTGGTAGATGAAGAAACGTTCTCTATCCCATTATCAAAGATGACTTTACTTAAGGAATTCCAAAAAACCTTAGGAGTAGAAGAAACTGAAGCGGGAGAATTAATCGATGAGGTGATAGCGGCGATTAAAGAAGCAGAAACATCTTATGTCGATGATGAATATGAAACGATTATTTTGGAAAACTTTCATGACAAAGTTTATAGTTCGCCCCTGGGTAATTTTCGTCTAAAAATTCCTGTTCTGGCTGATAAAGGGGGCAAACTTCAGTTTCAAGAAGGAATGGTCGAGTTTTCTGATAACTTTGCTACTTTATTGCGAATTGACTATTATCTTATTTCTCAGAAGCAAGCGAACAAAATTGAGTCTTTGGGGTTAAAAGACTATTTACCCCACGTTCTTTTAGATAAGTATGTACCTTGGGGAATAGTCGCTAATTTACCCAAGTCAAAAGTTGAGTATAGTGAATTTATCGAACAAGTAATGTCGGGGGCATATTTCATTTTAATTTATATGCCTGATGTGTCGACAGTTACTCATCAAGAAAGTAATGGTTCGGGTGCGAAAAAAAATGCTTACCGAGGGCTGTTAATTTTTAAGAAACATAATTTTTTGTATGTAATTAGCAAGCAACATTATTTTAAAGACAGCAAAGGCTTTGAAAATACTGAAACTCTTGCAAAAGAAATCAAACAACAGATTTTTGAATTTGTTGGTACCATTGAGTTTTTTGATATTAATAGCAAAACTCAGGAGTCAGAAGACAGAAGAAAGGAGTAGAAATACCCTTTACTTTAGTAATGGACAATTAATTTAGAACAAATATTTTGGTTTAAAGGGAATAGGGAGCACAAACATGTCTTAAAAATACGACGGCGATTACTGTAACTTGCAATTCACTAATCCAGATAATGAATACTGCAAACTATTTTGTAGAGTAAATGTACTGCAAAAAGGAATTTAGGTGAATCCTAAAAGTTTGTGAATAACGCCCCCAATGGCTAAAGCGATCGGTGTTTTAGTTATTTGTTTTTTGTCGATTCTGAGAGTTGAATTCTGACTCCTGACTTCTGACTCCTGACTTCTGACTCCTGACTCCTGACCCCTGACTCCTGACTCCTGACTCCTGACTCCTGACTCCTGACTCCTGACTCCTGACTCCTGACTCCTGACTCCTAACTCCAAAAATCTAAACACTTTTTTTGCCAATAATCCTTAAAAATAATTTCTCACCTTCAATCCAAACAAACATCAGCGCACTAAAACCAAGACAAATACCTAATTCAGACAAACTTAAGGCGTGGGTACCAAAGAATCCCCTGAGGGGGGGGACGTAAACTAGCATCAACTGGAGAATCGTGGTTACAGTTACTGCAGCTAAAACATAGGGATTAGAAAATGGATTCATTTCAACTGTCAGCCTGCTATTGGAACGAATCGCGATCGCATGACCCATTTGAGCGATGCATAAAGCTGTAAATACCATCGTTTTCCAGCGCTCGGGACTCAGTCCATTTACACCAACAGACTGGACGTGAGAATGAGCCCACATCATGAGAATAATTGTAATAATTGCAAAAATAATCCCAATCCGGATCATATAAAAACCCAAACCCCGAGAAAAAATACTTTCACGCGGACTGAAAGGTGGACGTTTCATCACATCTGGTTCGGCTGGCTCTAAAGCTAAAGCTAAAGCAGGTAAACCATCTGTCACTAAATTCATCCATAGAATTTGTAGGGGTGTGAGGGGAACATCTGGAAGCCCCAATAAAGGTGCTGCAGCAATGGTCAAAACCTCACCAATATTACTACCCAAAATATATTTAATGAAACGACGGATATTGGTATAAACTACTCTACCTTCCTTGGTCGCCGATACAATTGTTGCAAAGTTATCATCTAACAACACCATGTCACTGGCTTCTTTACTGACGTCAGTACCAGTAATACCCATGGCTATCCCAATATCAGCTTGTTTGAGCGCGGGAGCATCGTTTACACCATCACCGGTCATCGCCACAAATTTATTCCGGTTTTGTAAGGCTTTAACGATTCTTAATTTGTGTTCGGGAGCGACTCTGGCATAAATATTTACTAAGTCAACATTTTGCTCTAGTTCTTGGTCGCTCATTCGTTGTAATTCTTGACCGGTGAGCACCCGGTCCCCTCCATTAGCAATTCCCAGATCGGTAGCAATTGCTCTAGCAGTTAACTGATGGTCGCCAGTAATCATTACAGGTCTAATTCCGGCATCGCGGGACTCTTGGACTGCAGCCCTTACTTCTGGGCGAGGTGCATCCAACATACCGGTCAATCCCAGCCAGACTAATTGTTGCTCGACTTCTTTTTCTGAAGCTTCGGAAGGAACTTTTGCTAATGCTCTAAAAGCAAAACCCAGCACTCGAAGACCTTCACCCGCCATTTTATTATTAGCTGCTAAAATTTGTTTTCGTTGCTCTTCGGTGAGAGGGACAGAATTTCCACCCAAGAAAACTTGATCGCAAAGGGACAAAATTATTTCTGGCGACCCCTTGGTAAACATTAAATGACTTTCGTCTGCCAATAAATTACTAATTTGGGGGTCAACATCTCGAATGGGCGAAAAACCTGTTTCAACTTCCTCCACCTGGCAAATCACGCTCATTCGCTTTCGTTCTGAGGAAAAAGGAAATTCGCTTGCACGGGGTAGTTTAGTATCCCATTGATCTTTTTCAAATCCAGCTTTTGCAGCCAAAGTTACTAAGGCTCCCTCTGTCGGGTCTCCTAAGATTTTCCATTCCCCTTTTTCTTGCTGCAGGATGGCATCATTACAAACAGTACAAGCCACCATTAAGGGTGGTATCTCTGGATATTCTTCGGGGATTATTGTTCGTTCATCTAACAAAAACTCTCCCGATGGAGCATAACCTTCCCCACTGACACTGAAATATTCTTTACCGACAAAAGTTGACTGAACCACCATTTTATTTTGGGTCAGAGTACCGGTTTTATCCGAACAAATGGTAGTTACAGAGCCCAAAGTTTCTACTGCGGGTAATTTTCTAATTAGGGCATTACGGCGTACCATACGTTGAGTACCCAACGCCAAAGTTACCGTAATTACTGCCGGTAAACCTTCTGGAACAACCGCCACAGCCATACTCAAAGAAACTTCCACTAAATCTATGAAGTTTCCACCCATCAATAAACCAATACCAATAGAAATTACAACCAGGACTAAAGAACCAGTTACCAAAACATTACCTAATTGGCTCATACGTTGCTGCAGTGGCGTATCTTCCGCTTCAACCGACTGCAACATTTCGGCTATTTTGCCCAGTTCGGTTTTCATCCCGGTACCGGTAACTAGAACCTTTCCTCGTCCTTGAAGAACTTCTGTACCTTGGAAAACCATATTTACGCGATCACCCAAGGAAGACTCTTCCGACAATGGTTTCTTAGCATGTTTATTAACCGCTTCAGCTTCTCCAGTTAATGCCGACTCCCGGATTTGTAAATTAGATTCTTCAATTAAGCGACCGTCTGCAGCAAGTTGTACTCCAGCTTCGATCAACATAATATCCCCTGGCACCAATTCCTTTGCCGTTACTTCCAGGGTATTACCGTCACGAATTACGCGAACATTAGGAGAAGCAAGTTGTTTGAGGGCTGCAAGGGCTTTCTCAGCACGACTTTCTTGGATATAACCAAGAATTCCATTTAGGATCACAATCGCCATAATCGCAATTGTATCTTTGAAAGGAATTTCACCGGCAGGTAATGTACCCGATCGCCAAGCAACAAGGTCTAATACCCCAGAAATAATGGCAACAGCAATCAGCATCAACAACATAATGTCCTTGAACTGATCTACCAAAATTTCCCAAGCACTGCGTCCGCCAGCTTCTTCTAATTCATTAGCACCATATTTTTGCAACCGCGAGTTAACTTCTTGAGGCGCTAAACCAGTGTCTGCTTGAGTAGAGAGCAGTTCTAGTGCTTCATCAACTTCCAAAGTATGCCAAGCAGCAATATTTTCAGGCAGAGAATTAGCAGACATCTTGTAGATTAAAGGAAATGGTTACAAAATTCGATCATAATTTAGTGATAGCGGGAAAAGCATCACCTAAATTTACATTTTCCCTGTCTCCAGGCTATATCTTATAGATGTTATACACAGATAAACTTTTTAACTTTACTTTTCTAATTATCAAATTATGTACATTATCTTGTGTAATTTCTAGCAATATATAGCACATTAAATCGTCAATTTAAATCATCAATTGTGAGTAATTAAAATCTTAGATTTTATTCCGACAGGTTACACCACAATCGATTAAAGTCATAAAACGCCCATTAGCACAATAGCCCTTCAGGTGAATCAGTTTAATATGAGTTTTGCACTCCCCCGTTTTCTAGCGAGCCAAATGTTTGGGCAAAAGACCATTCGACCCCTTAGTGCTGCTGCCATCTGCGGCATAGCTTTCATTAAAGATACCCTGATTGCGATTGACACTCCTAGGGGACATCTTTTACAAATAGATCCAGTTTCTGACAACACAAAAATTATTAATCCCCACCAAACCCGGGAATTTATGGATATTACGGGTCTATCAATTTGGCAAGATACTCTCTGGGTAACCCGGGGTAATAGTGTATACCTGTGTAACCTCAATTCTTTGGGTCTGGAACATTTTGTTACCTTACCCTATGAAGCTGATGGTGTGGCTGTTTGGGAATCAGCAATTTATGTTACTTGCCAAAGGCTGGGTAAAATATTGGTGTTTGAAAAGGATACGCGGCGAGAAATTACTAGTTTTAATGCACCAGGTGTAGGAATTGAAAATTTAGCGGTCGATGAAGAAACTCTATGGGTTTGCGATAACCTCGAACAAACAGTTTATGTGATTGATAGGGGAACGGGAGAGATTATTTTCAGCGTCCTTACCCCTTTTGAGTCGCCAACTGGGATTGCAATTCATCAAGATGGCGAGCAGGAGCAAAAGAATATTTACATTGCTTATGCTTCCGATGAAACTTACATTCGCGATAACCCAAACGCCGACCCCAGTTATGAAGTCGCCCGTCGCGATCGCACTTTCATTCATCCTCTACATTACCATTACGACCCGGAAAAACGTTGTGCGCTCTCTAATGGGTATTTAATTGAAATGTCCTATGCGGAGGAGATTTCACCTCTAGATGAGGTATACCTACAAGATTTAGAATGGCGAATTGCTTTACCTTCAAACACTGATCGTCAAAAAGTTAGAAGTGTCGAACCTATAGGTTTACCTTTTACTGAAGAACTAATTGATGGGCAAAGTGTAGCAGTATTTAAATTTGAAACCCTCACCCCTGGGGAACGACATTTATTTGGTTGGAAGGCGCTCCTAGAGGTTAGAGGTGTAAAATACCGCATAACGCCCCCAGATGTGGAAAATATACCCAACCCCCCGGCGGAATTTCACGAACGCTATTTGGTGGATGATGACGAATTAGCTATGGACACAGCAATCGTTCGTCACGCTGCAAATGAAGCTGTTGGGCGGGAAACAAATCTGTTACGAAAAATGTACAGCATTCGTAACTATGTTTATGACGAACTATCCTACGGGATTAAACCGTATATTGATACCCCTGACGTTGTTTTAGAAAGGGGTGTAGGTTCCTGCGGTGAGTATGTTGGTGTTTTATTAGCATTGTGTCGATTGAATGGTATTCCTTGTCGTACCGTTGGTCGTTACAAATGTCCACCCCACCCCGATCAAAAGGGTGTTCCTTTACAACCGGATTACAATCACGTATGGTTGGAGTTTTATGTGCCCGGCTATGGTTGGTTACCAATGGAATCAAACACCGACGATACGGATAGTCGCGGTCCCTACCCCACAAGATTTTTCATGGGTTTGTGCTGGTATCACATTGAAATTGGTAAAGGCATTACCTTTGAAACTCTTACTAGTAATGGTAAACGACTTACCAAAGAAGATGTAGCCATTGGCGACCTGGCTATCAATCATATTAGATTTACAATCTTAGAAGAATTACCTCCTCTGTAGTTCATTTGTCATTTGTTATTTGTAATTTTTACTTTGTTCGTAAATTTGCAGCCAAAAGCGATCAGTAATAAGTAACAAGTAACAAATGACAAGTGATACTCCACCAATCACCAGTGACCATCCTGTAGTATTGATGATGGATGAGTAATGGTGGCATCAATGAGCGCTGATAGCAATACTACTAAGATAAAATTTGGTACAGACGGCTGGCGAGGAATTATCGCTGATGACTTTACATTCCCAAATGTACGCAAAGTCACAAGAGCGATCGCCAGTTATTTAGAGAAAGCTTATACAAAAGACCGACCCGTACTGATTGCTTATGATACTCGCTTTCTAGCTGATAAATTTGCCCAAACATCAGCGGAAGTTTTAGCTGATTTGGGTTGGAATGTAAAAGTTAGCGAGCGGGATTGCCCCACACCGGTAATTGCTTATAATGCTCGCCATCTTAACTCGGCTGGTGCATTAATGTTTACCGCTAGTCATAATCCAGCACCCTACTGTGGAATTAAATATATTCCTGATTATGCTGGTCCAGCAACACCTGAAATTACTGATACCATTGTTGCGAATATTGCAGATGCATCGGATGCTCTTCCTTCTGGTAATCCTTCGGGTTCCATTTCCAGCTTTGACCCCAAACCAGAATACATGAAGTTTATCTACAATCTTCTGAATGTGGATAAAATTCGCAGCGCTAAGCTAAAAGTAAAATATGACGCTTTATTCTCCACTTCTCGCGGTTATTTAGATGAAGTCTTAGAGCATTGTGGTTGCGAATTGGAAAGTTTCAATACCCACCGCGATGTATTATTTGGTGGAGGAATGCCTGAACCCAAAGGAGAACAACTTGTAGGGTTAGTGGAAGCCGTTAAGAAAGATAAAGCTGCTTTAGGTTTAGCAACTGATGGGGATAGTGATCGCTTTGGAGTTGTGGACGAACTGGGTAATGTTCTCACTCCCAACACAGTTTTACTATTGCTCGCACGTCACCTGATGAAGAATAAGGGTTTGACAGGAGCTATTGTTCGTACTGTTGCTACCACTCACCTATTAGATAATTTTGCCAAAAAGTATGGTCTAGAATTATTTGAAACAGCAGTAGGATTTAAATATATTGGTGCCAAAATGCGGGAAACCACCGTTTTAATAGGTGGAGAAGAATCGGGTGGTTTAAGCGTACTCGGTCATATTCCTGAGAAAGATGGTGTTTTAGCGGACATGTTAGTCGCAGAAGCTATTGCTTATGAAGGTAAACCCTTAAGCGAACTCGTCAAAGAAGCGATTGCAGAAGCTGACGGTCCCCTATACAACAAGCGCTTGGATTTACACCTTACCGACAGCCATAAATTAGCTGTGATGGAATCTTATACTAAAAATCCTCCTTCAGAAGTAGCAGGAATTAAAGTTAAAGAAGTAGGGCGTAAAGACGGCGTTAAACTTTATTTAGAAGAAGGTAGTTGGGTATTACTACGTCCATCAGGAACCGAACCTTTGGTAAGGGTTTATATGGAAACTAACTCCGCTCAAAAATTAGACCAACTTGCTCAAGAAATGGACAACAAAATTCATCAAATTCAGCCTGTAACAGCTTGATTTTATGAGCTAATTTTGATGAATTATGTTGAGACGCGCCAGAGGCTAACGCCGACGCCGCAGGCTCTGTCGCGTCTCTCCACCAAACCATTATGAGTAATGAGTAATAAGTAATAAGTAATAAGTAATGAGTAATGAGTGATCAATGAAAAATTTTGTAAGCTTGCTGATATCTATATTAATTGCTTGTTTAGTATTGTTTATTGCGATCGTCTCCGTTCAAAATGCTGAACTAGTATATTTAAGATTTTTTGGTTTAGAATCAGCTAGAATTCCTTTTGGTTTAGTACTAGCCTTTAGTTTTGCGATCGGGATTGTAGGTATGGCGATATTACAACCCGTGTGGAATTTCATAAGTTCTGGTAAATCTAGGTATGACGATGATGCTGATTTTTTTGTTGATGATGGAGAATATTGAATAAAGCTAATCGTAAAATAAGGAGTAGCTAAGTGACCGAGTGGATTGACGTAGTTCTCGAAGAGTACAGAACATTACGTGCTGAAAGCTTACTTGCTATGCAAACACAGCAATCTGTACTACGTTTTGGGTTAGGATCTGTAGGAGTTGTTATAGGTGCTGGATTTACATCCTGGAATCAGATTAATTTGGCATCTATAGTTTTTCTAGTGCTTCTTCCTCTTATATGCTATGCAGTGCTTATTATCTGGATTGGGGAAGTGGCAAGAATGATTAGAGCAGGTTACTTTTTACTACAACTGGAGGAGAAAATAAATCAAAAATTTTTATCTCAATATCCAAATGAAACAAAACCATTATCATGGGAAACTTACTTGCGAAATTCTAATGGAATTTCCGGTACTCCTCAGCTTCAATGGAATTATCTCATAATCATAGCTCTTTTTTTTCTTCTTGCTTTTATTTCTATAGTAGTTGGGAATATAAACTTGTGGTCATCGACATACAGAGATCAACTTATATGGGTTAATCTTTTTGAATTATTTTTTTTCACGCTTGTGTTTATTTATATTTTTGTTACAGGGAAACGCTTTAAATGAAATTTTGCTTTTTCAGTTCATATTATGCTAAATACTATAAGCAATTTTCTGAAAAGGCTACTGTAAAACAAAAGTTAGCTTGATTTGTTAATATTTTATTCTTTTGACATCATCTGAAGATTTAGACTTTAGTTTTAAAGTCATCTATAATTTTTAACTAATAGTTGGCATAGTAGATACTGAATAATTGAAATTTTTACTTGGACATAAATTGGAAAGCATAGACTTATTTTAAAATTCTCATCATCAATAAGGTACGTTGCACAAGAGCTACAAAATATCCTATTTACAGGAGATAACCTATCAAAGTTTTAAATAAGGAAACTCGAAAAAATAACTTCCCAAGAATTTTTCTTGCTCTGCTTGATTACTTAGCCTTCGCCATTCAAAACTTAGGAAATTATTTATGCGAGTGTCCTAAGCAAACTTCTACTTGGTTTCCATCCAGTTATCACCTGAATTGATATCAACCAATAAAGGAACACTTAACTCTACAGCAGTTTCCATTTCTGACTTAATTATTGGTTTTAACTCTTCCCATTCTTGTGGTGGAACCTCAAAAACTAATTCATCGTGAACTTGTAACAATAACCGAGCTTGATAATTTTGCAGAACTTTATGCAATCGCACCATTGCAATTTTGATAATATCAGCACTAGAACCTTGAATTGGTGCATTCGCTGCAGCACGGAGTAAACCAGAATCATAGGGTCCCAAATTTTTCAGTTTGCTTAAGTCAATATCTTCTGGATTACGACCTTTGAGTTTTTGTAAACTATTACCAGTGAATTGCACATAGCGACGACGTCCCAAAATTGTCTCTACGTAACCCTGGGATATAGCTTGCTTTTTCACCCCTTCCAAAAATTCAAAAACTTTTGGGTAACGACTGTAAAATCTTTGAATAAACTCATTTGCTAGTTTTCTATCCACACCAATAGAACGGGAAAATTTTACAGAACCCATTCCATAAATTACCCCAAAGTTAATAATTTTCCCCGCTCGTCTTTCCTCTGATGTAATTTCGTCTTTTTCAAACATCAACTGAGCCGTTAAAGTATGAATATCCCGATTATTTTGGTAAGCTTCCACTAAAATCGGCTCTTGAGATAAATGCGCTAAAATTCTTAACTCAATTTGCGAATAGTCTGCAGCAACCATCAACCAGTTTTCTTCTGGTAAAAAAGCTTTACGAATTTGACGACTAAATGCTGTACGAATGGGGATATTCTGTAAATTAGGGTTAGAAGAAGATAACCTTCCCGTAGAAGTTACTGTTTGGTTGAAATTGGTATGTAACCTATGAGTATCAGGACGTACTAATTCCGGTAACTTATCTACATAAGTCGATCTCAATTTTGATAAAGTCCGATATTCAATAATCGCATCAATAATTCCACTAGTATCAACTTCCTGTAACCTTTCTAAAGTTGCAGCATCAGTTGAATATCCGGTCTTAATTTTGCGAGAGAACTTAGTACTCAAACCGAGTTTTTCAAATAAAATTACACTTAACTGTTTGGGAGAACCCAAATTAAATTGTTCTCCTGCGATCTCATAAGCTTGTTGCTCGAACTTATCTAGATCGGTTTCCAACTGTTTTGATAGCGTTTTTAAGTAATCGCTATCGATACGGATACCTTGACATTCCATATCCGCTAAAACAGGTTCTAGAGTTTGTTCGACTTCCAACAGTAATTTATGTAAAGTAGGAATTTTTTCCAACTCTTCCCGTAATTTTTGTACTAATTGAAATGTCGCATGAACTTGAAAGCAACAATAAGCTGCAACTTTATTTATATTTATGTCACCAATTGTCTGACCTTTAGGAACTAATTCAGAATAATCTTGAATGATTAAACCTAAATATTTTTGGGATAATTCACCAAGACTGTGACTGCTATCTGGATTAATTACATAACTTGCAAGCATCGGGTCAAAAATAACCCCATCTAACTGAATTCCTTGAGTATGAAAAATTAAGCGATCAAACTTAGCGTTTTGAAAACTCTTGGGATATTTTTTATCTTCTAAGATTGGACGTAATGCTTCTAAAACCAAATCTTTACTCAGATTATTTCCCGATTTATGTCCCACAGGAATATAAGCAACTTCATCAATTTTTGTACCCCAACAGCAACCAATTCCAACTAAATCAGCATCTCTGGGTTCTAAAGCACTAGTTTCTGTATCCCAAGCCACAGGTACTTTTGGATCTGTAAATCTTTGTAGTAATTCCACTAACTCTTGAAGCTTTGCTTCTGTGTCAATAATGCGCGGTTCAATAGGTAATACAGATTCTTTTTCTGCTGCATCTGTATCTTCCGCACTGAAGAACCATAAATCCTCACCTTCATAATTCAAATTAGATGAATTAGATAAATTACCAGTTTCTTGATCTCCAACTTCAATAACTTTTCCACCAAACTGTTCTTGAAGTTGATTGATTTTTGTGATGAAAGACTTAAATTCTAGTTTTTCTAAAATCGGTAAAAGATTACTCGTATCAAAACCTGTAAGTTTACAATCCTCTAAATTAATATCTAAAGGTACATCCAAAACTATTTTTGCTAAAAAGCGAGACTTTTCTGCATCTTCTTTCCCTTCTACTAACTTTCTATGGTTTGCACCCTTAATTTTATCCAAAGAATCATAAATGTTATCAAGGGAACCGTAGGTTTCAATTAATTTAACTGCTGTTTTTTCCCCAATTCCCCTTACACCAGGAATATTATCTGACTTATCACCACAAAGGGCTTTAAAATCAACTACTTGTGACGGGAAAACACCTAGTTTCTCCTTAACTTCCGCCGAGTTAAACTCACCAAAACCAGTCGCAGAGCGCTTAATAGAATCTTTATTTAAATAAAGTACGCTGATTTGTTCTTTATCATCTACAAGCTGAAATAAATCGCGATCGCCACTTAAAATCTTTACTTGATAACCAGCAACAGACGCACGTTGGGCTATAGTTCCTAATACATCATCAGCCTCAAAACCCGGAGCAGTTAAGATAGGTAGATTTAACTTGGAAATTAAGTCTTGGAGATTTTTCAGATCGGGAATAAAATCCTCCGGTGTTTCCTTTCGGTCAGCCTTATAAGTACTATCTGCTTTATGACGGAATGTTGGTATACCCAAATCAAAAGCAACACCAATTGCTTGGGGTTTTTCGCTGGCGATCGCTTCCAGTAAAGATTTAAGAAAACCAAAAGATACACTAGTAGGAATACCTTCTTTTGTTCTTAATCCTCCATCCCGACCTTTAGCAAAAGCGTAGTAGGAACGAAAAGCTAAGGAATGTCCATCAACTAAAATAAACTTGGGGCGATTCGAATTGGAAGAGTCAGAAGTTAAAGAATCAGAAATCAAAGGATTAGAATTCAACTGGTTTGAGACTTTTGTTTCGGACATAGACTTATCTGAAGTAGCAGCTTTAATTGCAAAGGGAAAAATTTACTGTAGTACCTAAAGTATTAATGAGTTTACCTGAAACGAAGTAATTGTAAGGAATGAGAATTTAATAAACTGTAATTCTGAAATTTAGAATCGTGCGTTACGCGATGCTAACAGCACCCTAGTTTTATACTTTATTTAATCTACATTCCTAAGTGTCTTACCGCTACAAAACCTAACACAATAGTTGTATTTATGAATCATCATTGAGTCGAAGCTAATAATTTGAACTAGTTTGCAATCAGATTTAAACTCAGAATTTTTAGAAAAATACTATCTATCCTACTGATATTTTATTTGCTGTTAATATGCTTGATTGAAAGATTAAGAATATCCCAAATTACATAATAAGAACAATTCACTATATCGAAAATTTAAATACTTATCTGCATGTTTACGGATGATGATAGGGTCCTCAATTAAACATAATTAATGTAATAACCAAGGATATTTTTTTAATTTTGAACTTCCTCAAATAATTAGGAGATAATCATGAAAATTAAAAGCACGTTGACTTCTCTTAGTTTAATATTGGGAACACTTTTAGCAGTATCTAATTCTGCTCATGCAGCTAGTTTTAAAACTAACGTCAGCCAAACAAGTGACCCAACTGCTGATATTTTATTAAAGTCGATAGAACAGAATGGTCAGACAATTAGTGAGTTTTCCTTCGTAACAAAAACTGATATCCTTTTCAACACGCCACGGAATAGCGATCCAAATAGTGGCGAAGCGAGTACAGATAGGGGTGATAATGCAAATAACCCAGGAGCAATTGGAGTAAATGAAGACCCCAATGGTGCTGAAATTAATGCATACTTGGGCAACAATAATTTGAATAATATTGTTGATGGTGAAGGGAATGGAGAATTTAAGATCAACTTATTTTTTGATAGCTTGATTCAAAAAGATAATTCAGGATTGGACAGTTTATTCTTTTGGGAAAGAGGCAAAAATAGTGATTTAGGAGTTCGAGCCATTGATAGCGCAGGAAACGTAATTGGTAATGAAATCAAACTTTTAAGAAAAAATCAATTCGATGCAGATTATTCCATAAATACAACGGAAATTGGCGGTTCTCAAAAAGTTGGCTCTTGGGGAGTCAGTCTTGACCAACTAGGAGTTGAATCTCTAAGTGGAGTTCAAGTATTTGCGGACAAAACATTTAGCGGTCCTGATTTTAAGTTAGCTGCGAGAAAGACTTCAGTACCCGAACCAGGAAGTGTATTAGGTCTAGGTGCAGTAGTGGGAATGGCTTTCTGGCGTCGCAGACACAAAAAAACCTCTTCTTTTTAAAGTTCCCATTGATAGTAATCAAAATTTAGACATCAATTCTCTTAAAAAATAAAGTTTTACAAGCTTCAATTGAACAATAAAAGTTTACATCTTTGATTAAATCGACATTTGGTTTTACTAATATATCAATCCTAAATCATTCGTTAAAATAAATATTGTAGAGACGTTGGATGCAACGCCTCTACAAGGATCACCCGTTCAGAAATCAAATACGATTGCTATACTTATTAGCGCAGTTTCTAGAAAAATAAAAAAATTATTTCGAACGCAAAATTATCATTTTGAACCAGAGTTAATCTCTGGTTTTTTCTTGTACTAATAATCAATAATTTACCTTCAAAACTTCCGAAAAAATATTTCAGACTGTTAACCTCGTTACTATAACTTACTAAACTAAACACAGGGTAAGCAAAAGGTAACTTATGCATTTAAATTCTAACGGTCAACTAGACTTGTCACAAACTGGGGTAAATCCTAAATCAGATATTCAACTTTTGGTGGTAGATATTGATGGTACAATTGCTGGAAAATCTAACTCAATTAGCAAACGAGTAAAAAAAGCAATTGACGCCGCACAAGCAAAAGGAATCGAAGTGGCTGTTGCTACCGGTAGAATGTATCGTTCCGCGTTACGTTTCCATCAAGAAATTAACTCCAGATTACCATTAATTTCTTATCAAGGAGCCTGGATTCAAGACCCTGCTACACAACAGTTACATCAACATTTATCTGTACCCAAAAATATTTCTGAACAACTGCTCGATCATTTTGAGCAACCTTCCTTACGCCAAATTTTATCTATCCACTTCTACATTGGGGATAAACTTTATGTACGGGAGCTAACCCCAGAAACTAAATTATATGCCGAACGCTCTAATATTGATGCGATCGCAGTTGGGGATTTACGGAATACTTTGGACAACGAACCAACAAAAATTTTAGCTTTATGTAAAGATACAGACGTAATAAATCAACTGTTAACTAATTTGCGCCACAGATACACTACAGAAGAGTTATATTTGACTAAATCTGTTGCGACTTTTTTTGAAGCAACTCATCCACTAGTAAATAAAGGTGCAGCAGTTAGTTATTTAGCAGAAGAACTATTAGGGCTACAAAGAAATAACGTTATGACTATTGGCGATAACTTCAATGATATTGAAATGCTAGAGTATGCCGGTATTGGCATCGCGATGGGAAACGCTCCTGAAGAAGTTAAAGCCCATGCTCAGTGGATTGCTCCCGGCGTTGATGAGGATGGAGCAGCAGTCGCAATTGAAAACTTTTTATTATCAAACTAAATATACTCTTTAAATGACACAAAATTAAGTCAGCAGTAAGTCTTGAAAAGATAGTAAGAACTGCTGACTGATTTATTATTAGTTATAATTACCTAATATTAAGCCTTACAACACAGGTAATTTCTTATTAATCAATATCTTAGGATACTTATAAACATCAGAAAGAGCACCGACGACTGGCCGTGTTTCGTCTCGGTGCTCTCGCTGGTTCGCTCCTCACACAATTAACAATATATACCTGTTTTTTTGACAAGTCAACTATTTATTTGAAGTCTTTACTTTTACTTCATAATCATGTCTAATTTCCAACATCTCAGAAATATTAAAATTCTGAAAATGCGGTCAGACCAAGTTTTTCTTCTATTACTCGCTCAAACACTAACCGAGTAATCGCTATCAGCCCTAATCTTGCTTGGGCTAATTCCCGATTATTTATTTTTACTTCACCCCAAATACGACAATTAGACCAAAAACTTTCAAAACTTTGGCTCAGACCCAGAGCTATGTTTTCCCATTTAACTGTCTGATCGACAAAACTATTATCCAGGTTATCTAAAGTTTCGATTAACTTACTCATTAAACAAAATTCTGCAGGATGGACGAAACGTAACTGTCCTTCCTCTTTAAGCCAGGGTATTTCCGATGGTTGGATTATCGCCCATGAAGCGGAGCCGACACCCAAATTAATGAATTCCTCGCCTGCTGCTAGCTGTATTAGAGAGCAACAACGAGCATGAGCATATTGCAGAGCAAATGAGCCATGGGAATTTATCAACTTTTGGCTCAAGCAACCTTTACTCAAACTCAAATATTGATGAGAACTTGAATATTTATGAGAACTTGTACTTTGATTTTCATCTATTTTTATTTCATTCCAGACTTCTTTACTGCTGAAATGCTGTAAAAAAGCAGCTAATAAATGTGGGGTTAGCTCTATATAAATTAAACCCGGGGAAACAATTTCTACTTTCAATTCTTGGTCATAGTTTGCCCAGAGATAACACGCTATCTCTTGAGCGAAATTCATAGAATAAAGATTCTGAGATTTTTTTTGCTGTAGTGCGACCCCGGAAATATATAAAACCCTATTCAAATCTCTACTTTTATGCAGATGAATATTTGTTTGACTAATGGGTGCTAATTCTTGAGTCGTATTTGTGTTACTCAAGGCTTCTACGAAAATAACGCGTAGTAGCTGTATAATCGCTGTGTATTTATTTACTGAGGCTCTAGGATACACATAAAATCCAGTTTGTATGATTATTTAAGGAGTTCTGCTTTAAAATACTGACTCGCTGTCATCTCCCTTTAGACATAATTTTAATATTGAGGGAGAAAATATGAGAATTTTGCAAAATTTCTTGAATTATGGGTAAATTTTACTACAATCATTGTACAGTAGAGAAGTATAACAAAAGAGTAGAAAATTATATTTCTACTTTTTGCATGGCTGGTGACTTTAGGTTAAGTCCTATGTCGCCAACGAGAAGACACTCCTTGCACCTTTTTTTTTGACGTCTTTTCTTTGTCTTCAGCCGAACGCTCTTTGTTACCTATGCAATCTCCATCCTCCTTTTCAGAAGCATCAAGGCCTTTTTTAACTTGGCAACGGATTCTTGATTGGGCTCAAGAACACTACCGCTGCCGCACCTTTAGCAAAGATGAGCGCATTCCAGCAAGACCTGGATTGCTATATTTGGTGCAAAGGGGTGCAATCCGTATGGTAGGAACAGCACAAGTTAGTGCCACTGCTTCTCAGTTAACATCTCGACGGATTAACAGAACACCAGAAGAAGCATTTTTGGGATTTGTGGGAGCTGGTCAACCATTTGAAATAGTGGCTCAGTCACCATTTACCCTGCAATCCTATGCTCATGTAGATCAAACTGCCGTGTTATGGATGTATTGGCACGATCTAGATAATTGGCCTCATTTTCGTCGAGAAGTCATGGATGCTTTCAGGTATCAGCACCAGCGTAAGCTGTTGTGGCTGAGTGCCTTAGGGCAACGACGGACAATTGATCGACTCTTAGGATTCCTAACATTATTGATTGAGGAATACGGCGAGCCGGCAATGAGTGAAACAGACCCCGATGTAATTCGTGGCTATTGTCTGCCATTCCCACTAACCCATGCTCAAATTGGTAGTGCTATTGGTTCAACTCGCGTCACAGTTACTCGCTTGATGGGTAAGTTACGTCAGCGTGGCTTAATCCTGACTCAAGGCGATAATTTGATTTGTCTGCCAGCAGAATCTATCAGTAGAGCTAGCTAAGTTAAAGCAGTTTGGTTAACTACAGCAGGTGTCAGCGAATTCTGACAAACCCATATCGGTTAATTAATTCCTGTCCCTGCTCGGTTAACAACAAATCGGCATATACTCTACCTGCTTGTTCTTCAATACGCCCATTCTGTTTGACCACCACGAACAGATTGTGCGTAATCGGGTAGCTTCAGACCGAAAAGCCTCAATGTTCAACTTGTTGCGTTTACTAGGACATTCAGATGGGAGGACAAGTCGTCCTTGGTAAGGAGCAATAAACTTTCCTCGTTTATTTTGTATGGGTAAGCTTTTGACCGAACATTGGGGAACTACCTCTGGAGCAAAAGCAAAATTAAATATCTTCTAGATTTTGAGCTATTTTATTTAACGCTTGCGTGGTGGTAGAAACAAGTTTTACTTGAGACCCAAAAGCCCAATCTCCCAAAATATCTTCAATAAACATTTTGATAGTTCCACCCTCACTTTTATGACGGGAGAACGGTTGAATGAAAATATCTGAACCACCAAGCTGACTCCAATTAGTGGTTTTTCCTGCTATAAGTAGACTTTAACTGCTCTAAGCCAAGTCTATCTATATCGAGTTTCGAGTTAACGACAATAGCTAAGAGCCATCAACTGCTATAGAAACTTGGGCTAAAGAAAAGCCATGCTTTCGAGACGCTCGAACTCTTTATCAGAAACTGGTCGGTAAGACTGAGCAAATGCCAATTGACCATCAACTAGCATTTTAATGCCAGTCCCTAAGCCACGTTTATTATTAAATTCTATGTAACGTAATGTAAACTCAGGGTATGCAGTTCTAATTTGTGGATCGATTACCTGTCTAAATTAGTGCCTATGAAGTACTACCTCTATAGTTAAATATTCCAGTCGGTACATTTTTTACGGAATCGAAATTTGAGCCAGAAACGTTTTTAGAAAAGATATTAGGTACATCATTTTTTTGAATGGTAATAATCTGTTTTAACCTCTGAATTCTAAATTGAATTGATATCACTACGAAAATTTTTTGTTAACCACCAATAACCACTTCCAATTAAAGTAATTGAAATTAGTAAAGATTATACATAAACTCTTATTTAGTTTTTATCAGACATGGGAAGAATAACAATACGATTCGACTCTTACTTTTTTTTGTAATGGGTAGAGAATTTTTATCTTTCCTACCTAGATATTTTTCTGCCTAAATATTTATTACATTTCTCAGGATTAGTAATAGACTCTAATCAGCACTTGAAAAGTCTTTTATCAACGAATCCTGACAAACCCAGCTTTGGCGATTAAATCTTGACCTTGTGAAGTGAGTAGTAATTTGGCATAAGCTTCTCCAACCTCTTCATCAATTTGGCCATCCTGTTTTACGATGACAAATAACCTGCGGGTAATAGGATATTTAGCTTCAGAAAAAGCAATTGTGTTGAGTTGATTGCGTTTTCGAGGACATGCCGATGAAGGAATATAAGGCTCTTGGTAAGGAGGGATTAATTCATCAGGGGTTTTACCAATTGGTAAAGGTTTAACACCACATTGTCCAACAATTTCTGGTGCAGAAGCATAATATATTCCGCCTTTGTTCCTACTTAGTTTTCTTAAAGCCTCAGTAGTAGTATTAATTATTTCGACGTTACTACCAAAATCTTCATTTCTCAAAACATTGCCGACAAAAAATTCTACCGTACCACCTTGGTTTGGTCTTGAGAATGGAATTATTTTTTGATTTGGTCCTCCTATATCTTTCCAATTGGTAATTTTACCTGTGTATATACCTCTGACCTGGGAAAGAGTTAATCCAGAAATATTAAGACTTGGATTAACAGCAATTGCAATCCCATCTACCGCAACAGGAATTTCTTTCAGTTTTAATCCCCGTACTTGTGCTTGCAGGTGTTCGCGCTCCTTGACAGAACGGGAAGACTGAGAAAAAGCTAGTTGATTGCGCAAAAGCATTTGAATTCCAGTACCCGAGCCAGGGGGATAACCGATTGGATCAATGTAAACGATTTGAAATTGTGGTATTCCTTGTCTTATTTTTGCATCAACATCTCTACGAATTGGTGCCCATGTGGTGCTTCCACCGTAGGGAAATCTTCCTGCTTGGATATTGGTTACAGAATTAAAAGTACTACTTCCACTCAGCCCTTTCATCGCATAACCTGGTCTAGCTGCAGAATTACCATTCCTATCTCCTACCAGGTTCAATATTCTAGTAATATCAATAAGGGAATTATTGACCGCCCATGCACCACTAACAACTAGCCCAAGAGTAATCAACAGGGATAATACAAAAACAGTTGTTTCATTTTTGTGTGACATAAGTAAACAAAAAGACTGCGTACTAAATTTTTAATAAACCTATATTTAAAAGTTTAGAAGAGAGCAGCTAATTGTTTTTCAACGAATTCTTACAAAGCCTGCTTTAGAAATTAATTCTTGACCTTCTTGAGTAAGTAGCAATTTTGCATATGCTAGTCCTGCTTGTTCGTCGACTTGACCGTTTTGTTTAACGATTACGAATAATCTTCTGGTCATTGGATATTCATCGTTTTTAAAAGCTTCCAGATTCAATTGATTACGCTTTCGCGGACACTGGGAAAGTGGGATAAAAGGTTCTTCGTACGGTGGAATGAATCGATCTGCAACTCGCCCTATTGCCAGGGGTTTAACACCACATTGTCCAACAACTTCAGGTGCAGATGCGTAAAAAATAGCACCTGGATTTCTCGCTACTTTTCTCAAAGCTTCAGTTGTAGTTTTAACTCCTTGAATGTTACTCCCCAGTTCTTCTCGGCGTAAAATATTTTTTATAAAAAATTCTACGGTACCTCCTTCATTTTGTTTGGAATAAGGTATGATTCTTAAGTTTGGTCCTCCTAATTCTTCCCAATTAGTAATTTTTCCTGTGTATATTTCTCTAAGTCGATCAATAGTTAAACCAGGTAAATCCAAAGTTGGGTGAACTGCAATTACAACACCATCAATTGCAACTGGAATTTCTGTGAGGGTAAAACCTTTTTTTTGGGCTTGCTGGTATTCTTTTTCTTTTAGAGAACGAGAACTAAGGGAAAAAGCCAATTGGTTATTGAGTAACATTTTGATACCAACAGCAGAACCAGGAGAACCTGTAGCAGGGTTGGTATAACGCAAATCATATTTTTTAAAGATAGTTTCTATTGCTTTTTCTGTTTTACTTCTAATCGGTGCCCAGGTGGTACTACCGCCATAACTGAATAAACCAGAAGGTATATGGGATATTTCCTTAAATTTATTATTTTGCAATGAGTTTGGTTGTACCGTTTTTTTGAGAGAATTATGGAAATAACTGCTGATGTTGATGCTATGAGTATGAGCTATCCACCAATAGACCCCAGTTATTAATCCTAAAGTTATTAGTAGTGTAGTTACTAAAATCGAATTTTCGTTTTTTTCAAACATCATTAGTTTCTATTTGTAATAGATAAACAAAAATTTAACGTTTTATAATTTGTCTATAATTTTAGACAAATATGTTTTATTTTTAATACCAAAAATCTCAATAACTAAATTTGTTTTTTGTAAATATTTAGTTATTGAATATTGATAAAATATACCGAAAATAACATTAATTTAGTGTGCTGTAAGCAACTCAATATGATTAAAATCATAATATATTTATCTTAATTTAAAATATTGACGTACAGTCATGAGATTTATTTGTAAGATTATAAATAAATGTCTGACCGTATAATTGCCTTTATAGATAGCTTTGAATCTATCAGTCTAATGATAGTTATTTAATTATAAGTACTGATAGCTATATAATTATTTAGAAAGTAATATATTAAATTTGTCCTTTATTTTATATAGGATTTTTATTTATTTTTCACCAATTGCAGATAAATATAATCATATTCTGGGAAAATAAAGATTAGATTTAATGTCATGTATTAGATGAAAGCATTCATCGAATTTTTGCAAAGAATTTCTGTAAAAAATAAAGCCAATATATCCCAATATTCTTAGGTGTAAAATCATAGAGAAATAACAATCAAATATTTTCCTATGTATATCCCCAATGTCGAAAGAATATAGATTTAAGTTCATTTATGTGTTGATATATTTACTTTATAAAATTAGTATTGACTATAGCTTTTTGATTTATTTTTTAGCTTGTTATAAATTTACTACGATTACACCATATTGATGACATGCAAACATCTATTTACACTAAAATAATTATTTTTAGATTAGCAGTCACTTTTAACTGTATCTTGGATTAAATCAGGCATTTAATACTCTTAAAAGATTCCAAGTAATCATAAAGGGGTTTTTGAATATATACGGAAGTAGCATATAATTATTTTCTCTGAATCTTATTTCAATCTCCTGAACTTTAATCAGTTCGAGAGATGTTTTATATTTATACCAAAAATAAAAATTCAATTTCAGGATTTTTTATAGATGACTTTGAAATCTAATAATTATCTTACAAGAGTGCCTAAAAATATAACTAAACTGTGTATCTACGTAGCATTGCATATCAAACATTTTGCTCTTCGCAATATCATATAAATACCCTGGAAATTCTAGGAGATATTTACATAATTTCTTTTGCGTAACTTAATTTGAATTGAAACTCGTTTAGTTGGAAAAATTTGGAAAGTCTTGTAGGACATCCAGATTACAACTATTGGCTAGAGTCATAACATTCTTTGAAAGTATCACTGCGTCGCTAGGTAGACTTTTTAAAAATACATTATCTCTCAGCCACCAAACACCAATTCCCACTAATCCTAAAGTAATGAGCAGGGCCAATGACAAAAGAGTTAAATCATTTTTGAGGAACATATTTTTTATTCTCTGGGTATATCTAAAGTAAAAGTGATAATAATTTCTGAATCAGACTGAATAGTGATGTAATAGCAACTGCAATTAAACTTATTCCACAAGATAAAATAATTACTTCTCCAATGCCAAGATTACCCCGTAACAAGGGAATAAAAAATAAAACAATGAATGTTATTGCCGAAATTATTAATAAATCTTGCTTTTCAATCCAACGATTTATTTGAGAAAAAATTAGCATTACAAACACTGCTGCAGCACATATCAAGCTTACAACTGTAAGTGAAAATAAATTCAGTAATGCGATCGCAATTAAAGTACCTTCAAAACCAGTAAATGCAGCTCCAAATAAAATTTCAAAACTGGAAAATGACCTATTAATTCTAGTTTTTGGTATTGTCCTTGATTTATTAGTGATGGCCACTGGTGTTTGAATTTGTGACTGCATTGACTTACTAGTTTCTAAATCCTGGTGCTGAGAAAATTGCGGTAGCTTACTGAGCGCTTCCAAAACTTCTGTTGCTGTCCCAAAGCGTTGATTTACTGCTGCGATAAGCATCCGATCCAAGATATTTCCTAAATTAGAATCAATTTGAACTCGAGAACGCCATTCAATTTGATTGCTGTGAACATCAAATAACTTATTTACCTCTTGTTCCCCTGTCAGTAAAGTGATTATGGTCACTGCTAAAGCATACAAATCTGTGGATGGAAAAACTTGTCCTCCTGATATTTGTTCTGGTGGAGAAAAACCCAAAGAGTAAATACCTGTAGAAGAACGATTTGAGCCAATAGGATTGTTTGTAACCTGTTTAACTGCACCAAAATCTAGCAAAAAAAGTTTACCATTGCGATGGTACATTATGTTGGAAGGTTTAATATCCCGGTGAATAATATTTTTGTTATGAACAAATTTAAGTAAATTGAGAATATCTCTCAATATCTGCACAACCTCGGTTTCGGTGAATCTACCTTTTTCGACTAATTCTTCTTCTAATGTCTGCCCATCGATATATTCTTGTACCAGATAAAAAAATTGCTCTTCCTTGCAGTTCAAATTTTCAACCAGTAAAGGAAAGTAAGCAAATAAAGCTGGAATTTGGTCGTGTTGGTTACCAAGTTCTTCTAAAACTATTGCTTCTCTTTCAAACAAATCTTGTGCTAGCTGCATTTGAGTCTGGTTTAGATTACCAGCTGGTTGAAATTGTTTGACTACACACTGACGCATTCCAGGCGTATATCGGTCTATGGCTAAAAATGCCGTCCCAAAGCCTCCCTTCCCAAGAAGCTTGGTTGGCAAATAACGCCCAGCTAGGATCAAGGGCATTCCACAGGTCATACAATATTTTTGTTGTACAGTTCTGATAATGGAGTTATTCTCCAAATCTGAAAAGTAGTTATGTGGGCGAGGGCATCCTGGACGAGTGCAGTAAACTTTCATTTTGGTCTTTTGCGCCTTACTGCGCGCGCGACTTTAACCCTAAATGGTAATATTTCAAAACAATAGATACTGAATGTTATTCACCACGATATATGCGAAAAAAGTTTACAGGGAACCTAAGGAGCAAATAACATGTCAATACTTCAATTATAAGAGCCGTTTGTAATAGAACTACTTCTGAACTGCTGACTTATTTTTTGTGGTTCCACTGAACCACTAATAAATCACTTATTCTTAAGCCGAGCAAGGGTTACTAACAATTTCACTGAATAATTAGTGGATGAGAAATAATTACCCTGGGTATATTGTAATTTTTATTTTTACCTTAAAAAAGTCGTTATATAAACCATTTACTTAATACATTTTCCTTCAGGGCACAAGCCTTGCTGTCACTATTGGCATCTCACCTTAACTGCGGCTAACTATTTGAGTCCACAGTTTTGTTTTGGAAACTGGTGTTTAAACTAGGGGAAGATAATATTCGATTTGGCGCTCTTCCCCCAGTTCTGAGCCTAACGGCACGATCATCCTGTAAATACGCTTGTGTGTCGTGTGTCTTAGTGTTTGTCACCTCGGGGATAAAAAGGCAACACTTTTATAAGAGATAAAGATATTTGAAGTTACCCATGGTTAGAAGTCAGGAAATTCTTGTTTCTCTGAACTAACTTTAATGCACAAGAGTGCCGTGATTTCTCGTACTAAGTTACTAGGTATTAACGCACCATTTAACTTAAGTAAGTGTAATCAGGGTTAATATCCACAAGCATACTGGAATATCGCATCCTGTCTTAGGGTTAAGATAGCGCCCTACTTTTTTCTTGAAAAAATTACACTTATTGGCGGTCGCGACTTTACAAAACCCTTATTGTTCAGGTTTTTAGTAGTTTTGTTTCTACTACTAGCATTGCTTGACATTGTTAATAATTGGGCAATACTGACGAATCTTACCAGTAGCAACTACTTATCCATAGCTATTGGAAAAAGATGCTGAATACATATTCCAATAGAATGCAGTAACCACGTAATTGCCTGGGGACTTGTATTGTCACAAATAAGTTTAGGGGCTTGCGCCCTCCGAATTTCGGTAATCTAGAAAGGGTAGAATCCAGATTATTCACGAAATTCGGGACATTACCTCAGGAATTGATACATCTTTGGTTTTGCAAGCTACCTTTTCTCAGAAAATAAGAAATGGAATTTTATTTCAGCAAGTAATATAAGTTGTTGGAAGCTGGGAACCATGTTTTAAGAAGAAAACCCCCTACAAATATATTGAATCAGTAATAACAGGCGACCAGTTTTTATTCTTCGCTTTTGTTGGATGTCGTCGTAGCTTCCAGGCTATTAACGGCAAAACTAGTGTTCTGTGAGGATTTTAAAATATCCTCTTTCCATCCAGGATTGGCGAATTGGGGCAAAATTTCTCGACTGAATGCTTCTGCCGCTTTAGATCTGTAACGATTAGGATTGAAAATTAGCCATAGCGTCCGCTTGACGACAACACCTTCAATCGGAGTACAATGTAATACACCCATTTGCAGTTCTTTAGAAATAGCGCTTGTAGAGACAAATGCAGTTCCCAAACCTGATTGAACTGCGTTTTTAATTGCCTCAATTGAATTGAGTTCCATTTCAATTTTTAACCTGCGAGTATCAATATCACCCCGTGTCAGTACTTGATCGATAACTTTGCGGATAGTTGATTGAGAATCTAGAGCAATGAACTGTAATTTGTATAAATCTTCTTTTTGGATTGTTTCCTGTTTAGCAAAAGGATGAAATGTGGGCAAAATTAATGCCAATTCATCTTCTGAGTAGGGAACCATTTCCAATGATTCCATTAGTTCGGCAGGTACTTCACCACCAATGATTGCTAAATCTACCTGTCCGTTAGCAACACTCCAAGCCGTACGGCGAGTAGAGTGAACATGCAATTGGACCCCAACATCAGGATATTTCTGTCGAAATTGACCAATCATTCGTGGCAATAAATAAGTGCCCGTGGTTTGAGAAGCACCTACTATGAGAGTACCGCCTTGGAGATTTTGCAGGTCTTCGATCGCGCGACAAGTTTCTTGACATAAACTGAGGATTTTTTCCCCGTAGTTTAGAAGTAGATGTCCTGCTTCAGTCAATTGTGCGCGTCGTCCTCCACGATCGAATAATGGGACATCCAATTGCCGTTCGAGGTTTTGTACTTGCAAACTTACTGCTGGTTGAGAGACGTAGAGGCTATCAGCTGCGCGCTTGAAGCTCCCTTCTACGGCGATCGCTTTGAGAATTCGTAACTGATCTAATGTAAATGGAAGGTCAGACATATGGCTTAACCCGCTTTTAAGAAAGGAGCGAAAAAGCAAAAAAGCTACGGCAAGTAGTTTTTACTACCGCATGTTTTTTGCATCTTAAACTTGGAGATTTTACTCGAAAAAGACAGTAACACAACATCTTGAATAAAGTCCCCCCTTGAACACTTTGTGTTATTGTTTGTGCTGAATTAAATTTTCTTCAAATTACTTTACTTAAGTACATGTTTTTACCAAATTGGTTAACACCCAGTCATTTTGTCATTTTGGGGATGCTTTTCGGTTTCGCAATTGTCCATAGCGGGGGAGCAGCTTTACGTCATAAGGTAGAAAAATATATTGGTGCAAGACTTTATCGCATCTTGTTTGCGTCCTTAAGTTTGCCATTGGCTCTCCTAATGATTGTTTACTTTTTTAATCACCGCTATGATGGCTTGCAATTATGGCAAATCCAAGGTGTTGTGGGAGTAAAAGCAACAGTGTGGACACTTTCTGCTATTTCTTTTTTCTTTTTGTATCCTGCTACCTTCAATCTACTAGAAATTGCTGCCTTACAAAAACCCCAAGTACATCTCTACGAAACCGGAATTATCCGCATCACCCGCCATCCGCAAATGGTGGGTCAAGTCATTTGGTGCGTCGCCCACACTCTATGGTTAGGAACAACTTTTACAATTGTTACCTCAATTGGCTTAATATTGCACCACATCTTTGGAGTTTGGCACGGCGATCGTCGTTTAAAATATCGCTATGGGGAAGCTTTTGAAAGCGTTAAACAACGGACTTCCGTTATCCCTTTTGCCGCAATTTTAGACGGTCGTCAATCTATCCAATGGCAGGAATTTATTTCTTTTGCCTATTTGGGAGTCACGATTTTTATTATTTTGTTATGGTGGTCTCATCCCCTTTTAATGAGGGTAACAAGTGAGATAAGATTATAGTTTTAGAGAATACCTATTAACGGCAGTAGTTAGTACTTAATTGCAGTGAGATGGCAGTAGTTGATACTCATCTAGATGTTTATCAATCTAATCAATTACTACCAAATCAATGTAGGATCGATTGATATAGCTATCGGTGGGGGTTTGTTTTTCTAGATTAGAAATTAAATATTGGAAGTTATTCCTCAATTGTTTATTAACTCAAGTATGGAATTCGGTAACATCACTCTACTCAAATTTTTGCCTGCTATAAGGCTCAGACATGTTAACCATTTCCCAAGCCACAACGAAAATTATTATGGGAATCTTGAAAGCACTAGATTTGCAAGGTGATGAATTTGCAAGGTGATGAATTTTCAAGGAAAGTTGGGAGCGAGTCTATCCATAATCAAACATTGCATCTACAAGCTAGCGAACGGGGAAACTTTCTTCTGCTGATAGCGATTTGATATAAAAAACCTATATTTTCAGAGGCATCATGGTGTTGTCGGTTAGCGAGCAAACATTTACCCAAGAAGTTTTAGAATCTGCGATTCCAGTTCTAGTTAATTTTGAAGCGCCTTGGTGTGGCTTATGTCGGATTATTCAACCTTTACTATTACAATTTAGAACTCAGTACAATGGTCAAATCAAATTGGTTCGGGTGAATGCTGATGAGAATTTTAAGTTGTCTAATGCTTATAAACTCAAATCATTGCCCACTTTATTGCTAATTGAAAATGGCATCGTTAGATACCGTTTAGAAAGTTTTCGTGCTAGAGAAGATTTACTTCTAGCTTTAGAGGTGATAAAAGATAGCTGTGCCCATAAATCTCAAGCTTACGTTGGTAATAAAATGCCAGATTTAGAATATCGTTCTGCTTGAAATTGATCCTTGAAGGTACAAAATTATCTTTCGCAGCTTTGGCGAACACTAAGAAAATTATTTTTCACGAAGAGAAAAGTTAAGTAAACAGAAAATTTAAAGCATGCAACACCAGGATTTAAGCCAAGAAATAAGCCAAAAATTAAGGCAAGATTTAAATTGTTAGCTCCTAACTATTGGCATAAAATTTAAGACCAAATTTAATTGCCCCACCTAATCTCAATTGGGTGGGGTACTTTATCCTAAAAAGTGTATGTCACAATGACAGACAGATCCAACAATTTAGTTAGCAGTTCTCAAAGTAGGCGTTAGTGATGGAAGTAATCTATCAGTATGCCTGGCTGATTCCAGTATTGCCATTACTAGGAGCAATGCTGGTCGGTCTAGGATTAATCTCGTTCAATCATGCTACAAACCGCCTACGGCAGCTAAACGCCGCATTTATTATTTCCCTCATGGGAGCGGCGATGGTGTTGTCGTTGAGCTTGTTGTGGAGTCAAATCCAAGGACATGAACCTTACATGTACAGTCTAGAATGGGCTGCAGCAGGTAATTTTCGCCTGAGCATGGGGTTCACTATTGACCATTTAAGCGCCCTGATGTTGGCGATCGTGACCACAGTAGCTTTCTTGGTGATGCTTTACACTGATGGCTACATGGCCCACGATCCTGGCTATGTCCGGTTTTATGCTTATCTGAGCTTGTTTGGCTCCTCAATGTTGGGTCTAGTAGTTAGCCCTAACCTCGTCCAGATTTATATTTTCTGGGAATTGGTGGGGATGTGTTCTTATTTGCTGGTCGGTTTTTGGTATGACCGCAAAGCAGCAGCAGACGCTTGCCAAAAAGCATTTGTCACTAACCGTGTTGGTGACTTCGGTCTGTTGTTGGGAATGTTGGGACTTTTTTGGGCAACAGGAAGTTTCGAGTTTGATGTAATTGGCGATCGCTTGGCGGAATTACTACAAACAGGAAGTATTAGTAATTTCCTTGCTGTATTACTGGCGATTTTAGTTTTCTTGGGTCCCGTAGCCAAGTCAGCTCAATTTCCCCTACATGTGTGGCTACCGGACGCTATGGAAGGTCCTACACCCATTTCAGCATTGATTCATGCTGCAACGATGGTGGCTGCAGGGGTTTTCTTGGTAGCCCGAATGTACCCAATGTTTGAAAACGTTCCTGCAGCAATGAGCGTAATTGCCTTTGTGGGAGCGTTCACTGCGTTTATGGGCGCTACAATTGCAATTACCCAAAATGATATTAAGAAAGGCTTGGCCTACTCCACCATTTCCCAGCTTGGTTATATGGTAATGGCAATGGGAGTAGGTGCCTACAGCGCAGGATTATTTCATTTGATGACCCACGCCTACTTCAAGGCGATGCTGTTCTTGGGTTCTGGTTCGGTGATTCATGGCATGGAAGGGGTTGTCGGTCACGACCCAGTTTTAGCGCAGGATATGCGATTAATGGGCAAACTGCGCAAATATATGCCTGTAACAGCAATTACTTTTTTGATCGGTTGTTTAGCAATTTCTGGTATTCCCCCCTTCGCAGGATTTTGGTCTAAGGACGAAATCCTCGGGGCAGCATTTCAAGCTAATCCGGTACTTTGGTTGATTGGTTGGTTAACTGCTGGAATTACTGCTTTCTATATGTTCAGAATGTACTTTATGACATTTGAAGGTAGTTTCCGCGGTAATGATAACGGCATCCGCCAACAACTCAAAAAAGCCGCTGATAATGTTCTCCTTGTTGAATCAGAGACCGCGCCATTATTTGGTCCTGGAGCAATGAAACAAGGAGAGCTTGAAGCTACGAGTACTCATGATGTCCAAAGTCATAATGACGAACCCCATGAGTCGCCGTGGACAATGACTTTGCCGTTGGCAATTTTGGCGGTTCCCTCAATCTCTATTGGTTTACTTGGTACCCCATTTGCTAATTATTTTGAGGAGTTTATTTTCTCCCCGAATGAAACTGTGGTTGAAGTCATGGAAAAAGCTGCGGAGTTTGACCCCCATGAGTTTTATGTCATGGCAGGTGCTTCTGTAGCAATTTCAATCGTCGGTATTACCCTTGCAGCTTTAATGTACTTGGGTAAAAAGATTGACCCAGCAGGTATTGCTGCTAAAATCAAGCCACTTTATAATTTTTCCCTCAACAAGTGGTACTTTGACGATATTTACCATCAGGTATTTGTACTTGGTTTGCGTCGCTTAGCAAGACAAGTTATGGAAGTTGATTTCCGCGTTGTTGATGGCGCTGTGAATTTAACGGGCTTTTTCACTTTAGTAAGTGGCGAAGGTCTTAAGTACTTTGAAAATGGTCGGGCTCAATTTTACGCCTTAGTTGTGTTTGGAGCTGTTTTAGGCTTAGTGATTTTCTTTGGTGTAACTTAGGTTGGGTACTGGCGACTGGGGACTAGCGACTGGGGACTAGCGACTAGCGATTAGCGACTGGGAAAATTCCTAATCCCTAATTCCTAATCCCTAATCCCTAATTGCCTATCGCCTATCGCCTATCACCTATCACCTATCGCTAAACTCAAAATTATTTGGTGTATGGATGAAGACAGGGAGATTTTATTTACCAGTCTTCATCCTTCTTTATCTTTTGTTAAATCAAGCTGAGAATAGAGACCAAATCACCAAAAAACTGCTAGTAAGTAGCTAGTAGCTAATAGCCGAACACTAATTAATAGCTAAATTTTCGATGAATACAGCTAACTTCCCCTGGCTGACGACAATTATTTTGTTGCCAATAGCAGCCTCACTACTGATTCCCATCTTGCCTGATAAAGACGGTAAAGTGGTGCGCTGGTATTCTTTGATTGTCGGGCTAGTAGATTTTGCCCTAATTGTTGCTGCCTTTTATTTCGGATATGACTTTTCCAACCCCAATTTACAGTTGGTAGAAAGTTATCCTTGGGTGCCGCAATTAGACTTGAACTGGTCAGTAGGGGCAGATGGCTTATCCATGCCTCTAATCATTTTGACTGGGTTTATTACTACCCTTGCAACTTTGGCTGCTTGGCCTGTAACCTTGAAGCCAAGGCTATTTTACTTTTTGCTTTTGGCGATGTACGGCGGACAAATTGCCGTATTTGCGGTCCAGGATATGCTGTTGTTTTTCCTGGTCTGGGAATTAGAATTAATTCCGGTTTACTTGCTGCTAGCAATCTGGGGTGGTAAAAAGCGGCAATATGCAGCGACTAAATTTATTTTGTACACTGCTGGTGGTTCGCTGTTTATTTTGGTTGCAGCCTTGACGATGGCATTTTATGGTGATACCGTCACCTTCGATTTACAATCGCTGGCTGCCAAAAACTTAGCGCTGAACTTCCAATTATTTCTCTACGCTGCGCTTCTGATTGCTTACGCCGTCAAATTACCCATCATTCCTCTACATACTTGGCTTCCGGATGCACACGGTGAAGCTACAGCCCCAGTACACATGTTACTGGCTGGTATTTTGTTGAAAATGGGTGGTTATGCTTTGGTACGCATGAATGCCCAGATGTTACCTGACGCCCATGCTTTTTTTGCGCCGGTTCTAGTGATATTGGGGGTTGTTAATATTATCTACGCTGCCCTCACGTCTTTTGCCCAGCGTAACTTGAAGCGGAAAATTGCTTATTCTTCAATTTCCCATATGGGTTTTGTTACCATTGGTATTGCTTCTTTTACCGACTTGGGATTAAATGGGGCAATTCTACAAATGGTTTCCCATGGATTAATTGGAGCTAGTTTATTCTTCCTAGTCGGTGCGACTTACGACCGAACACATACCCTCATGTTGGATGAAATGGGTGGTGTCGGTAAGAAAATGGGTAAAATATTCGCGATGTTTACCACTTGCTCGATGGCATCTTTGGCATTACCTGGAATGAGTGGTTTTGTTGCAGAGTTAATGGTATTTGTTGGTTTTGCCACTAGCGATGCTTATAATCCAACTTTCAAATTGATTGTAATTATCTTGATGGCAGTTGGGGTAATCTTAACTCCGATTTATTTGTTATCAATGCTGCGAGAAATTTTCTACGGTAAGGAAAACGAAGAGTTAATTTCCCAACAAAAATTAATTGATGCCGAACCTCGGGAAATATTTATCATCGCTTGCTTGCTAGTACCGATTATTGGTATTGGTTTATATCCCAAAATTTTGACTCAAATTTATGATTCGACAACTGTGCAATTAACAGCACGTTTGCGGGATTCTGTACCGACTTTAGCACAAGATAAGGTACCTGCTGTTTCCATTGCAGCACCGGAGATTGGGAATTAGAACGCGAAATTATTTTTAGTTCGATTTAAGGGTGGGTTTTATACCCGCTTTTTTTTATATCTATTTGTCCCGTGGACAATTTATTCCGATTGCTATTTTACTTTTAGAAATAGTAATAAATTAAAGAACATATTTACTATTAGGCGTTCGCTTCGCGCATGTCATCAGCATATAGCACATAAGATAATTGGGGAATTATATCCACATAGCAAATAATATTTTTGCAAAATCATTTAGTAATTTGTTGCAAACAATTATCGTCAGGTAATCGGGTAGATAAAAATCATGGATATAAAATTAGGATTTGGGGAAATACCAAAGCCACAGTACATCTTTGTTAGTAGAGAAAATGATTACTGTTGGTACAAACTTGGAGAGGAAGAAAAGCATTTGCCGATTTATGACAAGGCTTTAACTGGGATTGTAACTAAAATAGAAGTCGGTAAAAAAATAGAAACCTCATTTGGGGAGTCAGAAAAAACCGATTTACATGTTTTGGCTGATAAACCTTATATTGTGCGCTCGGGAAGTGATTCATATTTTTCTAAAAGTTTGTTGCTATCTTTGAATGCACTCAATGTAGAGGAATTACAAAGACCAGTGACTATTACGGTTAATCCAGGGGATAAAAAAGTTGTTTTTTGTCGGATTTATGACCCATTAATATATAGAGCGTTTGAAATTAGTTGGGAAGAACATAAGGATATTAACTGGGAAGCATTGGGTCAAAAAGTAAGTACAAAAATTGATTACGTCTACAATAAACAAGCACAGTCCGTAAAAAATGAACATCAAAAGCAAATATCGGTTACTTCAATTTCCTCAGCGCAAAAGTTAACCACCGAACTTAGAAACGAACTGATAGCGCAAACCGATATTTACCTCGCTCAAATCCATTGGACTTCACAGCAAGGACAAGATTTTTTACAGCAAAAATATAGGAAGCGATCGCGTCAACAACTTACTGATGAAGAATTACTTGATTTTATCGATTATCTTAAACTGCACCCAAACCATCTCAAATGCTAATTTAGTTATTGACTATGTTGTGAGTCAATCGTAAAATATCACCTTGTAAATTAACCTCCTTTGCTAGCAAGAGACAAAAGGAGGTTTTGTTATTATTAGTTTACTAGTATCAAAATTTTGGCAAACCAACTAATTAATTTGCTTGATAAAAGTTGCATAAGCCAATCAAAGACCGGATAACAAGTAAGATTAACAAAAAAATAATTCAGTTTTTTTGCTGATTTTTGAGTATCAATCTGTACTACTTACTGTAGAAGTTAGTTTATTTATTTCCACCAAAAAAACTTTATTGTTATCTGCTATATGAATTTAAAAATGAAAAAATTTCCGCTAAGTGTTTTAGCTCTAATTTTTTTGACCAATTTACTTTGTTTGCAAAGTGCCAAAGGTATTGATAGTAGTAGTAATCTAACTGTTAGTATCGCGGGTTTAAAAAGCCATAAGGGAAAGATCTGTTTTAGTTTATTTGACAGTAATAAAGGTTTTCCTGGCGACAAGAAAAAAGCTTTAGAAGCAAAGTGCGTGAAAATCAAAGATGCTTCAGTTCCATTTAGCCTTGGTTCGGTGAAAGCAGGAAGTTATGCTGTTGCTATGTTTCACGATGTTAATGATGATGGAACTCTGAATCGTAATGTCCTTGGTATTCCCACAGAAGGTTTTGGATTTTCGGGTAACCCACGAGTGATTACAGGTCCGCCCAAGTTTAACGAATCAGCAGTTATAGTTGCGGGTAGAAATACTAATATAGATATTCAATTTCAATATTTTTTAGGTCATTAGGAAAGGGATTGGGTATTGGCGACTGGTAATTGGTGATTGGGAGATGAATTACCAATTAATCATTACCAATTAACCATTACCAATTAGCCATTACCAATTAGCGTATGGGACAACTTTTACGTTGGCGGTCATGTTCTGGATGTTGCCAAGAATAAGCAAAATGACTTACACCCTTAACCTTAAAGGCGAATGGACGTAAAGCTTGCATTTGCGATTCTAAAGAAGGTCGGTTTCTAATCCGTTTACCCCAATCACCTGCTAAAGCTGGAATTACTTTAGTTCCAGCTTTGGCGGTGTTTAAAATTCGTTGTGCTTGCTTGACTATACAGTTAGTGGTGCCGCAATTAGCGTATAACATTGGGTGCCATTCCAATGAGCTAGGAAATCTATCCCAAGGTTGCAAGCGCGAGTCGTAACCTCTACCAAGCCTTGCATTACCACCCGGGAAAAATACGACTCCTGCAGGTATTCCCTGTTGTTTGGCTGGATAGGAAGCCAGAGTAGCAAAATCAATGATGCCTTGCATTGCGTGGGCAACTGATAACTGCCACAGTTCCCATTGCAGTAGCGGTTGTCGTTCAGAAGCGCTGAGTAATGACTTTTCTCCTGAAAGTATACGACCTTGCCACATCGGTTCCCCTTCTTGAGGATGAGTTCGATCTACTTGTTCTATATCAGCTGCACTAATATAACCTTTACTCAAAAAACGGCGAATTAATTCTAGTCCCTTGGCATTTTCAGCTCTACCAAATAAAGCTTTTTGTGCTGCTTCACTGTACAACCATAAATCTTGTACTTTGGTTGCAATGGAATTAGCTCCTGTTTGCCGAGGATAGCGAATGTAGTCAAATAATATTCCATCTGGACGTCGGCGCATAACTTCTAAAACCATGCGATAGTAGTCACGCTTGGCGTCTAAATTATAAGGATCGATAAATAACTGCGAACCGTCACTAACTACATCTAAGCTAGTTTGACTTTTACCGTTACGAGCGATCGCCTTTTGTCGATTTTGAAGCTGACTATAGGTATAACCAAAATTGGTTGTGAACATCCATGCGTAGACTTTTAAACCACGCTGTTGTCCTTTTTCAATCGCTTGTGCGAGTAAATCAACTTTTTCCTTACCTTTGTTCCGTACAACGGAAGGCCAAACAGTAGGATTATTAGAAGAGGGTAACAGTACCCGCCCATCATAAAAAGTTTCTAGATAAACTTTGTTATAGCCCTTGCTAACGATGCGATCCATTATCTGCTCGATTGCACCTGGTCTAGCATCACAGGGATATAAGCGCAGCCAAATAGCTTGAATTTGCGGCCAATTACGGCGACGACATTCTTGTAGTTGTCGTGCGTGTTGTTGGAGTAATTGTTGATAGCGCTGTTTCGCTCCTTTATTACCTTTTAATGTTGACGCTAGGAGGTTTTCTTTTTGTTTGAGTGCAAAATTAGGAAGCTGACAAAATTGTGATAATTGTGCTTGGACTGGTTTGTTCTCCAACTGGGAAAAGAGCAGAGCAGTAGTAAAAAATACTACATACAAGCGTCGCCGAAATAACATTGAGTTGACACGATTCAAAGAAAAATTGGACATACCTACTTTTCCGCAATTGAACAACAACCATCAGCAGAAGTTAATGACTTCAGATGATATGGGATAAAAGAAATTTTTGGAATATGGATGGACAAGCCTAAATTTTAGTGACTCCTAAAATCTTACTTCTGTTGCCGTATTTCCCACATAAAGTCCAATTACAACAAATTTTTATGTAATTTTCCAGTTATTTTTTGTGTTTTTTCTGATGAGTAATATTACTGATAAGATAATAAACGTTATTTTAATATTCAATTAATTGAGTATATCTAGTTCGATTTGATGCGTTATGTATTTTTTCTGGAAATTTCTTAGCTTTAAAAAGTTGCTGAGTGGATTAGTAAAGCAAAATTATGTGCAGTAATGCGCCGCTTTGCTAGCAGAGAGCATAATGTAAGCGTTTGTTAGTGTTTTAGTATCGGCTCTGGAGCAGTAATATCTTTATTAAAGATGATTTTAAGTTCTCTACATCTGCCATAAACCCACGAAAATAACTTCACCTGAAAAAACAGAAATCTGTACAAAAAATGATTTTGTACAGATACAGATGTATTTTTTTGAAAAGTCTTAATTTCAGTTTTTGTCTTATCCGAACAAGATTAAATTTGCAGATTTTAGGTTTAGGCTAATGAGTTACATTTTCAATTTACTTAGTTACCGCGTCTTAGTGCTGACTCTACCCGCTTAAACTCTTGTTCAAGGCGAGTTTTTAATTTTTCTGGGACAGGACGATTGGGATAAGAACTATAATGTCCAGCAAGAGAGTTAAGAGCAGTTCGCATAGTAGTAAAAGAACTCAGAGAAGATACTGAGTTATCTCTTTGATAGCGAGCGGCAAAATCATTAATCTTTTTCCGCGCTTCTGCCTGAATTTCAGCCTTATTTGCTGCATCATTTGAAACATTGATGGCATCTCTCAAAGTGCTGACTATAGCCAGAGTATCTTGGCGATAATCTCCTGTTAAAGCGCCAGGAGCATCATTGGCGGAGCACCCTGTTAAGCCAATACATACAACTAATACTAAAGCAAGCAGACGTGACAAATAGCGCTTCATAAACATCTTTAGTGAGTAAATACCTAATTATCGTCCATCCTATCCTGTATTTGTGTCTTATGGGGATTGGCGACTACGGATTGGGGATTGGGGATTGGAGAATTAATAATTGGTTATTAATGTTTCTTGTCTATCTTTATTCTCTGTAACCTTTGGTGTGTCCTGAATTCTCCCATACAAGGTATCCCTTTGTTGATAAGGTCTTCCTAGGGAAGTAATTGCAGTTTGTAAAGTTTCTATCTCCATGCAGGTACCCCCTGTTGCTCCTGCCATTGTGGTGATATGTTCTTCCATGAGAGTTCCACCAATGTCATTGCAACCCCAAGTTAAGGCTTCTTTTGCTCCTTCTAAACCAAGTTTGACCCAACTGGGTTGATGGTTAATAATCCAGTTCCCTAAGAAAATTCTAGATACAGCAGTTAATAGTAATGTGTCTGTTAATACTGGTTGGTCTCTTCCCACACGGTTACGTAAGGCTCTGGGTGCTTCCTGCCCAACAAATGGTAATAAAATAAACTCTGTGATTTTTCCGGGATAATTACGTTCGAGAGAAGTTTTTTGCAGCGATCGCAATTTTTCCATATGCATCACCTGCTGTTTTGGTGTCTCAATATGTCCACAAAGCATAGTGCTAGTTGTATTTAAACCTAGCTTATGGGCAGTACTAATAATTTCTAACCAAGTATCAGTATTAATTTTTTCTGGACATATGATATTGCGGATATTATCATCTAATACTTCTGCAGCTGTTCCAGGCATCGAATCCACACCTGCTTCGTGCAAAGCAGCTATCACTTCGGCGTAGGATAAATTGTCACTTCTGGCGATAAATTGTACTTCTTGGGGGGAAAAAGCATGAAGGTGAAGTTGTGGAAATTCTTGCTTGATAATTGCTACTAGGTGCAGATAATAAGGTAAAGTTTTTCCTTGGAGCTTGGCTTGGGGATTTAAACCTCCTTGAATACAAATTTCTGTGGCATTTTTTCTTAGTGCTGCTTGGACTTTTGTTAAAATTTGGGCTTCATCTAACCAATAAGCGCCTTCTTTACCCTCGTCTCGGCGAAAAGCACAAAAACTACAGTGCTGTTCGCAGATATTTGTAAAGTTGATATTACGGTTGATAACATAGGTGACTGTTTCACCTACATGTTGTTGGCGAAGTTTATCTGCTGCTTCCCGTATTGCTTGAATGACTTTTGGTTCTGTCTGCTCCAGTAATGTAGTCCCTTGCTCCACAGACAGGTCATTGCCTTTATAAACACAATCGAGAATGCGATCAACAATTTTATTACTCACTAGAAATTCGGGATGGGCTCATCATCTAACTAAATTTTCGCAAAAAATAAACTTTCTTGAGAGTTACTTACATTTTTTAATCAACAAGATTCACCCAAGCTCTCTAATAAACCTTGTTCGTCAAAGGTACGTTTTAAGGTGTGAGAGAAACACAATCTCCAAATTCTTAATTTAGTAATCTATCCAATAAGGTGTAATTCCTAACTATTAAGGTTCTAGCTCCGCACACACGAGTGATGTGACCCAAAATTCAAAATCATTTATGAATTTCATCTCTTCTGAGTCTGTTTCTCCGGTGTTTGAGAAAAGTTTAAGAATACCGAAATCACCTCCGGCTTTGATGAATGCTGCAAATAGCAATATTTACTTTTCCCTAGTCATCCCAACTTACCAGGAACGTGAAAATATTGCTTTAGCAATTGAAATGTTAAGTAGTTTACTCGATGAGTGTTTAGCTGGGAATTACGAAATAATTGTGGTCGATGACGATAGTCCAGATCGAACATGGAAGGTCGCAGAGAATTTGACTAAGCGATATCCGCAATTGCGGGTAATGCGTCGCGAAAAAGAACGAGGACTTTCATCGGCTGTCATTCGTGGTTGGCAAATAGCCAGGGGTAGAATTTTAGGTGTCATAGATGGTGACTTACAGCACCCACCAGAGGTTTTAATCGAACTCTTGGGTTTGATTAAACAAGGGGCTGATTTAGCTGTTGCTAGTCGTCATGTTGAAGGGGGAGGGGTTAGCAGTTGGAGTTTTATCAGGCGATTTTTATCACGTGGAGCCCAGGTTATAGGGTTGATTTTACTACCCCATGTTTTAGGTCGGGTTTCAGATCCAATGAGTGGTTATTTTTTAGTTAAACGAAGTAGTATCGCCGAACAAAACCTCAATCCAGTTGGATATAAGATTTTACTAGAAGTGCTTGCAAGGGGAAATATCGATTGTATTGCTGAAGCTGGCTACGTTTTTTGCGAACGGGAGCAGGGAGAAAGTAAGGTTACCTGGAAACAGTATGTAGAGTATATTCATCATTTAGTGAGGTTACGCTTATCAACAAAACAGATGAAAATTTTTCATCAAAGAATTGATTTTCCTTTTAATCGATTTATTCGATTTGGCTTGGTTGGTTTGAGTGGAGTATTTGTTGATATGGTATTGCTTTACTTACTCAGTGACCCAAGTACTCTAGGTTTACCTGTGACGTCCAGTAAAATATTTGCTGCAGAAATTGCAATTATCAATAATTTCTTATGGAATGATGCCTGGACTTTTGCTGATGTTACTTATAAACAGCAGGAGTGGCGACAACGTCTCAAGCGTTTTCTTAAATTTAACACGATTTGCCTTGCCGGATTAGTGTTGAATGTTTTAATACTAAGTCTGCTGTTGAATTTTGTTATCCCCTATCAATATAGGAATCATGTTTGGTTATTGAAAATATTTTTACCGGTAAATTTTGTAAAATCTGTGTTTGAGTTCCAGCATATTTTTACAATTCAAATTCGAGTCTTATATATAGCTAACTTTATTGCAATCGCAGTAACAACTATCTGGAACTTTTGGGTAAATCTCAAGTTAAGTTGGCGGGTAACAGATGTGAAATAAATCATTTCACTTTAGATCGCTAAGTATGAAAAATATATATCTTGGTTAAAGTAAAACGAGAAACAAAAACAAATTGTTTTTTTGCTTTTGTTTTTTCCTAAAATTCTCGATTTTCTTAAGAATAACCTCGATAATTTGAGTTATAGAAAATTTCCTATTAAGAGTTATTAGGGGTTAATTAATATTTAAAGACAATATTTAAAGACCTCACCATAATTAAAATCTTTGCGATCGCGTGATAAGTAGTCCAGTCCGTGTTTCTTTTTTGTGACACAGTAATGACAGCTAAACTAAATTCTCGTTGGTTCCATATTTCACTACTGTTGATTTGGCTAGTCATCGGCATTAGTTTGCGTTTAATTAATTTGACGGCTAAGCCTCCTTGGACGGATGAATTTTCTACCTTGGTATTCAGTCTGGGAAATAGTTTTTTACCAGTACCTTTAGACCAAGCAATTTCTGCGGATATTTTGTTGAAACCACTACAACCACAAGCTGCTGCTGGTTTTAAAGATGTCTGGATAAATTTGTTTACAGAAAGTAATCATCCACCTATTTATTTTCTCCTTACCCATTGGTGGTTGGGATTTTTTCCGACGCCAGGTGGTCTAGTTTCTGTTTGGGGAGCCCGTTCTTTATCTGCAATTTTTGGCGCTATATCTGTAGGTGCAATTTACGGTTTAAGTTGGATAGTATTTCGCGATCGCGCAATAAGTCATATCACTGCAGCATTTATGGCTGTTTCTCCTTACGGTGTCTTTCTTGCTCAAGAAGCACGTCATTACACATTAGCAATTTTATGGGTCATTGCTACATTTGCTTGTTTAGTGGTTGCTGCACGTCACATTAATGAACATACTCAATTACCAATACAAGTGGTGTTGTTATGGGTTGCAATCAATGCTTTGGGTATTGCTACTCATTATTTTTTTGTTTTAACTTTAATTGCTGAAGGGATTGCTTTAATTTTTTTGGCTATAAGAAATGGGAAAAAGCAAGGTAGTTCTAAATATGAGATTCAAAATTATGAGACTCAAAATTATGAGACTCAAAACCTTGCTACCAAAAAATTTGTGGTACAAAATTCTGAGATAAAAAATTCTGAGATAAAAAAACCTAGGGAAAATAAATCTAACATTGATAATTCTGGAAAAAATCTAAGTGAAAATTCTGAGGAAGACTTTAGTAAAACTTTTAGATTTGGATTTTTACTCCATCCTCCTTGGAGACGGATTTATTTGGTAGCCATGGGTACTGCAATTTCTGCTTTAGTTTGGTTACCAGTATTTCTTCAAAATAGTTACGGTAATAAATTAACAGACTGGATCCAAGGAGAAAGAAGCGGACTAGCTTGGATTAGCCCAATATTTCAAGCTTTAGCTGCTTGGATTACGATGATTGTTTTACTACCAGTTGAAGCGCCGCAATTAAGCTTGGTGATTGCTTCTGGATTTGTAATGTTATTTTTTTTGATTTGGACAATACCAACTTTATTTAGAAGTCTAAAAGTTAATTTAGAACAACCGCAAACTGAGTTAATGTCCAAAGTCTTTGTGGCGATAATTTTCGGAGCAGTTGGTTTATTCTTTATTTTTACTTACTTTTTAGGAATTGATTTAACAAGGGGTGCTCGTTACAACTTTGTTTACTTTCCAGCTGTTGTCATATTATTAGGAAGTATATTAGCCGTTTGTTGGCGCACTCCAATAGTTAAGTTTTGGCAGTGGAGAATTACTGGTAAACAAGCTGTAAGCATAATTTGGTTAGTAAGCCTAATTAGTAGTATTACTGTTATTTATAATTTAGGTTATCAAAAATATTACCGTCCAGATTTATTTGTCGAATTAATTCAAAACACTTCAAAATTACCAGTATTAATTGCCACTACCCAAAAAACCCACGTCCAAATTGGCGAAATGATTGGGGTAGCCAGAGAATTCAAAATTCAAAATACAACAGATAAACTCAAAGATTTTCAGTTTTTTGCTTCTCCCCGACCATCTGCTCCCCCGTCTCCATTGTTTTTGCTAGCACACCAGGATGAAGATCCTAATACTTCTAGTATTGTTTTGGAAAATACCCTAAAACATCTACCTAGACCTTTTGATTTATGGTTAGTAAACTTTTATGCACCAACACAAGTTGATAATTGCGTTCGAGTTGAGAGACGTTTACCCCAGATTAATGGTTATAACTACGAATTGTATCGATGCGAATAGGGATTGGGGACTGGCGACTAGGGACTAGGGATTAGGGATTAGGGATCGGGAATTGCGATCGTATAAGTTATCGTCACAACTTTATAAATTTCCTGCTCTGTAAAAATTTTCTCTGTTCCCTGTTCCCTGTTCCCTGCTTTAAAAAACTTGTAAACCAGCAATCGAACGTAAATTTTGACAGCGAATCAATTCAATAAAGTTCAAGGTAGAACGCCCTTCAATTTTTGCAACAGCTTCAATTGCCCCTAATAAATATTCTGCTGCTTCGACCTCGGAATATCCCCGACGTTGTGCAATACGAATCGCTGCAGTATCAGCATTTACTTGTGATTCTTGAGAATTATTAACGCGCCAGATGCGCAGCAATGCAAGTGTTGATACACCACAAGCCGCAATCACACCTACAGCATCTTGTTGGCTAGATTCAAACAGTCCGCCTATCAACCCTGCAACTACCAAACCTTGGTACAGATCGGGTTTAAACCACCTAACTCCGGTCAACCAACAAACAGTTTGCAGAAGTAACATATCCCGTTGTGGTTTCGTTAAACGACTCCACAAATCAAAGTTAATGTATATCGGTCGCTCTCCCCTCCAAGGTGGAGGAAAGGATACATCAATGACTTTTGCTTGTTCTGGCTTGGTGATAATTTTAGTATTCATCCTACCAGAAGCAGGCATCAATGATGACAAACGGCGAATTTCTAGCTTTGGCTCCATAATATTAATTATCAGCCATAATAAGCATCAAAACTAGGTTTTTCGCTACATGGATGCATTCGCACCGACCCCACCAAAATGGACAAGTAATGCTACTCATGCTTTTGAGTTCTGTTGTCCTACTTGCAACGCCACCAGCCGCGAGGCAGAAAAAGTATGGATAAATAAACGTGCACCGGTTTTTACACCAGAACATCGTCGTAAATGGCAGGAATTTTACCAGTGTCATTGTGGGTGTGTCTGGTGGGCTTGGAGTAGCGATCGGCCACCTTCGGATTTGTCGCCCCAACGGGAAGATAATTCTTGAATGAATTTAGTCATTATTAGTTCTTTTCATTAGTTTTGACGTTTTGTAGAGATGTAGCAGTGCCACATCTCTACAGAGGTTTAGACGACAAACCAATCCGTCATAATTAATGAAAAAGACCATTAAGAAGTAACTCACAATTTGAAAAAAATCCCAATCGCCAGTCCCCAATCTCTAATCCCCAATAAATAAAAAAGCCTGCGGTGAAGCAGGCTTTATATTTAGACTCGCTCAAATAATGAGCGGAGGCTTATTCAAGCTAATTTGAGAATTTCAAATCTTAGAGGTTCTAATCTGAGAAGCTCTAATTTTAGAACTTGAAGGTGGTACGAACGGTACCAACGTAAACTGTATCGTTGTTGTTGTTGTGCTCTGGGTTGAAGATTACCAACAAGCCAGGAGTAACAGCGATTCTCTTATTGAGCTTCATCTTGTAGAGAGCTTCTAAGTGGTAAGAAGTATCTGAATCTTCTTTACCTGCGATATTACTGTCGGTAACTTTAGGAGGCTGACCAAAGATCAAACCTAAGGTGTTACCCTTAGCACCAAAGTCCTTAATACCTAGAGATGCTGCCCAGTAATTGATATCTGACTGGTTGCTGTTACCAATTTCATTGACATCAGCAATACCGTACCAACCACTTAAGATGGTTTTCTTGTTTAGCTTGTAGCTAGCCATTAAGCTGTAGTGGTTAGTATTAGACTTACCAGAAACAGGTGTATTAGCGTTTGAGCTACCGGTGCTACCAATGTTGATTTTGCCGCCAGTGCTATCTTCGTAAGCATTAGCATAAGCAAAACCAAGATTCAATTTTTTGGTAGGTGCGAAATCAACCTGACCGAAGAATGCATTATTACCACTGAAAACACCGTCAGCAGGATCGTTTTGATTGTCGGTAACGTAAGCTGCTGTCAAGATGATGGGGGAGCGGGACTTCTTCTTCTTGCTACCCAAAGTAACGGTTACACCAGCATCACCATTCGCAACGCGATAGATGGGGCTGAAACGACCGTAGCGGGAGATTGCACCACCACCACTGCTCTTGAATACAGGGTTAAACACGTTAGTGTTGTCCTGCATTTCGGCACCAGCAGCATCAACCTTGACGCGTACTCCTTTCGCTAAGTTGAAAGCGTAGTTAATTTTATCGATTTCAACGTCGTTACCATTGTCACCATCAAAGCCCAAGCGAGCCATCTTGGTGCCTGCGGTACCATCAAATTTAGGAGTATTACGAGCCTGTAAACGAACTTGTAATTTATCTTTACCGGTGAAGCTACTTTCTAACTTCAAACGAACGCGGTTAGATAAGATTACGTTATTATCAATTTCATCACCACTTCCATCAGCTTTCTGATCGCCGAAAACACCAGAAGCTGCAAATATAGCTTCACCCTTCAATTTAGCAGTGGTAGAGAACTGCTTAGCTTCTAATTCTTCAGTACGGACTTCTAAACCATCAACACGACCGCGTAGGGTAGCTAATTCAGCGGAGAATTCATCTTGCAAACGCTCTAAAGTAGCCAAATCTTCTTTGGTTACTGCGTTAGCGGTTGCAGAAGCAATCAATTCGTTAACGCGATCCAAACAAGCGTTTAAACCAGCAGCAAACTCATAACGAGTCATTGCACGGTTACCACGGAAGGTTCCGTTAGGATAACCAGCGATACAGCCATAGCGTTCAACTAAAGACTGTACAGCTTGGAATGCCCAGTCAGTAGGCTGTACATCAGAGAACTGAGAAACAGATGTTACTTGACCGATGCTGTTAGCTTCGTTGGACAATTGAGCTACGGTAGTTTGCTCAGCAACTGCGCTGTTAGCAGCGAAAAATGTTGCAGCCAAAACAACCGGACTCAACTTCAGAAGATTGAAGAATCCTTTTGTCATGTTATTAATCTCTCTCACACTAAATTTGCTCACACCTCGCGGTCGAATCATAGTAGAACTCCCTCATATATTTTTATTTCAGGGAATTTACTTAAGTTCGCCTGTCATAATTCTAGAAAATATATGGCGTTTAACTTGTGTTATTTGCCACATTTGTTCAAGTATTTCCTACTATTTTTATTTATTGTAAATAGAATAATTTTATTTTTATTGATATATAATTTTTTATTTAATTGATATTAATTTATCTCTAATTCTGTAGCAAATTGGTGTTAAGTAATACTATGTCTTAGTCTTTGCTATATAATCGCTTCAAGTTAAATTTATTGACTTTTTGTTAAGCGTATAGCAACTGTATAAATACAATTTATATCTTATGTTTCTACAATAGTTTACTTATTTTTCAAAATTAAAATAGTAGCCAGAGCAATTTTTTATAACTAATTTGAGTGGTATTTTCTTGTTAAGTAAATAAGTAATTTTTCTAAACGATATATACTTAAAAGTTGTCACAAAATTAGGTATATTTACAATCATTTGTAGATGATTTTTATAGAGATATAGCAATCGTATTTATTTTTACACACGAATGATTTAGGATTACTACATAATGTACGTATTGTAGGTTTATAAGCCACACTGACAACCTGCAGCAACCTTATTTAGACCAAAATCTTACCTTGAAATAAACGATGCTTTTGGCGAATTGAAAGGGGGTCTCACACCTCACATCTAATATCATGTCCGGTAAAACACTTGTAATAAGGTTCGTAGTAGCGCTTTAGCGCAATAGGCAAACATTGGCGCTAAAGCGCTACTACAAACATATTTTTTCATAAGTAATTAAGCGGACATCATATAACTTGTATTAATTTCCTGGATTCCAGTCTCTTGAAACCCACGCCCGCATATTAGCCCATAATTTATTCCAGGACGTAGAAATAAGGCAGAATCAAGGTTTTTAGGTTGGGGGGTTAAACCCTACATGAATTGGCCAACAGTATCATTTATTTCAAGGCGGTTATAGCGCTACGCGCAAGTCATTAGCATAGCGTGTCCGTAGGACATAAGCCTAATGTGTATAGCTTTTAGGGTTAATATATGTCCTAACATGCCTTCATAGTGCTGTATAAGGAAGTATTTATTAAGCCAAAAAAAAACCTGCAGTAGCAGGTTAAATTTAAATTTATTTATTACTACTTATTACTACCCAATAGTGAGGTAACAGTAGTTGCATACTCAAACAAAATATTTGCTTGACAAATATCAAAACAATAGTAAGTTCTAGAATTTGACATTCCAGAACTAAAAAAATCTAGAACTTAAATGTAGTACGAAGTGTTCCTACATAGACGGTATCGTTGTTATCGTTGTGCTCTGGGTTAAAGATGACCAATAAACCAGGGGTAACTGCAATCTTATCGTTAAGTTGGAATTTGTAAAGAGTTTCTAGGTGATATGAAGTGTCTGGATCTTCATTTGCAGCAATGTCATTATCAGTAACTTTGGGGGGTTGACCAAAGATTACACCGAAGAGACTACCTTTGCTGCCAACGTCTTTAATTCCAACATGAGCACCCCAGTAGAACAAGTCAGCATCTGCACCATCGTTAATACCAGAAACTGCTGTAGCGTCAGCTAAACCAGCCCAGCCACCAACAGTGATTTTTGAAGAAGGCTTAAATGCGGCTTGAATACCGTAATTGTTAGATGTAGTTGCTGCACCACCAAATGGGTTTTGCGCTAAATCGCTACCGGTACTACCAGTTAGATTGATATTGTTAGTGGTAATATCATTATCGCTATCATTCTGATAAGCACGAGCATAGGTAAAACCGATATTAAAGGAATCGCTTGGTTTGAAATCTATTTGACCGAAAACGGCATTAGAACCATTGAAAGCACCGTTGGGATCTTCTGGACTACTTCCATTGGGTGATAAGTAAGCCGCGCTCAAGGTCAGATTATCACTAGCCTCGAAACTTGCAGTTACACCTGCACCACCATCGCCTAAACGATAGATTGGACTGAAACGTCCGTAACGAGAGATTGCACCAGAACCACTACTTTTGAAGTTGGGGTTAAAGGTGTTGATATTTTCCCAGATCTCAGCACCATTAGCATCAACCTTTATTCTTGCAGGACCGAGGTTGAAGGCGTAGTTAATCTTATCGATTTCAACATCATTTCCGTTATCACCAGCAAAACCCAAACGAGTCATATCAGTACCCGTTTGGTTACTATTTTGCTCAATATTACGAGCCTGCAAACGAACTTGCAAGTTATCGGAACCAGTAAAGCTACTTTCCAAACTTAAACGAACCCGATTGGCGAATGTGGTATTGCTATCTAAGTCAGCACCACCAACTGCTTCATCACCAAACGCATTGGTTAGGTTAAAGATTGCTTCACCTTTCAATTTGGTAGTAGTAGAAAACTGATTTGCTTCCAACTCAGCGGTGCGGGCTTCCAATGCATCAACGCGACCACGTAGAGTTGCAAGTTCTGCAGAAAATTCTTCTTGTAACCGTTGTAGAGTAGCCAAGTCTTGCTTAGTAACCAGGTCAGCAGTTGCTGTTGCAATTAATTCATTTACCCGATCCAAACAAGCATTTAAACCAGCAGCAAACTCATAACGAGTGAGAGCACGATTACCACGATATGTACCGTTAGGATAACCAGCAATACAACCATAACGCTCAACTAAGGATTGCAGTGCTTGGAAAGCCCAATCAGTAGGCTGTACATCGGAAAACTGGGAAACAGAGGTTACCTGCCCCATGCTGTTGTCAGCTTGTAATTGCTGTTGCGCGGAAAGCTCAGAAACAGATGTTACTTCACTCTTAATTTCCTCAGCAAAAGCAGTGCCAGCAGTGGAAAAGGTTGCTGCTAGTACAACTGGACTCAGCCTTAGGCATTTAAAAATCAATTTATTCATTATTTACAGTCTCACTCACACCCGAACACTCAATAGTAAGTATATCCCTAAACCCTTATATATTTGTCAGGAAATATACTTACTGCCATAATACTATAATTTTTCTGGAAAGATTTGGTGGTTAACAACTAAGTCAACCACTTATTTTTCTGACTACTTTGTATTGCCTTGATTAGGCAAACGGAGGATAATTTGACGTTTATGACGTACAAGTGAAGCTTCTTCTTCAAATTGTTGTAAAAGACGGGTTACGGTAACGCGAGTCGTGTTCAACACCTCTGCTATTTCCTGATGAGTAATGTTGAGGTGGATTAGCTTACCTTGTTCTACGTCGCGACCAAATTTTTCACTCAACCAAACTAAAAACTGCCACAGTCTCAGAGAAATTGGTTTACGATGCACTATGCTTAGCAATTCTTCTGATTGTTGTATATGAGATAACAGAGCATCTGTATATTGATTCCAAATGTGGGGCGGTAAAACGCTGACTTCCACATTTGTCAAACATTCAATTTGATAGGGCTTAACTGTGGAAAGAGGATAACCAATTAAGTCACCAGCACCCCAGTAGCCCAAGGTAATAAAGGTCCCATCTTCACTCCAGGTTAGAGTACGAACAGCTCCTCGTTCGATGCGCCACAAAACATCATTGCGTTGGGGAATAATTTCCCGACGGCTAAATAAACGTTGGGGTAATTGTTGAGTGGAAACAGCAGAGTTTTGAGAGAAGCTAGAAGTTGCTGGACGAGTTGTTGGGTACATCATCGGTATATTTTAGTAAATTAACGCAGTGATTTTGGAATTAAATGTGGGAGGAGGTATCCAGGATATTTCTCACTACCTGATAACTCGTGGCAGAATTGAGTTATTGCAGTTCAAGCAGTCACAAGAAAAATCAACTAATTTAGTTTGATAACCCGGAATAAATAATTTATTTTCGATGAACCCTGGTAATCGCTTATAGCGTAGCTTTTGAAGATTAATAGTGCGCGGAGTATTGATAAGTTGAAACTCCAATAACTTTATATGGGAACTCAGGTTTATGAGAATTCATGCAAATCAAAAGATAAATGCGGGCTCATAGGTATTCTGTACTTAGACTGTGACAACCTGTTAATTGTTAGAGTATGACAACTCACTAGACATTGGATATGATGCTAATCACATCACATTTAAAATTAATTTCCATGCTAGCAACTTTTGTGTCAGCTTATGCAAAATTCCCTAATATCTGCTTGAGTCAGTCACGTCTATAACCCGAACGAAAACGCTAAGACATAGCAGTTAAGCTTAATACACTCCGGCACTATTCTCTTTCAGCGATAGTAGTTTTAGTTTAGATGCACCCAAGTATCGTGAATGTGAAACCTTATACATCCTAGGATAGTTTAGGATAGTTGATAATTACTGTCAACTATTTTTATGAGAGTTTACCTATGGCAACTACAGCTGGTCTTGGAGGAAAATCGGACTTTTTGCTAGGCCAATTAGAGCCAATTGGTACTGTGCGTGTCTGGACAAATTCTTGACCAGTAGTGGTATAAATTGCGTACTCTCTAGTTTCGGAAGCTTGGTTGTTACGAATACCATTAATTTCCCCTGGATGCTGAACCGAGACGAACATGGTATCTTCCTGAGGTGTAAAGCAAGGACCAGTGATTTCACATTCCATCGGTCCGATGCCAAATAATAAAGGTTTAAGCGCACCTTCACCACTGATAGGAATATACCAAATACTGTTGTTACCAAACACACCTGATACAGTTTTTGGTTCTCCTCGGTTACTGGTGCGACTTTTAACAGCATTATTGAGCTTACCCGTAGAAATGTCTGTTACCATCCATACATTTCCTTGACGATCTATTAACAAGTTATCGGGGTTTGCAAAGCCCATTCCACCATCATTAGGTTCGCCACCAGTTGCTACAATTTCCCAGCGAAATGTGTTTGCAACTAAATCATTGCTGTCTTCTTTAAGCCGCATGACCCAGCCATACTCATAGGGAGTTTCGCTACTTGGACCTTTGAATATCCGTGCGTCTGGACCACCATCTTCGCCAGAAGAACCGGAGGTAAAAGTAATGAATAAGTCTCCATTCGGTGCGATTTCTGTATCTTCCGGACGTGCTGTGCAAGTACCTCCAACCGCACTAGCGGCATAATGGGCATCGACTAAAATTGCGCCCTGTTTTTCTGAAGGTGTACCAGTATACAGATCGCCAAGAGTTTTAAATATTTGTTTATACTTGGTAATTTGTTCGTCACGAGTGACGAGCAAGTCTGTACCTTTAGAAGTTTCGGGTAATTTTTCAGACGAATTAGATAAAGCCTGTTTTTCCCTTTGCTTATCGCTATTTATTAGCGGACCTTTCGGTAAGCGAATTAAGTTTCCAACAATATTGCTGGGTAAGTCTGGCTCTATTTCTGTATCTGATTTCAAAGGTATCCAACGACCCGTACCATCAGCAGCAAATTTGGCAACATAAAGCATTCCCTGACTTAGTAATTGCGAATTACTTTTATCCTTGGGATCGCGAACTGTATCTTTGCTAATGAACTTATATATATGCCCACCTTTACGATCACATCCGGAATAAAATGCCAGTGGTTTTCCTGCTTCAACACGTACACCCACCGCTTCATGACGATAACGCCCTAACCAGGTATGTTTAGTACCGTAGTCGTTGGGATTTGCTGGATCTACCTCTACAATCCAACCATACTTGTTTCCGGCTAAGCCAAATATATTACCTTGTCCGGAAATAGACTTCTTATTAAACCCAAACGGTTTGGCACTTGGGTCTAAAGATGTACCATCAGCATAAACAGTTTCTGGTACCTGGATTTGAAAGTTTTCTTCGGCGCTCAAAACAGTTCCCCAAGGTGTTGTTCCACCAGCACAATTACCAAAGGAACCAATAATACGATCGCCTAAATTATCAATGTAACCCTGACCTTCTTTTTTTTGAAAAATCTCCACAGCTGGACCAGTAGCTTTGAGATACCGTCCATCTTTTAAACCAGAAATCCCTGATATTCGCCGGTCGGATGAAGAATTTGTTCGCTCCCACTTACCGCTGGCTGTTTTACGAATAGAAATTATGCCTAAACCTTGATCTATCAATGCTTCAGCACAAATTTCTTCAATTTTCGCTTTTATGGGCTCATCATCTGGTAAAGCATAAGCATTTACTTCATTTTCTCCAGATGATTTATCTTTAAGTACGGCCTGCAACTCTGCAAATGGAAGAGATTTACCGATTACCTGTTCGTATGTTTGTACCCAAGGAACAGCACTAATATATTCAAAATTTACTGAAAGATAGCCTTCGTCATCACCGTTCGGGATAAACGATAAATAGTCGTTGTTGTAGCCAAAACGCGAATCACCAACTTTATCGCCCCAAGCAGCTATTACTTGGTATTCGTAACCTTCTGGCAATATCAAGTCATCTACAACTTTATAGTTACGATATTTTTCTTGCTGTTGTGATTCTTTTAACCCCAAAGGCTCTAAGGGAATTGGACCATTGATGGGATTAAATGAAAAAGCAGCATTCTGTATTTGTTTGACAGAATTTTGGTCGATTTTATTGTTACATCCAGCCAGAGAACTGAGTGCTAATGCACCAGTACTTCCTGCCATCCAGAGCAAAAAATGACGACGACTTGTAATACCCATCAGTTTGATTGACTACAAATTTACCATCTACACCTATTTGATGGCAAACAACCTTCAGTTGCCTATGATACTGTAAACTTAGAAGTTTAAGAGGAGGTAAGGTTTTTATAAAATGTAAGTTAGTTAACTGAATCTTAAAGTTAATGGAAAAACTTTAAGACATTGTTTAACAAAATATCGGCATAATATGGTATAGGAAATATTCGATGTTTTATCAATTGATGAGCGGATTCTTGTGAACTAATTAACAACACATTTTGTAAAATTTGAAATTTCTTAAAATTTATAATGCTTTTTCAGGCATCTACCTCCAGACATAAATAATATGTAGTATTATTAATCATAAAGAGTTTTTTATTCAGATATACTATCTAAATAACTCAGTAAAATTTTTTGTACATCTATCCTGTGGGGTAGAAAACCAGCAATTATATTTACCACAGATGAATCCTATCATTTAAGGATAGATATGCTTATATATGTCATGCAAATATTGAGGCTGGAATTTCAAATATTAAGGGTTAGAGTCTGATTTTTGTAACTGAGATATTAGAATTAGTTCAGCTATATTCCAAGAAAATAGCTAGAATAATCTGAGTATTCATCATGCTCGGTGACCGGTAATTATATATGCGACTCTTTGTCCGATATTAGTTGCATGATCTGCCATGCGTTCTAAAAATCTAATTGCCAAAACCAGCAGTAAAATTGGTTCTACAAATCCTTCAATATCTCGTTGATAGGCTAAGGTTTGATAAAGTTGTTCGTAGGCAGTATCCACCTCGTTATCCAAAACTTTGATTTGTTGACCGCAAACAGCATCCATGTCAGCTAGTGCTTTTAAACTAGTTGCTAACATAGCTTGGGCGTAGCGCGACATGTTAGCAATTTCTGGTAATGAAGAATGAGGCGGATAAGGAAAAATTTTAATTGCGACTTCAGCTAAATCTTTAGCATAATCACCAATACGTTCCAAATCTCTTACCAACTGCATAAAAGCACTCAAACAACGCAGGTCCTGAGCTACAGGAGCTTCAAGTGCTACTATTGTTGTGCAGTCCGATTCAATTTGCCGATAGAATTTGTCGATTTTCTTATCTAATAAAAATAGTTCTTCAGCCGATGATAAATTACGCTCAAAAAGTGCTTGATGACCGAGGCGAAAAGATTGTTCGACTAAAGCACCCATACGTAAAACATCTCTTTCTACACGCCTGATTTCACGGGTCAGTTGGGGTCTTCCTGGTTGTAGCTTCATACTTCTCATCAAAAACCTCCGGGAGCTAGGAGACTCATATTTTTGTTTTTGGGGAGCCACTTTTTCATTAGGGAAAAAACGATTTGGTTGACAGATTGTGGTGTGGTACTAAATTTAGATGCGACTAAAAGTAACTAACGGGGATGATAAATCCCCGTTATTTTCTTTTTATGCCTGACAATTACGATATCCAGTGACAACACTAGTCAAGGTCGTTTTTGTTACTCACCACATTTAGGATTCAAAAGTCGATATCTCCACAAAATTTTGCTCGGTTCTATCAACTTAATTGTTTTTAAATTTTGTTGCTGACCTTCAGAACTTTAAATTTATGAGTATAAGTTTTTCATAATCTTGCCATGCACGATTACAACAGAAGCCCTTCCCTCACTTGAATTCATGGTAAATCTACCAATTTCACTAACTTTCTGAACTACTCATATATCAGTAAATTTTAAGTTACTGAGTGACTGTCGATTGAACAAAACTATATCGGTCGATAGCAAGACTGAATGTGATGCATTTAGATTTTATTTTGACAATGATAAATAGTTGTAAACGATTATATTATCACAGTATAAGTGGTAAATAACATAGTAAAACAATTTTTTAATATCCTATAGATTATAAATTGAAAATATCTTTCATTAATAACCTGCGATAGTGAAGAGCTACAAGCAAAAAAAGTGTCTTGCAATTTTTCTCCATACAGGACACATTAAATATAATCTGTGTCGTTAAAATCTGCCATCTCTTCGCCAAGCAATTCAATCTTTAACCAAGCTCCCCCACTTTCGGGATGATTCATGGCACTTATCTTACCCTTGTGAGAAAGTATAATTTGTTTGACAATTGCTAAGCCTAAACCCGTACCAACAATATCTGTACTTTTATCCCCCTCAGCTTCATAAGAACGGGAACGAGCTTCATCTCCTCTATAAAAACGTTCAAAAATATGAGGTAGGTCGTTTTGAGTAAAACCAACACCCGAATCAATAATATTAATCTCTACGGAATAGGAATTATCCGCTTCTGATTTACTAACATCTGAAGATGATATAACCTTGGTTTCTACCCGCACATTTGTGTTTGGTGGGCTGTACTTAACACTGTTGTCGAGTAAATTGAGAAAGACCTGATGCATACGTTGGGGATCGGCATTTACCCAAAGGTTTTCCGGTCCAACATAAACTAGTTTTAAATTGTGTTTTTGGGCTATTGGTTCCAAACTTTCCCAAACAGTATTAATTAAACCGCGTAATTCTAAAGGCTCGCGATGTAAACGGATAGAACCGCCAGTTTCTAACTGGTTTAAATCTAAAGAACTCTGTACTAAGCCAATTAGTCGGTCAATTTCTTTTAATAATCGATTTAACCATCGGTCGAGTGGTGCTTCAATTTGAGTTTGTAAAGTTTCAATTACTAACCTGATTGAGGTGAGGGGCGTTCTCAACTCGTGGGCTAAATCAGAAAAAGCTCGATCGCGAACTTGAGTAATCTCCAATAACGGTTGACAATCTTCTAAATATACTGCAACTCGACCCTCAGATAGGGGTAAGCTAGTCGCTCGCACAGCTCGAGTTTTAACTTCTAAAATTGCCGTTGCATCTTCACAAGTGGGATGAAATATCCACTCTCGTACTTGTATTTGTTGGCGATCACGAGTTTTTTCAATTAACCTGTCAAGTTCGTAAGAACGTACTAATTCCAGGAGTAATCGGATTTCCCCAGGTTGCCATTTTTGTAAACCCAATAACTCCCGTGCTTGTTGATTGCACCATAATAATTGATTTTCATCATCGACTTGTAGGTAGCCAATGGGTGCTGATTCGAGGACTTCATAGCAGATTTGTAGTTTCTGCTCTAAAGATTGTTGCTCCAATTTAACTAATTGGATCTCACGTTGTAAGCGTGGAATTAAAGGCGCTTTAGCTGGAGAAAACCTTTTTCGAAAAAATAATTGCGGTAACCAACAAAACCAAGAATTGAGTTGCACTCGTTTCCAGGTGCAAACACCAATTCCAAGCCCAAAACCGATACAAAATCCTAGTATTAACATGACTAGTTGTTAGTTGTGTTGGAAAAATCATAGCCAACAACTACCCAAAGCGATAACCAAAACCTCTGACAGTAACAATATATTCTGGATGACTAGGATCTTGCTCTAATTTTTCCCGCAACCAACGAATGTGAACATCCACTGTTTTACTATCCCCAACAAAATCAGGTCCCCATACTTGGTCTAATAATTGTTCCCGCGACCACACGCGACGGGCATAACTCATAAAGACTTCCAGGAGACGAAATTCTTTTGGTGACAAGCTCACCTCATCACCACGTACCAAAACCCGACATTCTTGGGGATATAAAGAAATATCTTTGTACTGTAAGACAGGTGTTTGCGGTAGACTGCTTAAGCGTTGACGACGCAATAAAGCACGACAACGAGCAACTAACTCCCGGACACTAAATGGTTTACTTAGATAGTCATCAGCCCCGACTTCTAACCCAAGAACTCTGTCTGTCTCACTGCTTTTGGCACTCAACATGAGAATTGGAATTGGATTTCCTTGATGTCGGAGCAAACGACAAATGTCCAATCCATTAATGTGAGGCAACATCAAATCAAGAACGACTAAATCAAATAGAGCTTCTCCTGAATTAGACTCGAAACATTTCAAAGATTCAATTGCCGAACGTCCATCAGTCGCAGTTAAAACTTCATAGCCTTCTGCCTCTAAAGCTAAAACTACCATTTCTCTGATAAGTTCTTCATCTTCTACCACTAAAACGCGGTTTGCTTGTCCAATATCTGTTGTTGCAGGATACTTCGCTGGCTCACTAGTATACATTGATGTGATTTGATAAACAGTGATTATACTTATATTTGATTGATACTAAGAAATACAATGTATTTACTTTTTTAGCTCAATTAGCGTGCAAAATTTATGGGCAAATGTAATATATTTAACAGTTGTATTTACTATTATAAAGCAATAAAACACTAAGACATTAATATTTTTATCCTATTTTTACTGATTTATACCGAACTGATATTTTTTTGCAGTTGCTTATTTGTTATTTTGTCATTATTTGCATTATCACTCGCTTTCTAAAAATAGAAATATCCAGCAGCATTGTATCAGGATTAAAGTCTGTTTCAGGGATACATTATTCTAAAATTACTCTTCCGTAAGAATAAAACCTATCTGTTGGTAAATGTCTAGGAAATATAGCCTCCTGATGTCTGAGATTTAAAGAATTTAAAAGTAATTTAGACAAAACTATTCAATTTAAATTTCGATGGTAATTGAGGGGTCTAACCCCGATGTTCGGTTTATTTCACAGTTGTTTGCAAGTTTATTAAGGTTTACATTTTAAGCTTTACCTGGGCATTTATTTTGATTTTTTAGTATTTTTATGTTCTTTGAAAGACCTATTTTTTAGTTTAGTTTTAAGTTCATTTAATTACTTAGATACGCGTGAAGGCTGAAATCGCTAACTTTCTATTCAGGCTTGACAAGACTTGTTAGTTCTTTTGGCTGTAACTTGCAGTACTAAAGTGCACTTTTTTGAATTAAAAACATCAAGTATTAGTTTGGTTAGAATACTAATACCTCTATTCCTCAGGTAAACTATTTAACAAAAAAACACTAATGTCTGCAAATATTTACGTGATATCTTGTTCGGAACTCATAATTGTATTTCATTAGTCTTGTTTTTATTTCTAATCTATGATTAGTTTAGAGTTTTTTTGAAATTAAAAGCTTAAGCCAAGTTGAAATTTGATCGGGATTAATAACATTACTAAGATCTGGAAGTTAGAAAAAATTACTACCTGAATCACATTCAGTTTGAGTGGTATATAGTTATCAATCCCTGCAGTCCGAGCATAAAATCAAGAAAATAATATGAATATTTTTCAAGCTTCACATTTTTGGTTTTTCTGTTTTAGTGTGATTTTTTTTCTTTCCCTTGATTTTTGGTCTTGGCAACCAGAATCATCTTTATCAGTGTTTTATCTTCCCCCCTGGGTAATATATTTTGTCGGCTTACAAATGCTTCTTTCTCTTGTTTTGCTGTTATTTGCCCTTATTTTTTGGAAAACACCATCAAACTAGCGTTCTATTGTGTAAGTAATTAAGATTTTTAACGCCAACATATCTCTACTGATAATTAGTAGTAGGTGTTTATAACCATTTTTGGCACTATTGTAAGAGTAGTTGATAGTGAAAATCATCTACACCAATGGCTGTAGAAAATTTAATTCCTTATTTGTTTATCGCTGTTTATTTGCTGTTTACTCTTGGGGTGGGGATAGTTGGCTATCGGAGACAAAATGATACGCCACAGGAGTATTTTCTCGCCGACCGCAATATTGGACCAATCGTTTTATTCTTTACTCTAATAGCAACTAACTTTAGTGCTTTTACTTTTTTAGGTTTTGCTGGTGCAGGTTATCGGGTGGGAATCAGCTACTATCCCATGATGGCTTTTGGAACAGCTTTAGTTGCTGTGTCGTTTTATTTTATTGGTTATAAAGTCTGGCTCTTAGGTAGGGAAAAAGGTTTTATTACTCCCTCAGAGTTAATTGCGGAGCGTCTAGGAAGTCAAACTTTGAAAGTGATTTTTCTGGTGGTAATGACGATTTTTACATTACCTTATTTAACGTTGCAACCAATTGGTGCGGGGTATCTTCTGGAAAATTTAACTGGCGGACAAATTCCTTATTTTGTTGGTGCAACTGTTTTAACTGTGACAATCGTCTTATATGTATTTACTGGGGGTATGAGAAGTGTTGCATTAACAGATGTTTTGCAGGGTGTTCTAATGTTTGTGTTGATGATTTTAGCGGTGTTTGCTGTCGCCAATAATTTGGGTGGGATCGGTGCAGCAAACAGCACAGTTTATCAACAAGTACCAGAGCTTTTTTCCCGACAGGGTATCAATAACTTTTTCACAAAACCCAAATGGTTTAGCTATATGCTTTTGTGGGTTCTGAGCGTACCCATGTTTCCCCAAATGTTTATGCGCTTTTATATCCCCAAAACACCAACATCTTTGAAGGTTTCTGCTGTTTTATATCCTTTGATAACAGCAACCATGTTTATTTGTCCCGTACTAATTGGGGTTTGGGCACATATTCCCTTTCCCGATCTAGCAGGAAAAGCAACAGACCAAGTTTTACCAATGATGTTGGCAGAATATACTCCTGCTTGGATCGCTTCATTCGTTATGGTGGGAGCATTAGCAGCATTTATGTCAACATTGGATTCCCAGCTTCTAGCTTTAAGTTCCATGTTAACGAGGGATGTATACATTTCTTACTTGCGTCCCAGTGCAAGCTTATCGGAGCAAACTTTAGTTGGACGGATATTAATTGTAATTTTGGCAATTATTGGATTAATCATTGCTTATAATCCACCTGCTACTATTGCTGCGATTGCAACTCAAGCTTTTACTGGTTTGGCTGTTTTGTTTCCTACGGTTATTGCTGCTTTGTATGGGAGAAATATCAACCCCCTAAGTTGTATAATTTCCATTCTCATAGGGGAGGCAGTATTACTTAGTTTTCAATTAAAGTTAATCCCAGCAAGTTTGACTTTTGGTTTTTTACCAGTTGTACCGATAGTTACTCTTTGTTCAGTAATTATTCTGTTGGGAAGTTTATTGATAAAACCAAAATCCAACCCTATCGAAAATTCAACAAATAAAAATCAAACAAATAAATAAGTTTAAATACCATAAACCTATTAATTATTAGAGAAAAGTGAGTTTTATTAATTTCGTGTTGATGATAAGCACAAGGCTTTTCCACAAGTACTCACCTATTAGTAAAGTCTGAATATGAAAGGTTTCAGTTTCAAGAAAAATATTCTATGGAAGTTTCTGTTAACAAGTAGCTTTTGTCTACTAAGTGTCGGTGAAGCTCTAGCAGTTCCAAAAACCCTGGTACCACCTTCACCCTTCAAAGGATTGAATGGTTTAAATTTTGATAGTAACGGACAATTATATGTAGGAAGTGTAGCTGGACAAAGAATATATCGGGTTGATATTGAAACTGGAAAACTTGATGTATTAATTGATCGCCCCCAAGGTCAGGCTGACGATTTCTTTTTTACAGCCAATGGAGATGTCTTTTATACATCATTGCTTGAAGGTAAAGTCAGAAGCTTCAATTTAAATACAGGCGATCTTGCAATCCTAGCTTCAGACATACCACTGGTCGATCCAATCGCTCAAAACCAAGATGGTCGGGTTTTTGTTGCTCAAAGTTTGAGTCCAAATGCTACAGGACTTTTTGAAATTGACCTCATGGGAGTGAATCCCCCGCGTTTAGTTTTAAACAAACCGGGGTTAAATGCTTTTGCATTTGGTCCTGACGGATTACTTTACAGTCCAGGTCAATTTACGGGTGAAATCATCAAAATTAACGTTGATACTGGCGTCAGCGAACAAGTCACCACAGGATTAGTGAATCCAATTGCTGTTAAATTTAATTCAAAAGGGGAGCTATTTGCGCTGGACACAGCAACTGGTCAAGTTTTGCGAGTTGATAGGACAACTGGTCAAACTCAATCAATTGCTCAGTTGCAACCAGGCTTGGATAATTTAGCATTTGCTCCCAACGATTTGTTGTATGTAAGTAACTTTGTCGATAGTGATATCAACGAAGTTAATACAGAAACTGGTAAAGTTCGAAAAATTATCCCAAGTCGGGGATTAACAGCACCAGGTGGGATAGCGGTATATAATAATTCTCTCTATGTTGCAGACACTAATTCCTATCGGGTTTTAAATCGCAAAACCGGACGCATCAAGCAAACATTACGTAGTATTGTTACACCGATTCAAAATCCTCTGAATGTTTCTGTTAATGAAGAAAATGCAATTGTTAGCAGTTGGTTCGCTGACACAGTACAGCGGCTCAATCGAGAAACTGGAGATGTTTTGAATACCTACACCGGTTTTAATGTACCCTATGATGCGATCGAACTTTCAGATAGTAATATTTTGGTAGCTAACTGCGGTAACGGTCAAATAACTCAAATTTTGGACAAAAATGGCACAGACCGACGTGTAGTAGCATCCGATTTATCTTGTCCAACAGGTTTAGCGCAAGTAGATGAAGATACTGTCTTAGTTACAGAATCTCTGGGTAATCGACTATCACTACTTGACCTCCGGAGCGGGAAAAATCAAGTTATTACTTCAAACTTATCTTCTCCCGAAGGAGTAGCTTATCACCCTGAAGGAATAGCAGTAGTCGCTGATGTTGGAACCCAAAGTATTAAAGCTATTAATATAGCCACAGGAAAAACTGTTACTTTGAAGAAGAATTTACCAATTGGTCTTCCAGGTTTTCCAAGCGGACCACCACCTTATAGTTTTACAGGAATTACCCTCGCTAAAAATACAGTTTATATTGCTGGAGATATTGATAATTCGATTCGTACAGTCAAGCTCAAACCAAGAATTAAAGCTTTCTTAGGTCTTAAAGGTTGGGGACATGAAGATCGAAAATCTCATTCCTGATGAGCTATTTGAATTATCTTGTTTAAAAATTAGTCGTCAGCTGGTACCTGATTGAATCACCAGCATTTTAACAGCGATAACGAGAAGTAATGTCTTTTTCAGCTTCCCGCTATCTATTGGTCATAAATCCCGTGTTAACCTTTTAGTCTTAGGGCGGTGCATTACGGCGAAGTGATAAAGGTAACCCAAAAAATATATTTTCTTGTAAGCAAACACGCACCGCACCCTACAGAAATTGATTACGCGAACTCTATTATTGTCCCTGAGGAAGCACGGGAATATCTAACCGTTGTAATTTCTTTTGAGTTAGGGTCGCGTACAGTTATTAATCCTGATTTGTTACTCATTTGCATAGAATCAGGGGTGGAACGACTTACAGTAAAACGCTTGACTTCATTGGGCTGTAATGTTCCACTTAACGCTTGAGGACGTCCGATCCTATCTTCCATTTGCCAGCCCGTGAGGTTAATTGCCTCATCGCCTGTGTTTTGTAATTCAACCCACTCCTTACCTTTATCTTTTCCTGCAGGGTTAGGTAATGCTCGCACGATCCTAACAGAAGTGTCATTGGTAAGAATTTCATCTATTGGGACAATACGAGGAGGATCCATTTCCGATTCTTGATTTTGTCCTCCTCCTTGATCCTCAAGACTGAGAAATATGGGGAAGAATGAACGAATCATCTCTCCTCGACTACCGTTGGGGTTGATATTGCGATAAAGAACTAAATCGTAATTTGCCCCATTAATATTTACTCGCCGTTTGTCACGTCGAACTCGACCGTAAACACTTTCATAGTAGACAACGGTTGCGATCGCAATTTCACATTCCGGACTAGGTCCAACAAAAAAACCACCTTTTTTCTTAAAAAGTTTAGCGACAACATTACCGCGCATATCCGTGACTGTTTGCAATTGTTGTAGGGTCACAACATTGGGGTTTTGTGGTCCTTCTTGTCCTTGCAAATCATATTTGTAGCCCAAATAGTTTACCCGTTGATTTTGTTCGTCAAGGTAGAATTTTACCCAAGAATGATAGCCAGAAATTTTACCCAGGGATTCCTTCTTATTACCTGCATCGATATCATATTTCCCTTCACCAACAAATACATGCTCAAAACCGGAAGCAAATTCAGTTGTTCTACCCCTGAAGTAATTGGTGTAAAGTTCAAACCAGATACGGCTTAGTTTGGAAGCAAATTGTTGCTCTGAAAGATTTTCACCAAATTCTTGGTTGATGTACCTTAGCGCTAACTGAATAGGTTTAGTTTTGAGAATTAAAGATATAAACTGTTGTTGCTCTGCTTCCTCTTGTTCGTCTGTAAATTCTGGATCAACAGAACGGATAGCATAATTATCCAACAGACTAATGAAACTAACATAGGTTCGATTTTCATCAAATAGTTTCTCTTCGTTAACCCGGTAAAATAAGGAATTTGTGGCTAAATCTATTTCCCGACTCCCATTGGCTTTTACCTGTTCATCCAACAAAATATCGGCATTTGGATTTTCCCACTCTCCATTCTGATTGCGAGGACTCACAGAGAATTGATTTTCATCGTTTTCCCAAAGAATTTGATAGATATTATCTCCTGTCAACTCAACAGAATTTACATTATCGAGGGATGGAAGTGTTTGCATGTTTTAGTTCGTTCTAATTTTTTAAGGTATAGTCATAAAAAATAACTTTGTCCAATATGTAAAATAATTGACACAGTTACTTTATCATCTAGGCAGATCGCGGTATGACCCATTAAAAGTTTGCAAAAATTGCCTGCGCTTTCACCGAAATCCTTGTAGAAAAGCAATCTTACTAAAGATAAAAATTGTGATATGGCAAATATCTAGCAACCAACCCAAAATTTATTTTTTGTAAGTAGGACTACCATTACTAGTTATCCAAGTAAAGCTAAAATCAGGTTAATTTAATATTTAAAAAATATAAAAAATAAGTTAAATTTTCTTTGATGTAATACTTTTAGCTGCCGGTAGAGGTGGCAATAAATATCATTTCGTAGCAGATTGCAAGTAAGTGAGGTATAGTTCAAAAGCTGAAAGTCATTTATAAAGAGCATTACATTCCTGGCTCCTGTCTTCTGACTTCTGCCAGTAGAGCGTTAGGTACGTGCGCGACAGCCCATAATTCTGCTATATGTTGCCAGTTCGGAGATATTTGAGAGTTTTTTGGGCATCTACTTTTTGAAATAAGCACCATGTTTAAAACAACTTTTCTCAAGAAACTCTGGATAGGATTGGCTTAATAAATGGCCACCGTAGTAATATCGCTAATGTTAAAAAAGATTAGCGATCTATTTAAATGCAGATTAACTGGCAAACAGTCAAAACCTACGAAGATATCGTCTATGAAAAAATGGGTGGTATCGCAAAAATAACTATTAACCGCCCCCACAAGCGTAATGCTTTTCGTCCTCAGACAGTTTTTGAACTGTATGATGCTTTTTGCGATGCTCGCGAAGATATCAAAATTGGAGTTGTGTTATTAACTGGTTATGGGCCACATACTGACGGTAAATATGCTTTTTGTGCGGGTGGCGATCAAAGTGTACGTGGAAAGGCTGGCTACGTCGATGATAACGGCATTCCCCGTCTAAACGTCCTAGATTTACAACGCTTAATTCGTTCCATGCCCAAAGTTGTAATCGCTCTAGTTGCAGGATATGCAATTGGTGGCGGACATGTGTTGCACTTAATTTGCGACTTAACTATTGCTGCAGATAATGCCATCTTTGGACAAACAGGACCAAAAGTTGGTAGTTTCGACGGCGGTTTTGGCGCTAGCTACCTGGCGCGAATCGTCGGACAAAAAAAAGCTCGCGAAATTTGGTTTCTCTGCCGTCAGTACAGCGCTCAACAAGCCTTGGAAATGGGCTTAGTTAACACAGTTGTACCAGTTGAGCAGTTAGAAATAGAAGGAATTCAATGGGCAAAAGAGGTTTTAGAAAAAAGCCCAATCGCTATTCGTTGCCTGAAAGCAGCATTCAATGCTGATTGTGACGGACAAGCTGGCTTACAAGAATTAGCGGGGAATGCGACTTTACTTTACTACATGACAGAAGAAGGAAGTGAAGGGAAGCAGGCTTTTCTAGAAAAGCGGTCGCCCAATTTTCATCAATATCCTTGGTTACCTTAATTCGGTTACTTTAATTTCACAAAAATTGTCCCCTAGAGTAATAAGGGACAGTTTTTTATCAACCAAATTTTAACTTACAACATTCAGTTACAAGATTTAGAACAGAACCCAAAAATATTAAAAAAGAATTTATTTTTCTAGATCCTTGTGGAACTAGTAAATTTTGGCTGATTTTCAATATTTACATTTTTCACAAAATAGATTTCAAATATTGCAAAGCAAATTATTTGAAATTCATATGGTTCGGGTGAAAGACTAAGCTATCTATTTACTTTAATTTCCATCTCAAACTGCTCAAATATTTTAGTTCGATCCTGTTTATCAAGTTAAAGCAAATAAACTTGGCAAGCTTTATTTATTGGCATCTATGTTTAATTCAAGCAACTTTATTTTCTGCACTAGTAAGCTCAACTTGACTCAAGTCTGAACCCAAAACAGGAGTTGCATCTGCCAAGTTCCAAACGTCTTCCAATCTTTCCCATGAAGGTGCAAATGGTGGTAAGGAAAGAGAACAAGATTTCCAATTTCCCTTTACAGGCGCTCCCAATTGTTGACAGGCTCCACCCCGCCTTCCTTCAGGTCTGTAATATCGACAGTATCTGCAGGAAGAAGCTAAGAATTTGATGGCTTTCATATTCAATGCCGAAATAGGCTAACTAACATAATTTTATTTTGCTCTTAGATACAAATACAGAATTCAGCTACAAACCATTGTTTCATCTTGTTTATAGCCTTTTCTATTAAAAAGGTAACTTTACTTTTTTTTTATATTTGTGTTATATTTTTAAATTTTTATGTTAAGAAGTTGATACAAAAGGAGAGCTAAAGTAATTAAATAGTTACGGTATGAAATATATGAATAATAGCTCAAAATAATTGGGGATCAACTATAAATATAAAATTTTAGATCCCCTAGTTTTAGGAACATCAGTCGATAAAAATGACTTTTCAAAAAAAAACATACTTTTTGAATAGATTTATAATAGCTCAATTATCTTATGGATTTTGCAAGAGCGATCGGGTGTACTTCAGTTTGTGTTACTTCTTTTCTTATACCTTGAGATAATATCTGCAAGGTTTTTTCTAGTAATCTGCTACAGGTAAAAGGATTTTGGAGGCTATGAAAATATCAAGCCCAATATATTCCACCTACTTCAGTTTTTATCTTCTAAAAGAACATTAGTGGCTTAGATTTTGAATTAGTTAAGGATTAATTCAATGGGTTGTAATTCGATAATAGTTGTGTTATGCGTTTGCGTTCGTAATGCGTTAAATCTTTCGCAGATTTTTCCAATTTCTCTAATTGCTGGTAAATTAGGTGATTTTCAAAAGATTCTATGCGTTCTTTGAGTTCTCCATATAGTTCTTGGTGAGTAAACTCAGTTGTTAAAGCTGAAGCAATTTTTTCTCTTTCTTTCCCAAGAGGTTGATTATTAAACTGATAATTATCCCGAGCATTTTGAGACACTAGCTCAAGAGCAATGGCTAACAGCAGAGTATCATAAGCCCCATTTAATTCTCCACTAGAACTAATTTCTTCAGGAATTAAATCGGGAATATTATTATCTTGTTCCGATGGTTCTTGATGATTGCGCTCATAGCAGTCTCGATAAAACTCTATTTGACTGAGGAAATACACCGGAAAACCTAAAGAACGTACCAAAACCCGCAAACTGCCTTCATTTTCCGCAACAATGGGAGTAATAGAACGGCTAAAGCGGCTATAAAGCTGAAGTATTTCTTCTTTATCTTTTGCTCCTACCCAAAGGGTAATTTCTGGTTGAGAAGTCGGATTTAAATGAGCGTCACTATCTTGAAGGCGCAACAGTATTTTTGCACTATGAGAAAGTTGATTCAGTCGGACATTTGCTGTCTCGTTTGCAATTAAATCCGATTTTAAAACTTCTCCAATTGATAATTGACTTAAATTTTCAAACTGTTTTTTTGAGAATGATAGCAGTCGCTGGCGAAATTCTGTAGCAGTAATTTGCCACGATTGAGAACGACTAATTTCTTCTCGTGAAAATTTATTAATGGATAGGGTTGATGGAAAATTCTGATGATAATAAGTATCAATATCAGAGGTTGTTAAAACTGCTAATCTAGTTTCAGAAGAATTTGTAGAGAGTTGATCGCGTTTGTTAATTAAATTTTCATGTATTCGAGATAAATTCGACAAAGTTTGGCGTAAAACTTCTGTTTTTTGTTTGGTAATTTTAATGAGATAATTTAGGGTTTCAACGCGAATATTTTGAGCGTATAGTTCGTACTCTAACTTTAGTTGATCGTTATAGCTATGACGTAGTTCTACAGCAGTAGCCTTTAAACTGCTTTCAAGTCGTTCGACCTGTTTCCGAACTTTCTGAATATGCTGGCGAATACCACTGCTATATTTCAGCCAAATGACCACCGAGTAAGTCAACGTTGCGACTAAACCCAAAAGTAGATAGTTAAGTAAGTTGACTCCGATATGTTGTAATAGTGACCAAAATTTTGATTGACTAAAAAGACCAGTTACAACCAGTATTCCAATCAAAAAAATAACAACAACAACAGGAAGGGTAACTAGATATAAAGAGCGAAACCGCTTCTCTTCTGTTATCAGTTCATTTAACCGATCTGTAGCTGTTTCATGCTGATTTTCTAAAGAATTTAGCAGTTTTTGTCTTTGATTTATAGCTGCGTATGTTTTGGCGCGAGCATCATCAATTGCAGTAAGGCGAGTTTGGCGGGCTTGTTCGATTTCTGCATTGATAGCTTGGTGATATTCAGTAACAGCTATTTTTAATTGTTCCTGAATTTTATCTAATTCTTCAATAACTGTTTCCGAATTAGGATCAGTTAAATTATCCTGGGTTAAATTATTCTGGTTTAAATTACCTTGGGTTAAGTTATCTTTTAGTTGTTGCTGTTGTGATTTTAAAGTGAAAACTTGCTCGAGTAGCTTTTGACTATTTTCTTTATTAATTGCAACGTGCAATCGAGAATCTAATAATGCTTCAGCAGTACGTAATTCTGTAACTAAATTTTCGGGGCGATCGCTAATAAATTCAGTTTGTAACTCCAAATAAGGATTAGTCAGGATGTTTGATAACCTAACTGTTTTCTGCAAGCCATTGGTGACAGCATCAACATATTGGTTAATTCTAAGATCCAAGAGTTCGGTTAGTTTAGCTTGCGTTTTTTTGCCACAATTTTCTAGAGTGCGCTTATATGAAAGAAGTTTTGTATCTTCAAATTGCTTATAAGCACGTTCCAATTCAATTCCATATTCTTGAACTTTACCGGGACGAATATCAAGTCGGGGATTAAAATCTTGCCAAACTGGTTTACCGTTGTCTCTTTCTAATTGCTGTAAAGCATCGTTATAATCTTCACTCAGGACAAATTCTTTAGCATTCAAAAGTAATTGACGATGTGCTTCTGGAGTAAACTTTGCTTGTGGTAGAAACTCTTGGCTCAGAATATCGGCTGCTAAGGTTGAACTCAAGCGATCTATAACTGTCTGTGCGGGAAAAAGTAACTCTCCATAGCCGAATGTACTATATGCTGGAATTTTTCCCCGTACTGTATGGGTTCCAATTAACAATCCGCCTGTTTCTGGCTCAGCGGTCAAAAAACCTGCAAAAGCATCGGCGTAGCTATCCAAATTAACTCCCAGTTCTCCAATGCGTTCGTCGATCAACCAGCAATTATCAAAAGGTGGTTTTTTTTGAGCACCAGAAATCACCACTCCTTTGGTCATTTTTTCGTCTAACTCTTTGAGCAGTTGGTAAGCAGCAGCATAATGTTCAGTTTTAGCTTGAGCAAATAACCCCGGTAGGAGCAACAAAGCTTCTAGGCTATGGGGAATATCAGTAAAGTAGATATTAAATAGCCAATGAATCAAGCGGGATAGGTCAAATACCAGTTCTCGTACCCAAGGGTCGCTAGCGGAGAACATGATGTAAATTCTATACCAAGAACTAATATCAACTCCGGAATTTCTCGCTGCGATCACTTCAGGAGATTGATTAACTGATTTAATCAAATCAATTAGAGTTGTTTGCAGTTCCTTGGCTCCCTGTTCAAACTGTTGACTCAGTTGAGATACAGAAGCTTGTTTGGGATTTTTCAATTTGAGTTCGAAACTCCCATCGGCAAAGCGATCTAACTCCTTACTAAACCCAAGAACTTGACCATCCCAAGTGAGAGTATAAGTTTGAATTAAGTGACTTTGAACCGTAGGAAGTTGTTGGAGTTGTCCTTCGATAGCTGCACATAAAGCAGCGCTATGGGGGTCGAGGGCAATTAGGATAGTTGGTTTTGGCATGATGCTAGTAAGCTGCTATGCAGCTAAATTCAGAAGTAGAATCCTTGTTTGCAAAGTTTCAATAAAATTTGTGATAGTAGCTTTATTTACCTTATTCGTGACTAGCTAATCACATCCAAATCTTCCAAGTAAGCATCAATTTCTTGAATTTCCATTTCTACCTGTTCTTTAATTTGAACGGCAACTTTATTGTTCTTCAAAAGTTGGTTAATCTGTTTAATGTAATTTTCCAAGGAAAATCTTGCTTTTTCTAGATCTTCGTGGGTGATTTTATCAACCTTATCAGCAATTTCTTTAACCAATGACGAGTTACTCTTAAAAGCTCTGAATGCTGATCTGCGATCGTTCCCCAACAGCAAAATTCCATCTTCTAATTTTCTTGCTTGTTCGGTATGTATAAAATATTTTCTTTTATGATTAATAATCAATGAATATGGATTAGGTGCTAAGGCTAAGGCAAACCAGCGCAGCGATCCACCGTCATCTTCCGGGGGAATTAGATTTGCTAAATTTGTCCAACCCCGGTGCAAATGTTTAAAGACTTTGTCTGGATCTAGGTAAGCTAACTCCATATCTTTCATACCATTGAGAGCAAACAAAGGTACACCTATTTCCACTCGAAATAGCGTAAGTTTGTGGGGTTCACCTGTGGGTACAAAAGAAACATTACCTTTGCCTTTAGGTATCCGATTGGAAAGGGGTGGATCGCTAAAAATAGTGTTATTACTCTCGACGCCGTAATAATAAAATTCCGTAGTTATATGCTGCTTTTTGGCTGGAATTTCTGAATCTTGATACTGCCACAATGGAACTGCTAGTTTACCAAGTTGTTGTAAATCTTCTCCTGCATCTTCTGGGTTGCTATCTGCCAGAACTTGCTCAATACTCATACTGGTGAGCGGACGATAAGTTTCCTCCATAAAACTTAAGATGTCATCTTTGACTTCTTCAGCTTTTTTCTCAGACCAATTAGTTAAGCTTTGAGATTGTTCTCGATACCAACGGATGAAGTCTTCCCCGGTAAATTTCGGGCGTTTTGATTCTAAGTCAATGCGCTGAATGGTATGAATGAAAGGATTATCAGAATTACCTTGCAAACTAACTTCAGCGTAACTTTGTTCCAAATCTCGATAAACTTTATCTAAGTTGCTGTGAATACGTTGGCATTTTTCCTGAATTTGCTCTACCTTAGTCCGCAAGACACCGCAGAGTTCTGCAGCTTTATCGCAACGCTTCCAATGTAAATATATCTTCCACTTTTGATCCGTCCGTTCTTTGTACCTTTGACAAGCTGCTTGAAGATTATTTTTATTCAGGAACCAACCTTTTGCAACTTCTTTAATTTTTTCTTCTTGTGGTTCTAACTTTAAAGCAGAAAAACTAGATTGTGCTTCTTTTGATTTGCGTTGAACGGTTTGTTGTAACTCATCTAGTTTATGGGCAAGATTATTTACAAATTGCAGAGTAGAAGCTAAACCATTAGGATGATTTATACCACGCTCTAACCAAGCTGATATTGTAGCTGTCGCAGTCTGTTCTAAACGGTAAAAATTCATCGCTAAATCTTTAGCAGTCCGTTGTTCCATTTGGTCTAACTGCCGCTTGTACAGGTCTTTGATCGTCTGTGGGGAGGTACGATCAAATTTCATTTCACCGATTCTGAATTCTGGTTTGATTTGTCCGCCGCGAGCGCTCTGTATTAAACTATCTAGAATAGTGGTGGTGTCTTCCAATTTACAATCTTGTAAAAAACGATCAATTTCACTTCCGATATCGATACTGGTAGTAGCAGCCATCAACTCATTTTTGAGTAACTTTTGTGCATCTTCTAATTTCATGCGCTTGTACTGATGTACTGGCAAAGTTAGGGTCGCAAAGCCAAAACTACAGTAATTTATATTTCGTCCTCGAACTTTTTCACCAGTTGCTAAATAAGCCCGAATGTTGTCGGCTACGTTAGCAGCATCTAAACCAATTTGAGAGCCAATTTGAATATATAAGCCATCAGCAATTAAATTTTGCAGGTCGTTCGGACGGCTAACTACAGTACCATTTTTATTGATACCGTCCATCAAAAACACTGCATCAAAGGGAGGTCGATCTGCTTTGACTTTGGTAATACCGTAATCAATTTCTAAAGGATGAGATGGAGACAATCCCCAAAAGTGTTCGATCTCTTTTAGAGCGCCATAAGCGTTGGATTTTACCAAATGAGTTTGAGGAAGATTGGCAAATACTCTGGGTAATACAAATAACCCCGTAATATTGGAAAAGCTGTTGAGATATTGCCGTGTTAGAAATGCCACATCTAAAAAAGTACCACTACCAGTTCCACCGGCTAAACTACCAACAATAAAAACTTCAATACCATCACGGTTAGAAACTTGAAAGTTATCTGAAAATGCTTGTTTGCTAGTGCGAATCTCCCGTACAGCATTTATTGCTTGACTTATCAAACCGTTAATATCGCCCACCTTGGCAAAAAATGCTAGTCGTCCTCGCGCTCGAATTTGTCCCGCACCACTAATCAAGCTAGATGTGGGAATATTTTTAGGCCACCATTCGTCAATATGATCGTTGCGGGTTAACGGTAATGGATTTGCCACTGAAATCGCATAAAGTTCATTAGGTTCTAAAATAACTTTAGTGCCATCAGGTGTTTTTTCTCGACTTTGAATATTTTCGGTTGTATCAATAGAAATAAAGCGAATAATTTCTGGTACGTAGCCATAAACATCAATAAATCGCTTTTTTAGTTTGAGTACGACTTCATAACCAGTACCTCCTAGCCCAATGACAACAGTGGGGCGAAAAACAACTGTGGGACGCGGCATTTAATTTCCTCTAATTTTAGTTATTAGTTAAAAGTCAAAAGTTTTCTAGCCCACTGTTTGGTTCATAGGGCCTTTGGTTTCCGAGCCAGTTAAATCGCAGCTTCACGTTACCAAGCCCGATTGTGTCTTCGTCGTAAAGTTGATATGTAGTTATTTTTTCATTATTGACAAAAATTACACCTTCTAAAACCCGTATATATACATATTTTTTCCCCGATTGCCAATTTACGATTAATTCCGCATCACAATTTGTAGCTGCGATCGCTGGTATTAATGCACTCAGGTTGACTTTTGGTTTCTGCTGATGGGTAAGACTGATATATTCTTCTTCCGGTGATATTGGTTGTGGTTCTATTAGTTCCAATTCACCTTCTAAATGTTTGCGACTGCGAATATCTTGAAGTAATTCCCAGGGGGTTTTACGTTGAATAAAGCAAATTATAGTTAAAGCAATTAAAAGTAGTAGTAATATTAACAGTGACCAAAAGATTATTTTCCGTCCTAGTGGAATCAAAACTTGTATTTCCGCTTCAGTAGTGAGGGGAGTTGCAAGCGGATCGTCTGGAGTCACAACCACATTAAAGATACGCTTACCTTCAAAACTGCTCTCGGAAGCCTTAAATTGTACAGGTATTTTGGTTTCTCCAACAGTTAAGGATACAGTTTCTGAAGGTTGTTTTAGGGAAACATCTTGAAAATTCCCTTGCAGTTTTAAGCTAGCGGTTCCTGAAATTGTGCTGCGAACTACCAAAGTTTTTATTTCGCTGGTTTTCCCTGTAACTACAGAACCAAAATCTAATTTTTTGGGCTGCACTGATAATTGCGGTTTAATAGTTAAAGATAAATCAATTGTTTGCGGTGCAATGGCTTTATTTGTTGCTTGCAATACCAAGCGCAGCTTGCGGATACCTCCTTTGGTATTTGCTGGAATCTGTAATTTTATAGGGATAGCTATTGCTTGATTAGCAATTAAGTCAACTGTGCTAGGTGAAACTAATTTAACGCCGCTTTTTTCTATATCTTTGAGTTGTAAATTTACCTTAGTGTCAACATTACTAATACTATTAATACGGATTGATTTTATAGTTTTTCCCGGCAGAACAGGCGGTAAATTAATTGCAGATAAACTAGCATCAATTTGCGGTTTTATTAATACTGGTCTAATATTGTGTGCCAGCTTATTTAATCGTATTCCTCCGGGGTCACGTAATACCCTTCCTTTTCCACAAAGTGCTGGATGATTCGCAAATTTGTTTAATTGTTTTTCGTGTTCTGTCTGTCCTAAAGATACGAAGAATACATAAGGTTTACATTGTTGTTCCCTTAAAAGTTGGTTATTTTGAGGGATGGGTACGGGGTTAGAAATCCCTCGAATATCTTCCAATCCATCAGTAAGAAAAACTATACTCACAGTCCTATTTGCAGCATTGGGGCGTTGGTTTAATCTGGCGGAATTTTTCAGCGCATATTGTACTGCTTTACCCGTGTGAGTGCGTATTCCATCAGCTTTGAGGTTATTAATTATTTGTTTGAGTTTACCCCGGTCGGGATTAGTTCTAATAGTAATTTCTTGAGCTTGTAGAGTTACGTCACTATCAAAATTATAAATAGTGACTGTATCACCTAATCTGGCAGTATTAACAAATTGAGTAATAGAACTCTTAACTTGAGGAAAAATATTTTTTGTACCACCTGCACCTCGCATAGAAGCAGAAGTATCTATTACCACAATCCAGTCAATTCCACCTTTTGAATTCTGAGCAAAAGCTCTACTAAACTGGGAAATTGACACGAAGGACAAAATTAAAATACTTAGGTTTGAAGTAAATTTAAACCATTTTTTTATATATTTTAAATTCATGGATAGATGTCTCCAGTCATACATTTATGACTTTTATCTGCTGATTTATAGGTTTTTTTTTTATGATTTAATTTTTCTATTTTACTACTGAATGAAATGGTATATTTTACAGATTTATTCAGGGATTATCTCTTAAAGAGAATCTTGAAATATCCACTAAAATCTAATCTTCAAATAATTTATAGGCTTATAAAAAGTCTAGATAAACTAATAATATTTGTTATTAAATATATGTGATAACAAATAATAAATGTTGAGTTTATTCATTAGTACAAAAATTAAAAATTATTGAAAAAGTAAAATTTTTGCTGTAGATTATTACTTGAATATATCAAATAATAATTATTTCATAGAATTACTTTAATGTATTATGTCCTACAATTGAAGTCGTAAAATATTTAAGTATTTGCAGAAATAATTAATCTAGATAAACTTACTAATGTATATGTTAACTATACAATTTTATGACATAGTACTTGAAAGCTGTTCAGTAGTAGTACTGAAGCTTAATAAGCTATATGAATATTTTGATAGCTAAATATATGTAATTATTTGGTATGTTTAATTTAGGTCTTTAATTAAGTCTTAATTAAAATATTGCTGAAAGTTAGAGTCTATGTCTTAAACACCTGTTGATATCTTTATAGATTGAAAAGCTCTAAATTATTTATTTACTCTGATAAATTACTAGTAATATTAATCAGCCTACATCTTTGCTTACGGTTATATTACATGAAGTTTAATTGATGTCATGTCTGCTAAATCAGTTACCGCGCCCTTCTGACTTCTGACTTCTGACTTCTGACTATGAAAGACGCGCGGCTGCTAGCGTAGCATGCCGTAGGCATTGCGCCACGAACAGCCCGAAGGGCGCGGTAAGTTTTAATATTGTTTTTTGTTGGAATTGACAAAGTAGGAATTGGTTCCATTTACAGCACTTTATGAGTAAATAAGGTGCACTACACGCCAAGCTATTATCTTTTTGCTCTTTTTGCTGCACACAAAAAACAAACCTCCCAACGCTTTAATTCCCCTGGTGGAGTGGGACAATTACATTGAGGACAGAGGGACAAACCACGCGATCGCATTTTTATTGTTGTTCCCCAATCCTGAAAAACTTTTTGGGGATTATCTTTCTTAGGTTTTGTACTGGACTCTAATTTTATTTGGCGACCAATGTAACTGGGATGATGAGAAGGTGATAGATTTTGATTAACTTCATTATGTTTCTTTTGACGTTTCCACCCTGAAGTGGAGAAACGAATATCTAACAGAGGAGCGAGTGACAAGTCATTTAACTTGACAAGCAAGTTTTGTCGTTCGAATGTCAAATTCTGCGCCCAAGCAGCACTGGAAGTCGCAACCCATAATATTCCCTGCTTAATGTATAAGGGTTGAGTATGGGTAGCAACTACCTTACCTACAATTTGCGACCAACTATCTAGCAAATTCTGAAAAGGATCTTCTTGCCATTTTGCCTGATTTTTCAGAACATCTAAGATATTATTAACAGACTTAAAAGACATTCTGCCGGTTCTAATTCAAAAAAATAAAGTGTTCGTGCAATGTTTTTGTAATATTTTTATGATAATTTTCGTGCTAAATAGGCATAAAAGTATTTTATTGAAATTATTTTTTATTTTATATTCAAGTTTGATTTTATATTTTTCAATTGTTTAAATTCAGCAGTCTAAGTTTAAGGCACACAGGGAATGAATCAAAAATTAAAAACAGATACAGGCGATAATGAATCATCAAACACTCATTATATTAAGCCAAAGCTAGCAGCAGCTTTAGCTAGTTTAGAAGTACAACTGGATCGAGAACTAGCCCGATATAGACGCACGCGTCTTAGAGAACGAAAACCAGATCGAAGCCAATTTTGGGCATCTACTACGAATGGATTGGCGCAATCACAAGATATTCCTACTACACAATCGAATCAAACTTTAACTCCGGAAGTCGGAAATATTCCTAAAGAGGAAGCAAATGCTGAGTCTCAAGTTTCGGTCAACAAAATTGAAGCAACGACATCAGTACCTCCGCACTCCCAGGTTAACCCACAACCATCAAATTTATCCAGGGGGGATACAAAAAAACTAGAAATTGATCGTGATGTCAAGGAAAAACAAAGTTCTGAGCATGTTAGTCCTGAGCATGTTGATTCAGAACAGGTTAATTCACAACAGCCTAATTCGTCACAAGTAAAACCTAAAGTGGGGAATATTATCGCTGCTGAAGTTCCCCAGAATCAAAAAACTCAGGCTTCCCCTACAGAAGACCAAACTATTATTCAGTCGCCAGAAGACTATTTAGAATCTTCCGAAGAACTTCTACGAAGTTTTTCTGCAGAAAAAAAATCAAGCAAAAAATCAGAAGCAAAAACAGATATTTTTTTTACACCTTTGGGTATCGCTTCGATGTTGTTGCTGCTAATCACCTGTATTTTAGTTGGTTGGGTAGCTGCTAATCCTGGTGATTTGCCAAAACTGAGTTTTGGTAGATTATTCAAGCAAAACTCTGACAATGACTCGGATGATTCCCTTATTAAAGGTAGTAGTAGAAGTTTGACACAACCGCAAATTACTCCTATTCCCAAACAGCCAAACTTAGCGACCCAAGAATTTCCAGAGGTCAAAAATCCTGACGATGTGGTGAATCTTAAACCAAAACCCACACCAACAACAACATTGGAACCAGAATTAAATCCGGTAAACAAACCTAATGTTGAGAGCAATGAATCCCAATCTTCCGTTAACGATGATTCAGTAACACAAGTCGAGATACCTCAAGCAACTGAAGAAACACAAAAAACCGAATCTGATGCAGATATCAAACCCAGCGCTGATGGTTTCTATCATGTAGTTGTGGATAATCAAGGAGAAGAATCCGTTACTAAAGCTCGCCAAGTTGTTCCTGATGCTTACGTATCTGATGATGGTAAACTAATTCATCTTGGCGCTCTCAAAGCTAAAGAAAGAGCTAAAAAACTTGTCTCCGAACTCAAAAGTAAAGGGCTTAATGCAAAAATTAAATAAGCCACGTTAAGTAAGCAAGATGCTGACTATCGTAGGATAGTATGGTGTTAAAGACTAGCGCCAACAGCGAATTCATCAATTTTGGAGAGCTTTCATGGGGCTGATCGATCGTATCCTGCGAGTACTTCGCGCTAATATCAACAGTTTAATAAAAGGGGCAGAGGATCCTGAAAAAATTCTGGAGCAAACTGTTAAAGAAATGCAGGATAATTTGGTGCAATTGCGACAAGGTGTAGCGCAGGCGATCGCAACTCAAAAACGTACAGAAAGACAAGCCGCTCAAACCCAATCTACATCGGAAGAATGGTATCGTCGAGCCCAATTAGCACTGCAGCAAGGTAATGAATCCCTAGCAAGGGAAGCCCTGACAAAGCGCAAAGCTTATCAAGATACAGCTAAAGAATTATTTAATCATATAGATTCTCAAAAAACGGTGGTAGCAAAGCTGAAAAAAAATATGCAAAGCTTGGAAATAAAGATTTCTGAGGCAAAAACTAAGAAGGATATGTATATCGCCCGTGCTCGTTCAGCCCAAGCTTCCTATCGGCTTCAAGAAATGTTGGGCGATCTAACTGGCGAACAAAGTGCTTTTGAACGTATGGAAGAGAAGATTTTAGGAATAGAAGCTCAATCAGAAGCTGCTTCTGTTGGTGGAAATAATGAATTAGAACAAAAATTTGCGGCTCTAGAGAAAAGTAAAGAAATTGATTCGGAATTAACAGCAATGAAACAGCAACTTGCAGATGGAATGGATAAAAACAATGAAAGATAAGCTGATTTCGACCTAAGGGGTTTGTTCCAATCTAATTGATCTCAAAGCTAGAATCCTGAAAGCTAGAATTATTAATATTGGGCAATTACCAATCGTTCAGAATATCTTAAGAATAAAGTTTTATCCTGGAGGTAGGGGTATAGACAGAAAAAATTACATTTGAATTAGTAGTTATTAAATCGTAAAAAATCTCGCGGTTCTATACAGCGCGTAAATCTAAACAGGAAAAGTAAAAATTATGGGATTATTTGATCGTCTTAAACGAGTAGTTAGTGCAAACCTTAATGATTTAGTTGCTAAAGCTGAAGATCCTGAAAAAATTCTAGAACAAGCTCTTCTGGAAATGCAGGAAGATTTAGTCAAGCTACGTCAAGGCGTAGCGCAAGCAATTGCTGCCCAAAAACGAACAGAAAAACAATATAACGATGCTAACAATGAAGTGATTAAATGGCAGCGTAATGCTCAACTAGCCTTACAAAAAGGTGATGAGAACCTTGCACGTCAAGCTTTGCAACGCAAGAAAAGTTTTGACGAAAATGCTAATGCTTTGAAAGGTACTTTGGACCAACAAAGTGCGACGGTAGAAAATCTCAAGCGCAGTTTGATTCAGCTAGAAAGCAAGATTTCTGAGGCAAAAACCAAGAAAGAAATGCTTAAAGCTCGCAGTAGAGCCGCCAAAGCTCAAGAACAGCTTGAAGGTATTGTTGGTGGTATGAATACTAGCAGTGCAGCAGCAGCATTCGAGCGGATGGAAGAAAAAGTCATGATCCAAGAAGCTCGCGCTCAATCGGCAGCAGAATTGACCGGTGCTGATTTAGAAAGCCAATTTGCCCAATTGGAAGCTGGGAGCGATATCGATGATGAGTTGGCTGCAATGAAACTACAACTTTCTGGTGCTTCACCTAAACAACCTCAACTACCAGAGCAAGGAAATACCTCTCAAAACAATAATCAATCCAGTAATCAATCCAGTAATCAATCCAGTAATCAATCCAGTAATCAACCTAACGAAGTTGTTGATGCTGAGTTGGAAGCATTACGCAAACAATTAGATCAAATGTAACTTTTGATAATCTTTTTTATTTGTCCCACCTCCTCTCGGTTGTGGGATTTTGTTTACTCAATCAAAATTAAACTAATTAACAATTCAGATTTAATAGCGGGTTGTCGCTTTACCTTTCTGGAGTACAAACTTCCCAAGCTAAATATTTATCGCAGAATAATGGGCCATGTAAGTTTACGCGCCCTCCTTTGCTCACAGCATCCGTCGGCACATATAGCCCTAAGGGCAACTTGAAAGTCAAAATAGACGCACGTATGACGTTAATGCCCAGCCTTGTGGGGCGTCAGCACACCATACATTTTATTACTAATTGGTTTGAGCTTTCAGCAATGTCCTAACCTAATAGTGTCGTACCATATCATTAGCTCGGTAGGCTGTAAGCACAACAAAATACAATCTCCGTGAATAAGATTTAGCTTTTTGTAATCTCACACTTGAGTACAGTACAGTCTGTAGAAACGCCTTCATTGTTAGGAAATCGTGTCTGCAGGATATAGACCCCTCTAACTAAATTTTAATCTAGCGATCGCGCAACACTAACCTGTCTCTAAGTTTGGGAATTTGATTCAAGTGAAAACGCTATAACCATCATTGCAAAGGAAGAATTTGCGGACAGTGTTCGTTTGACCCGTTCGACTCACCAATATTAAACTCGGCGTAGCTGCCTTACAATAGGAGATATGCATCGTTCACTAGCTCGCAACAAAGCTTTTTAGGTTTAGCTGCAAACAACTTAACAATATATTAGTGCCAGATATCATAGACTTACCTGTGGGGTCATATGGCGCTACGCGCAATTCGTTAGCAGATCCGTAGGTAGCCCAGTCAAAGGCTAAGCGCGTGTCCGTAGGACATAATAGACCGTGCGCGCCCGTAAGGCGACCAAAAATTTACTACTCATAGCTTTAGCATTCATAAATATTCGACCCTAATTAAGTAGCGCTATATTTCTATAAATGCATGATTTTTTAGTGATTAGTTACTGCTGAAACTAGGGCAATAGTTTTCAGCAAAAACGATCAAAATACTGAATACTACTAATCAAGATTCTTTTTCTTATTTTGTTGTTGAATGGGAATGAAGGAAGATTGTTTAACCAGAAGTTTCCTGTTAAGTACTTCCGACAAACAATCTTCCCTCTGTAGACACAAATAAATAAAATTTGTGTTCATCAAACAGTAGAATATTTTTGCAGATAGTTGATTCTGAGGTCAACAATTATATTTTTACTCAATCAATGAGTATTTAAATTCAGAATTATTTTCCAAAAAAATTGTTTTATATTCAGTTGGCTACATACACTACCTTTAATGCAAAATGCGGTTTTCTGTATTGAAGGGTATTTTTATCACTTTAACACTCATCAAAAGTTGAAAAAATCACTTCAAGTTTATCTATTGCTAGGATTGTAGGTCACCGACTGCTGATTCAGAACAGGACTTTGAGAATAGTTGCCGATAATAAACAGGGGTGTTGCCAAAGTTAGTAGAGCAATTGCAGCTCCCAAAACGTCTACTACCCGAATTGAGTGTGGGTCGACAGAATTGGAAGACTGACTATTTGAGTCCATAAAAAATCTAGTTTTGATATATCAGTTTTATCTCAACTCTTTACTCAAGAGTCTTATTCCTATTTTAGCTATTTTCTTGAAATTAAGACATACATTAATCGCTAATATTGAGAGTATTTTTAATTTACTTAACATTTTAATTTATATTAGCAACTGTTGATACAAACAAAAAAATCAAATAATACCCAATACGACTTGTTATCAATCTAGCAAGACCTCTCAACACGTGGTGTAATGATTACGTCATTCATCTTTATAATGAATGGCATAAAAAAACACATTTGTCACTAATGGTATTTAGTAAATACCAATGAAATAATGAATATTTTTAAATAGTCAAAATATTGAATTTCTTGACACATAAGGGTTATAGCTTATAAATACTAATTATAATACAGGTTATATATACCGCGAATACACTGAGTGCTAATAAGATATTCAATTGCTAAATCAGTGCTTGCACTCAAGCATAAAATACTATGGGCTAATATAGTTATAAAACTTTTTTAACAGCGTTTATATACCGAAAAAATACAGATATGTGTTTCAGTTGTAGTGAGATACAAGTAGTTTAACTTAAAATTTTTAATAAAATGAACAAATAACATTTAGTCGATATTTATTTATATTTTCCAAAGCATTTTGGATAGTGATGTCGATTGATAGATACTTTTCTCTAGACCCAATAAATATCAATTTTGTCAATATATATATTGATAGAGTCAAGGTTGATAATTTGAAGATAAAAATATTATTTTTAATAGGCCAAGATAATTTGGCCTCATAACAAATTTAATTTATATAAATATAAAATCCTATCAGCAGATTGCAAAAGCGTGAGATCGAAAATTGCTGATAAATCGGAGATGTGAATCTTTAATTTTGATTGTCTGATGTAGTATTTTTTGCGAGTATTAAGCTAATTTAAGGTATATCTTAAGCGAAAAATGTCAAAATATTCATTTAATATGCTCCCGGAACTTTAACTTTGTTAACTTTCTAAGTGTTTGAGATATATTTAGTTCCGGTTTGAACTACATTAATTCACATAATTAAGCAATTCACATAATTAATTTTGGTCATGAGTCATTAGTTCAAGTAAATCTATCTTTAACCAACTAATTAGATATATGACTATTTTAATGAAATAAAAAATATAAACTTAATAAATGCCAACACTAGTAAGTACTGATAAAAAACCGCCGCTAATATAGGGCGGTCTAGTTAAGCAATCGGAGGGTATTTATAGCTTACTTTGCTATTTTCCTGACTGTTGTAACAAACTTTGCGTTAATTGTCATATATCCCACTCAAATTACAACTAATTTTTTGCATATGCGCTCATTGGTTCTTTAATAAATCGAATGTAGAGATGCTTGAAGGTGGATCTAATGAGACGAGGCATACGAAAATCTATAGGTACTAGTCTATCTGGCAGTAGCCAATCATCTACTTGCAATACTTCTGGATGTAAGTGAGGGAAATTAATTTCAGCAAGTGATGGACAAATTCCCAATCGCATCGATGCATTAATAGTTGGAACTTTATCTGGAGAAACCTTTAGTATTTCCACTAAGGTTCTGTCTAAAGCAAATATATTTGCAGATGCGCCTAAAATTCCTAGATGGCGAGGTTCACCACCGCTTGGTCCATTCCCTTGGTGACCGATAATTCCATCAACTATAGTTAGGTTTGGATTGACAGCTTTAGCTGTCTCTACCAACATACTACTAAAGCGGCTCACATCTTTTCCCGCTTCGAGATGCCACCAAGCTTTCATCTTTCCTGGTACACAACCAAACAAATTTTTTACGCCTAAAGTTAATACCAACTGAACGTGAGATTTTATTTTGGGCAAATTAATTACAACATCTGCTTCCATTGCTTCTTTGGACAACAGTAAGTGATTAAACTCTTTATTAACTACCTGATAACGCTTGCCATGAAATTCTACGATTGGTAACTTGAGATCTTCTAAAATTGATTGATAACCGTTCGCGATCGCTACCCCCTTTGCCGAACCAAAAGCGGGACTATCTCCTAAAAATGGCTTACCTCCAGCTTCCATTACCATCTGTGCTACCACGTATACTAATTCTGTTCGGGTAGTACATTCTTTCGTTGGACGCGAACCGGTAAGTAAATTAGGTTTCAGAAGAACTTTTTGTCCCGGCTTGACAAATCCTGCTATGCCCCCAAGAGGCTCGAGCAATGTTTCTAAAGAATTTCTCAACACTTCTCTACGATACGAATTAGCACGGATTAAACTGACAGATGGTGATTGCATATAGCGATCCTAAATTATTCGCAAACTCTAAAGAAGGAAGTACGTAACAGTTTTAAATGTGGAACATAGGTAAGTCTAGCAGAGAAAAATCAAAAATATTCGGCTAAGACCATTTTGGGATGCCTATTTGAAAATATTTTCTCCAGGGCATATTGAATTTTTAAAATTACGAATCAACTATTAGTTGAACTTGCTGGTTAGTTTGATTTGCTAACATAATTGTTGATATAAATACATGAAATTAACATTTTTATGAGTATTTTTGATGACTATTGATGTTTGCGAAGTTCAAAGCTAGAAACTACTTGCTCAAATACTTTTTCGTAATCTCTATTTGAGTAATTGTGATTTTGGGAATGGCTAATTACGATTACTTTGTTACCATTTTGGTTCGGTAGGACAATATTTTGAGCCTCATATAAACCACTGGAATGAAAGATAACAGCTTCTTGACCTGCAATGAATTGCTTTACTTGATTTTGAGTGGTACCAAACTCATCTTTGTTTTCTTTCAACCATTCGCTGGCATTAAGACGTTTGGGATTTTCTTCGATGGAAATGCTCACATTTGCTGGTAATTCGGAACCCTGAAATTTACCAGATTTAATTGCTTGATAATCAATCTTACTCCATACATCTATTCGTTGCTGTACTGTACCAGGTTCAATACTAGGTTTATTCTGACCCTTATTGACTACATAACCCTTGGGATATTTAAAGCTAAAGCCCAACTGCTGGCTACTAAATATTTGTGGTGTCTTAACTTTAGAAATTGCTTTGATTAATTTTTCTTGTTTCTTAGTTTTTTGTTTACCAGTTTCTTGTTTATTGGTTTGTTTTTGAGTCGTACTATTTTCTTCTTGGGGACTGATATTTTCTTGGGGGCTGATATCTAATTCCTCTTTGGCTGGTTTTATTTTTTCTTTGGGATTTGTCTTTCCTTCTAAAACATGGGGTGCTTTGGTGGGAAAACTATAGTCTGGAGCATCTAGTGCTCGGGTCGCATTAGATATATTATTTCGATCAATTGAAGGAAAGATAGGAGTTTTCAATCTCGAATCAGAATGATTTTCTGAATTTGGCTTAGCTGTATTTTGTGCGATCGCTTCACGACTACTTTTGGGTGTTGAACTTTGAACAACAGTTCTTGGTAAAGGTTTTTCTCCAAATTTAACCTGAGAAGATGTAAGAGTTGAAGGTTTGCTAGTTACAGAATTGGCAGGTTGTGGAGTGGAATCATTTATAGATGAATTACTGTTTTGACAGGCGGTTATACCTCCTAAAACAGAACAACAAAGTAAGGCACCAGAGCAAAACCATTTTAGGTTGTCACTGGCTTTCTTCTTCGGTGGTGATATTGCATAATTTTGCCGGTGCTGTGCAGACATATGTCGTTACTTTTAAACTATTTCAAAGCCTACAGTACTGCTTTACAATAGTCCCATAAGCTTTCCCGTATAGTTACATAATTTTATTGAAATTAGAAATTTTTTCCGAAGGGTGAAAAAGAAGAATAGGATATAGGACTTGTGACGGGAAGAATAAATATCTAGATCAACAGTTAGGGACCAATTACTGATCTTCTGCTCTTCGCATATTATTCCTGATATCACCAATTCCTAATCCCTATCAACTAAAGGGACTATTTGACTCATTTTTTCGAGATTCAATACTTTTTCTAGCTCTACTTCACTCAATAAACCTTTTTCTAAGACAATTTGCCGCAAGGATTTTCCAGTTGATAGAGATTCCTTTGCAACTTCAGCAGCATTTAGATATCCAATATGAGTATTGAGTGCAGTAACTAAAGCTAAACTACCTTCTGCATATTCCAAACAACGCTGAGGCATAGCACTTATATTTTTAATACACCTTTCGGTAAGGCTAGCAATAGTATTACCAAGAATTTCAATACTGTGGATCAAATTATAAGCGATTAATGGCATCATTACGTTGAGTTCTAGCTGTCCTGCTTGCCCTGCTAAAACGATCGCATTGTCATAACCCATGACCTGAAAACATACCATTGAAGTCATCTCTGCCATTACTGGGTTGTATTTTCCGGGCATTATAGATGAACCGGGCTGCACGGGAGGTAATTGGATTTCTTTCAGACCAGTTTTTGGTCCGGAATCCATCAAACGTAGATCGTGGGAAATTTTTACTAGGTCTTGGGCTAAATTACGCAAACAGCCAGATACATTCACAAAGCAACCCATACTTTGCATTGCTGCCATAGGATGGGAAGCAGGAGTTAAAGGCATGTCAAGAATTTCTGATAAAACTTCTACTACTCGGGCTCGATAATGGGGATGGGTGTTTAACCCCGTACCTGTGGCACTACCTCCTAAACCTAGTACCATTAGATCTCCTGAGGCAGTATAAATCCGGTTTTGATGTTCCGTAATAATTTGCGCCCAAGCACGAAAATTTTCGCCCAAACGCACCGGTACTGCGTCTTGCATGTGGGTTCTACCAGATCTGACTATTTCTTGAAATTCTTCTGCTTTTGATTCTAAAATCGCGATCGCATTCTCCAAAGCTGGATGTAGAGTTTTTGATAATGCCAGTAAGCTACCTATACGGATTGCGGTGGGAATAACATCATTGGTAGATTGTCCGTAGTTGACGTGGTCATTCGGGTTGAGGCACTTATATTCTCCTTTTGCGAAACCAAGAATTTCTAAACCTCGATTTGCCAGAACTTCATTAATATTCATATGATGGGAAGTCCCTGCGCCAGCTTGATATATGTCTACAACAAACTGATCGCGAAATTTACCATTTAGGACCTCATCCGCAGCTTGGACAATGGCATTGCTAATATTTTGGGGGATACATTTAAGTTCTCCATTGGTAATTGCTGTTGCTTTTTTTATTAATATCCCAGCATCTACATAAGTGGGTAGGGGCTTTATGCCGCTAATAGCAAAATTTTCTACTGCTCGTAAGGTTTGGATACCATAATAAACGTTACTTGGTATTTGGCGTTCCCCCATAGAATCTGTTTCAATGCGGAATTGAGAATTAGTTTGTTCGGTCATCAGCAATTACAAATATGAACGGTGGCTATTTACGGTGGCTATTTATTGTTACTTATTAGTTAGGAAAACTATTATTAACTATTAAAAATCGTCAATAAATTTATAAATCTGAAAGGGCAAGAAAATTATAATTTATTTTTTACAGCAACAGCATAAAATAAACTTACCCTTTTATATAAAATTGAGCCTAAAGATGATGTGGTGCGATGGGCAAGTAATTAGCGAATCCGATCCATAGGTAGCGGCTCCGGATCCGTAGGTAGCAGCTCCGTAGGTAGCGCAGCTATAGGTAGCGCAGACGCAGCCAAAGGCTAAGCGCGTGTTCGTAGGACATAATAGACCGTGCCTAGGCTTAACGTCACAAACACGGCTCTGGTGACCAAAAGCTTATAAATCATAGCTTTTGGGATTTACCAATGTCCCAACTTTATTACGTAGTGCTATATTGCACAGTGCTACAATTCACCGACTTAGCAAATATATTTGATAAATATAGACCTTTCTAAATAGTTGTTTCTTCTTGCCCAAAATGTTTCTTCTTGCCCAAAATATTAAATAGGAACAAAGCGAGTGACACTTCCCAATTGGATTACTTTTTCACGTTTACTTGGAATACCCTTCATACTTTATGGCTTACAAAATCCAACGCCACAATCGAGATGGATCTGTTTGATAATTTTTTTGATCGCGGCTGGAACTGACTGGTTAGACGGTTATTTAGCCAGGAAACTCAACCAAGTTAGCGATTTGGGTAAGTTTCTTGACCCTTTGGTAGATAAATTATTAGTGCTAGCTCCATTATTAGCCTTAATTGAACTGGGTCAGATACCAGCGTGGGGCGTATTTTTAATTTTGGCTAGGGAGCTAGCAATTGCTGGTTGGCGCGCAAATAAAACTACTATTACCGGTGCTAATATTTGGGGAAAATTAAAAACAGTTAGTCAAATAATTGCGATCGCACTTTTAATCGCACCTCTGTCTCAAGTTTGGCAGTTACCTTCTTTGGTTGTTTTCTGGATTTCCGTAGGTTTTACTTTGATTTCCGGAGCAATTTACCTTTTACCAAAACAATCAAACCTTGCAAAAGAGGACAGTTCTGACTAACTGAATAAATTGTTATGTTGTGCGATACTTTTGACTTAGCTTCTGGAAGCGCAGTATTTAATGTTTGCTAACTTGAAAAACTTCTACTTTTTCCTTAGACTTACTTGGTTCTCCATAATAACCCTTGTTGTAATAGTAGTAAGCAGATCCATTTTTAGGGGTAACACCATTAACCACCATTCCCAAAACTTGTTGACCTGATTGCTTTAATCTGTTTCTGACAACTTTAACAGTATCAGAGTCAACAGCTTCTGGACGTACTACCAATAATATTCCATCTGCTAGCTTACTGAGCATTAGTCCATCAGCAACTGCTGTTAGGGGTGGAGTGTCAAGAATGACAAAGTCATATTTTCCTTTTGCTTCTTCAATTAAAGAAGACATTCGCTGGGATTCCAATAATTTTAATGGGTTGGGAGGAATTTTCCCTACCAGTAACACATCCAATGCAGGTAAAGCTTTTTGAAGAGTATCTTGTAATTTTGATTGACCGACAAGGACGTTACTTAAACCGATTAAGTTCGGTCGTCTCCAAATTCTATGCTGACGAGGACGACGCATATCTGCATCTACTAATAATACTTTACGTCCTAGCTGAGATAAGGTTACTGCCAAATTTGCAGAAACAAAGGATTTACCTTCGTTTGGATTAGAACTGCTTACGACAATTACTTTGAGAGTTTTGTCAGAAACTGTAAATGCTAGATTTGTCTGGAGAATTTCAAAGGCTGAAGTGACTGATGAGTAGGGGTTGTCTAATACGGGTAATTCAATTTCTTGATTATCAGTACTTCCCTTGGTAGTTTTAGGAGTTTTTGGAATTGTTCCTAGTAAAGGATAATCCAGTAACTGTTTAATTTTATCTACTGTCTTGAGGGATTTATCCGTTCTTTCCAGTAGTAGAGCTGTTCCGACGCCTAGAAGAATTCCTCCGATTCCTCCCAATAAAAGGTTACGCGTAATATTTGGAGATATAGGATGTTCTGGAACTAAAGCTTCGGAAATAATAGTCGCATTACCTACACTCCGATTTTCTACTACCTGTACTTCTTGCAGTTTCTTTAGTAGTTCCGTATAGGTTAGCTGTGCGACCTCCAACTTTCGTTGCAACTGTCGCTGTGTTTGCTCCAATTTTGGTAGACTACGCAAACGTCCTTGTTGGGTAATAAAGTTTTTTCTTAATATCCCAACCCGATTAGCTGCTGCTAAACGTTCTACCTCCGATTTAACTAATTCAGCAGTTAAATTCTGTTTAATTTCACCAATTTGCAAATTTCTTTCGGATATGGAGTTCCCATTATCTATAAGTTGACCGACTCGTTTTCCTAGTTGATTTCTTAGAGCTTGCTCTTTTCCTAACAAACTTATAACCATTGGATGTTCGCTAGTAAACTGAGTTTGTGCAACAGCTAGCTCATCCTGCACTTTCTGATATTGTGTCAGTGCTTCTTGTACTATTGGGGACTGATTCAGTGTTGAGATTGCAACAGCCTCTTGAGTTTCTAATTGCAATTGCTTTTGCAGACCCTCAGAGCGAGTCGTAACTTCTCCTAGATATGCTTGGGCTTTGACAATTTCTTCTGATAAATCCTTGAGAGCCTCAACTCCTGTTTGTGCTTCTTGTTCGAGAGCTACTATTCCATTTTTCTCTTTGAACTCACGCAATTCTGCTTCTGCTCGGATTAATCTTTGTTCTACTTCAGGTAGTTGTTTATTTAAGAACTCGCGCGCTGACCTTGCTTCTGCTGTATTTGTACTAATATTATTTTCCTGATAGTCTTTCATTAAAGAATTAACAATCGCTGCAGCTTTTTGTGGATCGTTACTCTCATAAGAAAGATTCAAAATATCTGTATCACCTACGGCATTAACCCTAAGTTTTGATATCAATACACTAGGCTTTAAGAGTTTGCCTTTACTATCTCTTAAATTGAGCTTGCTAATAGTCTTTTGAATTATGGGACGCGAACGAATAATCTGTGCTTCTGTCGCCAAAGGATTACCTTTTCCAGTGATTGCTGCAACTTCTCCCATTTGACTATTTAAAGCTGTTAATGCAGAAACGCGGTCGCTGTTAAATCGCAGTTTACCTTCTGCACTATAAATCGGTTCTTGTTTAAGTGTATTAAAAGCTGCCATCCCAAACACAGAACTACTCACGATTAATGCAGGTAGCCAACGCCTTTTTAGAGTTAGCCAATATTGCTGCAGATCGATAAAATCGTCATCTTCTTGGTTAAAATCAAAAGAATTATGTGTCATAAATTTTTATAATGATAATTCTAGTAAGCCTTAAAGCGGATTTACTCTAGTATCGGAGTAGTTCTAATTTATATGTATTGTAGTGTGGCAAACAATTAATAACTTGAGTGTATCTATAAAGGAAGGATCTATTTAAATTAGTTTCTCACATATATCTCATAAATGATTTAACGTTATATTTACTCGATCAAGTAGATTAGATTATATAAATATTAGAACTTGGATTACATCAAAATAATTATGTATAGCATGATTCCTAGGCAATCTTAAAAGCAAAAGTATCATTTTTTTTTGTGCATGATTGTAATCTAATTCTCATATAGATAAATATAATGCCTTCCTTTCCCCGTATAACTTAAATTATCAATACGATAAATAGCCATTTCACTTTGCAATACTAGAAGACAGTCAAGAATAATATTACTGTGTTTAAAATAAATTTATATAAGTTTTTATCATACTTGTATCTAAATCTAGCTGAAGTTAGAGTAAAAATAGATATATAAGCTATTCAGGAGTAATTGTACTCACGATCTATATAGATTTTGAAACTTCAAACAAACCCTTATATTGTATCAGGACTTACGCAACATAAGCATAGCGTGTCCGTAGGACATAGATTTGTCATTGCGACAAAACGTAGTTTAGGTAAGTAATTCCAGCATATCTAGAGATTACGTCGCTAACGCTAGCCCGCAGCGTAGCTATTAGCAAAGCGTGACGTTAGTCATACGTAATAATGTTAATTTTGCGTAATCTCTATGTATAACTTATAGTTTTTATAACTTAAAGGTAGAATGAACAATCTAGATTACTGAATGGGGATTAAACTTTAAAACAATAATCCTAAAAAGCTATGTAGAAATGTATTAGTTGCTGAAATGCTTACTTATTCGAATTATTGGAGATTTTCGAATTATTGGAGATTTAATGTAAAGAGTATATAAATAAAAAAATAAAAATGTAATTTAGAACTCTTGTTTAAAGAATTTTTGTCGATTATTAATTAAATTGTCTAAATTAAAACATTGTAAACAGAATCTGCATTTGTATTATGATGTTTTTATGCTCAAGCTATATTCACATCTTACAGTGCAGGATGATAGAGGAATTTAAAGGTTTAAACCTTTGTTCCCAAAAGGATGTTAATTTCATAAATTCCTTTGACGGAGAAAACATGACAGCTGTGTGTTGAGTCACAGATATGATGATAAGCTTATTCTATTTTACTATTAGAAAATAAATATTTTTTGGGTTATTACTACCAATCTAGGAACTCAATATAGGTGTATTTTTTTTAAGTTGATATCTCTTTCATCGTGCGTCATAGTAGTTTATTCGAACGCTAGAACCACCGAAAAAATATCTCCGGGCCCGATTAATAATTTTCTTTGAAATTATCCACTATCTACCACATTCATATTTATATCACTCGTACTGTTGTATAATTCCTTTTGTTTCTATTGATACAATACTTCATGAGTATATATGACTGATGAAAATTTCTAAACCGGCACAAAATAGATTTTCGATAGACTTACCTCTTCCAAAAAAAAGCAATCCCTCCAGTGAAATGAAAGCGTCGGTGAAGTTATCAGTCATCACGCAATTTTTTCCACCTGATTATGCTGCAACAGGACAGTTAATAGAAGAGCTTACAAAATCTTTAGGCTTTGAAGGGGTTGATGTTGAGGTTTTTACAGGTCAACCAGGATATGCTTTTGGAGATTCTCATGCTCCAGCACGCGAAGAAGTTGGTAGAGTCCGAATCCAACGTACTCGGGCTACTAATGTTTGGCACCAAAGAATTCGTGGTAAAACCCTTGGTGGAGTCTTGTTTACTATACGGGCAATGCTTCATCTGTTAAGACATGGATCTTGTTACAATATTTTGCTATTGACAACTGCTCCTCCATTTTTACCAATTGTGGGGTATTTAATTCATATTTTCTACCGGATTCCTTACGTTTGCATTTTGTACGATCTCTATCCAGACATTGCGATCGCTTTGAATGTAGTTCAAAAGAATCATTGGTTAGCAAAAGTTTGGCAAAGTCTCAATAAAAGGATTTGGCGCAAAGCATCTGGAATAGTTGTTCTTAGCCCAGCAATGAAGCAGAGAGTCACAGGAATCTGTCCAGAGGTAAGCGAAAAAATTTCTGTTATTCACAGTTGGGGAAACCCGGAAATTGTAAAGCCCATACCTAAAAAAGATAATTGGTTCGCGAAAAAATATGACCTCAACAATAAATTTACAGTCCTCTATTCTGGTAATATGGGTCGATGTCATGATGTAGATACAATTCTAGAAACTGCAAAATTACTTAAAGATGAGCCTATCCAGTTTTTATGTATTGGTGCTGGAGCAAAACACAAGCAATTAATCAAGGAAATAGAGCAATTAAAGCTTAATAACTTCTTGTTTTTACCATATCAAGATAAGCAAGTACTTCCTTATTCTTTGACTGCTTGTGATTTATCTTTGGTGAGTGTGGATAAAGGTTTTGAAAGTCTCGTTGCACCTAGCAAGCTATACCCAGCTCTAGCAACTGGACGTCCAGTGGCTGTAGTTTGTCCACAAACTTCATATTTGAAACAATTAATTGCAGATGGAAGATGTGGTAGTACATTTGAAAATGGAGATAGTGAAGGATTAGCTAAATTTATTCAAAATCTCCAGCAAAACCGCAATTTAGCCAAGAAAATGGGAATTAGAGCGCGTGAGTATATGGAGTCTCATTTTAGCTCTAAGGTAATAACAAAGCAGTATCTAGAAGTTTTGTACCAAGCGAAAAAATGAGTCCGCTCTTAAATAATCATCAAGACGGATATTTTCTCTTTACATAAAAATAGGCTCTGTCGGGCCCGACAAATATTTGGTGATAAAGGAGGTTAAAAACCTAGAGGGTGTAGGAAAATGAATTTTTACAACAACCTGAATGAGCTTGGAATTTCTAACCCCTATAATTTTGGTTGGCTTGCAGTAATATTCATTCTGGTATTTACTTGGGCAATAACATGGATTTTAATTCCAGTAATACGGAAATTTGCTTTGCAAGTAAGTTGGGCTGATAGACCCAATGCACGGCGTTTAAATAAAGAACCTTTACCCAATGCAGGTGGTTTAGCGATCTATGCAGGGGTAATTGTAGCTTTAGTTTTAGCAATTCTTATCCGTCCAATTGAATTGCAGAGTGTTTTAGTTCAAGTGTTAACAATTTTGTTGGGTGGGTCGATTTTAGTTCTTGTCGGCTTTATCGACGATCAGTTCGGTTTACCATCATCATTTCGTTTATTAATTCAAATTTTGTCCGCACTATTACTAATTGCCAATGGTATCAGGTTCGACTTTGACTTAGGTACTTCGAGTGACTTATTTTTGTCAGTATCACTAACACTGCTTTGGGTAGTAGGAATTACTAATGCTATCAACTTAATGGATGGGATGGATGGTTTGGTAGGAGGATTTAGTTTTATTACCGCCATGAGTTTGTTAGCAGTTTCCGCACAGTTTCCTAACCGTGCTGCAGCAACTTTAGTACTTGCAGCATTAGCGGGAGCCGCATTGGGTTTTTTACGACATAACTTTCATCCGTCAAAGATTATTATGGGCGATGCTGGAGCTTACTTTTTTGGTTACGTACTAGCTGCAACCAGCATTCTGGGTAAATTACAAATAACCACAGTCGTTACGATATTACCTCCGGTTTTATTTCTACTTTTACCGGTATTAGATACGACTCAAGTATTTATTCGGCGTCTGATGATGGGTAAGAACCCTTTGAATACGCCAGGGAAAGATCATTTACATCACCGTTTGCTAGCTTCGGGCTTATCTCAGCGTCACGCTGCATTTGCTCTTTGGTTTTGTACTTGGTTTTTTAATCAACTAGCAATGAAATTACAAGGAATGACTTTGATCGTAATGATTGCAACTAGTATTAGTATTTTCGTCTTTTTAGGTTTTACGGTTTCCCTGAGAATGTGGAGAGTTTAATTACTAAATTTTGGTATCTGATTGTTATATTCACTTATAACACTCCATGCTTTTTGTCAAGCTATTTGAATGATTCATGAAGGTATTTTAAATCACTATCCATGTTATTTAGTTCTGGTAAGATTATTAACAGTAAAATCACTTATGTAGAAAAAGCTTAACTTATATCAAAAAGTATTTTCGTTATTTGAGCCTAATTTTTTAGAGTCTACATTTGAGAATATTGACTCTTTCTTATATAACTAAACTGTGAGGTAGACAAATACCGGATTGAATAGAGTAAGTAGCGCTTTATTACGGACAGAAATTACGCAACTGTCACAATATGTGGGTGGTGCGTGACACCAAAAACCTTATTAATTGGTTCAAATTAATTCTCAGTGTCACATGCCCTACAATAAAAATATGCGGCGTTGCGTAAGCCCTAATAAAACTAAAGAGACGCAGAGATATTTTCTTGGTAATACCGAAAAGCTTTCACTGTAGATTAATGAGATTTTTTATCTGGTGATGCTTATTTCTTAATAGTAAGAAATTTATTCAGAACAAATTCATTTGTAAAGGTTCTGGAGAATTTATAACTGTTTAGAGTATAAGATGAATTAAAACTAATAAGAAAAGAATCAATTTGTGGACTATTGGACTACTACAAAAAAGTATCTTCTCTACTTATGCAGAAGACAAGAAAAACGACCAAGGCAAAAGAAAGAAAATTTAGTTCGGAAAATTAAGTATCAAACATTAAAATCAGTAAGCACAAGGTTTGAAATCAAAATGGCTAATTTGCTCAAAAAATATCTAGATTATTTTATTCAAAAGTTACTCAGTATTTAGTCAAGTAATATAAATTAATTGTAATGATAAATTCGCCAGCATCTAAAATACTGATTCCAATTATAAAGCAACACAAATTCCTTGTAGGCGCAGCTGTAGTTTTTGCTATTACTGCATCTTTACTAGAAGGTTTTTCAACTTCGCTGGTAGTACCGTTGCTCCAAAGTCTTAGTAACGAAAGTGCAGTAATTAATTCTAATCTTCCTAAGTTTATTCGGTCATTAACTAATTTTTATACTAACTTCTCAGGACAGGAGAGATTAATTGCGGTAATTGGAACTTTTTTAATTGTAACGGTTGTCAAAAATATAAATTTGTATGTGTGTCTCATAAGTATTCATAAGTTGAGACTTAAAACAGGACTATCTATCCGACGTAAATGTGTAGAACGTTTCCTAAATTTAGAATTACTTTACTACAACCAATCAAAAACTGGATACTTATTATCATATGTCAGCGAGCACGTTCAACGTAGTGAGCTACTAGTTGCTTTTTTATTACAAATCATTCGTAATTTATTAACAATTCTTATTTTGATATATGTACTTTTTCTTATTTCTCCTTCTTTAACTCTAATCGCAACTTCTATATTTTTTCTTGTATTTCAGCTACTTAGACCTATATTTAAAAATATTCAGAAACAAGGGCGTAAAGCAGCTAAGTCCGTCGAAGAATTTTCTTCTGTTATAACAGAGATGATTAGTGGTATTCGTGTAATTAAAGGATTTAGCGCTGAAAATAGAGAGTTAAAACACGCAGAAAATTCTCTTTTAAATCGTTATGAAGCAGAACTATCAGCCCAAAAATTCAGTTCTGCAATACATCCTTTAACAGAAACAGTAGGGATTACGACGCTTTTATTACTATTAGCAATAGGGGCAGGTTTTTTGAATGGCTCCTCGACTACTGTTTTACCATTACTGTTGACATATACTTTCGCTTTAATGCGAATATTGCCTAGAATTAGTCAACTCAATACTTATAGATCCGAAATCTCTTTGCAAATTGCAAACTTAGAAGCAATTCAAGATTTCTTGTCGAGAACCGATAAAATGCATCTGAGTAACGGTTCAATTAGATATGGAGAAATTGGATCCTGCTTGAAATTTGAAGATATTTCTTTTACTTTTCCCAGTAACTCCCAGCCAGCTTTAACAAATGTTAGTTTCCAGATAAATAAAGGAACTACTACTGCATTGGTTGGTCCCTCAGGTAGTGGTAAATCAACTTTAGCAGACCTGATAATAAGATTTTACGACCCAGATAAAGGCAGCATAAAGGTAGATGGAGTTGACTTAAGAGAGTTTCAAATTAATTCTTGGAGAAACTCTATTGCAATGGTTAGTCAAGACAATTTTTTGTTCCATGCTTCAGTGAAAGAAAATATTGCCTATGGTTACCCAAATGCTACAGATGAAGAAATCATTGAAGCTGCGAAAAAAGCATATGCTTATGAATTTATCCAAAATTTACCCGATAGATTTGAAACTATTGTAGGAAATAGAGGTACAAAACTTTCAGGTGGACAGCGTCAAAGAATTGCCATCGCAAGAGCTATATTGCGCAATCCAGATTTATTAATCTTAGATGAAGCAACTAGTGCTTTAGATACGAACTCTGAAAAGATAGTTCAAAAAGCGATCGAAGAAGTTAGTCGCGCTCGCACCGTTATCGTCATTGCCCATCGTTTGTCTACTGTTGAAAAAGCGAATAATATTATCGTCCTTTGTAATGGGAAAATTGTAGAACAAGGGACCCATAATGAATTGATAGAAAAAAAAGCAGAGTATTGGTCGCTTTATAATTCTCAAGCCTCATCAAAGACTCAAGTTATTCCTCAGAATCAAGTTGTTGCTCATAAATAGTGATAAATATTGCTATGAAAAACCCGGTTATATTTGGCTTCCAAAGAAAGCTTGTTAATATTTGCAATCCTATCAAAGTCATCAAAAATATACAGTGGCGCTATGGTTCGACTACATCTGTGGAACCTCATGTGTTCGTTGTCGGCGCTCCCAGAAGTGGTACTACCCTAATGTTTTCTGTTTTAGCCTCTCATCCGGCTTTTTCTTTTATAGAGAGAGAAACCTTCTTTTTTGTGCCTAGGAATGTCCTCGATCTAGAATGTTACACTCGTCTTTCCAATTTTGGTGGTCCAACAAAGCAAGAAATCAAAGATATCTTTAAAGCTTCAAGTAACCTTGTAGAGCTTTATGATAATGTAGCTGACTTAATTAAACAACGCGATCGCAAACAACGTTTCCTTGAAAAAACTCCTTTTCATGTTCTATATCTTAAGTTTTTAATTAATCATTTTCCTAATGCTAAGTTTATACACATGATTCGTGATGGACGCGATTGTTATCTTTCTAGTAAACGCTTAGCTGCTCATTACCATAAACCTTTATCTAAGGAGGCAACTCTCTGGTGCGATTCTATTAAAGCACGACAATCCTTAGGAGAAAGTCGACAAATTATAGATATAAGGTATGAAGAATTTACCCATAAACCTTTAGAGATAACCCAGAAAATAATGAATTTTCTTGGTGAAGACTTTTTAGAGGAGCAAGTCAAAACAACTTCTTACTCAAAAACTAAAATGTTTGCCGGTGAAAGTGGTCATGAAAGATTAAAGCAACCTATAAAGCCTAGTAGTATAGGTCAATGGCGAGAGAAAATGACTAGTGAAGAAATTAATCTTTTTCAGAATATTGCAGGTAGTCAATTGAAACAATTCAACTATGAAGTCATTTAAGAAATTATCAACTACTTAGTTTGAGACTAAAAAGTCATTACAGCTATGAAAGTTATTATTGCTGGTCACATTTTAGGAAAAGGTGGGATTCAAAGTCACCTAAGATGGTTAGCTAAAGCTTTAGGAGATAAGGGAGTCGAAACTCTTGTTATTTCTTTAAGAGGTGATAAGCGTCCAGAAGATTATTCTCATACTTTGCAAGCCTTTGAAGAATCAGGGGCTCGTACTTACATTTGTACTCCCGATCAAAGTAGAAATTCTTTTCTAGATTTTGGGAAAATTAAACGTTTTTTGGAAGTCAAAAACCTGATTGAAGAATTCTTACCAGATGTGTATCTAGCTGTTGGTACTGGTTGGAATTTATTTATTCCTCCTCTAATTTCTCAGTCAAAGACAAGACTTGTTTTCCATGAGGTTATGTCAGGTGTTCCTAGTGGATACCGCGACTCTCGTTGGTGCGTGCGCTGGTATTTTGATGAAGTTATAGGACAGTCGCCCAATGTAGCTAAGACTTTTGCACAGTGCTTTGGCTGGAACAAACCAGTCCAATCACTTCCAGCAATGCCAGAACCTCTAGAAATTACCGCATCTTTGCCCAAACCCGTACATAAAATTGTGGAATTAGGTACAGCTAAAGCAGCAATTTTTAGTCGTTTAGCACCCCACAAACAAGCTTTTTGGTTAGTGCAACAGTGGGATTTACTTAAAGATTTTTTAGGTGAGTTACACATCCATGGTTCGGGACTAGAAGAAGCGCTAATTCGAGAATATATCAAATCGCAAGGCATAGGCGATCGCGTGAAGTGCTTTGGTAGATATCCGGAAGGTCAAGCATATATCGACCTTCTCAGTAGTTATGATCTAACTTTGCTTCCAACTATTGGTGCTGAAGGAGCGCCCTTAGTACTTTTGGAATCTATGGCTTGTGGAGTACCATTTGTTGCCTACGGGGTTGGTGGAATATCTGACTACGCAACTAATAATCCAGATGTATTAGTAGTTCCAGTAAAAGAAAATGAGTTTATATCGGCAGTTAAGCAAATGGCAATCAATTTAAGTCAAGGTGAAATAGATCGAATTCGATTACAGCAGTTTTACCTTCAGAATTATTCTTGGTCAGTACTAAAACAATCTTGGCTATCTTATTTATGTCTTCAGTAAATAATTCTATTCAAAGTCGTTTAACATCTATTGATGCTTTAAGAGGTTTAGCTGCACTTATTATAGTTATTTACCACGCAAGACCTATATTTTGGATAGGTTTAGCACAAACTTGGAGAAGTTACGGTTTAAGCCCAAATATAAACGCTTGGTTAGGATATGCGACATTCCCTTTATCCTTTGGTGGGCTAGCTGTAGACCTTTTTTTCGTACTTAGTGGGTATTGTATTCATCGTAGGGGTGCAAGAAATTTAGCAAGTAACTCACATTCAAAACTTAATCTCAGGCAGTTTTTCTTACGCCGTTTTTTAAGAATTTATCCAGTCTATTTTTTTTCTCTTTGTGTAACAGCAATTGTTGATTATTATATTATTTTTAATAATCCAGAATTAGTTATAAGTGGGCAGGAAAATTCACTTTTTAGCTTTTTGACGAGCTTATTATCGCTACAAGGTTTAGTAGCTCCGACATTTGGTAGCAATACAGTATTTTGGACTTTAGCTTTAGAGATTCATTTCTATCTATTTTATCCACTATGCTATTACTTGTGTCGTAGATATGGAACTGTTATAGCTCTCGGATTTATTTGGATATCGAGCTTGGGCTATATAATTGTGGATGTATTAATCAATTTATCTGATAAATTTCCACATAAGGGCTCTGGAGGACCTGTTTTCCTATCATATTGGTTTATTTGGGGACTGGGTTTTTATTTAGCAGAGGTCGAGGCTGGTCGAATTAGTCTTCCTAAAAAGTTCCTACCAGTTACATTAATTGCAGCTATACTAACAGTCCCGATGTCATTGTTAGATTTTTGGCCTCTAGCCAGATTTAGTTCTGGGCTTGCATTTGCTGGTTTATTGTACTGGAGTATTTCCAAAGATGGAGAATATTTTTGGAAAGGATTAATAGGAAAATGGTTATCTATAATTGGAGTCTTTTCATACTCAATTTATGCTATTCACCGACCAGTTTTATTGTTTTTTCAAGCCAAATTTGCTCCTGATGGCGCAAAATCAACTAATCTTATGCCAACTTTACTTGCAACTGCACTAGCATTAGTTGTGGGATGGTTTTTTTTCATGTTAGTTGAGCGATGGACTGTAAAACCTTATTCAATTAAAAAAGTTAATTAGGAAAATGAGACATTAGTAGATAAGACTTTCTATTATTCCTTGTTAAGTCGATTTTTTAAGAAATAAAGACTGATGATTGAGAATTTTTTGTAAATTAAAAATTAGATTGCAGTAGTTTTAGTAAGGATGTAGTTTAAGAAAATATCTACAGACCGTCCAAAAAAAAATTATTAGAGTTATCGTTCACTAGTCAACGTAAAAAAGTTAAAAGTTTTCGATCTGACATTTAGGATCTATTAATTGTAATTTCTTATAAAAATAATAATAGATGAACAGGTTTATCACTATTCAGGTTGGTGCTCGTCGCAACTATGCAGTGCCAGCGATTCTAGAAAAAGCAGGCATTCTTGAGGCTTTTTATACTGATTTATGTGCTGATGCTGGCTTAGGAAAGTGGCTCGATTGCTATTGTCCTGATTTTTTGAAAAATAGCGATCTTCAGCGACTTCTCAATCGACGAGTTCCAGCAAATCTTAAAAATAAAGTTCGTACTTGTGATGGAGCGAGCATAAAGTACCTATTAAGACAGAAGTTTACAAAAGCCAGTCCAGTCAAAAAACATCAGATACTTTCCCAATTTGTAAAAGATTTTGGTCAAGCAGCAATTCAAAAAGGCTTAGGTAATTCTACTCATGTTTTTTCCATGTTTGGAGAAGGTTTGGATTTTTTAGAATTTGCCAAAGGACAAGGTCTCAAAACTATTACAGATATCTACATTTCTCCTTTAACTCATCAGATACTCCAAAAAGAAAGAGAGTCTTTCCCAGATTTAGAACTTAAGCTACCTGATGAAATTATCGAAAGAGATTACAAATGGTTTCGTAAATTGTGTCAGTTTACTGATGCTTACGTTGTTCCTTCAGAGTTCGTTCAAGAAGGCTTAAAGGCGTTTGGTGTAGATTCAGTTCGGTGTCATATTGTACCTTCTACAGTAAGGGAATCCTGGTTGGACGTCAATAATCAGCCGAATCGAGGAAGTATTTTATTTGTTGGTACCGCTGATTTAAGAAAAGGAATTCATATTCTGGGAATGGCTGCACAAAAATTAGCTCATCACAACTATGAATTCAGAGTTGCAGGGGGAGTTTCTGATGTCATTCGCAATCATCCATTAACTCAGAGCCTGAAATTTCTCGGGCGGATTCCAAGAGCTGATATTCAAAAAGAGTACGCTAATGCAGATATTTTTGTACTTCCAAGTCTTGCAGAAGGATCTGCAGGGGTGACTTACGAAGCTTTAGCAGTTGGTTTACCCATTATTACAACTAAAGCAGCTGGTTCAGTTGTTCGAGATGGTATCGAGGGAATGATCATATCAGAGCGCGATCCGGATGCATTAGCAGATTCTATTGAAGCGTTAGTTGAAAACCGAGAGTTACGCGACCGCGTGGCTAATGCTGCAAAAGAGCGTGCCAAAGATTATGTCTGGGATAAATACGCCCAGAGAATTTTAGCAGTACTCAATAACTTATAGGGAGAATTAAAAATGACCGTTCAAACAGCTTTGCAATACAAAGATATTCTTATTTGTCCGCAATGCAATAGGGAAAAAAATACTTTTAATCAGTTAATTCTTAACTCTGATAAATTTAAATGTGCTAGCTGCTCTATGACTTATGATGTTATGGATGGAGTTCCAATATTAGCGGAAGATTACTCAAGTTCTCATATAATACGACGAACCAATAATACTAAAAATTATAACATTCAAGACAATCAATTGAACCGCGAGAATTTTTATTACGAACACTATTCCAATAGAAGTAGAACGATTGATTTACAGTCATCATATTTATTAAAAGAACGCAATTTAATAGAAACTTTTATTAAAGAAAATTGTATCAATGGTTCATGCTTGGAGGTGGGATGTGGTACAGGTATATTTGCAGATGTTTCCACGCAATATTTAGGTCTTGACTATAGCTTATCTAGTGTCTTTGCCAAAGGATTTACAGACTATGCAAGAATAGTAGCTTCTGCTGAAAGTATTCCTCTTAAAAGTCAATCAGTTAACTTAGTATTTTCTTTCAATACTTTAGAACATATTCCAAACCCAGAATTGGCATTTTCTGAAATTGATAGAGTATTAGTTCCTAGTGGATATGCAATCCTTAAACCTGCTTGGCATTGTACAAAATATAATACCGAACTTTTACCAATTAAATCATATTGTGAATTAAATTTTCTTCAGCGCTGTCATAAATTTCTTATTCCTTTATTGAAAAGCAAAGCATATAAATTTCTAATAAAAATTCCTCAAAGGCTGATCAGAAAATTATCTTACTCATTTTTTTCTTCTAAAATTCCCACAAAACTAAGGTATAGAAAACTAAATCCTTATTTAGGAAATGATGTTTTTATCGCAGATTGTGATGCAACAGCTGATATTGATTGTTATGAAGGATTATTATATTTCGAATCTCGTGGATATAAAATCATCTCTCACAAAACTATAATCAGTCGTTTATTAGCTGGCAATGACTTATTAATATTACAAAAACCGTAAAATTCTAGTAGTTCAGTCATATACAAATGGAAATCTGTAATCATAAAAATTATTTTAATCGAAAATGAATTCCCAAAAATTAGTTAGTAATAGGAAAAAATTAAAGCTAGTTATTCTCGATGCTAATTTTTATTGGGCAGAACAACTATTTTCTGCATACAGCGATTATGCAGATATCCTACTACTACGTCCTGTTGATTTTCGGACATTTAAGAAACGATATGGAAGTTACTTTGTTGATTTAAAACCAAGGCAAATTAACGAAGGTGTTTGGGAACAGAAAATTTGTTGCCCTCCCGGATGGCTTTTTCATTATTGGTTCTTAACAGAAAGTTTTTTAACTTATACTATTCAAAAATTTCAAGGAAATAATCCTTTGATTTTCGTGTTTAGCTATCCCTACTATCACACATTAGCTAGAAAGCTAAAGTCTTATTCGATTTATTACAATATTGATGATTATCGTTACTACTGGATGGGTCGTGAAACTCAAACTTTAGAAATTGAAAAGTTAGCAATAAATTGTGCAAATTTAACTTTATGTACAGCCAACTACAGAGCCTTATATCTTAAAAAAGTATATCCATTAGAAGCTAACCAAATTACTCATATTCCCCACGGATGCTCGCCAAAATTCATGGTCGAGCAGCCATTATCAAAACCCAAATCTTTGCCAGTAGAGCTAAGATCTTACTCTCGTCCTCTTGTAGGGTATATTGGTGCATTAAATTATCGTTTTGATTTTCATTACTTGGCAAAAGTTGCTAAGCAAATATCAGATGTCACTATTGTTTTAGGTGGTTCTCCTCCTCAACCCAGCGATGGTTCTCCTGAATGGTTTCAAGGAGTCGAAGCTTTGCGTAGTCTTTCTAATATTCATTTTCTTGGCCGGGTTACTCATGAAAGAGTAGGTGAATATTTACAATCTTTTGATGTACTTTTAATGCCCTATTCCCAATGCAACTTCAACCTCAACGCCTGTCCCATGAAATTGTGGGATTATATGGGAACTTCCCTGCCAATCGTAGCAAATGATGTCGTACCAGAAGTAAATTTGTGGAATGACATTATTCTCGTTTCAAAAAATCCAAAAGAATTTGCTAAGAATATCAGATTCGCTCTAGCCAATCCAGATTGGAAATCACAACAACGATGGGAGGTAGCTCAAGATCATACTTGGAAAAAGCAAGCACAAAAACTTCATTATCAGCTGGAGGAAAGAAAGTGGTTATCCCAGCAAAGTGTTTAAAAGTCCTTCATATTTGCCAAAGAGACGATCCTGCTACAGGTGGTGCAGTTCGCGTAGCAGTTGAGTACGTCAAACATTTAGGTGACTACCAGATAGATGCTCATTGCCTTTTTTTATATGGTTCTCCCGGTTACTTTAAGTCAGAATTAGGAGATTATGCTCATTATTTAAATATTAAAAATTCAAAGGATTTTCTCAAATTCAGGCGCTTAACAAAATTCTTGGATGAATTTCAAGCAGATGTTATTCATCACCATGATGGACTCCTTTGGTGTCAATTACTCACCTTTTCCCATCCTAGTATGGTGAAAGTTGCTCACGCTCACTTACCTGCTCCTAACAAGATAATATTTTCAAAAGCAACCTTAGCTAACTGGTTACAACGTTGGTCCACAGATACATTGATATGCATTACTGAAGATACTCGTCAAAGCCAAATCGAACAGGGAAAATACTTACCGAGTCAAACTCAAGTTATTTATAATGGTGTAGATACGAAGCGCTTTTATCCACCTCAAACAAAGAACAGGCTAAATGCGCGTCAGGAATTTGGAATACCTGATAATGCAATTTTAATCGGCTTTGTTGGTCGGCTTCACTGCGCAATGAAAGGAACAGATGATTTTTTGCGAGTCATTGCGCTCTTACCATCTAATTTTTATGCTCTGGTTGTGGGCTGTGGAACTGATGCTGAAATTTTAAAGCAACTAGCCCAAAATTTGAAAATTGGTGATCGGGTTATTTTTACTGGAATATTGGAGAATACAGTTTCTGCTTATCAAGCAATGGATGTATTCTGTCTTACTTCTCATTGGGAACCTTTTGGGTTAGTCGTAGCAGAAGCAATGGCTTGTCGAGTTCCGGTTATTGGGTTTCCATGTGCTGGGGGAGTAAAAGAGTTATTAACTCCTTTGACAGGTTGTATCTTACCAACAAGGGACACTGCAGTGATGGCTCAAGCGATCATTGAGATTTTTCAGTATCCGGAACAATGGAAACAGCGTCAAAGAAATGCTCAATCTCAGTTACGAGAACATCATAACTGGGAGAAAAATGCCTCTAGCCTAGCCCGTATTTACAAAGGATTAGTTAAACAAAAAACTAATGGTTGAATTATTTCTATATTTATTTTTAGCTATTTGCCTCGCTTTATTGCTGTGGGGATTAAATCGCTCAGATAGAATCTACCAGTATCCCTTTTTAATGGGAGCCATTTTTGTTTCATTTCTCTTACCTCAAGCATTTGCTTTAATTAATAATCCAGGTGTTGTAAGCAAACTAGCTTTAGAAAGAGTTCTGCTTATGTCCTGCCTTTGCGCTGCTATGTGCTGGCTAGGTTATCAACATAAAATAAATACTAGACTACTGAAGAAGTTATATATTCCTTTAAACGAACGCAGATTATTTAAAGCTGGAATTATCCTAACTATAATAGGCTATATTTTTAGAATTTTACTTTTGCGAACAAATATACAAGTAGGAGAAAATAGTAACTGGACAGGTCCGGCGACTATTTATATATTTTTTGCTCAAGTAGTTGAAATTGCTTTTGCGATTTTTATGTTGGCTGTAGTAAAGAAACCAAAATTTGCAAATGTTACAGCAGCAATTATTGCAGGATATCCTATCTTTGTAAGTGCATTTTTGGAAGGTCGCCGTCAAAATACATTTACATTCCTGATAATTATTGGTATTTCATTGTTATATGTTAGACGCCTGTTACCACCAAAGTTAGTAGTAATGATTCTAATTATTATTGGTATTTTTATTATACCTCTTGTTGGTATGTTAAGAGAGGAATTTTGGTTGGCGATAGTTAGTGGTAATTTACAGAATATTAATTTACAAAGTGGCTTTGCCAAAATTATTGAGGGAGAAATACTAGAATTAAGAAATGCAGCAATTTTAATTGAAGCGGCTGTTAAAAATAATCAATATGGATATGGAACTGGTTTTTGGGACCGTATTATATTTCAATATGTACCGGGTCAAATTGTGGGTTTAGACTTTAAAAATTCTCTTCAATTTAATTGGACTTCATTTGACTTATCTAGCTTATTTGGGTATTCGATACCCAGAGGTTCAACTGTGACAGGAATTGGAGATTCATTTTTAGAATTTGGATACTTTGGTTGTCTAATATTCGCCTGTATTGCTTACTTTTTTAAACACCTTTGGATATCTTCTGTTTATCAAAGAAGTATATTTAGTCAGATTTTGTATGCAGGACTTATTAGTCCTACTTTAGTTGGTGTTACTCATGGTATTGGAAGATTTATCCAAGAAGCAATTTTTCAATTTATATTTGTAAGTTGGGTCGCTTATTATTCTAAAATTAAAGATAAAAGTTCAACTTTCCTAAATCATAGTCATAGCGAAATAATTGAAGAATAAAGTGAAAGTGAAAGTCAATAATAATCAAGCAGATATATTTAGGACTCTTCAAAAAAATTAAAATATATTTTTCATGTCTTAATTGATTTGAACATACCTAAAATAGGTTTCATATTATTGAATACTTTAGGTTATATTTGAATTTAATTATATAGCTTTCATCAACAGTAAATATCTTTTATACAATTAATGAGTTTTAATGTAATATCAATTAAGTAATTGCAAATATCTTTTACGTAAATTTAAACGCGACAAAATGGTTATTAATAAACTATTAAAGCCCTCTTTGAGGGCAGTTAAATATAATTGGTTATGGTGGTCTGCTCTTTCCCAGGCTAATGCAAATTCAAAGATAAAGCATACTAATTACAAACCAATAAGTTTTATAATCGGTTGCGGCCGTTCGGGGACTACAATTTTAGGAGATATATTTTCTAATCATCCGCAAGTAAGTTATTTGTTTGAGCCTTATCATCTGTGGGCTGCGATTGATCGCAAATGCGATGTACTCAACCTTTTTCAGCAGATAGATGGGACACTTTTGATGGATGCTTCTCACTACAGCGAACAGTCTCACTTTAGATTCAACCATCTCATTCGTTGTTTTAATAGTGGCTCCCAAGCGAAAATTTTGATTGAAAAAACCCCCTTAAATGCTTTGCGGATTGGCTATATCCAATCAATAGCACCCAACTCAAAGTTTATCCATATTGTCCGCGACGGTGTAGATGTTTGTCGCTCTATTCAGAGACTTGCTAGCACTAATTCATACAAAATAGCCGGTAAACCAGCATTAAATCAGTGGTGGGGAGTAGATTATGCTAAATGGAAAGCTTTAGTTCGTGATGGAACAGCTGCTGGCTATTATAGTGATGAAGTATATTCTCTAGAAAACCACTTGTCTAAAGGTGCATACGAATGGTTAGTAACTCTTCATGAAATTGACAGTTGGAAACAAAATCTGGGCGAACAACTGCAAGAAATTACTTATGACACCTTGATTGCACAACCAGAATCAACACTCAAAAATTTATGTGTTTTTTTAAATATTGACTCACCACAATCTTGGTTAGATGATGCTGCAGGTGCAATTACTTCTCGTCCCCACAATCGAGGAACTAATCTAAACTTACCGCCAAAAATGCTTACGAGTTTTAATCAATATCAAGAAAGATATGGATTTGTTAATCGTGCTATCGACTCAAATTAGTATTTTTCTTCACTGTATTTAAGCAAGTAAAGCCCGTAAATAATTATCCACTATGACTGACACCAGAATAATTTACTATTGCAATTGGAGTCTTAAAATTTGTTGGAAAATAATCTTATAACTATATAGCCTATTATCCCCTCTATCTAATGGAACTGTGTTGAGGTGAGCCTTATGTTTCATCGCGGGACATATTTATCTGTATTAATTTTGCTGACGGACACGTTGAAATTATTAGATAATAGTAACTTTTTCTAAAAAAAAACTACATGCATCATCAAATATCGTACATAGTAACTACGTACTTATTTAGATAAAGTATTTTAATATCTAAAAATATTTTCAGAAAAAGATTTAGGAGAACTTGAGGAGTGACTAAAGTTGCTATACTTTTTGTCAATTATGGACCCTATCACCTAGAAAGGTTAAATGGCTTCCAAAAGCAATGCAGCGTTTTAGGATGGAGTGCAATTGGTATTGAATTAACTCGGTCAGGAGTCGCTTATGATTGGAAAACTCAGCCAGAAAAATTTCCATTTTCAATTATTTCTGTATTAGGGGAAAAAGAGCTTGGAGAGGTAAGTTTTGCTTATTTGCAAGAAAAACTTTATGCTGTTTTATCTGATGTAAATCCTGATGCGATAGCAATTGCCGGATATTTTAGACTTTCCATGATTGCAGCTTTAGGGTGGAGTGTATGGAAGCGAAAACCTGCAATTCTTCTATCAGAATCAAAAGAAGATGATGGTTCTCGTAATTGGTTCAAAGAAACTTTTAAATTTTGGCTCTTTAAAGCTTACAAAGCAGCTTTAGTCGGTGGAGAAGTTCATAAACGCTATTTGACTAAATTAGGTATGCCAAGTTCGGCTATCTTTTTTGGTTATAACGTAGTAGGTAACAAAGTCTTACATCCAAATAAAATTAAATCTCTCAAAATACCTTTACGTAAACCTTACTTTTTAGCCATTAACCGCTTCATTCCCAAGAAAAATCTTCCTTTTGTTGTCGAGGCTTATGGTATGTATCGCCAAGTCATGGGAGACAATGCTTGGGATTTGGTACTTTGTGGAGATGGTCAAATGCGCCTTCAAATCGAACAACAAATTAATGAATCAGGATTAAGCAACTTTATTCATATTCCTGGCTTTTTACAACAAGATCAACTATTACCTTACTTTGCTCATGCTAACTGCTTTATCCATGCCAGTACCCATGAACAATGGGGTTTAGTAGTTAATGAAGCAATGGCTGCTGGCTTACCGGTATTAGTATCTAATCGCTGCGGATGTTTTGAAGATCTAGTTGTCGAACCTATCAATGGATTTGGTTTTTGCCCATACGACCGCCAGCAGCTAATCGATTTAATGCTTAAAATTAGTTCGGGTGAAGTTAACTTAAAAAATATGAGTCAAGCTGCGCTGCAACATATAGAGAAATTCTCTCCAGAATATTTCGCCCAAGGCTTGGTTGGAGCCGTTAAATATGCGTTAACTTACAATTAATTAATGACTGATGAAACTTCTTATTGTTACTCCTGCTCTAGGTGGTGTCTATGGTGGTCCATCTAAGTGTGTAGTAGAACTAGCTCAAGCTCTGGGGAAATTAAAAATTGATGTCGATCTAGTAACTACTAACGCCAATGGTTCTACACTTTTGGAAGTACCACTGAAAATATGGTTATCTAAAACAACTTATCAGACCCAGTATTTCCCTTATAAAGGAATTGGGGATTACAAATTTAGTCTCTCTTTAAATAGTTGGTTGTACAAACACGTCAAAGATTATGACTTAGTACAAATCAACGCAATTTTTTCGCTTTCAAACTTATCCGCTTATTGGGCTTGCCGAAAATATGATGTCCCGTATGTGGTAATTCCTCATGGAATGCTAGATCCTTGGGCGCTTTCTTATAAAGCTCTGAAAAAACGTATTTACTATAATTTACTGGAAAAACCTGCCCTCCAAAATGCTAAGTTAATTCAAACCCTGGCTGTAAATGAAGCCGAACAAATAAAATCACTTAATCTGACAGTTCCTACTGCTATCACTCCTAATGGAATTCATCGTCGCGACTTTGAAAAACTCCCTAATCCGGAAGTTTTCTACCAAAAATTTCCGGAGATTCGTAATAAAACTTTAATTCTTTTCTTAGGGCGTATAGATCCCAAAAAAGGGCTTGATTTGTTAGCAAAAGCTTTTAGCGATACACTTTCTCAATTTCCCCACACTCACTTAATAGTTGCCGGTCCAGACAACATTGGTTTTTCCCATACAGCAAGAAATTTTTTCGCTAGGGTCGGTTGTCTAGAATTTGTTACTTTCACAGGAATGTTGACGGGTCCTCTGAAATATGCTGCCCTTGCTGCTGCTAATATTTATGTTGCTCCATCCTACTCTGAAGGATTCAGCATGTCTGTCTTGGAAGGTATGGCATCTGGTTTACCTTGCGTAATCACCACAGGTTGCAATTTCCCAGAAGCTGCAAAAACTAACGCTGCATATGTGGTTGACATTGATGCCGATGCAATAGCTCGAGGGATTATCAAATGTCTTAAATCTCCTATAGATGCGAAGAAAATGGGCGAGCGGGCTCGTGAACTAATCTTCGAAAAATATACCTGGGATTCAATAGCGGAGAAACTGATGGGAGTTTACAAAAATATCATCTTAGATAAACCTAATTTTAGTTTAAATTAACATAGGTAAATAATAAATTAAGGCTATAAATAACTACTAACTTATTTGAAAATGCTAGACAAAATTACCCCACTCATTCTCACTTATAACGAAGCCCCAAATATCCACCGTACGCTTCAGTGTCTTACCTGGGCAAAAACGATTGTTGTAATTGATAGCTATAGTACAGATAAAACCTTGGAAATTTTATATTCAACTCCTCAAGTCAAAGTGTTTCAAAGAAAGTTTGATTCCTTCGCTGCTCAATGTAATTACGGACTTGGAAAAATATCATCTCAATGGGTATTATCATTAGATGCAGATTATGTTTTAACAGATGAGCTAATTGAAGAATTAAAAGTTTTACAGGCGGAAACTGAGGTAAGCAGTTATAGTCTCAAATTTAAGTATTGTGTTTTTGGTAAGCCTCTGTATAATACCTTGCTACCACCTCGCACAGTACTGTACAGAAAAGAAAATGCAGTTTATAAAGATGATGGTCACGCACATCGAGTCAGTGTAAAGGGGGAGTCAGGAAAACTCTCTTCATATATACATCATGACGACCGTAAATCTTTAACTCGTTGGCTGTGGGCTCAAGATCGTTATGTGGCGATTGAAGTAAAAAAGATAACAAGCACTTCAAATAATGAATTAAGCTTAAGCGATAGAATTCGCAAACAGAAAATTCTCGCTCCTTTAATTATTTTTTTCTACTGCTTAATATTTAAAGGTGGTATTTTCGATGGTTGGCATGGTTGGTATTATGCGTTTCAAAGAATGCTGGTGGAAACTCTTTTATCTATTAGATTAATAGAATTTGAAAAATTAGATAAGTAAAAATATGGTTAAGTAAAAATATAGTTAAGTAAAATCAGAGAATCAACTTTTAGCAATATGAATTTTATACAAAATGGTATTTGCAGAGTAAATCTGAAATTAAGCTATGTTATGGCTACCTGAGGAGGATTTAACTGTTTGGGCGATCCGTAATTTCCCACCAAGCACTACTCTATCAATCTGTTAGACATAATTAAATTATTATTAACAGGGATACTCGGTTGTGGACTATAATCCATACAACGCAAAAATTTTATGTTTTATTTATAAATATATTCTAATATTTTGTACGTTTGCAGCCCCCCTAAAAAACGAAAATTCTACGTCAAAAAGAATTAGAATTCACTTCACAAAATCATTACACTTTCGCTGATAATATAGTTCTATTCTTTCTTTTAACCAAGCTCGAACAGAGCTTCTCCTCCATATTTACTATTTTTTGTGCTACTTTACCTCTAAATGCACACTAGTTCTGATAGTAGCTACGTGTGATTTAAGTTACAAGAATTATCGAGGATATGAGATAATATTTTTTAGTAATTACCGATCCTATTGATAACAAATTAATAGACAAAACTGTTTAATAGTATTGGTAATTACTTTGGAATTTAAAGACAAATTATCTCCGTGAATATGACTAGATGGATGTCAGGTACTAAATCATAGGATATCATGTACTGAATCATACCCAGCAGTATACCTTGTAAGCTATATTATGTAAGCATTTAGACATCATAATTGCTTTACACGTTTGTAGTAGTCTAATACTGGCGAAGCAAATGTATATTTTTTCACCTGAAAAGGTAGTCTTTACGGTAATATTTGGCAAATTTTAAATTCAATTTTTTATTGATGTAACAATCTTGCTTGACTTTAGAGTATCACTTTTTGCGGTCAATTGATTTCAAGCTACTTGATTTTCAATTTTATCCAAGATTGCGATATATATTCCTCTTTCACAGTTCATTAAATGACAGTAATTACTATAATCTAAGGAGCAAAAAATGGCTAATATTTCAGGTACACCTGGCAATGATTTGATTTTAGGAACAAGTAATGATGATACATTGCAGGGACTTGCTGGTAACGATAACATCAACGGTGCTGCAGGAGACGATAGTTTAAGCGGTGGTTCCGGTAACGATAACCTATTTGGTAATGATGGCGAAGATACCATTGGAGGTGGTGCTGGAGATGATACTCTCAACGGTGCTGCTGATAATGATAATTTAAATGGTGGTGCTGGAGATGACAGCCTTTTTGGTGGAGATGGAGAAGATACTCTCTCTGGCAGTAGTGGCGAAGATACTCTGCGCGGTAATACAGGAAATGATATCCTCATCGGTGGAGCTGGTAATGATAAGTTAAACGGTGGTGCGGGAAATGACAGTCTAGATGGTAACGCGGACAATGACAATCTGTTTGGTGATGATGGTAATGATACCTTGAGCGGAGGTGCCGGGAACGATGCTCTCAATGGCGGAGCCGGGAACGATAGCTTAGGCGGTGGTATAGGAAATGATATTCTTTCCGGCGGTGATGGTGATGATATACTCAACGGTGGTGATGGTGAAGATGAACTGCGTGCTGGAGCAGGACAGGATACTCTAAACGGTGGCGTTGGTAGCGATAGATTGTTTGGTGAGGCAGATAACGATGTCTTAAACGGTCTTGATGATGACGATACTTTAAACGGTGGTGCTGGTGAAGACACGTTGAATGGTGGAGCTGGTAATGATAGATTACTGGCTGACGTTGGAGATGATGAGTTACGAGGTGGAACTGGTAACGATACCCTTTCTGGGGGTGCAGGACAAGATATCCTTAACGGCGGTGTTGGTAACGATGGATTATTTGGCGATCTAGGAAATGATAGGCTCACTGCTGGAACAGGTGATGATACTCTGTTTGGCGGTGAAGGACAAGATACCCTTAACGGCGGTAGTGGTGAAGATAGTTTGCGTGGTGGTACTGGACAAGATATTCTAAACGGCGGTACTGATGATGATATTTTATTTGGCGAAGCCGCAGATGATACCTTACGTGGTGGTGACGGTAATGATACTTTACGTGGTGGAGAAGGTAGCGATCTGTTAGTTGGAGGTACTGGTAGTGACACTCTCACAGGAGGTGCTGGTAACGATAATTTCAGATTCAATTCTCTGACAGAGGGAGTCGATACGATTACTGACTTTAACCTGCAAGATGATGAAATCCTAATTTCTAGAAATGAATTCGGTGGTGGACTGAGCATCGGAGCCTTAGACAATTCACAATTCACTTTCGGCTCGAGTGCTTCAGACAGTAGTCACCGCGTGATCTATAACGGTGCTAACGGCGATCTATTCTTCGATGCTGATGGCGTTGGTGGTAATGCACAAGTTAAGATTGCTGTTTTGAGCAGTGGACTAGAATTAGAAGCTAGTAACTTTATTGCAATCTAAACAGATTGAAAAAGTTAATAATATTCACGATCGCCCTTCCAACAAAAAGAGCGATCGTTTTTTATTTCGAATAATTGATAATGTTGTAATGGCATATTTTCATCATTTTACAGACCATATAAAGCAATAATCAGTGGCGGAATAATCAGCATAATCAGAAAACTCAACGGCGCACCAACCCGAGCAAAATCTAAAAACTTGTAACCACCAGGACTATAAACCATAGTATTAGTTTGATAACCAATTGGAGTCATAAAGCTGCTAGAAGCTGCAAAAGTCACCACTAAAATAAAAGCCATTGGGTTAAAATGAAGACTTTTTGCAACTTGTACCGCGACTGGTAAAAGTAAAACTACAGAAGCATTATTAGAAAGAACTTCTGTAAGTAAAACAGTAATTAAATAGAAAAAAGTTAGTAGCCAGTAACCTGAGAGATTTCCTCCAATTGCAACCAAAGTTTGTGCTAACCATTGAGTTGTTCCCGATTTATCCATTGCTATCCCCAAAGGAATTAACCCTGCAAGCAGAAAAATAATATCCCAACGGACAGCTTGATAAACTTCACCAGGTTTAAGACAACCAGTTAAAACCATTAGTACTACCCCCAGTAAAGCACTTACTAAAATTGGCATTATTCCTAAAGCTGCAACTATAACAACTCCCAAGCCAATGGTGACAGCAATACCAGCTTTATCTTTCCGTAAAGTTTCTATATCTCGTTCACCAATAACTAATAAATCTCTACTTGTTTGTAGCCCTAAAAAGCTTTCATTAGGTCCTTGTAATAAGAGTACATCACCAAAACGTAACCTAACTTGACCAAGCCTTTCTCGAACTAATTCTTCTCCTCTGCGAATTGCTAAAACTGTAGCATTATAGCGTTGTCTAAATCTTATATCTTTCAAAGTAGAGCCAATTAAGTTGGAATTGCATAGAATTAAAACCTCTGCAATACGTTCTTCTCCAGAGCTGAGATCTTTTTCCCAGAAACCATTTTGAAATTTAACGTCTGGTAAGATTTCTATTCCTCTTTCATCCTTGACCGTGAGTAAACATTCTTTTCTACCTCTGACTATTAAAATATCACCCGCTTGTAAAAGTTTATCCGCTAAGGGTTGAGGAAAATGATTATTATTACGTATAAGTTCCAGGACATCTAAATCAAACTTTCTTTGAAGTTGGCTTCTTCTTAAAGTTTGTCCGATTAAATTAGAAGTTGGTGCAATAATAAATTCACTAACATAATCTTTAAGGTCGTACTTTTGAGTAATTACATTAATGTTTGATGTTTCGCGTTCTGGTAACAGTCGGGGTGCAATAAAAGTTAAATATACTAAACCGATAATAAAAACTACCAACCCCAATTCGGTAAACTGAAATAAGTTAAAAGCACCATAACCTAATTTTTCAGACAAACCACTTGCTAAAACACTTGTAGAAGTACCAATTGTTGTTAACATCCCTCCTAAAATGGTGACAAAAGATAGAGGCATCAATAGTTTTGAGGGAGAAATTCTTTGCTTGTGACACCAGTTTTCTATTATTGGTAGAAAAACAGCAACTACTGCTGTATTATTAATGAAAGCACTTATTGGACCTGTAATAATTCCAATAGCTAATATTTGTCTATTTGAATATTTCCCTCCCCATTTTAATAGCAATTCATTAACTAATCCGATCGCTCCTGTACGAGCAATTCCCGCACTTAGGATAAACATAGCCATCACAGTGATAGTTGCTGAATTTCCAAAACCTGAAATACCTTCATCGGGAGTCACTAATCCCAAAGCCATCAGAGTTACGATAACTGCTAATGCAGTCATATCAACAGGTAACCATTCATAAACAAAACAAATTAAGGTTAAAACAACGATACTGAGGGTTGCAAAAATACTCATAGATAATTCAGGTCGAATACCTTATCTTGTTCCAAGAATAGTTACAAATAAAGCTGCATTTAAAAGTTATCTATACCAGAAAAATGTATTAATCTAAATATAAAAAATCGACTTAAATTAAAATATAATTCTGAATTTTGTATTTATAATATTATATTTATGATTTTATGTTTATAAATTTGATATTCAATAAATTTGATATTCATAAATTACTAATTGAAGAAAAATTTAATCCAAACTAGATTATGCAATAAATTAGTAACGTACAAATATTAATTTTTGTTAATTTTTTCTTTTACGACTCCGATATAAATAATAAAAACATGTATTTATTCATCATTTTGGTGATTTAAGCGAAGTGCGTGCCCGGACTAACTCGAATTTATTGATAATAGAATATATATTTCCGCTGATTAATTGTCGGGTGCAAAAGATTTGATATACCTTAAACGATATGAAGACAGATATTTGATAATTTTACTTATTAAAACAGTGCGTTATATGGCGTTAAGATAGAAATTACAGTGGAGGTTTAAAATATACTAAAACTTAAAAAACCACATGGTAATACAATATTCTAAATTAATCATTTATTTGTAGTATTCGCCATAATTTTTAGGACATTTTCTATCCCCTGTTTTGCAAATCTTTCCTGCTTAGCTTTGAAAAAAGTGCGTGAGCTAAGCACTGTTCCATGTTTCCCGTTTCCTTTTAGTTAGAATGTGATGTCCTAAACAATGTATCTGTTGCTGTATAAATAAAACTAAATTTTTATATAAGCAAAAACAATATAGCGGCATTATATGTATTATTTTATTTGCTACAGGTGTTTATAAATACTTTTGAATAAAAAAATAGTTTGATGCCCAAATAAGAAAATATAACAATTGATGATTTGTATCCTGAGATACTGGTAAATCTTATATTTAGATAATATTTTTTTGGTTATAAAGAGTGGAAATTAATTCCTGTTGATATATGCTGTTATTTCCACGGACAAGTAAAAAATATTGGAGAAAATCATGAATCAACGCGGAGTTACAGTGTGGTTTACAGGTTTAAGTGGTGCGGGAAAAACTACTATCTCCCAAGCTGTCGCAGAAAAACTACGTTTACAGGGTTATAGATTAGAAATTCTTGACGGTGACGTAGTGCGTGAAAATTTAACAAAAGGTTTGGGTTTCAGTAAAGCAGATAGAGATGAAAATATTCGTCGTATTGGTTTTGTTTCTCATCTTTTGACTCGTAATGGCGTGATTGTGTTGGTATCTGCAATTTCCCCTTACTCTAAAATTCGTGAGGAAGTTAAGCAGAAGATAGAAGATTTTGTCGAAGTGTATGTTAACGCTCCTTTGGCAGTTTGTGAAGAGCGAGATGTTAAAGGGCTTTACAAACGGGCGCGTGCAGGAGAAATTAAGAATTTTACAGGAATTGATGACCCCTATGAAGCACCTTTTAAACCTAACGTTGAATGTCGTACCGACCTTGAAGATTTAGAAGAGAGTATAGCAAAAGTTTTGAAAAAACTTGAAGAATTAGGTTATCTCAATAAAGTAATAGAAATGCAAGCTGTTTAAATTACTTTTGTTAAAACAGTAGTTTATGTATAAGAATTTGCAATGAGTGGCAGTTATATATTTGCCACTTATATGACAGATATTCCACTACACCGAATATATAAAATATGCAGAGCCTAACTCTAGAAAATCATCAACAAACCATTTCTAGCAGTAATCAGTTAGTTAATCGGATTGCAACCCCCGAACATAGAGCTCAATTTTTAGATAGAGCCGATAGTTTACCTCGAATTCAGCTCGATGGACGAGCTACATCAGACCTGCAAATGATTGCGATTGGTGGTTTTAGCCCACTACAAGGCTTTTTAGAACAAGCTGATTACGAATCAGTAGTTGAAAATATGCGATTAGCCAATGGTCAACCATGGTCAATTCCTGTAACTCTTTCGGTGGGTGAAGAAGTTGCAGCATCTTTACAAGAGGGTAATTTAATCCGTTTGGACGATCCCACTGGACGTTTCATTGGCGTCTTAGAATTAACTCAGAAGTATCGTTACGATAAGACTCAAGAAGCGATTAAAGTTTATCGTACTGTTGAAGATAAACACCCTGGTGTGAAAGTTGTATACGAACAGGGAGAGGTTAATTTAGCAGGTCCAATTTGGTTATTACAACGCGATCCGCATCCTTTATTCCCCTCTTATCAAATCGACCCAGTTGCTTCCAGAGCCCATTTTCAAGAAAAAGGTTGGAAAACTGTAGTTGGTTTCCAAACTCGTAACCCAATTCATCGCGCTCATGAATATATTATCAAGTGTGCTTTAGAAACTGTTGATGGTTTGTTTCTCCATCCTTTAGTTGGTGCAACCAAAAGTGACGACATACCAGCAGACGTACGAATGCATTGTTATGAAATCATAGTGGAGCATTATTTCCCTAATAACAGGGTTATTTTAGCGATCAACCCGGCAGCAATGCGTTATGCAGGTCCTAGAGAAGCTATTTTTCATGCTTTGGTGCGTCGTAACTATGGCTGTACCCATTTCATTGTCGGAAGAGATCATGCTGGTGTCGGTGATTATTATGGAACTTACGATGCTCAGCATATTTTTGATGAGTTTCAGCCTGGAGAATTGGGTATTACCCCAATGAAGTTTGAACATGCTTTTTACTGCACCCGTACCCAGTCAATGGCTACAGCAAAAACTAGTCCCAGCACCCAAGACGAACGAATTCACTTATCAGGAACTAAAGTACGTCAAATGTTACGCAATGGTGAATTACCACCACCCCAGTTTTCGAGACCAGAAGTTGCAGCTGAATTAGTTAAAGCAATGCAACAAAATAATTAAATTAACTTTTATTCAATTCCTGTAGTTCAATTTACCTAATTATTCCCCGGAATATAAAACTTTGTTGTTGCCTGTATTTTTTGACATGATTAGATTACTACAATCCTCATCCTGAAAGAGGTTGAAAATTTCTATGTAATTGTATAAGTCAAATCTTTCAAACTGTTCTTCTTGAAGAGAAATATTCCTATTAGACAGTAATTCGAAACTTTCGATTATATAGAGATTTAAGAAGTTTAATTTAAAAATATTGGTAACAACAAATGATATCAAACGGGGGATATATTTTATTTTTTACATTGCCTAAACTAAAATCGAATCTATTCTCACTTTATTGCTAGATTTACTAAAATGTGTAAAATAAAACAAGCCAGAAGTGAAAAGAAAAAAATACCTATAAATCATAGATAATGCTCGTGTCTTTACTCATAGCTACAAGATGAAAGCTTTACTATATAGGCTTAAAGTCAAAATTTTAGAAAAAAGAATTATAAAAATATTTATTTGTTTAATTATTTTTGCTACTATCACCTTTCCCGTACTTAATATTCCTATCCGTTTAGCGATCGCTTCTTATAGATCACCCCAACCTGAAGCAATTCTCACCTTAGGTGGAGGTTCACGAAGAGAAGAATTCACAGCTGTTTTTGCTCAGTCTTATCCTTCTCTCGAAATTTGGGTATCTACAGGAATTCCATCAAAACAAGCTAATAAAATTTTCCTTAATGCTGGTATAAATCTGGAACGAGTTCACCTCGACTACCGCGCTGCAGACACTGTAACTAATTTTACTTCTCTTGTGCAAGATTTTAAGAGTCGCAACATTCACCATCTCTATCTCATTACTTCTGAATTTCATATGAGGCGAGCAAAAACAATAGCTACATTTGTTCTTGGTAGTCAAGAAATCACTTTTACTACTGTCCCCATACCGTCAAATCGACCTCAAGAATCTACTCTTCACGTAATGCGCGATGCGGGTCGTTCTTTGATTTGGGTTTTTACCGGTCGTACAGGAGCAAGCCTTAACCCCGACCTCAAAAGTCATAAATATTATGCGTTTAGATAATTACACTGTTGGTACCTATACTCCTGGAGCACCCTACTGGAAACAACTTCTATGGTATTTCTTCGGCTCTCCTGTGGTTGAAAGTCATCTGATTCCTATTTCACCAATTAAGGTGTGGATACTACAAATATTTGGAGCCAAAATTGGTCAAGGGGTGAGAATAAAACCAGGAGTCAGGGTGAAGTTTCCTTGGCGATTGACAATTGGAGATTATGTTTGGCTTGGTGAAGAGGCTTGGATTGATAATATAGCTCCCGTGACCATCGAAAGTCATGTCTGTATATCACAAAGAGTTTATCTTTGTACCGGTAATCATGACTGGAACCATCCTGAATTCAAACTAACTCCTGCTCCAATTCATATTCAAGAAAGTAGTTGGATCGCAGCAAACTCAGCAATCGGTCCTGGAGTTAATGTTGGTAAGGGAACAGTATTAACTCTTGGTGGAGTAACTGGACATTCTTTAGAAGCAATGACCATTTATTCGGGAAATCCTGCTCGAGCAATTAAAAAGAAAAAAGACAAAGAACCACAATGATTTTTTATTTATGCAGATGAATTATATTGTGATTCTTTGCAAACTCTTCACAATATTTCTCAGTATAAATTTGTCAAAATTAATTAACAGAAATGAATTTAAGATTGTAAATTAATTTGCAAGACTCTATTGGGAAAAGTGATTTACAAAATTGAACTAACAAAAATGGACGGCCAAAATTGAACTCACCGAAAAATCACGATACTTTTAAGATTTCTTCATCAATGGAAAAATCTATTTCTTTCTGATTCCTTCCCGATCTCAGGTAATCATGCTCGAAGGAATCTTTTAAGCCGGAAACTAGATCGTACTCTGGCTTCCAATTCAATTCGGTCATCGCTTTATTCACAGAAGCACAGAAATGCTGTAACCGCATTGGGAAAGCTTTTCGTTTACCAAAATCAAATTGCTTGGGATCGTAATGCACAATTTTAATCTCATCAGGTGACTTACCTGCAGCGATCGCACAAGCCCGTGCTAGACCATCAAAAGTGATAAAGCGATTGCCGGATACATTGTAAATTTGTTTTATAGCCATTTGATTTCCCAATACTTGGCACATTGCCTTGGCTAAATCCTCAACATGACCTAACTGGGTAATGTGCATTCCATTACCAGGAATTGGAATAGGACGATCACGAGCAATTCTGTCAAAGAACCAAGCTTCAAGGTCGTTATAATTTTGAGGACCGTAAATATAAGTAGGTCGAATAGAAGTAAATGGTGTGCCCGATCGCATTAAGTAAGCTTCCGTTTCATGCTTACCACGATGTCGACTTTTTGGATCTACTTCATCGCCTTCCATATGAGGAATTTGGTCTGATTTCAGGTATACCCCAGCAGAACTCATGTACACAAAATGTTGCACGCGATCTTGAAAAATTTGCGCTAGTGGTTGAGTATCAGTAAGTTCTCTTCCATTGTTGTCAAAAACAACATCAAATCTTTCTTTTCCTAGTTTTTCCTGTAATTGGCTGGGATCTTTGCGATCGCCAATAATTTGTCCTACACCATTTACAGGTAACGGTCGATTACCGCGATTAAATAATATTACTTCATGCCCAGCTTCTACTAGCAGTTTAGTTAGGTAAACACCAATGAATCGGGTGCCACCCATAATTAAAATGCGCATAAATTAATCTTTTCGATTTACTTTTAAAGATTGAGATTTTCCCTTATTTTTGAGGTTATCAGCTTGTGGTGTCCTTCTGGAACCTCTGTTGTTAAGATAACGTCTGAAGTTAGATGCGAAAATTGTCCAAATTTTTACTTACGGTGGCAATTTTTTCGTTTAATCTCAAAATTAAATCTACCGATTTTTGTTTTCTCTAGGTGTGAGAAGTTAACTGTGCCCTTGAAATATGCTTTGGTGCATGAGTGGTTAACACCAAAAGCCACTGGTGGTTCGGAACTCGTCGTTCGAGAAATTTTGAATCACATTGATGCTGATTTATATGCCCTGATTGATTTTGAATCCAGCCAAAAAGAAAGTTATCTATATAAACGGCAAATTGGTACAACCTTTCTGCAAAAGCTTCCTTTGGCACGTAATGGGGTTCAAAAGTACTTACCTTTGTTACCGCTAGCAATTGAACAGTTAGATTTACGGGAATATGACATAATTTTGTCTTCATCCCATGCTGTTGCTAAAGGAGTAATCACTACTCCTGACCAGTTGCACATTTGTTATTGTCATAGCCCTATGCGTTACGCTTGGGACTTGACTTTTGATTACCTAAAAGCAAGTCGACTTGGTTACGGAATAGCAGGTTGGCTAACAAGATATATATTACACAGCTTACGTCAGTGGGATGTGCTAACAGCAAATCGGGTCGATCATTTTATCGCTAATTCCAAGTATACCGCCAGTCGGATTTGGCGCTGCTATCGTCGTGAAGCAACTGTAATTTATCCCCCTGTTGATATCGAACATTTTCCATTTTCAACTGAAAAAGAAGATTTTTATCTAATAGTTTCCCGGTTAGTTAGTTATAAAAAAGTATCTTTAATTGTCAGGGCTTTTAATGAGTTAAAAAAAGAACTGGTAATAATTGGTACAGGTAATGAAATGCAAAAAATTAAGAAATTAGCTAAACCTAACATCAAAATACTTGGGTGGCAACCTGATGATGTGGTAAAAAAATATATGGCTAGTGCTAAAGGTTTTGTTTATGCAGCATGTGAAGACTTTGGCATTGCCCCAGTGGAAGCCCAAGCTTGCGGTACTCCGGTGATTGCTTACGGGGCTGGTGGTGCATTAGAAACTGTGCTTGATATCCGCTCATCAGGTCATAAAGGTACGGGAATTTTATTCAAGGAGCAAACAACAGCTGCTTTGATAGAAGCTGTAGAAGCTTTTGAAGCATACCAAGGGAAATTCGACCCAGAGTCAGCCCGAGAAAATGCTGTCCAGTTTTCTTCTCAAGCCTTTGCACAACGCTACTTTGAATTTATCGATACCTGCAATCAAAATAGATCGTCTCAGAAGGGCAAAATCTTGAAAAATATCTTGAGAAATATTGAGTAAAGCCTTGCTTTTGGAAAATCACTTCTAGAAGCAACTACATTTGGCTTTAAGATTGGGACTATGTGTGGTGTGGATTGTTAAGGAGTATGATGACGGCACAGAGCTCACTCCTCTCGAGCAAATCTTCGTCTGGGAGCGAACCAGATGCTGAGAGAAGCCGCTTAAACCTGCGGGAAGCTATGCTTCGCGCGTCTTCAACTATCTATGCGCCTTCGCGTAGAAAATCCGGTACGAGGCGTCGTTTTAGCAACAATACCTATCCGGTTGAAGAAAGGGTGAAACCAAATTTTGATATATCTGGCGTTGGCAAATCTCTCAAAGGTAGGAAGCGTTATGCATCACCCCGTGATGTTGTAAAACGTATCCAACGGAAAAAGACCCCTAAAATTCGGCTCAGAGGTTTATTTTCGCAAACTTTCAACAAAGAGTTTACTAAGCGATTATTTGACATTACGTTTTCGCTTTTGGTTTTGATTTTATTTTCTCCCGTATACTTACTTTTGGCTTTACTGATTGCTTTAAACTCAGATGGCCCAATTTTTTATGTTCAAGAACGGGTAGGGAAAAACTACAAACCTTTTAATTGCATTAAGTTCCGAACAATGGTGACTAATGCTGATGAAATACTCATGCAGATGATGGAAACTTCGCCCCAGATACGTCAAGAGTTTAAAACAAACTTTAAGCTTAAAAAAGATCCCCGAATTACTGCGATCGGTAGATTTTTACGTATCACCAGCCTGGACGAATTTCCCCAATTTTGGAATGTTTTAAAGGGTGATATGAGTGTTGTGGGACCGCGACCTTTAGTTTCTGAAGAGTTGCCTAAATATGGTCCTTACATAGATGAAATTCTCACGATCAGACCAGGAATTACTGGTTTATGGCAAGTTTCTGGACGTAATGATATTCCCTATCCTCGAAGAGTTAAAATAGATTTACACTATGTTAAATTTAGAAACTTTTGGTTGGATTTATGGATAGTTATCAAAACTGTTGGTGTGGTAATGATTCCAAAAGATAACGGTGCTTATTGACAGTTTTTAATTCGTTAATACGGGGCTATTTATGCCCCAATTTTTTTACTTAAATAAAAATAAAACTAGTTTATTTTTGAATAAATTAAAAACTATGTTTATACGAATTTTAATCGCCAGACTAAATTATTCTCCCAAGTATTAATATTCTAATATTCCTATTTGATTTCTTAAAATTAATAAACGAAGGAAGAAGTAAGGAGGAAGAAGGTCAATTAGATGGGGTTTTAAACCCATTTGCTGCCCAAAAGTTAGTTGTATTTATTTGGACGCGCCTGCAGGGCGTTCACGTAGTGCGTACAAATGGTCGTGTTGTTTTTATTGAGCTTAATTCTTGCATCTTCCGCTCAAACCCTCTTCCTTCTGCCGTTTGGACGCACTGCGTCCAAAGGCGATAATTATCTAATCAGAAGATATTGTAGATTTCCAGCAGGCCCAGATAGTACAGGCTGTAGTTTCCCGAATAATAATTTTAGTTATTTGAATTTAATTTTTAATTTCATCTAAGCGTAATTGTGAATTAGCAAATTTCTGATATAAAGGAATATACTAATAAAGTTTTCGTGAAAATCAAACAGTTTGTATCCATCAAATAAGCACTTTATTTGATAAATATGCAAAATAGGTAAGTTGTTAAACTTAAAGTTGCTTAAGTACATTTACTCGTGGGAAAAGGCAAGTTATACCAAATAAAGTACGTAAAACTGGTAAGTCTTACGTGGGAGATAAAATTTTAGCCTGTTAACTTATACCTAGTTCGAGTAGTTTACTATTAGGGAAAATAAGGAAGCGTCAAGTATTATGCAAAACAAGCGGGCATTGATTACTGGTATAACAGGACAAGATGGTTCATATCTGAGCGAGTTTTTGCTGGAACAAGGATATGAAGTTCACGGAATTATCCGTCGTACTTCAACTTTTAACACAGACCGCATAGATCACATTTATGAAGATCCTCACAAACAAGGTGTACGTTTATTTCTTCATTATGGTGACTTGACTGATGGTACGACTTTGCGTCGCATACTCGAGGAAGTTCAGCCCACGGAAATTTATAATTTAGGGGCTCAGTCTCATGTGCGAGTAAGCTTTGACTCACCTGAATATACAGCTGATGCTGTGGGAATGGGGACATTGCGATTGCTAGAAGCAATTCGGGACTATCAAGGTCGTACTGGAAACCAAGTTCGCTTTTACCAAGCTGGTTCTTCAGAAATGTTTGGTTTAGTACAAGCTGTTCCTCAAAAAGAAACTACTCCTTTTTATCCTCGTAGTCCTTACGCTTGTGCTAAAGTTTATGCTCACTGGCAAACTGTAAATCACCGCGAATCATACGACATGTTTGCGTGCAACGGTATTTTGTTTAATCATGAGTCTCCTAGAAGAGGAGAAACTTTTGTTACTCGTAAAATAACCAGGGCGGTAGCACGTATTGTTGCAGGAAAACAAAAAGACCTTTACATGGGTAACCTGGATGCTAAACGGGATTGGGGTTATGCTAAGGATTACGTAAGGGCCATGTGGATGATGTTGCAGCAAGAAAAGCCCAATGATTACGTAATAGCCACAGGGGAAACCCATTCTGTTAAAGAATTTTTACAGATAGCATTTAACTATGTAAATCTTAACTGGCAAGATTATGTGAAGTTTGATGAACGCTATCTCAGGCCAGCTGAGGTAGATTTATTAATTGGTGATTCAACTAAAGCACAAGAGCAATTGGGTTGGAAACCTTCAGTTACATTTGAACAATTAGTTTCCTTAATGGTAGAAGCAGATCTCAAAGCACTAGGTTTAACTTCCCCCAATGCTCAAGTTGCTGAATCTGTTAAAGATAATGCCATGATTCGCCAAGAACTCGGTGCACTGCATATGTAATTTTTATTAAACTCCCAGCTATGGGCTAGAGTTTTAGCTTCATAGCTTTGCGCTTTCTGCTTGGAGCCACAGAAGTTTTATATCGACCAGGATAAAAATATGAAATGCTTGGAGCTAGAGAAAAAACGCATTCTCGTCACTGGTGGGGCTGGTTTTTTAGGAAATCAAGTCATTGAACAGCTGTGTAAAGCTGGAGCCAATCGCGAGAAAATTACTGTACCTCGATCGCGCGAATGCGATTTGCGCGTAATGGAAAACTGCAAGCAAGCAGCAGACCAACGGGATATCATCATTCATCTTGCAGCTCATGTCGGTGGTATTGGTTTAAACCGGGAAAAGCCTGCTGAGTTATTTTACGATAACTTGATGATGGGAACCCAGCTAATTCATGCGGCTTATGAAGCAGGGGTAGAAAAATTTGTTTGTGTTGGTACTATTTGTGCTTACCCCAAATTTACTCCGGTACCATTCAAAGAAGACAATTTATGGAACGGATATCCGGAGGAGACAAATGCTCCTTACGGTATTGCAAAGAAAGCTTTGTTAGTACAATTAGAAGCTTATCGTCAACAGTATGATTTTAATGGTATCTATCTCTTACCAGTAAATTTGTATGGTCCAGAAGATAATTTCAATCCTAAAAGTTCTCACGTTATTCCAGCTTTAATACGTAAAGTGCATGAAGCTCAGATGAGTGGGGTCACTCGTATTCCTGTTTGGGGAGATGGTAGTCCAACCCGAGAGTTTCTTTACTCTGAAGACGCTGCACGGGGTATCGTTATGGGAACTCAATATTACAATGAGTCCGATCCTGTAAATTTGGGAACTGGTTACGAGATCTCTATCCGCGATTTAATTGACTTAATTTGTGAGTTGATGGAGTTTGAGGGTGAAATTGTTTGGGAAACTGATAAACCCAATGGACAACCCCGTCGCTGTTTAGATACTCAAAAAGCCAAACAAGCCTTTGGCTTTACTGCTCAAGTAGATTTTAAGCAAGGTCTCAAAAATACTGTTGAGTGGTATCGTCAGAATGCTCCACAGCTTGTAGCTTGATTTAAACTTGTAGCTTGATTTGAATCAGTAGGGATTGGAGATTGGACTAAGAGATTGGAAACTATTTCTTTCTTTGTCCTGTCTCCTCTCTCTTACAACCCATTCACTTTCCTTGGTAAATCCACATTGGTTGAGTTTTTCCTGCTCTTTCAAAACCACATTTTTTATAAAAACCTACTGCGCCATTATCTGCGACTAAAATGCGTTGGTGAAAATTCTTGTATTTACTAGTTAATCTTTGCAGCAAATTATACCCAATGCCTTTTTTCTGATATGCTGGTAAAACTAATAAATGTGGGTAGTAAACTACTAAGTAACCGTCAGTAATAGCGTTGCCTAAACCAACAAGTAGATCGTCATCCCATGCAGAAACTAGATAATGAGAATTCATCAAGCCATCATATAATTGCTGAGGTTTTTCTGCTGCTGACCACTCATTTGCTTTATAAAGATTCAATATACTGTCAATACAAAAGTTACGTGTTTCTGTATATTGAATTCTACTTTCTGTCATGGGTTTAATATTTACAAAATAATTATTTATTGTAGAATAAACTGTATCTATATATACTTTTATAACAGACACCAACTCTTAACTTAGATCAAAATTCTAACTCAATCAAAATATCAGATTTGTAATTCAAAGCCTAACTTAAATTTAATTTAGGCAAAATAACTCATTGCACCAGTATTAATTACAAGAAACTTACAGTCCGTAACATGCATTTGTAGGTTTGTTAATATTTTTAATAAAATTATGAATAAAGCTAATCATCAAAAAAATAGCGTTCAAAAATTAAAATTACGCCAATCTGTGATTTCTACTCGTAGATCTTTGACTAAACAAGAATGGCGAGAAAAAAGCAATCTTATTTGTTGTCATTTACAAAATTCTGCTGCATTGAGTAAGGCTAAGACTATTCTTGCTTATTTCAGTTTTCGCCAAGAACCCGATCTAAGTTCTTTGTTGTTTAACAGAGCAAATATTGAATTAGATAAGGTCTGGGGATTTCCCAGGTGCATTGGTAAATCTCTTCATTGGCATCATTGGAAATACGACGATCCAGTAATTAATGGTGCTTATGGTATTGTAGAGCCTCACCCCGAACTACCAAAAATACGTGCCCAAGAAGTCAATTTAATCTTAGTTCCTTGCGTTGCTTGCGATCGTAAAGGATATCGCTTAGGTTATGGTGGTGGTTATTATGACCGTTTATTGAGTTCTCCTGAATGGCGAACTATTCAAACTATTGGTATACTTTTTGACTTTGCTTATCTACCACAAATACCAATTGAGGACTGGGACCAACCCTTAGGAGCTATTTGTACAGAAAAAGGATTACAGAAGTTTACTTGAGAGAATTCATATCCTTATTTTTGATTGCTAACTTACAGGGATTTATAGTGCTAGGACTAGCATGTCGAATGCTAATGCTATTTTACTACCACAAAAGTATTTTTCGTTTTCAGGTCATAAGACTATGACTTAGATTACTTACACCAATCAGTTTTAAGGATTCCGTATTGCTCTAAGTCTTCAAATTTATCCCATTTCAATATATGTTGGCGATGACATCCTTCGTGAATCATCCCTATTTTTTGCATTACTTTTCCTGATGCAGGGTTGCGGGAGAAATGACTCGAATGAATGCGATTTAATCCTAGGTCTTCAAAACCATATCTTAAAACTTCTTTGGCAGCTTCTGTGCAGTAACCCTTTCCCCAGTAAGGCTTACCGATCCAGTAGCCGATTTCTGCACGGGAGTTCTCTCGATTGATTCCCAAACCAATTGCACCACATAAAGCATTGATTTCGTGTATTACTACCGCAAATATAACTTGACTTCCTTCCCTGAAACCTGGTAGATGAGTTTTAATCCATTTCTCTGCCATTCCATCGTCATAGGGGTAGGGAAGTGATAAGGTCGTATCAGCAATTTCCCATGCACCTGCTAATCGTTGCACTTGTGGTGCATCACCGAGTATGAAAGGTCTAAGGATTAACCTTTGCGTTTGCAAAGTGGGTTGTCTAATCATAGCCACTAGTACACTTTATTTAAATTTTTTGAGGGGATAAAAATAGTAAATAGTCAAAGATTAATATAGCTAAGTCATAAGTATGCAAATATTTTTGCCACCTTAAATGAAATTAGCATTTAATCCCCGAACTGCAATCTTCAATTTTCTTCATCCTAATTTTCTACTTGGCTTTGGCACGAGGACATATTAGCCTAGAATTCTACAGGGGAGCCTTTGGGTGTGCCCACTCATTAAGAATTTAATAGCTCAGGAGCACTATTGTGGACTTATCTCTTATTCCGGCTCAGCCGAAACCTGGTATAATCAACGTTCTCGTTGAAATTACTGGCGGTAGTAAAAATAAGTACGAATTCGATAAAGATATCCAGGCTTTCGCCCTCGACCGAGTACTTTATTCTTCAGTACAATACCCATACGATTATGGATTTGTACCAAATACTTTGGCTGATGATGGCGATCCCCTTGATGGGATGGTAATTATGGATGAGCCAACTTTTCCTGGATGTGTGATTGCTGCACGACCAATTGGAATGCTTGAAATGATTGATGGTGGCGATCGCGATGAAAAAATTCTTTGTGTTCCTGACAAAGATCCGCGCTATGTAAACGTAAAATCTCTTAAAGATTTACCATCTCATCGATTGGATGAAATAGCTGAATTTTTCCGATCCTACAAAAATTTGGAAAAGAAAATCACAGAAATTAAGGGTTGGCAAGATGTGGATAAAGTTATGCCCCTAGTAGAGCAATGCATCGCTGCTGGTAATAAGGGCTAAAGATATCACAGAAGGAAATTCTTAAAAAGTTTCTCAAGCAGCTAAAGTCAGTAAATAGGGAAAGAAATAACTTTCCCTGACTAACTGACCAAATCATAAATTTACAATTACGGAAAGATCTAAAAGAGATGCAACGAACGCTCCTTTTAGCAAAAATTCATGATTGCACCCTAACGGGCGCGAATCCAGACTATGTCGGAAGTATAAGCATAGATCAAATGCTCTTGGAAAAAGCAGATATTCTCCCGTTTGAGCAAGTACAAGTTGTAAATATTACCAATGGAGTACGATTAATTACCTATGCAATTCCTGCTCCATCCAACTCCGGAGCGATTGAGTTAAATGGTGCTGCTGCACGTAAGGGCGTTATAGGCGATCGCTTGATTATAATGTCTTACGGGCAGTTCACTTTTGAAGAACTCAAAACCCACTCTCCAAAGGTTGTAATTGTCAATCGAAACAATCAACTGTTGGAAGTGAGGCGTTATGATGACTTGCTCGATAATGTCTAGTTTTCAGGAAAATGTCAAATCAAGAACTGTCACATCCTCAGAACTACGTAACAGATGAGCAAACTACCGGAAGTAAAAACCAAGATGGGAAATTTTTCATCAAATTTTGGGGAGTACGGGGTTTAATTCCAACTCCAAACAGCGAAAATCGTCGCTACGGTGGTAATACTGCTTGTATAGAGATTAATATCGACGGTCAGCATCTAGTTTTGGACGCTGGTACAGGCTTGCGTGTCCTAGGAAAAAGTTGGCTTGAGGGAAAAAAACCAATTGAAGCACATTTATTTTTCACTAATTCGCAAACTAACAGGGTTCAAGGTTTTCCTTTTTTTGCTCCAGCATTTGTGAAGGATAATTGTTTTCATATTTATGGTACGGCGGCAACAAATGGTGCTTCAATAAAACAATGCTTATGCGACCAAATGTTGCAACCTTTGTTTCCGTATCCATTACAAGTGATGCAATCAAAGTTACAGTTTTATAACTTAACTTCAGGTAAAACCATTACTCTTAATGATATTACTGTGACTGCAGCATTGATTAACAAAACTCAAAAGTCACTTGGATATCGAATCAGCTGGCAAGATTATAACGTTGCTTATATTACCGACTTATATACAAATGCCGATGAGTCTGAGTGCGAGCATATTGCACAATTAACCCAAAATGTTGATTTATTGATTGCCAACGCTACTTACAACCCACAAACAATACGTACAGACCAAGAAGTAGACGTACATTGGCAGACTGCTACGGATTTAGCTTTAAATACAGGGGTAAAAAGTTTAATAATTTCTCAGCATCACCCAGATGATAATGATGAATGTTTAGACAAAATTCAAACAGCAGTTAATTCTATTTACCCTAAAGCATTGATTGCTTACGAAGGATTAGTTGTAAATATAACTTGAATTTGTAGTTTTCGTTTACTTTAATGCCAACCTTCTTAAAAAGTTAGCTCAATCTAAATATAGACTAAATATAGAAAAGCTTAATTTTCATTTAAAATACTTTTCAAGTTTAACCATCTGTAAATTTCAATTGCACTTAAAGCACCGACTATTATCCAAGTCAGTGCTAAACCTATCACTTCACCTACGAATAACTGGGTGAAGCGATATAAGATTAAACCTAAACTAGAACCCGTCGCAAATCCTGTAGCCCAGGAGATACAAGAAATAAGTATCCATCGCCAAGCAGAAGGTAAGTATTGACGGATTAATAACCATTGTACAGATCCAACACCTAAGCCTCCTAAACCACCGAGGATTAAGCCGTAGATGATTCTCGAATATATATTTGAGGTGTTAATAACAAACCACCCTAAAGCGCCAATACCTATTACAGAAATGATTCCCCAAGCAACAAATGAAGATAAAACCCATAAACTAGCGAACAATATACTTTTACGAAATATCATTGCTTGTGCTGAGGCAATAATCAACCCTCCGAAAACTGCTCCTAATATTTCTACATCTTGTTGATAACCAATTTCAACCAGCATCAAACTTAAGACAAAACTACCTCCAGTGAGTGCGGTCCATAAAAATATAAATAAAATTAATTGCATTTAATTTTTGATTTTGATTTATCTTAATCAACTACGAATTACTTTCGTGCTGCGCGTACTAGTGACGTTAGCGGATCCGGAGGTAGCGCAGCTAGAGCCTGCATGTGGTATTGGTGTTAGGCTCTAGCGTGGCGTCAGCCATATTACGAATTACAAGATTAACAACTACCAATTTCCAAGATATCTTTTCTTTATTTAGAAAAAAGCTCTAAAAAATTCTTTCGTCGCTGCTTGGGTGATTCAGGTGTCATGTAACCCCATAAAGTCTCCCAATAAAAAAATGACACCCCATTAAATTGACTTTGGCGAACTATCTTTACTTGCTCTCGAATTTGTCGCATTTCTATGGGAGTTTGGGGATTTCCAGTAAATATCCCGACTCCAACAGGAATCTTTTGACTTGCTGATTGTAAAGCTGGTTGTTTAAGTTCAGTAATAAAATCATTTTTATTATGACGATATACCTGTATTACTAATTCATCTATTAAACCTTTATTTACCCATGTTTCCCAATCTTGTAGGTAGTTTTTATAAGCAAAATGTTTCGAATTAGGAGATAAAGAAATAATTATATTTGGTTTGATAGATCTAACATCTTTAACTATTTCTGCCATAAAATTAGTTATTTTATCCGCACGCCAACGCATCCATTCTGGATTTGAAGGATTATTTGGGGGACTTTTACCTTGATGCTCCTTTTGGTATAGTTTAATCGTGAATTCATCATAACCAAATGTAACCGGCATCCCAAAATGATCGTCTAACTGAATGCCATCCACATCATAGTTTTTCACAACCTCTAAAATTAGTCCTTTGATAAAGGATTGCACCTCAGGATGCAGTGGATTCAACCATGCTTCTTGACGGAAAAACCTACGCACAAATTGCCTTACTCTGAAATCTTCAGATGAAATTTTAATCAGTTCTTGTGGTCCATGAAGTGTTGTTTTCTCTCCAGAATTTTCTGTTGTTAGCCATTGAGGATAAAATCTTGCTAAGGAAGAATTAGAAGGTGTCATAAAACCATATTCAAACCATGGAATTACACGTAAATCCTTTTGATTCCCTAATGTAATTATTTGCTGTAAAACATCTTGACCAAAATGTAATAATCTTAATAGAGGCTCTGCAGTTCTTCCTGTTACTTGTTTGGCCAGTTTACTATTATAAAAAGTATATCCGCGATTCCAAACCACAGGATAAACAGTGTTAAATTTAACTGTCGACAATTGATTTAAAGCGCGATCTATACCCCAAGGAACATATAAAACTCCACTGGCAACATTAGTTAACCATACTCCCCTGATTTCGTTTTTTTTAGGAGGAATAACATCTTGAGAGGTTACAGGTAAAGATAATAGAGAAAATATTATCAAACTAAATACTAATCCAAAACAAATTAGAAAATTAAATAAGCGACGGACAGAATAACTCATTTTTAATTTATTTTCGATAATTTATTATTGAAATTCGATCAACAATAAATTCAATATCAAACATTGATTTTGGTGTTTTTTAAGACAGATATTCACTGGGAACAAAATTTTAATTTATGCCCTAACATACCTATACTCAAAACAAATCTTTAACATTTTAGTCCTTTGCTGTAGGTAATGTTCTACTTTTGTAACTAAATTTTTCATTAGTGAAGTAACTATTTGTTTGAGAATCTATTGATATATACTAGATAAATTATATTTTTAATTTTGTACTTATATATATAAAAAATAATGTGGTAGTAAGATAATATCTTATTACCACTTATTATCATAATTTTGCGTTAGTTCTAGTTGATTAGAACGAATGAATTTAATATCTGTCTACTCCGACAAATTTTTGATTATTTTCAGTAACAGTTCTTGCTGCTTCGCCACAAGTACGAGGTGTAGGAAATATTTTTTCCGGATTAGCTAAACCTTTGGGGTTAAATACTTCCCTGACAAATTGCATTGTATCTAGGTCGGCTTTAGTAAACATATTGGGCATATAACAACGCTTATCAGCACCAATCCCATGTTCGCCAGAAATACTACCACCTACTTTTACACAAAGTTTGAGAATTTCTCCCCCTACTTCTTCAACTTTTTCCAATGCACCTTCCACAGAGTTATCGTAAAGAATTAATGGGTGTAAGTTACCATCTCCCGCATGAAAAACATTAGCAATTTTGTAACCAGATTTTTCACTTAGAGACTCAATTTCTTTTAATACGTATGGTAATTGAGTTCGAGGAATCACACCATCTTGTACGTAATAATCTGGACTTAAATGACCCGCAGCAGCAAAAGCAGCTTTGCGTCCTTTCCATAATTTAAGGCGTTGTTCTGGGTCGCTAGCACTTGTGACATTGCGCGCTCCATTATGCTTACAAATATCAATAACTCGCTGTTTATTGACTTTAACTTCCACTTCTAAGCCGTCAATTTCTACTAACAATATTGCTACAGCATCTCGAGGATATACATTTAGTGCGGTAACATCTTCTACTGCGTTGATGCTCATGTTATCCATCATTTCCATACCCCCAGGAATAATCCCGGCACTGATAATATCAGAAACAGCCGCACCAGCAGCTTCTACACTGGTAAAGTCAGCTAGTAATACGCAAATCGACTCAGGGGTTTTGAGAATTCGTAACGTAATTTCTGTCGCAATACCCAACGTACCTTCCGAACCAACAAACACACCGGTGAGGTCATATCCTGGGGTTTCAGGGACTTGTCCCCCCAAATTCACAATTTCTCCGGTGGGAGTAACAACTTTTAATTCTAAAATGTGATTGGTAGTTACACCATATTTCAGACAATGCACTCCACCAGAGTTTTCTGCAACATTACCACCAATTGAGCAAATAATTTGACTTGAAGGATCCGGAGCATAATAAAAGCCAGCACCACTTACCGCTTGGGTTACCCAATTATTAATTACTCCTGGTTGTACGATAACGCGCTGATTATCTAAATCGATATTCAAGATTTGTCGCATCAAAGAAGTCACAATCAACACGCAATCTTCAATCGGTAAAGCACCACCAGATAGACCAGTACCCGAACCCCGAGCAATAAAGGGAACGGAGTACTTATTACATATTTTTACTACAGCTGCAACTTGTTCTGTTGTTCTGGGTAAAACTGCTACATTTGGACGTTGTCGATAGCTGCTTAAACCATCACATTCATAGGTAATTAATTCTTCGCGACGCTCAATTACACCTTTTTTACCAAGAACAGCTTGAAATTCTTTAATAATCGGTTTCCAATTGCGTTGTGTTTTATCCTGGGTCAGCATGGTTTTCGGTGAGGAGTAGGAATTGGCAAAGATACTATAATTGTTACATTTTTATTATGATTCTAAATTTAAAACTAGGAATATCTTTGCGATCGCACATCAAAAGATACGATCGATTTTTTCTGGTTATCGATGTTGTGATAAATAATTTATCTTTGAATATTTTTACCTGATAAATCTTTATCTTGGATCTGTAGATAAATATTCTTTAACAGCATCTCTCCAAACCAAATAAGCATGACCATTTAAATGCAATCCATCATTCGTATATCTTGCATTTAACTGATTTTGCGAGTCAGATAATTTAGGAAAAACATTTATATATTGGTAGTTAAATTCTTGAGCTAGTTCTTCTAATTTAAAATTAAATCCGATTATATTTTGATTGCTGTACCAATAACCTAATATTTGGTTATTTACAGGCAAAACACTTTGAACGATTACTTTTGTTTTAGGAGTTTGTGTATGAATCTGAGATAAAATTTCCTTATATTTTTCTAATATATAATCTGAAGAACGACTCTCATTAATAAAATCATTAATCCCGATGGTCAAAAATATCTGATTGGGTTTACCTGTCACAATATTATCGAGACGGTCTAAAATTCTATTAGTTGTATCTCCAGAAATACCACGATTTCTAATATGAGGGTTATCTAGTAATTCTATCCATTCACCTTCATCGGTTAAACTATCTCCCAGAAAAATAATATCCAATTCAGATTTAGGTAACTTTTCATATTGGCTTTTTTTGTGAGTATAGTAAGGTGTATGCACAATTTCATTATGACTTTTTTGATATTTTTGGAGTTGAGAATTAATAAATTCAATTCCACCTTTTCTAATAATTATCAAACTGATTACTGACACTAATAAAAAATTTATACTAATAGATATAAATAATATAATTTTCATTATTTTACTTGTTTTATGACTATTCGTAATGGGTAATTTATAATTACTAATCGAGAAAAAACTTTAGTATAAAAATAATAGAAAATACTGTATATTTTCGCAACTTTACTCATTCTCGAACTGACTTTGCTAGAAATTCCTGGACAGTAAGCCAAACTTGTTCTTGTAAATCTGAACTTTGAATGTCAAACCATTTAATGTCAGGTACTTTACGAAACCAAGTCCGTTGTCGCTTCGCAAATTGTCTAGTATGCAAAACAGTTAATTCTTTGGCTGACTCGAGAGAAATATCTCCAGCGAGGTATTGTTTGATTTCTTGATATCCTAAGGTGTTCAACAAAGGTAAATCAGTACCGTATTTGTGGCAAAGATTTTCGACCTCTTGAACCAACCCATCTGCAATCATTTTTTCGGTACGCTGAGCAATGCGACTGGTAAGATAATCCAACTCACAATCTAAACCAATTTGTAAAATCGGGTAATTTGGTGGATTTTCTCCCTGCTGTTGTGATATCTGTTTGCCTGTCACATAAAATACTTCTAATGCTCTAATTGTACGTACTGAATCATTCGGATGAATTTTTTGAGCTGCAATTGAGTCAACTTGTTCTAAAATCCCATAGAGTTGATGTTGGGGAATATCGTACAATTGCGATCGCAATTCCGGATGAGGTGCAACTCTAGGAATCTTCATTCCACGAACGATGGATTTGATGTACAGTCCAGTACCACCAACCAAAAATAATGGTGAAGAGCTACCATATTTTTCTTTTTCTTTTACTGTAGGTCGATTCTGTTGCTCTAATATTAAAGATTGTGCCGACAACTGAAAATCTGCGACCGTCATAATTTCTCTTGGGTCACAAATATTCACCAGATAGTGGGGCACTAATTTTTGTTGTAGAAGTGTTGGCTTTGCTGTCCCAATATCAAATTCTCGATAAACCTGACGCGAATCAGCACTCAAAATGACTGTTTCCAGTCTCATCGCTAAAGCCAATGCTAACCCAGATTTTCCAGTTGCAGTTGCACCACAAATCACAATCAATTTAGTCATCAGCAATCAGTTAAACAATTAAGTAGTAAACAATTAGGCAAGTATGAACAATTAGTTAAGAATTATGAATTATCTCCAATTCAAAGATGGTTATTGATATCCTCACAATTCAACATATTCTAGTAACACTTAGCAGTCAGACCAAAAAAATGTTGATTATTTTTATTATTTTTTAGATCTGACTGTTGCTATAAGGTATTTTAAGGTGGGTACATCCCCTAAAAAAAATTCTTCTCAAAAAGGTCTAAATTCGCCATCAAGGCTTTTGTGCTAGAATTCGGGAGTATTTTTAACTTGTCTGCCCCAGCGGCGACTTCAACCCCACAAATCAGGAGAATTTTCATGACGAGCAGTTACAGTGCCGATCAGATTCAAGTTCTGGAAGGTCTGGAACCCGTCCGCAAACGACCGGGGATGTATATCGGTAGCACAGGACCGAAGGGACTCCATCACTTAGTTTATGAAGTGGTCGATAACTCAATCGATGAGGCTTTGGCAGGTTACTGTACCCATGTGGAGGTGGATCTGAACGTCGATGGTTCTGTTACTGTGACAGATGACGGTAGAGGTATTCCTACAGATGTCCACCCGCAAACAGGAAAGTCAGCTTTGGAGACTGTATTAACTGTTCTGCATGCCGGAGGTAAGTTTGGCGGTGGTGGATACAAAGTTTCTGGAGGATTACATGGGGTTGGTGTATCTGTGGTTAATGCCCTCTCGGAATGGGTAAAGGTCACAGTTTGGCGTGATAAAAAGGTGCACACTCAACTTTATGAACGTGGCGTACCAACAAATGAATTGCAAGTTCAACCGGATAAACAATCACGTCATGGTACAAGAGTAAATTTCAAACCTGATGACCAGATATTTACTCATACCACAGAATTTGATTACATTACTTTAGCCAGTCGCCTGCGGGAATTAGCATATCTGAATGCAGGCGTCAAAATAACTTTTACTGATAATCGTTTAGAATTACTTAGAGCCGACGTACCAAAGGTTGAAACCTACGAATACAAAGGCGGAATTCGCGAATATATCGCCTACATCAACCGCGACAAACAGCCATTGCATGAGGAGATTATTTTTGTTCAGGGAGAACGTAATAATGTCCAGGTCGAGGTTGCATTGCAATGGTGTACTGATGCCTACAGCGATAACATTTTGGGCTTTGCGAATAATATTCGTACTGTGGATGGCGGTACTCACCTTGAAGGTTTAAAGGCTGTTCTTACCCGAACTTTAAATACAATTGCCCGCAAGAAAAACAAACTTAAAGATGGTGACTCTAATCTAAGTGGCGAACATGTCCGTGAAGGATTAACCGGTGTGATTTCTGTCAAAGTCCCCGAACCGGAATTTGAAGGACAAACCAAAACTAAACTTGGTAATACTGAAGTTAGGGGAATTGTTGATTCTTTGGTGGGAGAAGTTCTCACTGAATATTTGGAGTTTCACCCTAGTGTTGTCGATTTAATTCTAGATAAAGCCATTCAAGCATTCAAAGCTGCAGAAGCTGCCCGTCATGCACGGGAATTAGTACGACGCAAATCTGTATTGGAGTCTTCACCTTTACCCGGTAAGCTTGCAGATTGTTCTTCTCGCGATCCAAAGGAGTCAGAAATCTTCTTGGTAGAGGGTGACTCTGCGGGTGGTAGTGCTAAACAAGGTAGAGATAGACGTTTTCAAGCCATCTTGCCACTTCGGGGTAAAATCCTCAATATTGAGAAAACAGATGATTCCAAAATTTACAAAAATAACGAAATTCAATCGTTAATTGCTGCTTTGGGCTTGGGAGTTAAGGGAGAAGAATTTGATGTTTCCCAACTCCGCTACCATCGGATAGTTATCATGACTGATGCTGACGTCGATGGTGCACATATCCGTACTTTGTTATTAACTTTCTTCTATCGCTATCAAAAAGCCCTAATCGAGCAAGGTTATATTTACATTGCTTGTCCTCCTCTATATAAATTAGAACGAGGACGCAATCATTACTATTGCTATGATGAACGCGAAAAAGACAGAATTATTAGTCAATTTCCAGCTAATGCTAATTACAATATTCAACGCTTCAAAGGCTTGGGTGAAATGATGCCGGCACAGCTTTGGGATACAACCATGAATCCTGAAAGTCGGACTTTAAAACAAGTTGAAATTGAAGATGCAGCTGAAGCAGATCGTATTTTCACTATTTTGATGGGCGATCGCGTCGCACCCCGACGGGAATTTATTGAAACATATGGCTGTCAACTCAACCTTGTTGAGTTAGATATTTAATTAGAAAAATTAAATCATTGTATTCCTATTCAAGCCTATCCAAACCTTGTGAATGTGGATAGGTTTTGCTTGTTATTTTCATATAAAATTTTTATCTACTCGGTTATTAACATTTATAAGCTTTACGCGCAATTTACAAGTCAAAGTAGATAGGACAACAAGAGGACCAAAAGTTTACTATTACTATTATTCATAGGTTAGGTTTTACCGCGTCTACGACGTTAGCGCTTACAGCGTTTGGACATCTCTTGCTGTATGACTACGTCACGCAATACCTACGGTACGCTACGCTAGCAACGCTAACATCCGTGGGATGCGTACTAACACCTCCGGTGCCCCTCACAGCTTGCTGCGTCCAAGAAGTAAAAATGTCAGACAATTTTTTCACTTCAAACAGAGACTGGGTTTGGAGCTTTATTTTCTAACACCATGACTAAAACCATCACTTTTGGCTAAAAGTATTATGTAGCAAGGATTTGACTTTTTACTCTAATGAGAGTGATGAAAGAGCGATAACTTAGGAATTCAAAAAATTAGGAATTCAAAAAATATAGTAAAACAAGCTTCTTGTTCTTTTGATACCCCTGTTATAGATGAAAACAGATCCCAATCGTACTTAAACTTACACCTTTTGTCGTAACCTGTAATTAGCATTCTCGATGAGATTGAAAAATTTCCCAAGTGAGATTTTTAGCTAATTTTAGTGAAAATTTGCTGTTGAACGGGGAATGCATTTTCCTGTAGCTGTATGCTCAGCACTAATATGCGTATTAATTGGCACACTCACTAGTATGACATATAAATTTAATTAACACGGAACTAGATTCAGAGTATACCTCGTATAACTCTGCAAAACTAAGATGTTCTCGGAACTGTTTGTGCCGCTTAATTGTCTGTTTCGTCACTATTTATTCAAAATGAAACATCTTCATTACTAATTGCAAATATTCTACAAGAATTCACAATGATGTATGTACGTAGTTATATACGTAAGTATATTAGATTAACATTAGGAGAGTAGTTTACTTTAAAATTAGATAAACAGGTAATCACAGACACAAAAATATTATGATGCAGGTATTAATTGCTATGCACTTTTACCAAAATTAGGTTAATATCGGGATTCTTAAGTGCCAAATTAATTCGGATTGATTAAAATATCTGTGTATACAGTGATAAAACTTTGTCAAGTTTCATAAGGTTGAATTTTCAAGAATGCGCTAACGTGTGAATATGGCTGAATTGATAAAACCTAAATAGGCCTTCATACAATAATCAGTTATGACAACACCAAATCGCTATTTTAACGTGAGGAATTCGGCTTTTATTACAATAATGTCATCAATGGCCAGATACTGTTATTGCTTAAAGTTCAAAAAAATATGGATGAGTCTTGTCAAAAATTGGTAAATTAATTTACCACAATCTACTTATCTATAGTCTGTATATGCCCAAAAAAATCTCTCGTTATATGGTAAACCTAACTACAAAGATGGGGAATTTCTAAAGTATGTACGAATATGGAATCGTCAAAATCTATTTTAGAAACCTGATATAAAATGCTTTATATCTAGGTAGTTTACATTTTCCTTCTTTATTTAGAAGACTGTAACGACTGAAACGAAAAATTGCTTGAATGTAGCGAAATTATTACTGCACTTTAGGAAAGAAGTGGAAAAGATTTGAGTTAATGGCTGTATTCAATGCCCATATCTTTATCTTTTTACTACAGTTACTTTACCTTACTTAATTACTTTATGGATATCATACAAAAAGAAAGTGCAATTTCAGTGAAACAAGCTACAATCGGAACAGTCTTTACAGAAAAACTACCAAAAACCATATTCGTTTGTATGGAACGGTAAATTTTTAATCAAGATGAGTCTTTTTTTTGACCAACTTAGTTAAAAACAGGTGTTGTCAAACAGCATAAATGGTATCTACCTTAATACTGGGATAAAGCTTCTTTTTAAATTGATTGCGTCACATAATTAATTTTTTGCGTAATCTCTGGAGCAACAAATTCCAAGAATTAATCTAGGTTAATCGTTAAAGATAGCCTTCGAAATTAAGAAGGCAAATAGCTCAGTTAATAAGAGCAGTAAACACAAATTGAGTAATTGATTCTGCAAGGAGCATGAGGAACGCGGCATGAACCAGGCTAACAACGTACTCGAAAACATTTATCAGCCTGATCTGGAAATGATCGAACGAGCGGAAATTGGATTGGATGAACTTTTAGTCGCTGAAGAAGATGATTTGCTGATCGGCGAGGAAGGCGATGAGGAAGAATTTTTAGGCCCTCAGTCTGAAGAGGACGCTAAGTCTGGAAAAGCCGCAAAATCGCGTCGCCGTTCGCAAACAAAGAAGAAGCATTACACTGAGGATTCGATTCGTCTTTACTTACAAGAGATAGGTCGCATTCGCTTACTGAGAGCGGATGAAGAGATTGAATTAGCGAGAAAAATTGCTGATTTACTCGAAATGGAACGAGTTCGCGAAAAACTTTCACAACAGTTAGATCGCGAACCTCAAGATAGCGAGTGGGCACAAGCTGTGCAGATACCTTTACCACAATTTCGCTATCGCCTTCATATTGGTCGCAGGGCAAAAGATAAGATGGTGCAGTCCAACTTACGCCTTGTAGTTTCAATTGCCAAGAAATATATGAATCGCGGCTTATCTTTCCAAGATTTAATTCAGGAAGGTAGTCTTGGTTTAATTCGTGCTGCTGAGAAATTTGACCATGAAAAAGGTTATAAGTTTTCTACCTATGCAACATGGTGGATTCGTCAGGCAATAACAAGAGCGATCGCCGATCAATCTCGTACTATCCGTCTTCCAGTCCACCTTTATGAAACTATTTCTAGAATTAAGAAGACAACTAAGCTTCTTTCTCAAGAAATGGGACGCAAACCCACTGAGGAAGAAATTGCAACCAGAATGGAAATGACCATTGAAAAGTTGCGATTTATCGCCAAGTCAGCCCAACTACCAATATCTCTGGAAACACCAATTGGTAAAGAAGAAGATTCTCGGTTAGGTGACTTCATCGAGTCTGATGGTGAAACACCGGAAGATCAGGTATCTAAAAATCTTCTTCGAGAAGATTTAGAAAAGGTACTTGATAGTCTCAGTCCTCGCGAAAGAGATGTTCTCAGACTACGTTATGGCTTAGACGACGGTCGGATGAAGACTCTCGAAGAAATTGGACAAATTTTTAATGTCACCCGCGAACGTATTCGTCAAATTGAGGCAAAAGCACTGCGTAAATTACGCCATCCAAATCGTAATAGCGTTCTCAAAGAGTATATTCGCTAAAAAATATGTTGAGGTGCAGCAAGCTGCGCCCCGATATTATTTGTCTATCAAAATGAAAAACTGGGAGTTGATAAATACTCCCAGTTTTTTTTATTTACGTAACAATTTATGTAATAAACATTATTGCTGGAAAATTTACAGGATACCCCAGAAGTGTAAAAAGCCTTGTCCGGAAAATACTTCAATTAGAGCAGCTGCCACAAAACCAATCATTGCTAAACGACCATTCCAGATTTCTGCTTGAGGAGTAAAGCCCCAGCGCCAAGCATTGCGTTCTTCTGCTACGGGGGCAACAGTTTTAGTTGAATCTGTCATAACTAGAGCTCCAAGATTAATTAACTTAAGTAAAGTTTTAATTACTTAAGTTAAATTTTATAACACAAACAATCTAATGTGCCATGTAATTTTATATTTTTATGACTCAACCTTGACATATATATAATTTAGTGATGATTAGATAAGTATCATCCCCTGGATAGAGCCAATGAAAAACCGCTCGCACTAGCTTTATTTCAAGATTGATGTAAATTGTTTAGGTTTCGTAATTAAAAGATAATATACCGACTCATACTGGTCAGTTTTGAGTACTATAGCAGTCGCCATAATTTTCAGGACGTTTTCGATTTTTCTATTCTCCGTTCCCTGTTCCCTTTGAATCAAAATATGATGTCCTAAACGAGGTGTGTGTTGCTATATATTTGAGAATGAGAATATAAGTATCTAGCCCCACCAACGTATAGGGAGGGGCATATAAAATATCAATTGCTGTGTGTTATTAGTTCTGGATTTTGTTTGTTGTCGTCTGTATAGTAGATTTATTTACGGCGTTGGTAGATTTGATATAAACGCAGCGCAGTTATAGTTACCATCATTCTTAGTCGTTGCGACCATTAATTAGTTAACCCCCGTTTCGTTAACGGGGGTTAATTTAATTTTTATTAGTTTTCATTGGGATTGCCGTAATTACTTGTTCATCACGGTTCAGTTGCACACTCATTTTTCCTTTGTCATCTTTCTTAGACGGAGGAATATTTTCAACGGACAACCTGACTAGACGTTGATGGTTAGTTACTAGACCAACTTCAGTATCGTTAGTTGTTTGAACAACACCAGCTAAATTATCTGTCTTAACTGCAAACTTCAGAGATTGAGCCCCTAAATCACCTCGATGAGCCAATTTTACTCTACTGAGATTAATGCACTTTGCATACCCTTGTTGCGTTACTAATAGTAAATTTTTACCCACAACTAATTTGACACAAGCAATTAATTTTTGTTGTTTGCCTAAACGCATCCCCTGTAAACCCATAGCAGTTCGCCCCATCACCGATACTTCTTCATCGTTGACTTCAAAGCGCAGCAATCTTCCGCCAGAGCTTGCCAAAATTAATTGTTCCCCTGCGCTAATAAATTGGGCACATAGCAATTCGTCGTCATCTTTGAGTTTAATAATGGTGACACCACGACGGGTAAGGTTAGAGATTTCAGCAACGGAAAGACGTTTAATTCTCCCCTGTCGAGTGACAAGAATTATTTCACTATTTTCAGGGTTTTCTGGGAGAATAAAACGATTGATAATGTTTTCCTGAGTACTCTGTGCAGTTGGACTAAGTAAAGTTATTAAAGGAGTTCCCCTTGCGGATCTTCCACTGCTACGAGGAATATCACTTACACTAATTGGATATACTTTACCTCCGCTGGTAATAACGAGTAAATCTTCTTGGGTATTAGCGATCGTACTTTCGATTACAAAGTCGTTATCGGGCATTGCACTTTCAGCTTTTGACTTCTTCCCTGTATTCTGAAGTCTTCGCACATATCCTCTTTGGGTAAATTCCAATCTTACTTCTTGGGGTGGTACTTGCAGTGATGAAATTTGTCCCCTGGAATTTTTTTGTTTATTTGCCCCTTGAGGAGAATTAGGTTTATAACTCTCTATGATTTTAGTACGACGGGGGTCACTATATTTACGTTTGAGAGAACGTAAATCTTTCTTAAGTGCCTTAAGTAGTTCCCGACGGTCATTAAGTAATTTTTGTAATGTATTTATCTGTGCTTCTAACTCTTCTGACTCCTGTTGTAAGTTCTGTTGTTCCAAATTTGTTAAGCGTCGCAATGGCATTGCCAAAATAGCATCAGCTTGTTCTTGGGTTAAATCTAGTTCGTTTGCAAGAGTCATTTTTGCCGTACTACCATCAGCCGCAGACCTCAAAACCTCTATTACTAAATCAATATTTACCAAAGCTTTGAGTAAGCCAGATACTAAATGTAAGCGGCTTTGTTTTTTCTGCAGATCGTAGGTATAACGACGATTAAGAGTATGCTCTCGAAACTTAAGAAATTCATGTAAAACTTGTCGTAGCGATAATTGTCGAGGTTGACCCTCTACCAAAGCCAAAAGTGTAACGCCAAAATTACCTTGCAGTGCAGTTAATTGGTACAAACGTTGGAGAACTTCATGGGGGTTTGTATCCCGCTTTAATTCTACTACGACTCGCATTCCTTCGCGATCGCTTTCATCACGAATATCAGCAATACCCTGCAGCCGACCGTGGTTGACGAAATCAGCAACTTTTTCAATCCAACCTGCTTTATTTACTTGGTAAGGTAATTCAGTAATTACAATTGCTGTTCGACGTTTGCTTCCACGTCCACCTGGTATTTCCTCAATTTGGGCTACTCCCCGCAGTAAAATACTTCCTCTACCGCTTTTATAAGCTTCATGAATTCCTGATTTACCGACAATTTCCCCACCAGTGGGAAAATCGGGTCCTGGAATCAACTCAAATAATTTCTCATCAGAGAGGTTAGGGTTATCAATTAAGGCAATTAACCCATCTACAACTTCACTGAGATTGTGTGGTGGAATATTTGTTGCCATTCCAACCGCAATTCCAGCACAACCATTGAGTAACAAAAAAGGTAACTGTGCTGGTAATACCGTTGGTTCTGCTTGGGAATTATCAAAATTGGGGATAAACTCTACTGTTTCTTCCCCGATTTCCGAAAGCATTCCTTCATGGCTCACAGGTGCAAGGCGGGTTTCGGTATAACGCATTGCAGCAGGTGGATCGTTGTCCACGCTACCAAAATTACCATGTCCGGCAAGCAAAGGATAGCGACTAGAAAAATCTTGTACTAGCCTGACTAGTGCATCATACACAGCCTGATCGCCGTGGGGATGATATTTACCCAATACATCCCCCACTACACGAGCACATTTACGATAAGGGCGATCTGGTATCAACCCCAATTCATGCATTGCATACAAAATTCGCCTGTGAACTGGTTTTAAGCCATCACGCACATCCGGTAGTGCTCGCCCCACAATCACACTCATGGCATACTCGAGATACGATTGTTGCATCTCGGTGTGCAGGGCTGTGACGATCACCTGTCCCGGTGAGAGAAGGTTTAATTGTTTTGCCATGAGTTTTTGACCTGAAATTTAACTACACAACAATCGCGACAAATTGACATAGCAGCAACCACAGCATAAACCACAGCATAGCGGATGAAGTGGCGTTCATTACAAAATATTGATGCTTTCAAAACAAAAATCAGTAATTTTATCCTCGATCGAGTCCAACTAGATTGATTATTAAAAAGAGGCACGTACATAATATGAAATTGGACTAAGTGGTATTTACCCTCATGTCCGCCTGTACTTTTAAGATTAAGATTGGGTATAAAAAATTAAGTGCTCATGAGAACAGTTTTAATTGTTGAAGACGATCTAATTAATGCCCGCGTTTTTTCGAAAATTTTGACAAAACGCGGTGGTCTGGATGTCAAACACACTGAAAATGTGGATGAGGTAATCAGAATTGCTCAAACAGGAGAAGCAGACATAATTCTAATGGATGTTTCCCTGTCTAGAAGCGTTTATCAAGGTCAGTCTGTTGATGGGATTAAAATTACACAGATGTTAAAATCCGATCCTCAAACAGCTTCTTTGCCAGTAATTTTGGTGACAGCCCACGCAATGGAAGGCGATCGCGAAAATTTTCTCAAGCAAAGTGGCGCAGACAGTTATATCTCGAAACCAATTGTCGATCATCAACAATTTGTCGAGCAAATTGTGGCGCTGCTACCTGACAAAAACAACGGTTAGAGAAATACATTATCTTCATTATTGAAGAAATTCTACCCTTGATCTCGATAAGGCTTCCAGAAAATCTAGAAGTTTTGCATTCTTTGTCCTTAATTTAACAACCTATGTCACTAACAATTGCTCGTCAACTATGTCGAGTGAATTTTTTAGTAGATTAATGTATCTGTACTACCAAGTAAAGCCTTTGAGCAAGTAATACGTGTATAATTTCCCTCGTATGAGAGATGCAAGGTTTTTGCTCTAGGAACGCAAACAAATGTTAGTTTCAGGCTTTAACTTCATATAGGTGCTAATAAAAGACAATTTAGGGGCAAGTAGAAAACTTGCCCCTCGTAATATTCTAAAACTGGAATGACTTGACGGAAGTGTATGAAGGCCGAATGTGAATTTTTGGTGCAAATGTTGTCTGGATAAGTATAAGATTCCGGACCCAAGCCAGGTGACAATAAGCCAGTGGCAATAAATTTTATCTAGGCTGTGGCAAATTACGATTGCGCTGGAGAGTGGCTTGAATTTGAGGAAGCTGTAAGAATTGCTCGGTGTCTAACAAAAGACGTTGACCCCAGAGATTTTGTTTGAGAAAATCTAATTGAGCATAACGCCCATCTGTACGAAGTGCTTTTTCTCCAATTGCGATACTTTTTTGCCGGTCACCTCTAGCATAAAGAGCAACGGCTAATGCCAATTGAGGTTCTGCAGTTGGTTGTTTGGTTTCTTCGGCTTTGTTGATGGCTTCTTTCCACTTATTCATTGCTCCAGAAACATCGCCCTGTTCGTACAAAATTAAACCAATATTATTTATTGCAGGCCAGAATTTTTTATTGTGGGATATTGCTTTTTGGTACTGAGCAATAGCTTCAGGATGCTTGCCAAGCATATAATTGGCATTTGCCAAATCAAACCATCCTTCCGGATCTTTGGGCTTCAATTTTAAACCACTTTGATAGTGACCAACTGCTTTTTGGTATTGTTCTTGCTGAAAATAAACCGATCCTAAAGCAAAAAGAATATCTCCATTTTTAGGATTTAGAGTTTTTGCTCTTCCCAATGCTGATGCTGCATTATCAAAGTTTTTAGTTTGTAAATATAAGCCGCCCAACAAAAACCAAACTTTATCATTTTTTGGGGCTAGTTGAGATGCAAGCTTCGCCCGTGGTAAAGCCATTTGCTGTATCATGTCGGGTGATGGCTGGAATTGTGCTATTTGAGCAGCTTCCTGTGCTAGGCTTAACCCTTGCTGTTCTAATTTATTGCGATCGAGTTGGAGTGTATGAGGCACTAGTGCTTGGGCATTAGCACTTTGAATGACGCCACCACAAAAACTACAACCTATCATCACAGAAACTAAAGCTATTCTTTTTGGCAAATCACCGCCTCGCTGCCAGACATTAAATAATCTTTCAGATAGCTTAAACGATCTCTGGAGAGAGTGAAAGGACATTTTTACGGTCATTTATATTAGCTTTTTTCCATTGTTACAACAATTAATTTACAGATAGTTATTAATTAGATCCTGACAGAAACTACATTTACGCAGTAACAATTAACACGGAAAAAACAAAAACTAACTGTCTCATATCCAATTTAACAACCGAGCCGCCTCAAAAACAGAAATATTAACTGTAAATTCAAATTACTTGAAAAATTTGAAAAAAAGAAATCTCAACCATCTTTCAAAGGTATTTTTTACTTTATTGACACGGCAAATGATTTTTAGTCTGGTTTTATACTTTTTATGTATATTGAAATTTCAGCCAATAATATAGCAGTTTTCTTCAATTTACGCGTAATAATGTCAAAAACTCAATATCTCCTGGCAATCGATGGGGAGAAATAGAAAAACGTCAAAGAATAAAGAATGACTTGCAGATAAAGACAAAAAAATGAGTTTATTTTAATTCTTCGGGAGGAAAAATAATTAGCAAAGTCAAAAAAATCAGGGCTATAAAAGTTAACATAAAAAAGTAATAACAAATTATTTAGTCGAAAAAACGAAAATTGGGAAATTTGTATTTCTCAAATGTAGAGATTATTTAACAAGGCATTATTTCAAAGCTGCTATTATGGCTACACCCATAGAAATTCCCTTGCTTGGCAAAATTAAATACCCATCACGCTGGTTGATAGGTGGAATTATCAGCACGACCTTAATTATTGGCTCAATAACGGCTTACACTATTGCAAATAGTAACAATCGTAGAGAAAACATAACTCAACTAACAGTTCCTGTTTCTGCAAAAAATGTTACTTTGCGGATTGAGGCAAGTGGGAGGGTTGTACCAATCAAAAATGTCAATCTAAGTCCAAAAAATCAGGGTACCCTGACAAGTTTATATGTCGAACAAGGCGATCAAGTAAAGAAAGGGCAAATTATTGCCAGGATGGATAGTGCAGACGTACGAGCAAGAATTTTACAAGCTCGTGCTAATTTGGGACAATCTAAAGCACAGTTAGAACAAGCTATTAATGGTAGTCGCCCCCAAGAAATTTCCCAAGCCAGAGCTCGATTAAGACAAGCTGAAGCACAGTTAACAGCTGCCAAAGTAGGAAATCGTCCCCAAGAAATTGCTCAAGCTAAAGCCCAAGTGGCATCGGTAAAAGCTAGGGTTGATTTAAGTAGTGAGCGGCTGCGCCGTTACAGAGCATTACACAAGGAAGGCGCAGTACAAAGAGATACATTAGATCAATACATTAGTGAAGATAATACAGCTAAAGCTAATTTACAAGAAGCAGAGAAAAGGCTGGCTTTGCTAGAAAGTGGTACTCGTTCGGAAGAAGTTGCTCGTTTGGAAGCATCTGTTGCAGAAGCTCGTGAAGCACTTAAGTTGTTAGAAAAAGGTTCTCGCCCAGAAGAAATAGCTCAAAGACGTGCTGCTGTGGCGGCATCTGAAGCTCAGTTAAAAACGGAACAGGTTAATTTAGAAAATACAATTATTCGTGCACCTTTTTCTGGGGTCATTACCCAGAAGTATACAGATGCAGGTGCTTTTGTTACCCCAGATACTTCTGCTTCGACCAGTGCTTCAGCAACTTCCAGTTCTATTGTTGCTCTAGCCCAGGGGTTAGAAATTTTAGCTGATGTGACTGAAGCTGATATCGGCAGAATTAGATCGGGACAATCTGTAGAGATTGTTGCTGATACCTATCCTGATGAAGTATTTAAAGGTCGCGTGCGCTTGATTTCTCCAGAAGCAGTCAAAGAAGAAGGTGTAACTTTATTTAAGGTTAGGGTCACCATTGAAACTGGTACGGATAAATTGCGTTCGGGAATGAACGTAAATTTGACATTTTTAGGGGATGAAGTCAACAATGCGTTGTTAATACCGACAGTAGCAATCTTGACAGAGAAAGGTAAAAATGGAGTTTTAGTTCCAGATGGAAATAATCAGCCCCAATTTCGTGAAGTAACAATAGGTTCGCAAGTTCAAAACGAAACACTAATTCTTGAAGGTTTGCAAACAGACGAACGAGTATTTTTGAGTCCTCCCGAAGAGTACAGAATCAAAAAAGCACGGGAGGAGCAAAATAAATGAACGTTGTTGAGAGCATTCAAATGGCGGGGAAAACCCTGTTATCAAATAAGTTACGTAGTACTCTAACTATGCTAGGAATTATTATTGGTAATGCCTCAGTCATAGCTATGATTGGGATTGGTGAAGGAGGACAAAAATTTGTCACCAAAGAGTTAGAATCTCTCGGTCCAAACGTATTATTTGTGATTCCGGGTAATCAAGAAACCCAACGAATTACCTTCGAAATTCCTAGAACTTTAGTACTTGCAGATGCGAAAGCGATTGCGACTCAGGTACCTACAGTTGTCGGAGTTGCTCCAGAATTAAATCGCAGACAGTTAGTTACCTATCGCAATCAAAATACTAACGTTAATGTTATTGGAACTTCACCAAGTTTTCCTGAAATCCGAGAATTTGAAATTGAAAAGGGGCGTTTTTTCAGTCAAATTGATCAAGAACGTAGCAATCGAGTTACTGTTTTAGGTGGAGACTTGGCAGAAAGGTTATTTGGTGACAAAAACCCAGTTGGCAAACAATTGCAAATCAAAAATGTTAGCTTCCAAATCATTGGTATATTAACTCCCAAAGGTTCTAGCGTGGGTGCAGACTATGACGAAACAGCGTTAGTACCCATCACAACCGCAGCAAATAGACTTATTGGGAGAAATTCCCCCTATGGTATCGCCTTAGATTACCTTGTGGCTTCTGCTAAAGATGGTGATAGTGTGGAAGCTGCAGAGTTTCAGATTGCAAATTTACTACGTCTGCGACATAACATAGTTGGTGAAGATGATTTTACTATTCGTTCGCAAAAAGATGCTTTAGAAACAGTCGGTCAAGTTACTGGTGCTTTAACGATTATGCTTGCAGCGATCGCAAGCATATCTTTATTTGTTGGTGGTATCGGCATCATGAATATTATGCTGGTTTCCGTTACCGAACGCACTCAAGAAATTGGATTGCGCAAAGCAATTGGAGCGACTCAACAAGATATTTTAATGCAGTTTATCATTGAAGCTATTATTGTTTCTGTCGCTGGAGGTTTAATTGGTACTGGATTGGGTGTCGGTGGTATAACTTTAGTTTCAGCTGTGACTCCTTTAGAAGCAGGAATTTCTCCGATAACTATTACCATAACTGTTGGTATATCCGGTGGAATTGGTTTATTTTTTGGTGTGGTCCCTGCACGTCGCGCGGCTAAGCTTGATCCGATTGTGGCTTTACGGAGTGCTTGATAGTTTTAAATAGACTTTACAAAGTCCAAACCCACATGATGATTAAGACTTATTATCAGGTCTTGAAAAAATTTCTTCTTCAGCAGATCTTAATGTAAAACTATTGACCCAAGTTGTGGGTTATCAAGTAATACGGTTCAGTTAAACCTAAAATGCTGATTGGGGAAAAACTGGTTTTTGTGTTTTGCAGACACCCCTATTTGGACTCATATAATTTTGTCAAAATAATTTACTCCTCCAGTCAAAATATGTGAATTTATAACTTTAAATCCAATCTTTAACCTCAAAAGATCCTAATTTCCATAATGATAAATAATAAAACAGATAAACCAGAAATTATTCGCTTAGAAAATATTTTTAAAATTTATGGTAGTGGTGAAACCGAAGTCAAAGCACTTAATAATGTCACTCTAATTGTGCGACAGGGTGAATACTGTTCAATTATGGGACCGAGTGGTTCTGGGAAATCCACAGCCATGAATATTATTGGTTGTTTGGACCGTCCGACTTCGGGAAGTTATTATCTCGACAACGTCAATGTTGCACAAATGGATGATACCCAACTAGCACATATTCGTAATAAAAAATTGGGATTTGTATTTCAGCAGTTTCATTTACTACCCCAATTGACAGCATTGGAAAATGTAACCTTACCAATGGTGTACGCCAGTCTTCCTAAAAACGAACGACTGGAAAAAGCAGCAGAAGCACTCAAAAGAGTTGGTTTAGGAAATCGCCTAGAAAATAAGCCCAACCAATTATCTGGAGGACAACAACAAAGGGTTGCGATCGCTCGTTCTATTGTTAACCGTCCGGTAGTACTTTTAGCTGACGAACCGACAGGAGCGCTTGACTCCCGTACAACTCAAGAAGTATTAGATATTTTTGGCGAACTTAATGCTAGCGGGATTACTGTTGTAATGGTAACTCACGAACCAGAGGTAGCTCGTCAAACAGAGCGTATTGTCTGGTTCCGTGATGGTGAAGTAATAGAATCTAACCTGACCCCAGCTGACCTAGTTAATACAGCTACTTTCTAGTTTTTGATTGCGATCACAGCAAGTCCCTAGGTTAGAAACACTGTATTTTACAAATAAATAGAGTACTGTTTTTGCCTGCTTATTACCAATTACCAATTATCAACCACCAATTACTAGTATCAGAATATACCTTTATCATATTTCACACCTCTGTATTACATTCAGCAATTCACTTGGATGACTAACTATAAAATCTGGATTTTGCTGACTTAAAACTTCTTCGTTGTTAAAGCCCCAAGTTACTGCAATTATTTTAATATTAGCTTTTTGAGAAGCTTCTACATCCCTAGTTTCATCTCCAACATAAATCGCTTCTGAAGATTTTATCTGTTGTTGCCGAAGAACATTATTAATGATAGTTGTTTTACCAAATATTGTTACTCCTGAATAAATAAATTCAAATATACTTTCTAAATCATTTACTTTAAGAAATTCTTTGACATTTTCTTCCGAATTAGAAGTAATAATCCCCAAGCGATAATTTTTTTCTTTAAGAACTAATAAAGATTCCAAAATTCCCGATATAGGTTTCAGATCCGGAATTTTTCTTTTTAATTCCCCTTTCACTTTTTTAACAAGAAAAGGTATTTTAAACACTGAAATTCCCGAATACTTAATAATTTCTCTAGAAGTTAAGTTTCTCAGTAAAGCCAGTTCTTCTGGAGTTATTTGTGGATAACCAAATTCAAGAGCCAAACGGTTAGCAATAACAACAAGGGCTTCAACTGTATCAGCAATAGTTCCGTCAAAATCAAATATAATTACTTTCTGGGTCGTCATTCTGGTGCCCCTAATGTGTCAAGATTCGCACGGGCATTCCGTCGTAACATTTCTGGCTTGATTCGCCGCAACGCCGACGCCGGAAATTGCCGATCCCACTCTTCGTTAGAGATTTTGGCTAATTCTACCAGCTTAGGTGCAAGATTCCCAGAATAGGGATTAAATTCTTCAACATCAGTTGTATGGGCAAAACGCTCATTCCAAGGACAAACATCTTGACAGATATCACAACCTGCAACCCAATTTCGTAAATTAGCTTTTATATCTTCTGGTAATTGTTTTTGCCTATTTTCAATTGTATGATAAGCAATGCAGCGATTCGCATCAACTACAAATGGTTGGGTAATTGCATTTGTTGGACAAGCATCAAGACAACGGGTACAGCTACCACAATGTTCTGTGTGAGGGTTATCTGGAGTCAATTCTATATTTGTCAGGACCTCTCCTAAAAAAACCCAAGAACCATACTCTCGAGTAATCAAGTTACCATTTTTGGCTATCCAACCAATTCCAGCTTTTTGTGCCCATACTTTATCTTGTATTGGACCTGTATCTGCATAATAACGAGTTTTAATTTCTGGGCTGAAGCTTTCTAACCACCTACAAAGCACCTTTAATTTTTTGTGCATCACTTTGTGATAGTCTCTTCCCCAAGCGTAGCGAGAAATTTTGGCATATTCTAAACCTTTGGGGCGCTGATGTGGAGTATAGTAGTTCAATGCTACACAAATTAGCGATCGCACTTCGGGCATAACTAATTTAATATCTTGCCGCTTGGGTGAATTCATCCACTCCATATCAGCGTGATAACCTAAAGCTAACCAAGCCCGTAATCGTTGCACTTGGTTATCAATAATATCTATATCAGCGATCCCTACTTTGTGAAATCCAATTTCTAGCACCTTTTGCTTGATTTGAGTGCTGCTGATGAAGGTAAATTGATTCATTTATCTTATTCTTGTATCTTTCAAAATTTACCAACAAAAAGCACCCCTATCTTACATAAAATAACCGATCCCCGCTCTCAATATCTCTTACAAACCCTATTTGTAAATTTTATTTGCAAATTATTAACTTTGTATGCAAAATGGCAATTGGAAACTTAAGCAAAAGGATAATAACACTTTTGTATTGTTTTCCAAAAAAATACAGCTAATTAAGTAGTCGATCGTGGTGTTATCATGACGTTTACTGCAGATTCAGCGCAAAACTTTTTTCCTGATATCTCTAATTACAGCACTCAAAAATCCAGTGCAGTTACTAGTGCTATCGCTGTTTTAAAAAGTCTAAATGTTGATGAACAACTGGCATTACTGTGGTTTATTCATACTGAAGTGGGGTACTCTATCACTCCCGTAGCAACGGGTCCAGCTCGTTTACATTTAGTCGCAGGGCTTTTAAATCAAATAAAGCTCATGAGTGATGAAGAGCAACTACAGGTTATGCGAGATCTAATTGCTCAGAAAAATACTCAAATTTCCCGTTCCTATGGCATTCTAAGTAACAATACAAAGTTAGCCTTCTGGTATGAATTATCAGAACTAATGGTACAAGGAATCATGATACTAATACCCACTGGAAATGAGCTTTCGCAGCAGGGAAAAGAAGCTATCAAAGCACTTAAAAATTTAGGCTTCGCCCAAAAAATTACAGTTTTACGTAAGGTTATTACAGATATGGGCGTCAACCCCTTCATTGAATAATATCGACGCAAATAATTCTAATCATCCAAATTTTGGTAAATTTCTCCAGATTTAACTAGTAGTTGTCACTTATTTTTTTCATCCTGAAATTCGGGGGTTTGAATTCCACTGTAAAATCTAGAACAAACTCAACTAAATTTTCTTACCATTGTAGAGCTTCAGCCAAATTTATTCGTTCTGAAAACTATATATCTGGTATTAAGTTTTACTTCTATATTAGTTTGTAGCTTGTTTAATGATTACTAAATGTGTTATTTACATCTGCCTATAAACCAATTTATTTGAAAACAGAAGTTGTGCATTCGCAGGTTTAATTTAATAACTCAGATATTTAACAGTCGAACAGTGGAGTTTCAACAAATAATTCAACTAAGTTTTTACGACTTTCTTTGATGAAAGATAGATTTTGATTTGAAACTTCTGAGGGTAATTGACCGTTGTTATGAAAAATACCAAGTTCGAACAAGTCAGTACTGCGAAAATGGAAAATTTTGTGCCATCTACGCTCCAAAGTGAAGGCATCAACGAATTAACCATATCTCGTTATTTTCAAACAATGAACACAGGAGAATTTCATCTCACTGCTGAATTGTTTGGAGAAAGTGGTGTTATGTATCCCCCTTGTGGAGAAGCTGTTGTTGGTGGGGAGGCTATTCTTAATTACTTAGAAAAGGAAGCTCAAGGGATTAAAGCCTACCCTCGCCAGAGTATTACTGGAAATACAGCATCAGGTAACTCTAGATTTCAAGTTACTGGTAAAGTGAAAACCCCTTGGTTTGGGCTTAATGTTTTGTGGGATTTTGCTTTAGGGGAAAACAAAGAAATAATCAGCGCCAAAGTCAAGGTTTTAGCTTCTCCCAAAGGATTATTATCTATCGGATGATAATAATAAGAATTAAATAAGAATTAATTTTTAGTTATTTGCTTAATTAATTTATCCAGCAAACTTAGCTGGGTTAATTAGTTTAGATGGTTAGGAAATTAATCACAGAGTTTTCCTCAGTGCTATTTTGCGGTATTTGGAGGTCTGGCGACCTCCACTTTACCAACTTATTTATTAACAGCCGCAGCTCCTCCCAAGGATCGCATCAAAAGCTTTCTGCCTAAATCAATGTCAGCAGGAGAGCACCGCCAATCTGGATGTGCTGTCATGAGCAGAGCATCTAGAGTTTCTCGATCAAATAAGTGAGAAATCGGAGCAAATTCATCTTCAACTTCCAAGGCATAGCAGTTATCAGCTATACAATGAATCGTGCAAGTACTAGCGACCCTAGTCAAAGTCATTTTTTCTGTAGGTCGCAACGACCGAAATTGAAAAATTATTTGTTGAAGTTCACTTCTCGAAGACACTATTGGTCCAGGTATTGCTACTGCCTGATTCCGATCTCCATTTACAGCAATCCAGTAACGGCGACTGGGGTCAACTCCTTCTAGCCAGGATGAACGATCATCGAGTCGATAGCGGGGTGATAAAAAGAATAAAGTCTCCATTGATTACAATTTGTATTTTATACTTTTTACGCAAACAAAATTTTGCTTTCTGAAAGCAGGATTTTAAATAGTTTTGAATACCTACTAAAATCACTATAATCCGACTGAACAGTTATAGCTACAAATCTAATTATTTATTATTATTATTTGAATTCCCTTATTTTTAAGTGCAATTTCTTTAGCAAAATTTATCAATTCAGTTACTTTTTATTACAGCAAAAATATTACTGTGTCATGACCTTAAGGATATACTGACTGAAAACTGAAAAGTAAAAAGTTTTTTTGCTAAAAGTTCAATTATAAAAATTACTTGAACCCCTCTAAAATCAGCTTCCATTGCCTTTGCATTAAGCTTAACTCAATGTTATGCCATATTTAGGTGTGGAAACTGTGGCATGCCTTATGCTTGCTTACAATTTTAGAGTATTTTTCCTATTTTCAAGCCCTTTTTTCTAATTTTAGTCAATAATTATCAAAAACTATACACAGTTTTATAACTAATTAAAAATACAAACGCGCAAATATGTGCTTTAATGATTATCAATTTTTGTAATCAACTATTTTCAATTAAATTTAATCTTCTATTTGGAACGCCAGGTTAATAGGAGTTTTCCTAATTTTATTTTAAATGTACGACTTTAAATCTCTGAAACAATTTATAGTTTCACAAAAATAAAACGCTTAATATGGTAAATTTGTCAAATAATATCAACTTTTGTCGCTTGAGCAGAATAATCTAATAATATTTTTACCTTTTCACATATTTTTATAGGAAATAGAATTTTTAGGGTAAGTAGAATTCTTTCTGATTTTAATTTGGTGCAGGTAGGGAAACTTCTAGTTTTAGACAATTACCACCATCAACCTCAAGATCGTATTCGACTTTGTCCATCAGACGATTCATAATCAACCAACCATAACCTCCTTCTTGCTTATCTGACGGGGCAGGAGGAAAATAATTAGACAGATCAAAACCTTCACCGCGATCCCAAATTTCCAGAGCAATATCTTCTTTTCTGAGTTCCAAGCGGATCAACACTGGGAGATTGGGCTTTTCTTTATGAGCGTGACGTACTACGTTCGAGTAGGCTTCAACCAATACCAAACGTAATCGGTTTGATTGGTGAGACCAATCAAAAGATTCGCCTAACTCAGCTTGCAAGCATCCCAGCAACCAGTTTTCAACAATCGTTAAAAACTTCAAGTCACTTGGTACATGAAGCTCACTTTTCATCCTTTACAAAACCTCCAACGAGAGTATAGTTTGGTCATCTTCCTGAACTCTATTTTCAGCTTGAATGCGAGCAAGTAGACTATCGAGAGAAAGTGGTTGTTTTTCTTGTTTCAAAAGTTGCCATAGACCTTCTTGATTGAGCATTAATTTCGTACTTGTTTGTGTCCCAACAACTTCTTGACTTGGATCTACCGTTTTACTCGCAACTGATGCTTCTGTCACCCCATCGCTAGTTAATATTAATGTGTCTCCAGTTGCTAGTGTTAAACAATCAGATTCAGCTTGCCATTTGGGCAATATACCCAATGGGATACCACGAATTTTCAAATATTTAGGAACTTTTACTGAAGCCGCATCGCCAGACCAAAGTAATGGGTAAACGTGACCAGCATTAGCATATACTAATTCTTTAGAACTGGGTGTGTACCGAGCTAAAACTGCGGTAATAAAGTAATTATTGCTAATTAAATCCTCGCTTAAAGCATTATTTAAATTTTGCATGACGATATTTGGCATTGGTGGTATTTCCTGTGATAATTCCCTACGCAATACTGAAATTGCACTAGCCATAAATAAAGCTGCGGGAACCCCTTTTCCAGAAACATCACCTACTGCTAACCAAATATCTCCCTTTGGATGAACGAGTACCTCAAAAAAGTCTCCCCCAACTTCTCTTGCTGGGTAACAGCAAGCCTGAACTCTGACATCTTTGAGTTCTGGTAAACTTTGTCTCAACAAATTATGTTGAATCTGTCGAGCAACTTCCAGTTCAACACTAATTTGATGTTGTTTTTCCTGAAGACGGTGGTAAAGTTTTGCCTGTGAAATTGCCAAAGCAGCTTGTTCTGACACTCCTTTTATTAAAGAAATATCTTCCAATTCCCAAGGACAACTATCACTCTGCTGGTAAAGCACGAGTACAGCGAGCAAACTTTGTTGATATCTCAAGGGTAACGCTAAGTGTTGCCAAACTTTAGAGCCTTGGGAAGATTGGCTGAGTTGATACTCCCCGGATTTAAATACTTCATCAATCAGGGAATTGGAATCTGGATAAGTATTAGTTTCAGAATAAGTTTCAGAAAACTCCGTACTGCAGTATGAAAATTGATTTAATGTCAGATAGTCATCTTCGACTGGTCTGAGCACGCAACATGTTGCAGCAAAAGTTTGTCCAATGGTCGCAACTATTTTTTGCAACATACTTTCGTAGTCTAAAGATTCTCTAATAGCTGTGGTGACTGCATTAAACAGAGATTCCCGCCGTAAGGCGCGACTCAACTCACTAGTACGTTTTTTGACTACGCGATATGTTTCAGTGGCTTGTTCGACTATGACTCGGAGCTTATCTGGCTTCCAAGGTTTAGTTATATATTTAAATACCTGACCAGAATTTATTGCATCAACCAGATCCTCTACATCTGTAAAACCTGTTAATAAAATGCGTATTGTATCCGGAAACCGATCTACTGTTAGGCTGAGAAACTCTGTACCATTCATTTCTGGCATTCTTTGATCGGATATAATAACAGCCATTTCGCCTTGTTTTTCTAAAACATCTAAGGCTTTTTTGGCATTATCAGCTTTAAATACTCGAAAATCCCTCCTAAAGGTACGATAGAGTAAATCTAAATTATCTGGCTCATCATCAACCACCATGAGCTTAAGCTTTTCCGCATCTGTCTCAGTCATATTCGACTTTGTATATTTACAAGTTTTTGACAATTAATGATTGTATATTTTTATCCCAAATTATAAGTAACTAAAAATAAGAATGAATAAGCTGAAGATAATTCACTTACTTTGAAAATTTTTATTTCCAAAGTTGTAAATCACCCTCGGATTTGAACTTAAAGGTTCCCTTAAGAATTTTTAACCAACTAACCCAGAGCGTAATGCTCGAACTGCGGCTTGGGTACGATCATCAGCACATAGCTTGTTTAAAATATTTCGCACATGGGTTTTTACTGTACCAACGGTGATGTATAGTCGCTCGGCAATCACAGCATTACTACAACCTTCAACAATTAACTGTAGTACCTCCAGTTCTCTTTCTGTAAGGGTATAGGGGTCAATGGAGTCACGTTCTTCAGTTTTTTGAGAATTACGAGCTACTACTTTGCTTTCCACTGCCGCAACTTCTAGCTTTGGTGAATTATGTTGAGCTTGTTGTAAAACAATCCGTGCGATCGCAGGATCGATCCAAGCATTACCATTGTAAGTGTGTCTCACAGCTTCAAGCAAATTATCATACCTATCTTTCATACAATAAGAGTCTGCACCTGCTGCAAATGCAGCTAATACAGATTCCTTACTGTCTCTTAGTGTCAAAATTAATACCTTTGTAGAGGAGCCACCAATTGATTTAACTTCTTTTGTAAGTTCAATCCCATCTTTATCTGGCAAACCAATGTCGACAATAGCAACGTCTGGCTGGTGTTTTTGTAATAATTTCAACCCTTCAACAGCATTTGATGCTTCTCCAACAACTTCGAAGTCTTCTTTATGTTTTAACGCTGTCCTGATACCGAGTCGGGTTAGATCGTGGTCTTCGATCAGAGCCACACGAATTTTGTTCATGTAAAAAACCTCCGAGATTCTGGAAACCCCGCATTTTCAGTTGGGGAAGGAAAGTACTTCAATAAAATTTGCGCTTTAGGAGCGCTTTCTATCTAAGTCTTGCGGGTTACTACACCCTTTAGTTAACCGTAGCTGTGCCGGATTGCTTGCGTGAGTAATGTCAGGCTTGACAATGTTTCAATCGGCATATCTAAAAAGCACCACTTTAACCTTTTTTACTTTTTAGATTTTAGGGCTCAATTTAGATCGTGCTACATAGCAAGCAAGCATCCAAAGGTAGGAAATTTAGCTTTTGGTTTCGATGTAGGAACTTAATTCTCAGCCTGCTTGGTTAAAACCCGCAAATCACAAGCTCATAACCGGAGCGATCTGAAAATTATGATTCCCGCCTACATAACTAATGTACTCAAAAATAGGGGAGAATATATTTGGAATACACTTGCGTAAAAGTTTATATTAGAATATTTTTTTGCTCATACGATACATTTCTCCGAGCGTTAGCTATAGAAAAATTGCATCTACAATATACCTATAATTTCACATCTAGAATTTAGCCTTGAAACCAAAAATAATGTTTTATTCTAAGATTGGGACTGATCTTGTTTTATGTGAGGTTGATAGGTGATTACTTACCGCTTCTACCTCTACCCTAAGTCATAGTAGAACAACAGCACCGGTAAATTTATACTCTTTCAACTCTTCATCTCCTTTGTTAACAATTTTTCATTTGAGAAGTGGTTATTAACCTCCTTTGCTAAAAGTATACTTGTTTGGGCATAATATTGGTGAATTATCGAGCAGAATTAAAAGTAACTGTTTTTTATTTCAGAAATACGTTTAAAAAAAACTTAACGTGGAAATTTTTGTATGAGATTCATTCGGATAGTTAAGAAAGAAATACTCTCAGTTTCTATGTGAACAATTTTACATTGCTGTTTAGAGCAGTTTTCAGAAGCAAAGATACATTTTTTTTACTCTTAGTAATAAATTTTGACAGGCAAAATTTGCACTAATTATCCTTAATAAAAATTTGATAAACTATCGTTCAATAAAACTTGGTGTGAGGCTAATTTTAGATGGATATTATGTCTGAATCGCCAAAACAATTTTTGATTTTGGGATTACCAGTTCATGTAATGAATGATTATACATGCTGGTTATTAGAGCGTTTGCAAGCAAAAATCGGGACTCATGTTGTTACGATTAATGCAGAAATGACCATGCAGGCGGAAGAGGATCCATCTTTAGCTGAGGTCATTAAAAATGCTGATTTAGTTATTCCAGATGGGTCTGGAGTTGTTCTGTATTTGAAGTGGCTGTTGTGGCAAAAAGTACAAAGAACTCCTGGAATTGAATTAGCTCAAATACTATTGCAAAAGTTAGACAAATTAGACTTTAATACAAAAGTATTTTTCTATGGTGGAGCACCAGAAGTTGCTAGTAAAGCAGCAAAGTTTTGGCAGACTCAAATTCCTAGTTTGGGAAAGATAGACTGTTATTGTGGCTACCATTCTTCTCAAGAGGAAAAAGAATTACAGGAAAAATTGATTCAAATTCAACCACAAGTGATTTTTGTTGGTTTGGGTGTACCGCGCCAAGAGTTATGGATCGCTCAAAACCGACATTTATGTCCCGAAGCAATCTGGATGGGAGTTGGTGGTAGCTTTGATATTTGGTCTGGGAATAAAAATCGTGCGCCAGCTTGGTTGGGAAATAATCATTTGGAGTGGCTTTACCGCCTTTATCAGGAACCATGGCGCTGGCGAAGAATGTTAGCCTTACCTCAATTTGCGATCAAATCTATTATTTATAGTTTGACTTCTATTGGTGCGATCGGGTGAACGAACTCAACCAAGCTACGCTCAATTGGGAGTTTACGGCATCTTTCCTAAGGCTCAGACTGTACTGTCGAATATTTTGAATTGGAAGTTTGAATTTCCCAGGCTCAGCCTGGGAATAATTATTTTGTGTTTGCTATTTTGTTTTAGCTCTCAATCAATTTAAACTACAACTTCTCCTAGTACAGCAGCAATATGCAATTACTAAAATCAAATATTGATACTAATTTATTCACCTCTTTAACAACCCCAGAAATTTATCAAGCTGATGTTAATACAACACCAATGGTAAAAATCTGCTCGGTCACCAAAATTTATCCTAATGGTACTCGAGCACTTCTGGATGTAGATCTGAAAGTTAGAAGAGGAGAGTTTTTGTTTATTACCGGAGCAAGCGGTTCGGGAAAATCAACACTGCTGAAACTACTCTACAGGGAAGAGCTTCCCACCAAGGGATATGTTGTCGTTGATGACTGCGATCTAGTAAAGCTGAGGGGAGACGCAATATCCTTGTTTCGCAGACAAGTTGGTATTGTATTTCAAGATTACAAATTAATTCCTCAACGTACAGTTGCGGAAAACGTTAATATTGTATTGCAAGCTCAAGGATATACTCGTAAGGAAATTAGAAGGCGCTTGGAACCAACTTTAAAGCTTGTTGGCTTGCTCTCGAAGGCAAATAAATTTCCCAAACATCTTTCTGGAGGAGAACAGCAACGGGTGAGCATTGCTAGAGCAATTGTTAGTACGCCGCAGCTAATCTTAGCAGATGAACCTATGGGAAATCTCGACCTAGATAATTCTTGGCAGATTATTCAGATTCTTCAAAAATTAAATTCTTTTGGAGCAACTGTAATTATTACCACCCATGACGAAAATTTAGTTAGGCGTTGCAATCATCGTGTTGTGGAGGTAAATAATGGCAAAATTAGGCTTCAGCAATAGAATTCATCACAACGAGGATTGTAAGAAGAATTTGTAAATGCCAAAATTCTAATTACTTAAATTAGAATTGTTTACACTCAAACTTACCGTTTTTATGTAGCATCTTTAGAAGCGCACCAAAAGTGCGCCTTAATAACTCATATATTTATCTTTTCCTTCTAATTGCTAAGAAAAGAAGATTAATTAGTCCAGAAATACATTGCTAAGTTTGACCTTAACCGGCACAATCTTTTTCAATTTCGGTGGGGATAATTTAGGTAATTTCTCTAATCCTTGTAAGGAATCAAGAACTGCTTCATGAATTACAGATTCTGATTCTTGAGAAAGCAATAGCCCAAAATGTTGAGCAATATTTTTTTTTACTACTGGGTTAACGCGATCACCCTTAACAATTTTATCCAGTCTCCTCACAGCAATTAAACGCTTGAGTGGGTTTGAATCTGTCAACTGGTTCAATAATTGCTCGATATATTCATCCTCACGATCGCCGTAAAGAGCAATAATTTGCCAAACCAGCAATATTAATATTAGCAGCGTACCCAAACCTTGTAATATAGCTCCAAACGCAATCCATCGACTATCAGAATCAACCCAAATAGAGAAAGCCATGTATGTACTTACAGCAGCAATTCCACCACTGATTACAGCTAAAGCTAAGCGTCGATTGGGACTACCAGAAAATTTACGGACCTCGCACCAAAATTGCTGCCAGTTCCATTCTTGCATGGAGTAAACTAACATCATCGTTCCAATAGCAATGCTACTTGCGAACAATAGCTTCCAGTTCCACTCCCACATTGCAACAACAAATGTTAGGAGCCCCAAAGCCCCTCCAGGTCCTTGGAAACGCTTTAAATTGAGCTGTTTCGGGCTTCTGCTCTTAGACTCCGTAAGTACCCTAACTGGGAAAGTATCAATTATTCGCTGCCAATAAGACGAAGCCTTAATCACAGTATTTACCTACTTCACTCCAAAGATAAGTGTCTCATAAAATACATCTAAATCCAGAGGATATAGTTGATGATGAATATACTCTATAACAATATGTGAGTCGAGAGTATATATCACTTTGGAGAATCAAGATAAAAAATTTTTTTAAATACAGAAATTAAAGTCATCAACAGTGAACTGACCATCAAAAGCACAGAAGCTCACGCTGTGAATATTATTTGCACTTACAAATAATAACTTGTTGGGAGAAACACAGGAGTCAGAATTTGCAAGATTTGCACTTGGCAGTACTGACTGAGTTAGCAAGTGACCGTCGCGATCGTAAGCAGAAAGAATTAGTCTTTGAGAACTGGTAACGAAAGCCCTAACTAATTTTACGGGATTAAGAAAAAAAACTTCCAATGAACCGCTTTGGGGTGAGCCCATGAGTACCACGGAACCAGAACGAGGTGGAAATGCGGGATTAGAGGGTTGTATTGCCATACAATTACTAAAAACTACGCCGCATTCTTTAAATTGATTTTCTACTTTTTCAAAACATTTCAAACCTTCTAATTTTAGAGAAAAACACTTATTTAGTGTATCGATTCGATTTTGATTTCCAGGTGTGGTTTGACTTTGTTTTGTTGAAGAACCAGCTATATTTTCCAAGTCCAACTCGGAGGGCATAAATTGAGGAGCTTTAAAAGTTAGTACTGTATCCAATTGAAGGCTATCAGTCTTTAACATGACATCCGGCTTGAGTATTTTTAATTGACATCAAATAGCGTTCTCTAATTACGTGTCTAAAATTATATTTAAGTAATCTTTATAAAATAAAAGGATAAAATTCAATGTGATTTTCAGTATTGTTGACGTTAAAAGTTATCAGTGATGTTTCTGATAGATTACCATAATAAACTTAAATTTATCTTTAGAGCTACATATGTAATGCTTACCAGTAGAACTATTGATAATACAACGTTTATGCAACCTCATACTGAGGATAACTCCAAAAAAACATACTAAAACTTCACAAGCTAAGCATTTATTTTACAACTACTTCAAAACAAGATGAGGATAGATCGTCCAATTTAATTGGGTCATTTGGATATCTTTTACCATACCGTTGAAGGTGAAATTATCTTAAACCGACGCTCGCTGATAGTCATTGATAATAAATTTAATCGGTGTTTCAGGTTCTCTACTAGTAATTTCAACTAATCTAACAGTTTAATTATGTTTAAGCCACTAGGATTTGAGCAAAATTTTGCCATTACTTCATTAGGCCAAATGGCTTATTATACAGCAAGAAGCTCTCCTTGGCATGGGGGTAGTGCTGCTACTAGAAATTTGGAGACTTTGGTTTTTTTACATGGTTTTGGAGGTGGTTCTTCGGCCTATGAATGGTCGAAAGTTTATCCTGCATTTGCTGCAGAATATCGGATCGTCGCACCAGATTTAGTTGGTTGGGGCAATTCTGATCGTCCAATACGAAATTATAAAGTTGAAGATTATTTGCAGAGCATTAAAGAATTTTTACAACAGGTCTGTGAAGGAAAAGTCACGGTCATAGCATCTTCTTTAACCGCAGCTTTTGTTATTCGCATAGCAATCGCGAATCCAGAGTTATTTAAATCGTTGATTTTGATGGCTCCAGCAGGAATTTCTGATTTCGGCGAAGATTATTCCCGTAGCTTTTTTGCTCAATTGGCGAGCACTCCTATTATCGATAATTTGCTCTATAGTGCTGGAATCGCAACTCGCAGTGGCATTCGTAATTTTTTAGTCCAAAGACAATTTGCTCAACCCAATCGCATTAGTGATGAGATAGTAGAAGCATATCTACTATCAGCAAAACAAGAAAATGCTGAATATGCTGCTTTGTCTTTTGTTCGTGGAGAACTGTGTTTTGATTTATCTGTTTACATCAGACAGTTAGAAACTCCAAGTGCAATTCTTTGGGGTCAAAAATCTCAGTTCACTAAATCAGAGATTGGTCAACGTCTTGCACAAATGAACCCGCAATCAATTCGCTTTTTCCAAGAAATAGAAGGTGTTGGACTAACCCCACAACTTGAGTTACCTGCAGTTACTATTGGATTAATCAGAAAGTTTTTACCCCTACTTGAGTAAGTAAACTTAAATATTGGATACTATAGCAATCATATTTGATTTTTGAACATATAAATCCTACAGAAAAATATTGTAGGTCTTACCACATCAGGATTTGGCTCTGGAAGATCTCTACAATATTGGTTTTTATGAATAAATAGAATTGCTATGGAGAACTACAGAGCTAATAGATAAGAAAATTCCTTATCTAAAAACTCAATATTATAAATATAATTGGGCAAAGGATTGATAATAATAAAAAATATCCTATGCCCTAAAATAAAAGCAATTATTTATGATGAGTTATCCACAAGATATTAATTAATTAAACTAGTCTTAACTGACTTGTTTAAATTTTGTATTTCCTAAGTTATTTAACAACTCTTTCGACGCTCATTAGTAATTACTAGTTCAAGTTCCCAATTAGGAAGTTTCTCCAAAGATTTACTGATTCTTCTCAAATCTTCAGATCCGTTCAAAGTTAAATTTTCTTTAGTTCTAACTTCAGCCGCAACAACTTTTTTCCCATTAACTGCGATTAAATCTAAGGAACAATCTGCCAGTACTGACGGCAATTTTTCCGGTGACGGATTTATAGTGACTTCATATCCTTGCTGACGATATTCCTTGGCAAGTTTAAGTAATCGCCGACGTTCCAATGAATTTTGATTCATGTGCCAGCTTATGACTAATCCTGATATATTTCTGTTGTATGATATCAACTAAATAGTGAGATATCAAGTAATACAATTAAATTTTATCGATAAAATAGAGATAAGAAAAATGTTATTATTTAAAATTTTCGTATTAATAACTGCCAATAAAAATAAGTAGGGATAAACATCGTAAATATATCTTATACCCTACTTTTTTATAGATGATATAAGCAATCAATATATCCCATTACCCTACCTCAATATTCTCCCTGCATTTTAGATTTATAAGAAAAAAAGCAAGTCAAATTTAAATACAAACTAATCAAATATTACGTTTCATAATATGAACTAAATGGGATTATCCTAGTATATTTATTTCTATAAACTATTAAAGCAAATTAAACTTGGTGATACATAAAATTATGAAGAAGAAAATAATATTTCATTAATGCCAATAAATAGTATCTAGATTCTACCGTGTATGTAATATTTGTTAGTAATTATAAAGCTTCTGGATCTGGTGCAAGCTCTATTTTAAGATGCAAAAATTCTTGACCGGAAGAAAACCCTTCTGCTAGAACACAAGATATTCCTTTAACTCTAAAAGAACCATTAAGATTACGACGGCGACTCACAAAATCGGTAATTTGGTAGTCATCGACATAGATAAAACCATTCAAAGCATCCCTGATTGGTTTAATAATATTATCGCTATCCGGAACTGCTGACTCATCGTCAACAGGACAGTCATAATAGTGTGTGATGGTAACCTTGAGTTGACTTCCCAGTGGTTCCTCTCTCTTCCAGCAAGATTCAGCAGCTTCACGTACCTTTTTTTTCCAGGATTGGAGAGATTTTCTTTGTTTTGTTTGGTGAGAAATCGGTTTACCAATGACGACAAATTCAAATGGTAGCATTGATAAGATCTCACAGATAAAATTAATAATTAGTTAGTAAAATTTTTCTGAAATTAATAAATTACAGTCAATGTAATTATTCTGTGAAAGAGATGCAAGACTAGTTATATTTTTGTAATTGAATCGCTAACACATCTTAGTTATTGCATCAAATTAATCTCAAGATAGAGATATAAAAGATAAAACAAAATATACAGAAAAATACAAATATAAATGCTATAAAAATATACCCTGGTTTATATTTAAATAAGCTATTAAAATTAACTCATATTTATCTAAATAATAAACATCCTTGCTTTGTTATTTAAAGTACTTTATTGTTTGTTTTTACACTCATAATTTAGCATGACTAAAGATAAAACATCAAGAATAATTAAATATGTCAGATTAATTTGGGTATAATTACTCCATTAATGATAAATATTTTATAATTTTTAAATTTTTGTAGTATTATCTCGAAAAAAGTTCCAAAAAAACTGGATAACAGTTAGTTTAAAATTATGTTTAACTAGCAATAAAATCAAAATTAAGTATTGGTAATTGTAAAGATAATATTTTTCAAAAATTACTAAAAAATAGTAAATAAATAATCAGGATTTAGTTGTTTTGCTAACAAGGTTCGAGATTAAAGTTAGTTTGTAAATATGTAAATAAATTCGTGGTCTATCAAAAAATAATAAAAATATCCTCCCATACAATGAGAGGAATATAAATTTGAATATAACAATCACTAAATCTATATTATTTGTTTACTCTGATATCGATTACTGAACCTTTGAAATTATAATTAAAGCCTTCTAATTCAAATGGCATACCAATTTTAACTTTACTGTTACCAAGTACGGGACCATTTTCTGTGATTGTGGCTTTGCCTTCTAAAGTTAAGAGCATATCTTTACTAAAGTTATTTGCTCTTGGGTCTTTAACCTCTTTTACAGTACCATCAGGTTGAGTTGCAATAATTGTTCTGTCTATTTCTTGAATAGATTTGATATCAATTTTTCCGTAGGGCTGATTGCGGATAATTACTTTAGTCTTTCCTCCTTTTTTTAAATCCTCATCATATAATCTTTGAGGTTCTCGAACATTTAAACCACGGACAAGTAAATCTACTTCTATTGGTGCAGTTTTTGTTCCAACTTGAGCGACAGAACCACTTGTTCCAGGGAAAAGAAAAATACCGACAACAACTAGCATGATTACTATTAATGCACCAAAATCTAGGAGATTGATTTTTCCAAACAAACGTCCTTTGGAATCTAAAATAGCCATAACGATTTTCCCGAAATAACAATTGCTTAACTTGACTTAATTTCTTTAAGTTGAGAGTGAATATAACTATAACTATATGACCTACTTTTAAATACTAAAAAATAGATATAGCAACACTCATGCGACAGTTTATCATGAGTACTGAAGTCGGTAACTGAGATTTACTACTATTGTGTTGTTAATGTTGACGAAAACAATACGGTTTGCATGAAATACATTATTAATGAAGTAAAGCATATCCAAAAACTCATTAATTAGTTTCAAAATATTCTTGATTACTGAGTAGCACATATTCGGCAATGCAACTTGTAAAGCTTTAAAAGCGTCGGATTATTTTAAGTTCTGGCAAAAATCGCTGCTAACAGGATGATTATGTTCCCAAAACACTTTTTTAAGCGCTGGTTTTATCCACTGATTTCAGTTTTTGTTGCTGTAATCATTTTTTTGAGTGCTCCTTTACCTTCCCAAGCGACTCCTTTATGGCGAGTTTTGTTAGAAGGAGCACAGGTTATTCAACTATCCAATGTATCCGATCGCCAAGAGGTTAAGATCGGTAAGCAAATAAATCAACAGTTGGGAAGAAGAGGAATTAAATTTTACCGCAATCGTCGGGTTAATCGTTATGTCAATCGTATCGGTCAACGCTTAGCAGCACAAAGCGGTCGCCCAAATATTCCCTATAAATTTCAAGTAGTTGAAGATAAAAAAATCAATGCTTTTGCAACTGCTGGTGGCTACGTATACGTACATACGGGTTTATTAGAAGCTGCAGATAACGAGGCCGAATTAGCAAGTGTAATTGCACATGAAATCGGTCACATTGGTGGTAGACACTTAGTTAAACAGTTACGACAAACTACCCTTGCATCTGGAGTTGCAACTGCTTTGGGAGTAAGAAGAGAAAGACTAGTAAGCCTTGGCGTAGAGTTAGCACTAAAACGTCCTAATAGTCGCCGTCACGAATACGATGCAGATAGACGAGGATTAAGAAGCCTGAATCGCGCTGGTTATGCTCCTTCAGGTATGGTTACATTTATGCAAAAGTTATTAAATAAGCGGTCAGTTCCAACATTGTTTAGTACCCATCCGGCTACTAGCTCTCGGATTCGTAATCTCAAAGTGCAGATTGAAAACCTACCAAGTAAGGGAAACGATGGCTTAGGTCGTGCTAGTTATAAGGCTAATATCAGACCCTTAAAATAGAAAACCAAACATTTGCAACCAAGAATTTGCAAGCAATAACTCTCAATCAAAAACTAAATAAAATCACAGATTTTCAGCAATCACTGGTCAGTAGTCACTGATCGGTGATTACTTTTTTAAAATAAGTAAAATATGCCTGTTCTAAAAGAACAGAATTTATTTAGAGTTAAAAAAATTAAATTTCTGCTTGAACATCCCAAAAGGGGTATTATTAGCTTTCTTACTATTTTGTTTTTTTCGCTGCTTATTTCTCACAGCAACTCCAAATTGATGGGATTCTACTTTGACTACAGATTCTTCCAAAGTTAGTGTACGCTGACAATTTTGGAGGACATTAGCTTGATATACTATACCATTTGTAATATCAAAACCAGTCAACCAACCACTGCGTGGGTGATAAGCACCTGTATCAATATCTAACCAACCTTCTCCCTGTGCTAGTTTACCAGGTGCCACACCAGGAAGGGTAAAAGTTATCGTGTGACCGACAATAATCAATTTATCAGTAAAATAGGATTCTTCTACACTTAAAAATTCGTCACGTACCCAACAAAACTGATCCGCTGTTTGTTTTGCTAAGGGAATATTTGGATCTATTCCCGCGTGAACTAACCAAACATCCCCCAAATCGAGATAGGTCGGTAGAGTTTTTAACCATTCCACATCTTCTTTGAGAATTGTACCTCCCTGATAACTAGAAATAGTTGCTTGTCCGCCGCTATAAAGCCAGTTTTGTATGACCGAACTAGACGCTTCTTCTTCTGCCATTACATTCAACAACATTTGTTCGTGGTTACCCAACAAACATTTATGGGGACTTTCTTTAACAAATTTAACAACTTGGGCACTTTGGGGACCTCGGTCGATTAAGTCGCCCAAAAAATATATACTGTCGCTACTGCTGGGAGCAATCATCTCTAACAAGGTCATCAAACCTTTATAGTGACCATGTACATCCCCGATCGCAATTCGCCTGTGGCTAGTTTCCGTCATCACTTTTGCTTAATCTTATGATGGTGCTTAATTTTTTTGATACATCGACATCCGGATATATCTCGAACAATAAAATTTTGTGCTAAATGTTATGAGAAAATTACTTTTCAATTTAATTCACGTTGCAACACAGTAGACTAATTGCTGCCTAGATTGTGCGTATCTAAAAAGTATTAGACTTTCTTCATTTTATATGGCTATATCTTGACCTGTCGGTTACCCAGTATCAAAAAAAACAGTTATTGTGTACTTAGGAAGACATGTATCAAAAACAGAAGTTAAATTTATTTAAAAAAATTTACATATCCTTGAAATAAGATGTTACTAATGAGTTAGTGAGCTTGAAAGTAGGGCCGATTAACATCTTTCACGGATTGCTTAATTGGAAACTTTTAGCACACAGGGGTAATTCATAACATTAGTTCAAAATCAATCAATCTATTGACAGATTATAGTGAGATAATAAGAATGTGAGGAAAACGGAGACATTTTACCGTAAAGGGGAAAATATCATGAATACTAAGCTTTTAGCGACCCTCGCCTTTCTAGCTCCCCTATTTTTGACTAGCTCAGTTCAAGCGAGTAATCAACAACACGTACAAAGGTTGCTTGAAACCCGGGAATGTATGAGTTGTAATTTATCAGGAGTAAACCTTAGTGAAGCGCACTTAATCGGTGCCGATCTGAGAAATGCAAATCTTGAAGGTGCCAATCTCGAACATGCAAATCTGGAAGGGGCTGACTTAACTGGCGCAAACCTGAAAGGAGCTAACTTATCCTCAGCAATGCTTTCTAACGTCAATTTCAAAGAAGCAAATCTCGATCATACCAATTTGTCAGGGGCTAAGATATATGACTCCAATGTTTATGGAGCTTCGATGAATGACATGAATATCAGCGATGCTGAGATTTTTCATACTGGTATCGGTATTGGAGGTGAAGATTTACAAATCGAGGATTGGGATTAGAAGATTAAGAACAGATAAATTGCGACTCAGATAGATTGGAATTAAATTTAACCAAACATCATAATAATTCTATTCCTGAAATGCTCTTTCCGTTGACATTTTAATCACCCTGACATTCGTGAAAGAGCAAAAAATATATGGCGAATATAACTCCTCGAAACTTTCGTAATAAATATTTGCCAAATAGATTCGCCCAGTAGATTTGCCCAATAGTTTAAACAAGATTTATTCAAATAGACAGATTGATTCAGGAACTAAGGTATTTCTTCTCTGTTAAGTAAACTGATTTGTTTTCTAGGGACATACTATCGAGTAAAATTTTGTGTTGATACTTTATGCTCAGATGCACAAATATGCTCAGATGCACAAAGTATGACTGTGAAAGGTAGTAAAGACCTTAAAATTTAATAATAAAGTTTTTGCAAGAATCTCATTCTACGAACGTTTCCCGTAAGATTGAGATTTTTTGTTTATTGTTTAACTTAGATTTTCTTATACTAGTTCTCTAAATACTAATAAAATCTAAATACTATAGCAATCCTGATTGAAACGTGAGAAAACACATAAATAATAAAGACGTATGTACAAGGGTTTCAGCGATTTTATTTCTCATGAATGATTTCGGATTGCTATAGTTAAATTATTTAACCACTAATCTTAAGTCAATTTAAATTTGTCACTCGTTGGCCCTAAATTAGCAATATGGAGCGATAAAAAGCTTTAAATTGCAAAAATATCATTCTTGTATTTGAAAAGCGAAAATTGATAATTTGAAATACCTTACCGATTAAGTGTTTAGAAAAACTTATGTATTATTTCTGTAATAATAATGTTACTTTTGTAAAAAGAAAAAATCTAAGACAAAAACGATCCCAAACAAAATTTTATTATCTATGGAGTATAATGGCTGGAAGTCCTACCCTTACTACACTTTATTACTCAAAAAAACTTTTGATTCAATTGTGAAAGTAAATTAAATCCGCTTGGAAACGGTTCATTTTGGAATCAAACTATTACGCCAAGATACAAACATAAAAAAAATATCGTGTAATTCAACACATAAAAACTTTTGTAGCGTATTAATATCGGTACCGATGCCTTGAATGGGGATTGCAGCTTAATATAGCTGTAATGTTAGATAAAATCTGTCGCAATACTTGTATAAATAGAAAGGTACACTGATTATTGCGTGGTTTGTACAGCGGATAAACACGATTTATAGGTGCTTGAGATAGCTTTAAATAAAGCTAGTCTTAAGATTCGGGGTTAATTAAAAAAACTGTATCTAGAATACTGATTTAAGTTAGTGCCAGTACTTGAATGCTGCTAAAATCCTACTGATTTTCTAATTTTTAGCGAACGACGTAGGTATAGAAGGGGGATTGAGGTTATTTTTACTAAAATCCTTTTTTACCCGAAAATCCTTTCGTGCAGTTTTGTTGCTACATTCCTCATTCAACATTCTTGTTGTTTGTGATTATCCTCAAAATCGGATAATTCAACAATCCTTGATTATGGAAGCAAATTTATAAGAGATGGAAGTCATGGAAAGCAAAACTCAAGAGACAACAATGCCAGAAGTAGAAGTAAATAATCAGCCTGGAGGGACTATCACAAAGATTCAGCCTTCTACACAGCCCCAAGAGGAATGGTTAAAATACGGCGAACAAATTTCTAGTTTTTTAGCCACTCTTCCTGAGTACCTAGGAACTTTCTACAACAAATACAAACAACCCCTAATTTTTGCAGCTGTGTTTGTTGCAGCTGTGATTGCTGTTAAGGTTGTCTTGGCTGTATTAGATGCGTTGAATGACATTCCTTTAGTAGCACCAAGTTTTGAATTAATAGGTATTGGTTACTCTATTTGGTTTGTGTACCGCTACTTACTTAAGGCTTCAACCCGTAAAGAGCTAACAAGTGAGATCCAAGGTTTGAGATCTCAAGTTGTTGGTCAAAATACTTCTGAAGCTTAAAGCTTAGATTTAGTTATTTGATACTTGTGGAGATTTTAAGCTCAATATGTTGGGAAGTCCCAACTCTAGCTGAGCAAGTTGGGGAAGCGCAATACTTGTGATTTATAATCTCCCATTTGTGAAAATTAACAACATTGTAATAAACATGAAAGTGGTTTAGTGTCTATAAAAACACCAAGCCACTTTCACCTATAAACCTCCGAAAGTTTAGAAACTAAATTTTATTTCCAAGCTCTCAAAATCAAAATTATTACCTAACTTGTTTTTTTAGGGTTGATAAGGGACTATTTTATCCGAGCGGATAGGTTGTAATTTATTTGTCCGCACCAATGCTTGATGAATCATCGCCACAACTTCAGCTCGAGTCGCTTGACGATCTGGAGCAAATTTTTTGAGTGTACCAGTACTATCTACAACAAGATTATTTGCTGTGGCTATGGCAATTTTTTCCCTAGCATATTTGGGAATTTTATTTGCGTCTTCATAGGTTTCTAGTACTTGTTTGGTAGAAGAGGGTACTTCCAAGTTTAATCCGCTTACAATGGCGACTAGAACTTCTACGCGAGGTATTTTACGCGTGGGTTTAAAAGTTTGATCGCCATAACCTGATAAAAATTTTGTACTAACGGCTTCTTCGATTGCAGAATTTGCCCAAAAGTCTGGTTTGATATCTTTAAATTCCAACTTTCTTGGGGTTTTTTGCTTGTTAAAAGCTTGATTTAATAGAGCTGCAAATTCAGCACGACTTACAGGTTGGTCTGGTTTAAAAGAATTATCCTGGTAGCCATCAATCATTCCACGGGAAGAAAGAGCATCAATAAAAGGGCGTTCCCAAGAAGCTTGTTCGACATCAGTAAATGTTTTGGGTGTAACAATTGCTGTTTCCTTATCTACAGGGCTTGGAGTGACAGCAGTATCTGGAGTTACTCGAACGCCATTATTTGTATTTGTATTTGTATTTGTATCTTTATCCTTAGCTTCTGGTATTTGTGAAGTTTTGGCAGGTGATGATACTTGTAGTTCTGAATCTTCTGGGCTGGTCACTAAATTTGAAGAATCAGAATTTTCAGGAAGTATAGGTCCTAATTTGACCCTATCGGATAGAGACGGGCGACTTCCAGGAATTTCTGGGGACTGTAATCTATTTGGGGAAATAGTTGATTCGGAAATAAGATTTTTATTGTTTTGAGGAAGCAAAGACAATACAGGAGATTGTTTTTCAACTACCTCTGTATTTCTCGAACCAATAACGATTGAAGGTTGATTTGTTTGTAAAGAAGTTTTTCTTTGGGAAGATAAATTACTGAATTGGTTAGAAAACCAGTTAAGCTTCCAACTACCATCAGGCTTGCGGGAAAATGACCAAAATAAAATACCACCGATGGTCGCAAAGGCAACCAGAATTGCTATGAATTCATCGAAGCCTAGGGTACCAGTTCGGGATGACTCAGAATTGTTAGGTGGGGGATTTGTCATCGTAATTACCCTGGTATGACTACAGTTAATTTATACTCTAATTAAGGCATATACTAGTTTGTTTCTCTAGTTTATTGAAAACAAAATTTTAAAACTTGCGATTTTTTGACTAATTATCTCTCAGTTAATTATTTTCAGCTTGTAGCAATATGCATGTTATTTGGGACCTTAAATACTAATTTTGCTTCCAAGGAAATAGTGATTAGACAAATATCCCAATAATAATTTATAACTACAACTATAAGTTTTTCCAAACTCAAATCTTTTGAACTCAAATCTTTTGAACTCAAAATTTTTGAACTCAAAATTTTTGAAATCAAAATTTCTGAGTTTGTAAATTTGATATCAACTACAATACCCTTAATAAACTAGGAATACTATCTACTGCCTCTAAAGTTCTAATTTCTTTTAAAGCTTGTTCGAAGTTGCCTTCCTTTACATCATGGGTAACAACTACAATTTCCGCTAAATCTTGCTGAAAACCCGTTTGCACAACAGATTCCAAACTAACGCCATGATTTCCAAAAGAAGTACCTAGTTTGCCGATCACCCCTGATTGGTCTTTGGTGAGAAAACGGGCATAAAAGCGAGTGACTAATTCTGACATTGGTGCAATTTGACAATAATCTTGATGAGCACTAGCCAATAGAGGATCTAAGCAAGTAATCTGAGGTTTTGCATTTTTACCATTTGCTTTTTCATTAAATGGACTACTTTTGATTCGCGCCACCAAATTCAAAATATCTGAAGATACGGCTGAAGAGGTAGCCCCTGCACCTGCTCCCGGACCAGAAAACATTACCTGTCCGAGAGGTTCTCCTTCTACTAAAACTGCATTGTAAACACCGCTTACACTTGCTAGAGGATGATCTATCGGAACCAAAGTAGGATGAACTTTTACTGCTAATGGGGAAGATTCTTCTCGTTTTGCGATCGCTAAAAGTTTGATCGTAAAACCTAACTTTTCGGCGTAGGTAATATCTGTTTGGCTAACTTGGCGAATTCCTTCACAATAGACTTCATCACGTTTGATACGTCCACCAAAAGCAATTGCAGCAAGAATAGAAATTTTATCTGCAGCATCCCATCCATCAACATCTGCTGTGGGGTCAGCTTCTGCATAACCCAAGCGCTGAGCATCACTTAAAACATCATCGAAACTGCTACCCTGAGTTTGCATTTTCGTCAGGATATAGTTGGTGGTACCATTAACAATTCCAGTTACTGCTTGAATGCGATTAACGCTTAAAGATTGCTTTAGGGGTTGAACGACTGGAATCCCTCCACCCACGGCTGCTTCAAGCATGACGTAAACCCCGGCTTTATTCGCAGCATTCAATATTTCATCGCCGAAACGAGAAATTACAGCTTTATTTGCGGTGACCACATGTTTTCCGCAATCGATCGCTTGGAGAATGAGCGATCGTGCTGGTTCTAAACCGCCAATTAGTTCTACTACGATATCAATTTTGGGGTCAGTAACAATACTCGTCAAATCAGAACTTAATGTACCCGAAGGCAGTTGCACATCACGGGGCTTTTCTACGCTTTTGACTCCAACCCGTAATATTTCTATTTCTTGTAATAATGGGTGACGTTCAGTTCTATCCAAAAGTAACTGTACCGTCCCCGTTCCTACGGTTCCCAATCCTAATATACCGAGTTTAACACCCACGAATGCGGCCCCCGTTAACAACCATAAAACACACAGGGCGGGCAAAATTGCCCACCCTATTTAATGATTATCCTGCCTACTCAGTAATTAGTCATTAATTAGCCAATTATTTCGCCCGTAGTCCTTAATAGGTTTCTACGTGCCAGCGACCTGCTTTTTTGAGTTGTTTTTGGTAATCACTCCAGGTAACACCGTCTTTAGCAGCAGCAGCAGCAATAGCTTCATCAATACCGCCTTCCATACCTCTCAAACCGCAAATATAAGTGTGGGTTTTTTCTTGCTTAATCAAGTTCCACAACTCATCTGCATATTCTTCGCAACGGTGCTGGATATACATCCTACCACCATCTTTATTTTGTTGTTCGCGGCTGATCGCGTAGGTTAGACGGAAGTTATCAGGGTACTTCTGTTGTAGTTCTTCTAATTCTTCTTTGTAGAGGATATTAGGAGTTTTAGGCACACCAAATATTAACCAGGCAAAACCCTTGAATTCATAGTCTGGGTTAGCTTTCTTTTCCTCGTCTTTAAACATGCGCCACAAGTAAGCACGCATAGGTGCTATACCTGTTCCAGTTCCCATCATGATGATGTTAGCATCAGGGTCTTCAGGTAAAAGCATTTCTTTACCTACCGGACCAGTGATTTTTACATCTGTGCCTGCTTCCAGGTTACAGAGATAGGTGGAACAAACACCATAGACAGTTTCGCCGGATTCTGGATGCTTATATTCCAACTGACGAACGCACAAAGACACTGTTTTGTCGTCTACGTCATCACCGTGGCGGGTAGAAGCAATAGAATATAATCTTAATTTATGAGGTTTACCCTTAGCATCAGTCCCTGGTGGAATGATACCGATACTTTGTCCCTCAACGTAATGCAGATCTCCTTGTGAAAGATCGAATTTCAAGTGACGGACTGTACCGATTCCACCTTCACCAACTAATTCTTCATTGGATAAACATTTGCCAACATAGGGAGAGTTGGGACGATAAATGTTTACCGGAACGTTAGCATGGGCATTTTTCTTTGCTTTTGCTTGAGACATGGTGTTGCCTTTTTTGTCCTTCTTCTTGGGCTGTTGCTCAGCTGGTGATTTGGAGAAACCTTTCACCTCACTGTTAGCTTTCTGGGGTGTAGCTTTACCATGCCCTTTATTATTGTTAGTCTCTTGTGCAATGCTGTTATCGACCGTGCTGGTAACTACTTCTTCTGAAGCCTTACCGTTAGCTTGTTCCGAGACACCCATCGGCTTAATACTGAGTATTTTTCCGCCGAGGCGAGTTATCCGCCGCATTTCTTGATTCATGCGGTTATAAGGCACCCTGATGAATACACTGCCACTTCTACGAATTGGGTAGTTTATTAACTCGGATGCTTGATTCTGACGCAGCCCTGTTACTTCATAGACAAAGCATCGACTACCCGAACCCCTGACAGCATTTTCAACAGCACCTTGATTGTACATTCGTTCTACCACTCCGATTTTCTACGTAACCGTTTATCAAAAAAACTTCCCACTACCGGTCAGCTTTAGTTTACCTGATTTCGGCTACACAAAGCTGACACGTATGCAATAGGAGGCACAAGCTAATGCTTCGCGATTTGCACTCACCAAAAAACTAACGAGGCATCGCAAAAAACACACCCATTCAGCTTCTAACTTAAAGGATATGTCTCTAGGAGAATGTTAATCATGAGTCAATTTAATCTTTTCTTCGCCAATCATTGGAACACGATCGCGTAGATTACTTTTCCTTTGCTCTTCTCCATAGAGACAGACATCCCAATAATTTTCTGGTTAAGGGAAAACAGCAATGGGAAAGAAAAACTTTTAGCTCTTACCCTTTTATCTTTTCCCAAAACCCAATACTAGCTTTAAGATGTTTAGCTAAGCTGTATTGATACATACCCCTTCATGCGCTTGTTTCGATCAAAATTTATTGCAAGCGCTCTCACCCCTTATAGCTCATAAATCTCTATTCGGGGTTTAAAATTTGTAAACCATACGAAACTCAAAACTCAAAACTCACAACTCATATAAAACTTAAAACCATACAAAACTTAAAATTTTAAGTTTAATAAAATTTCAAGTTCAGAATATTGATTTTAGACTTTGAGTTAAAAACTTTGAGTTAAAAACTTTGAACTTCAAGCCTTTAACTTTGTAAGTTCCAACTCAGCTTCAAGAGAGAATAAGCTAAGAGCCTGGATTTGGATTTGAAGACTCAGAACTTAAGAACTTGGGGTGAGAAGTAAAGACCTTCCGGTAGAAAATCTTTAGCATCCCAGAATGGGAAAAGGAATACATTTTTCTTTTTTGATTTTTACATACTAGTTTAAATACTGCATTTATAGTTTTTACGTGTTCTAAAAATAACAATGTCATAAATGACATCAAAAATTAAATAATCAATCATTTTTGAAAAAAAATATCCATAATTCAACTATTAACCTGGACTTTTTGTCCCAACCTTTGTTTATCGCCAAATAGCTATCTCTGCAGGCAGAATGGCGTATGTAAGTGAAGGTTTTTACGCCTATATACCTAACAACAGAGATAAAATCTGAAGTACCTAGAAAAATACTAAATTTGGATTAATATCAAATCTTGTATAGAATACCTCATTCTGTTAAGATCCCATATATAACTAGGATTAAATACTTACCAGCGGCCAATAAAGCTTGGATGCAAGGGTGATAATTGTTACTTTATTATTTCCCGACACGTTTTTAATGGACTTGCTGAGTTACATCGAGATAGAGCAGACCTTGGGGATGAATTCCTATCTTGTTAAATAGTTGTGTGAAAAATTATTGATTGACTCATCTTTACTAAACTAAAGGAGATTTATGATAAGTAAGCCGGAACGTGTGGTCTTAATTGGAGTCGCCGGAGATTCTGGTTGTGGAAAATCCACTTTTTTGCGTCGTCTAATAGATCTTTTTGGTGAAGAGTTAATGACGGTCATCTGTTTAGATGACTACCATTCGTTAGACAGAAAACAAAGAAAAGAAACAGGTATTACAGCCCTTGACCCCAGAGCAAACAACTTTGATTTGATGTACGAACAAATCAAGGCGCTCAAAGAAGGACAACCCATTGATAAACCTATATATAATCACGAAACAGGGGAAATTGACCCCCCTGAAAGAGTAGAACAAAATCATATCATTGTTGTGGAAGGATTACATCCTTTGTACGACGAACGCGTGCGATCGCTGCTCGATTTTAGCGTTTACTTGGACATTAGTGATGAAGTAAAAATTGCGTGGAAAATTCAGCGAGATATGGCTGAGCGCGGTCATCGCTACGAAGATGTTCTGGCGGCTATCAATTCTCGTAAACCCGACTTCCAAAAATATATCGAACCACAAAGAGAGTTCGCGGATGTCGTATTACAAGTCTTACCAACCAACCTGATCAAGGATGATAAAGAACGGAAGGTTCTACGAGTAAGAATGCTACAAAGGGAAGATAGAGAAGGCTTTGAGCCAGTATATCTGTTTGATGAAGGTTCTACCATCAATTGGACCCCTTGTGGCAGAAAACTAACTTGTTCCTATCCCGGAATGCAAGTTTACTATGGTTCCGACGTTTATTATGGCCGCTACGTTTCAGTCTTGGAAATAGACGGTCAATTCGACAATCTGGACGAAGTTATCTATATTGAAACTCATCTCAGTAACACCTCTACTAAGTATGAAGGTGAAATGACCCATTTATTGTTACAACATAGAGAGTATCCTGGGTCTAATAATGGCACAGGACTATTCCAAGTACTGACAGGTTTAAAAATGCGTGCAGCATATGAGAAATTAACATCTCAAGAAGCAAAAATGGCAGCTAAAGTCTAAATTTTAAATATTTAGGCTAGTAGTTAGGGTACCTTCGGAGGTGTCCTTTTTTTGTCTAAATTTTTGATCTAATTTTTGGTCTCAAACTTGGTGATTAGGTATAAAACATTAAAGAGTCACAAATGTCAAATTTTTTTAATAGTAAAAAATGATTTTCAGAATTGAAACGACTATATTGAAATAGCAATATTTAGTTGTAAAAAAATTGTTATGATTTGGAAGATTGGATATTTAAGCTAAATGGAAATATTTAGTGTTCCAAATAACATAAAAATGGAGGAATTGCTGTTGTCTAATCGCTATCTCTTCACCTCCGAGTCAGTCACAGAAGGTCATCCCGACAAAATCTGCGATCAAATTTCCGATACTATTTTGGATACTTTACTCGCTGCTGACCCTAGCAGCCGCGTAGCAGCTGAAGTAGTAGTGAATACTGGCTTGGTGTTAATCACTGGCGAAATTACAAGCAAAGCACATGTAAATTATGCCGAGATAACACGTAAAAAAGTAGCAGAAATTGGCTATACCAACGCCGATAATGGTTTTTGTTCCCAAAGTTGTACAGTACTTGTAGCATTAGACGAACAGTCACCAGATATTGCTCAAGGCGTAGACACCGCGAGCGAAACCCGCGAAGAAAATAGTGAAGACTTGTTTGATAAAATTGGTGCTGGCGACCAAGGTATCATGTTCGGTTTTGCTTGTAATGAGACTCCCGAACTAATGCCCTTGCCAATTAGTTTGGCACACAAACTTGCTCGCCGATTAACCGCTGTGCGCAAAACTGGTCAACTGGGATATCTACGTCCTGACGGTAAAACTCAAGTCACAGTCGTTTACGAAGACGGACGTCCAGTTGGAATTGACACAATCCTAATCTCTACTCAGCATGCCGCTAGTATTGGGGATATTACGGACGAAGCCCAGATCCAAGCCAAAATTAGGCAGGACCTATTAACGGCAGTTGTGGAGCCAGTCTTTGGTGACGTTCAAATTAAACCAGATGCTAATACTCGCTTTTTGGTAAACCCCACAGGTAAATTTGTGGTTGGTGGTCCCCAAGGAGATTCCGGTTTGACTGGACGTAAGATTATTGTCGATACTTATGGTGGTTATTCCCGTCATGGTGGTGGTGCTTTTTCTGGTAAAGACCCCACGAAGGTAGACCGCTCTGCTGCTTATGCTTGTCGCTATGTGGCGAAGAATATTGTCGCTGCTGGCTTGGCCCAGAAGTGTGAAGTACAGCTAAGTTACGCGATCGGGGTTGCTCGTCCCGTGAGTATCTTTGTTGAGACTTTTGGTACCAGTAAAGTGGATGAGGACACTTTGCTTAAATTAGTGGAAGAGAATTTTGAACTGCGCCCAGCAGGCATTATTCATGCTTTTGGCTTACGTAAATTACCTGGCGACCGAGGCGGACGTTTTTATCAGGACGTCGCGGCTTATGGTCACTTTGGGCGGGAAGATTTAGACTTGCCCTGGGAACGTACTGACAAAGCTGCAGCATTAAAAGCTGCTGCACAAAGTTTACTTTCTGCAGGTGTAAGAGTTTAAATAAACTTTTACAACTTGAACTTTTGACAGCTTAAGTTAGTTGTTAATTAATTTCTGAGTGTAGATAAAAATTTTGAGTTTTTTGTCTATACTCTTTTTCATGAAGTTTTTTCCTGTTTTACTTTTAATTAATTCTCTCAACCTACGCTAACTAAAATAAGCTATTTAATTAATAACCCGGCAGAATCGTGTTATTTATGTACATATAACCTTAAGTATTTTTACTTTAGAGCTGGCTAATGTATACACTATATTCATCTGAAATTTAGAAAAAATTATTATTTTCACTAACGACATAGCATATATATTAGTTAAATTAACCCTTAATAATATTTGTAGGTCTCAAGCTTTGAGATATTCGCAAATACCGTATTTTGAAAAATTAATGTGCGAGATGGGGCAGAACAGGAAATATCATCCTCCCCTAAGTAATGATGTTTCAAAATACATTTTCCAATAAAAAAGACTCCGACTTCCGCGTCTATGTACTACGGCTGATTTAGGTCGAGTGTATGGTACAACTTATATTGGTTTATCCGGGAATCATATCGTAGGCTGAGAAATTATATAGGTATATCTATTAAGATATGTGCTTGAGAAAATAGATTGAAAGTCTACAGAAAAAACAGATGAGAGATTTAGGTTAGAAAGTTACTTTCGGGGAACTATGCCTGAATAAATCTGTTCCTGTTATAAAAGAAAATAATTTAGTGTTTGTAAGTTGGCGGTTGAAATGATTTTACAACCCATACTGATGTAATATTTTTGCGGAATGGTAAGGAAGGAGACTGAGTTTCATTAAACTTAAGAATATAGGACTTAAAAATATAAAACTTAAAAATACAAAACTTAAAAAATACCCTCCTCAAAAACCAACCGCTCCCCAAAACAGTTCAGAAAGTAAAGCAGTGTCAGCCGAACAGCAATTGACAGACGAACTACCGACTATAGAGTTTCCCTCACGAGGGAAGCTAAAAGCCAGTTCTTGGCGAATTCACCAAAAGATTGGTTACGGTTACTTTCTCGCGATTGGAATTGGTTTTTTTGGGTCGCTCGCTGGTTTGGTAATAGCCAACTATTACCGAGGAATGGAAATTGGACGCTTAAATCATGCTCATTTCCAAGTCCAGATGCTAACTCAATATAAAGATGCATTAGTAGAAGGTCTCGCACAAAGTTTTCAGTTGCCTATCGTAGTAGAAGATAAAAATAAACTCGCTCGCAAAAAAGAAGATTTTATCGAAAGTTATAACAAATCCCAGCGAGTCCAACGGAAAATACGAAAATTTATTGATAGTAAACCCAGAAAGCTCGCAGCAACTGAGTCGAATTTAAATTTCTTATTACGAGATTACGAAAGAAACTATGAAAATTATGTCAGGCAAATCGAACAAGTACTAGAGAAAATTGATAAAAAACAATTGGAACCACAACAGTATGCCTTGGTGCGAAAGAATCTCCAAGAAATAATGGGTGGTCCGATTGTCATGGAATTACATCGAATTCAGGACAATTTAACTCGATTCTTGCAAACTGCTAAAAACCAAGAAACTGAGTCGAAACAAACCCTAGAAAGTTCTAAAGCGATTGAAAGATTAATTTTTATTCTCAGTATCTTGGTTTCAGTCGCGGTAGCTGCTTTAATTGCGTGGCGTACATCCCGTGCGATCGCTGAACCTGTAGTTGTAGTTACTCAAGTAGCCGAACAAGTAGCAAGAAAATCTAATTTTAATTTAAGGGCACCTGTAAATACAGAAGATGAAATCGGTTTACTGGCAAAATCACTGAATCGTTTGATTGAGCGAGTTTCAGAACGAACAAAAGAATTACAACAGGCAAAAGAGTTAGCAGAAGCTGCAAGTACTGCAAAAAGCCAATTTTTAGCAAATGTGAGTCATGAATTACGTACGCCATTGAATGCCGTAATTGGTTTGAGTCAGCTTTTGCAAGATGATGCAGTGGATCTCGGTGCATCTGAAGATTTTATTACCGACCTTGAAACAATCAATACAGCCGGTAAACATTTGTTGGAATTAATCAATGACATTCTGGATTTGTCAAAAATTGAAGCTGGGAAAATGACTCTTTACCCAGAAACTTTTGAAGTGTCATCGTTGATTGATAATCTCATTCTCACTATCAAGCCCTCTGTGGAGAAAAATGGAAACATCCTGGAAATTGATTGCGATCGTGACTTAGGTTCGATGTATGCCGATCAAACCAGAATGCGGCAAGTACTCTTAAATTTACTGAGTAATGCTGCTAAATTTACTACAAATGGTAAAATATCTTTGGCAGTTAAAAAACAAAGAGAAGATTTAAAATCCTATTCAGTAGAAGATATAACTTCTCAAATGATTACTTTTGTGGTGACAGACACTGGAATTGGGATGTCGCCAAGACAGCGGGAGCAGTTATTTCAGCCATTTACTCAAGGGGATGCTTCAACTACAAAAAGATATGGTGGAACTGGTTTAGGTTTAGCAATTAGCCGTCATTTTTGTTTGATGATGGGTGGGGATATTTATGTAGATAGCGAACCGGGAGTTGGTTCTACTTTTACCGTTTGTTTACCACTAATTAATGAGTAAGAAGTAAGAAGTAAAAAGTAAAAAGTAAGGAGTAAGGAGTTGTTGATAATTGGTATTATTAATTACTCTTTTTCTCTTTGCTGTTAGGTTTGGACTTACCCCAGTCGCTAATCCCCATATAACGCTATAGACACTAGTAGTCCTTTTCATTAGTTTTGATGGGTTTTATCCTATACTAATTAATTAAGCGATGTGGACTTTTAAGTCCACAAGCGGACTGCGATAGGCGTAGCCACCTGCTTGCAGATCGCCCCACAGGTCTGCGATAAGCCTGCGGGCATGAGCCTAAGACGCGGCAAGCCGAACGCGTCAGCGCGTGCTCAGCGATCGCATGGCTACGCCGAACGGGATAAAGATGGGTGTATTAGCGATGAAGTATAAAGTTTATCTTACAGGAGAACAAAGGCAGCAACTACTTGATATTGTAAGAAAAGGTTCTTCAAG
>NZ_LMTZ01000141.1 GCF_001456025.1 Mastigocoleus testarum BC008
GGGAGTGTGGGGAGTGTGGGGAGTGTGTGGAGCGTGGGGAGTTTGGGGAGTGTGGGGAGTGTGGGAGGTGTGGGGAGTGTGGGGAGTGTGTGGAGCGTGGGGAGTGTGGGGAGTGTGGGGAGTGTGGGGAGCGTGGGGAGTGTGGGGAGCGTGGGGAGTTTGGGAAATCTGTTGACTGAGTTATGTTTCTGGTTCCTCATACCACGAAATATTAAATTACGGCTAATGTGAATTAAATTCAGCCTTGTAATATGAAGGGTTTCAAGAACCGGTTTAAGTCATGTTCGTAATTATTTTTACAAATTTCCGTTATTTCAACTTCTAATTCACACAATACGTAAATTAATTTTGCCCAGGCGCTTAAACTTATAATGGCTGCTTTAAAATCAGCAATAGTTTGGCTTATTTTTTCGCATGAAAATTCTGGTAGTAGATGATGATGAATTTACTGCACAAGCACTTAGCTCTTTTCTTGAGGTGCAGAACTATGTAGTAGAAATGACACATGATGGTGAAGCAGCTTGGGATCTAGTACAAGCTTTTGATTACGATTTAATTTTGTTGGATGTAATTTTACCGAAGTTAGATGGTATAGCTCTGTGTCAGCGATTACGTAAGTACGGATATCAAATGCCTGTTCTACTGCTGACAGGTAAAAACAGTGGTCATGAAAAAGCTGTAGGTTTAGATGCAGGTGCAGATGACTATCTTGTAAAACCTTGCGATCCAGAAGAGTTGGTCGCACGGGTGAGGGCTTTACTGCGTCGCAGCAATGCTACTTCTATGCCAGTGCTAGAGTGGGGAAATTTACGTTTAGACCCCAGAAGTTGTGAAGTAACCTATGACGGGAAGATAATTCATTTTACTCCCAAAGAGTATGCCATGCTTGAGCTTTTCATGCGAAATCCCCGTAGGGTTTTTAGTTGTAGCGCCATCTTAGATCGGGTTTGGTCTTTTGATAGTACCCCAGGGGAAGAAGCTGTGAGAACCCAAATCAAGGGTTTGCGACAAAAGTTAAAGGCTGTTGGTGTGGTCGATGCAATTGAAACAGTTTATGGAATCGGTTATCGTCTGAAAATTTCCGACACCAAGAAACGGAAAAAAACTGCGAAAAAGTCTGCCAAGAATGACTTATCTGAAATTAGCAAACAAACTCAACAACAAACATTAGCAGCTTTAGCAGGAGTCTGGAGGCAATTTCAAGGTAGAGTTGAACAACAAATAGATACATTACTACAAGCCACTGCTGCAATTGAAGAAAATAAAATTGATCGAGATTTACTCGCACAAGCACATCGGGAAGCTCATACTTTAGGCGGTTCTTTAGGTACCTTTGGTTTAAGTGAAGCTTCCGGTTTAGCCCGTAAAATTGAAAGTTTGCTCGACCCGGAAAATCTCAAGTCTCAACAATTATCTTTACAACCAAAAGCAATCAAACAGCTGAATCTGTTGACGATCGCCCTGCGTCAAGAAGTAAATAACTACAACAATACCGAAATATCCATTTCTAGCCCGACTTCTACCTCATCAATTAGTTCTGATGAAAAACCATTTTTATTAATAATTGAAAAAGACCGCCAACTTATAAGCGAGCTATTTATTGAGGCTGATGTGCGGGGAATTAGAGCGGAAGTTGCAACAAATTTACAAACGGCACTAAAAAAAATATACAATCAAATACCTCACCTGATACTTTTCGATCCTTCCGTTGCGGGAACAATCGAGAAAGGTTTGGAATTCTTAAATGAAATTAGTGTTTTTAAGCAACCTATACCGATTATTGTATTCACATCTGAAGATAGCTTAAATTATCGCGTTGAAGTTGCTCGCAAGGGAAGCAAAGTTTTTCTACATAAACCCCTCCCTGCAAATGAGGTTTTAGAAGTAGTAGATCGAGCTTTAAGACAAAATGACCAAACTTCTGAAGCAGTTATTTTAGCTGTTGATGACGACCCACAAACCTTAGCAATGCTGCAAAGCTTACTACAGCCTTGGGGACTAAAAATTGTAACTTTGAGCGAACCACAAAGATTTTGGGAGACCTTAGAAGAAACGGAACCAGATTTATTAATTTTAGATATTAAAATGCCCCATGTAAATGGTATTGAGTTGTGTCAGGTCGTGAGGAATGATGCTCGTTGGGGTGGTTTACCAATTTTGTTCCTCACTGCTTATAAGGATATTGACAGCGTAAATCAAGTATTTAATGTTGGTGCTGATGATTTTGTTAGCAAACCAATTATTGGTCCGGAACTGGTTGCTCGGATTATTAATCGTTTAGAAAGAATAAAACTAGTCCGTACTCTTGCAGAAACCGACCCTGTGACAAAATTAGCCAATCGTCATAAGTCATCCCAGGAAATAGAAAAGTTCTTGCATCTAAGCCAGAGATGTCGTCAACCTTTATGTTTCACAATTTTAGATTTGCAAAACTTTAAACACATTAACAATACATTTGGTTATGCAATTGGTGATTCTGTGTTGCGCGAAGTAGGGCAAACTTTAAGAAAATCTTTTAATCAGGAAGATGTAGTTGCCCGTTGGGGAGGGGGGGAGTTTATTATATGTATGTATGGTGTGGATCGCGATCGAGCACGAAAGGAGATCGGGAAAATTTTAGAAAGCTTAAATCAACAAGAGTTTTTCGCTCCAGATGGTAATAAGCTCAAAGTAAATGCTTGTGTAGGGTTGGCACTATATCCTGAAGACGGTACTGAATTGCAAAAATTATATGTATCCGCAGTCCGGGATTTGTCCAATGCAAAATTGGCTAGAGGTTCCCATGTTTAGCGAAAATCAATTGAAACATTAAACAAAGTAGATTTAATAAGAGGATATTGAACAAGTATAATTGGATTAATTTCCCATTTTTACAACCTTTTATTATTTCAAAAAAAGCAAATCAGGTAAATTATGGCTTTAGCAAGGTCATTCACAAGGATTAGATTAACTTCAAAAATTTTTGGGGCAATATTTTATGTATAGCTTTTCACAGTCCCGCTCTTACAAAAATATAGAAAGCAGATTTACGGTTTGCATTTAGCAATTACTGTAACTATTTTTAGATTTAAAACCTGATTTAAAAACTTTGAATACCGTTTTCTTTTCAAGTTTATAAAAAGTTCCCATATTAGCGAATTTATGTCTTTACGAAGTAGAGAATTTAGTCATTAACTAATTAATCAAAAAAGTATTTAAGAATGAACAGTTCTAGTTCTGAGTATGAGACAGAACGTATTGAGGCTCTTTATGAATATAAAATTTTAAATACCGAAGCAGAGCCAGTGTTTGATAATCTGGTTTATCTAGCTACAAATATTTGTGAAACCCCTGTAGCTGTAATTAATTTGATTGATACCAAAAAGCACTGGTTTAAATCTTGTATCGGTTGGGAAGGAGTAAAAAAGAAAATACCGTTTTGTGATTTTACTATTTCCTACCCTGATCTGTTAATTGTCACAGACTGTTTGGAAGATGAACGTTTTGAGCGAAACTCCTTCACGATCAATGGGAAATTAGTTCGTTTCTATACAGGTGTTCCCTTAAAAAATGCTGCTGGATATTCTGTTGGAACTTTATGCGTACTTGACTATACACCACGTTCTTTAAGCTTAAAGCAGATTGAAAGCCTCAAAGCACTTGGGAAGCAGGTGATGATGATTTTGGAACTCAGACGAGATTCCATTGACGTTCAACAGAAGTCAGAAAAAATTCAACAACAGGAATTGAGTAAAACTGCAGAATTTATTGAAATCAATCAAAGATTGGAATCAGAGGTCAATCAACGCCAAGAAATAGAAAAAGCTTTGCAAATATCTCACAAGTATCTTTCTGGTATTGTTGATATTGCTGACGATGCGATTATTTCTATGGATAAAGAGCAAAATATTCTTTTATTCAATCAAGGTGCAGAAAAAATTTTTGGTTATACCGCAGCAGAAGTAATAGGAAAACCCCTCGATATACTTTTACCAACAAAATACCATCAAAGTCATAGAAAATATGTTGTCGATTTTGAAAAATCAAACGACAGAGCTAGGAGAATGGGTAAACGTCAAGAAATATTTGTCAGAAGAAAGAACGGTGAAGAATTTCCAGTAGAAGCTTCAATTTCTAAATTAAAGTTAGATCGAAATATTATTTTTACGGCGATTTTACGTAACATTAGCGAAGAAAAAAAATCAAAGGAAGCTTTATCACAACTTTCTCAAAAACACGAATTAATTCTGAATTCTATTGGAGAAGGTTTATTTGGTTTAGATAAATCGGGAAAAATCACATTTGTAAACCCTGCAGCAATCAGTTTACTTGGATATGAAAAACAAGAGTTAATCGGTCAAAACATAGATATGCTGCTAGCAAATAACCCATGCATAGCAAAACCTGACGCAGATATTGAATGTGTGGTGAGAAAGTTCAAAATACAAGAAGTCAGCAACGACATATTTCGACGAAAAGATGGTTCGGTATTTCCAGTGGAATATATTCATAATCCAATTTTAGATCGGGGTAAAGTTGTCGGAGCGGTTATTGCATTTAAAGATATTAGCGATCGTCAAATTATCGAACGGATGAAAGATGAGTTCATTTCTGTTGTCAGTCACGAACTCCGTACCCCCCTTGCATCAATTCATGGGTCTTTATGTATTTTAGATCGCGGGTTGATAGATACGAGTTCAACCAAAGGTAAACGCTTGCTACATATTGCTGCTGACAGTACAGCACGCTTGGTGGAGCTGGTTAACAACATTCTAGATATCGAGCGCATCACTTACGGCAAAATGAAGATGCATAAACAAATTTGTGAAGTATCTGAAATTATTGTTTATGCTGCAAATAAAATGCAAAATATGGCGCAACGTTATGGAGTCAGCTTATCCGTATCGACTATTTCCGCTCAAATTTGGGCTGACGGCGATCGCATTATTCAAACTCTAACTAATTTACTGAGTAACGCGATCAAATTCTCCACATCTGGAGGAAATGTGCGCTTAAGTGCTTATATTTGTGAAGATTTAGAAACTTGCATTGGTAACAATAAGAATTTATCTGAATATTTCTCCCGCAGGTATACTGGTACCTACGTTAGCTTTCAAGTAAAAGATGAAGGATGTGGCATTCCCATCGATAAGCTAGATAATATATTTGATAAATTTCATCAAGTTGATACTTCTGACACTCGGAAAAAAGAGGGTAGTGGCTTAGGTTTGACTATATGTCAGCATATTGTGCAACAGCACCTAGGGAAAATATGGGTTGAAAGTAAATTAGATCGAGGTAGTACTTTCTATTTAATTTTGCCCCTACATTTATATGAGGAGTAATATATAGATGAATATCAAAATACCTCAACAATTATTATAAAAAACGTAAATTAATTCTAGTTAAAAGTGCTTCTTGAGTAAAGTTCTGTAAGAATATCAATATTAGAATATTGAATAGTATTTTAATACTTATAAACATTCACTCTATAATTAAAGATGGAAAATAAACGTATACTAGTAATTGATGATGAAGAATATGTTCGGGAAGTCGTTCAAATTTGTTTAGAGACTGTAGCCGGATGGGAAGTTATCGCTGCAAATTCTGGTATTTCTGGTATTGAGATAGCAGAGAAAGAACAACCTGACGCTATTCTGCTTGATGTTATGATGCCTGAAATGGATGGGATAATGACTTTCAAAAAATTACAGCTAAGTCAATTAACTAAAAATATACCTATAGTTTTATTGACAGCAAAAGCAGAAGTTACTCAAGACCAAGAATTAGCTGAAATTGGTATTAAGGCTACTATTCCTAAACCATTCGAGCCCTTAGAACTACCAGTTCAAATCGCCAAAGCTCTTAATTGGGATGTATAAATCTAATTAATTATATTTCACAAAAAATATTTGATAAATCAACCAAAATTAATATTTTAGTTGATTTATGGGAACAGAATAATGCTAATAGCATAAAAGCACTACTAACGAGCCATATTAGATTTTTGATTATTGATTTTTGATTGTTGATACTTTATTCTCTATATTCAAAATAATCCGCGTTATTTATGTAATTCCTCAGTTATTTAGCTTCGTCGTTTTGAAATGGATGCTCTCCAACCTTCAGTAATTTCTTACTTTCTTTGAGTTGTTTCCAAAGAATTTTTATTTCCTTGAAAGCTTCTTCCCCGGAAATTTTTCCATTACTTTCTAGATTACAAATGTATCCAACCTTTTGAGCGAATTCCTGTAGATTTGCATTAAACACTAAATTTTCAGGCTTGACCTTACCGTGATAGGAACTGTGGGGATAAAGAAAATCAAATTTAGTACTCATAGAATTTTCCTGGGATTATCTATACGTATCCTGTCGTTCTTATTCCAAAATTAAAGAATAAATTTGAGGAAATTGTGAGGAGGTCGTACAGTTAACAGTATATTGTACAAAAGTATACATTATACCTCATTCTCTGGAAATTAAATATTATACTGCGATATTTTATTTAAAATATAACCAACCTTTTTGCAATTCTAAACTTAAATTTGAGTGTAACAGGACTTACGCAACGGTCTTCGTAGCGTGTCCGTAGGACATAGATTTGTCATTGCGACCGGAACGCAGTGTAGGGTTAGCGGAGCGTCTCCGTTTAGGAGATAGCAATCTCAGAGTTTTTGGCGATTACTGAGGACGCGCTTTGCGTATGACTAAAGTCACGCTAAGGCTAACAGCTTTGCTGCGGTCTAACGCTGTCGCTTTTCCTGAAGAAAACGCAATACCTACGGTACGCTTCCGCTAAGCGCTAACGTAATGACGGAAATACGTTCATTTTGCGTAAATCCTATGTAAAAGTAAGTAAAGCGATATTATCCAAAAATATTCTGGTAATAAGATTCTATTTTTTTAGCAAATTCAAGATCCATAAAACATAAGAGAAATTCAGATATTGATGTGCAGATAGTATGTACTTGGCGTGGTTTAATTCCTCCAGAATAAGCACACAAATAACCATGAGCAAATATATGTCGAATTGAGGCAGAAATGTAAGCTACATTATTACTGCTCCCAGTATGACATTTATTTAAATTATCTTTTAATTTATTACTTGTTAATCGCTGATATAAAAATTCGTATAGTAAATTCTTTGGGTCTTTTTCTATAAATAACTGAATTACTTGTTCTGGGTTGTATTGTTCTATTTTTGCTTCAAGAAGACCTAAATTCTTAATTGACATAATTTCCATAAACACTTCCAAGGCTGAATGTGTTAGGAAAACTTGAAAAAAACCATCGTATCCATAGACTGTGTTTTCTGCGTAGCCATCTAGATTGATACCTCGAAAATTTTTTGCAACCCTGATTCTACTCGCGAAACGATTAATATCTCCCGTAGAAACATTTTCTGCAAATCCTATACTTGGTGGTCTATGGTTATGATGCAAAATCTCTTGAAATTTATTAAATCCCTGTAATTCCATACCCAATAAGTAGCTAGTTACTTAGGTTTTTAAGATGTTTATACTTCTTAGCCAGTGGGGAAACAATACTGCTAATAACTTCATTGTAGCAGGCTTGGAAGTTAATAGTTTTTTTACTTCTATTTCCCTTTCAGAAAGTAATTTAAAACTTGAAGAATTATTGTGATTTTCAAATTTTTGCCAATAGATATTTTCTACTTGTAATAATTGGGCGATTCTATTTGTAGTTGTTTGATAAGTAAACAGTAATTTTCGTGTTTGGTTATGGCTTTCTATTAATTTATTTTGAGATTTACTTGATGAATTTTTGATAGTTTTAGGATTTCGAGGTTGATAATTTTGAGTTTTTTCCCAGAAGGGAAACCAATTTTGAAAACCTTTTAGTTGGTCGGGATAAATATTTGCTGCTTCTGCAATCAAACTTTGTAATATTTGGCTGTGGGGACGAAGGCGTAAGATTAAATTTGGTAACCAAGATAATAGGTTTGCATCAGGAATCGAAGCAAATGATTTTGCAAGCAATTCGATTACAAAACCTTTAATTCGCGGTGCAAAGGTAAGAGATAAAATAAAACCGTTGAGATAATAGGGAAAAGTACGCATCAAGATTTCGTTTTCTAATACGTGCTGAAAAAATTCCCGCATTTCTTCTAAATGACGTAATGATAATAGCCATTCGGTCGTCCATAATAAACCGAGTTTAGCTGGGTCTTGTTTTTCTCTGGTGGCTTGTTTGACACTAATTAATAATTGACTGCGGTTACATCCAAGGGATAGAGCTAGACTTTCTAAGGTGAAAATAAAGCCCAACATTCCAGCAATTTGTTCGGGGTTCGTACCTCTATCTGCAAATGCTTGCGCTAAAAGGCTTGCATAATGTCTATACCCTACAGTGACAAAATTTTCAATCCATTTGGGTAAACCTTTGGGGGTGGTGCGATAGTAATGGATTAAGCGTCGAACAATCGTAAATATTTCCATTGCATCCTCTGCACCCGTTTCCTGCTGGAGTAGGGAAATTCCATATTCGCCTAGTTCAGCGGTCAAACGAGGATTGTTAAGATATAAAATACTATCTTCAACTGCGTTCAGAACTGTTTTTGCTGTTCCTTTATTGTCAAATACAGCTTTGCGCAAATGTTGCTCGATAACTTGTTCGAGACTAACACCTTCATAACCCAGCATAATTAATGGACGTTGGTGTTTCCCAATCCGAACTTCCCATGATTCTTGAACCGGTTTGAAACCAAGACTGCGATCGCCCATAATTGGTTGAACGATGCGATCGCCTAATAAATAATTGATTCTCCACAAGACATCGGAGCAGTCAAACAATTGTGGTTTTTGTTTGAAATCCATTAAAACCCGTTGTTTCGTTTGGGATTGCAAATTAATATTTAGGGGTGCGAGTCGGTCGTACAGATTTTGTACTAAGGGTGGAAGGGAAGCATAACCAACTCTTCCCACGCGATCGCCACCCAAAAGAATTTGACAAATTTGGGAAATATTACGTTTCTTTGGAGTACGGTCTTTTTCTAAGCAGGTAATTGCTGCATCCTGAAAATCATAGGGTGTGGGATGAAGACGGTTACGCATTCTTGCAAGTAACATGGAAGTCTGATAAATTGCGATGGAATCAGCAGTACTAGCTAAATAACCATTTTTGCGCGCTAAATTAACAATATCTGCACACCATTGTAGTAATTGTTCTGTATCTGCTTCTGCTTGAGCGGGGGGAATGTTGAGAAAAGATACTAGTTCTGAGACATTTTGCTTGCCTGTAAGAGTGTTATTAGTTACAATTGCTTTGACTTTTTTCTTAGATGATTTAGTTTTTGATTTAGTCTTTTTATTTAGATTGAAAGGTTTGATATTAGATAATTTAATATTCTTCTTCCAAGTTGTTTCCGCTATAGAAACAGTACCGGGATGATGAGCAAACTGATATTCAATTGCGGCAAAGCTAGAAGGAATTAATCCATATAACCACTTAGTTTGACTCAACTCTGGAATCTGCCAAATTGTATCATTTTCCGTTCCAAATTCTGCAACATCACTTGCAGCATGAACTGCACCACAAATATAAATTGCATCTTGTGGCTGAATTTTCTTTGCTTTCATATGTTGCTTGATTCGCGTCCACATATAGCGTTCGCGCAAACGGTCATTTTCTAAATCTTTGGTTCGACTTCCCAAGCGTCGCATTAAACTACCAATTAGGAACATTACTTGACGGTAGGTTTGGTAATCTGCATTAATAATTGCTTGTTCGACATATCGATCCCACCACTCAGAAAAATGTCGAGTATTAGAATTTTTGAGAATAAGTTCCAGAAAAACATCAAATTTAGGAATCATATTCCCCATTTCTAATCCTAAAGCCGTACCATGTCTTTTAGCTTCTTCAGGTACATCAGTTTGTTTTTCTTCTAGGTTTTCTGTTTCTTGCTCTTCCCACTGAAATACATAATCTACAGCCCGATCAACAAATACTAACTCAGTTTCAGGATGTTGGAGAGCATAAGCGATAGTCTGATATTCAGCCGAAGCTTCAGTTAAAGGTGCAATTACACTTAAGGGTATTTCTTGGGGTGAAAATGTCTGTGACTCACCTGCAAAGGCTTGTAGAGCTACAGGTAATTTACAATTATGAAGATTTTCGGTAATAGGTCGCAAATCCTCGCACATTTCCATATAGATCGCTTTGGGAGGATTGGAGCTCAAACGTAAACGTCGCAAAATTTGTAAAGCTGAAGCAGGAGAGTGATGACATACGGGAAAAATTTCTAAAGGTTCGGCGATCGCTTTTTCGACATCCCCAACCAAAGCTGTCAAAAATTCGCTTAAAGGTTGGGAATCAGTAGCAAATTGTTCTGCTGTGGTCAGTAATTGTTCTTGGAGAGGCTGGAAAGATTGAGGTAGTTTCATGAGTTGAGTAATAAGTAATGAGTAATAAGTAATGAGTAATAAGTAATAAGTAATGAGTAATGAGTCAGGATTCGTAAAGACGTAGGATGCTATGTCTGTACAGGAGTTAGGAGTTAAGAGTCATTAATCACTAGACTTCCCACACTCCCCACACTCCCCACACCTCCCACACTCCCCACACTCCCCACACCTCCCACACTCCCCACACCTCCCAATTCCTACCGAATCAACCCCATAGCCTCTTTCCCTCCTTGTAAGAAATCTTTCCATTCGCCTTTTTCTTCTTCACTGCGTCTTTCTACAGTTGCGTGCCAAAATTGGTTGATAACCGATACATCTTCCGGAAGACGACGCACTAAAGTACCTACAAGCGATCGCGCTAAAATGGCTGGTTCTAAACTGGTATTTCCAAAATAACGACTGTGTAAAATCGCATCTTCCAATACACCAATTTGTTCCGCTGTAGATAGGGCTGACTCTAGTCTCTGGTCATCTGAAGTTGCAGAATTACTTGCTTCTCGCAAATCGGCAAAGGTTTGTATTAATACATCTAATAAAGTTGGTGGAATATCTACTTCAAAGCCATGACGTTTCATTAACTCTTGGGTACGGAACAAAATAATTTCTTTTTCTTGCTTTTTATTGGTTATAACCGGCATATGTACGAAATTAAACCGCCGTTTTAATGCTGAAGATAGATCGTTCACTCCACGATCACGACTATTCGCAGTTGCGATCGTGTTAAATCCTGGTTGGGCAAAAACCACATTATCGCTCTTCAATTCTGGAATTGAAATATACTTTTCGCTCAGTATAGAGATTAATGCATCCTGTACGTCAGAGGTACAACGGGTTAACTCTTCAAACCTACCTATAGTTCCATTTTGCATTGCGGTCATAATAGGTGAAGGAATCAGCGACTCTTGGGATTGTCCTGCAGAAATTACCATCGCCACATTCCAAGAATATTTAATTTGGTCTTCTGTTGTTCCCGCAGTCCCTTGGACGACATGGGTTGAATTATCGCAAATAGCTGCAGCTAATAGTTCAGCTAACCAACTTTTACCCGTACCCGGATCGCCAATTAATAGTAAACCCCGGTCGGAAGCTAAAGTTACAATCGCCCTTTCTGCGATCGCGCTATCTCCATACCATTTTGGTTCGATGGAGCAATCGAGTTTTTGGGATGGGGTACTACCCAAGAGAAATGTTCGCACCATGTGAGGGGATAATTTCCAAGAAAAAGGTTTTGCACCTTTATCAATTGAAGCTAAATAGTCTAATTCTTGGCGATATTTTACTTCTGCTGGTTGACGTAAGATAGTTTCATTTTTATGTGTTTTACTATTTGTTTTGCTGCTAGTTCTCGCCATAGTATTTCTTGTTCTTCTCATTTTATTGATCTCCAAATTTGTAATACCAATTTCCTTTAAGATTGGTACACTTAAAAGGCGACAAGCCGAACGTTTATAAAAGGGAATAGGGAACAGCGTCAAAGTCTCCCAATACATTGGATGCACTACGTGAACCCGGAATTTAGAGGGATATTAAGCTATAGCTATTGCGTGACCGCAGGTCATTTTTTAACTTGCGCGTAGGGCTATAATTATTTATTTATAAACACCTTTTAAGAAACAATTACCTTTTTCAACTCTTGAATCAATTTCTTGGGACTTCCAGTTAAAATTGGCGTACCTAGTTCTTTCAACTTGTTTCGAAACCATTGATTGACACTAAAATAACCGCTAGTCGTCACCGCTCCTACGGGAATAAAATGGACGCCTGACTCTTGCAAAGATTTAATATAGTCAAATAAAACTTGGTCGCTCCCTCCCTCATAAAAGTCAGAGATTAATACTAAAGCTGTATTTTGTGGAGCTAAAATTTTCTGTGCTGCTTCCTGTAATGCACTATAAATATGGGTTCCACCACCCAATTGTGTCCGTAATAAAACCTCGAAGGGATCCCTAACCCAAGGAGTTAGATCCAAAACTTGAGTATCAAATGCAATTAAATGGACGTCAACATTGGGAAGACCAGCAAAAATTGAAGCCAAAATCGTACATTGAACCATCGCGTCGACCATCGAACCGGATTGATCGACAACAACTATCATTCTTGTGGGTATTTTCTTTTTCGCTGTATTTTGGTAGTAAAGTCTATCTACATATAATCTCCCCTCTTGGGGACTCCAATTGGTAAGATTTTTCCAAATTGTTCGTTTTAAATTCAGATTACGAAATACCCTTTTTGGTGGAACTGAACGATCTACTTTACCAATTGCGGTTTGAGTGACTTGCAAACGTAAAACTTCTGCAAGTTCGTCAATATACTGACGAATTAGACGTTTGGCATTTTTGAGGGAATTTCCTGATAAATTAGCTTTGTCCCGTAATAATTGCTCGACTAAAGCCATGGATGGGTTAATCTGACTTGCTAGATGATCGTCTTGAAGAACTTCTCGTAGAGCCATACGTTGAATTAATTCCCCTTCTAAAGTCTTCACAGTTGCTCTTAACTGTTCTTCAGTTGCATTAAAGTCAGATGTCGTAAAACTATTTTGAGTATTTCCTAATTTTCCAGGTTCGTTCTGATTTTTTTGTCCGTAACTTATCTTTGCAGCTTGTCCACGCAAACTACAACCTAGCGATCGCTCTAAATATCCCACATCTTTGAGCCATTGGGAATATTGTTGAGCGGTAACTGTATTGGTTTGGGTGTTGGGACCAAAGGTATTGAGCAATATTTTTGAGAACACTAAACCGCGTCGTAGAGTATCAGTTTCTTGTTCTTGTTTTTCTAGATGTTTTTTCTCTGGATCTTTATTCTTCAGATTTTGATTCCCCAGATTTTGTGACTCTTCGCTTAACTCTCCCATAATTTCCTGAAGAGTAATTCTTTGCTTAAAATCTGCTTCGAGTTCGGGGTAACGTTGTAGTAAATTTTCAATACTAATATTTGGATCGAGAATTAGCTGGGGTAAGGATAACTCATCAACAATCTCACTGGACATCAGATCAAAATTAGCCCCCTGCTCATTTAAACCAAACATTGTAGTTATTAATCGCCAATAAATAACCTGACGACGTTGGACTATTTGCACTTTCATCTTGTGGATCTTCGATTATGGATTTGCGATATTCAGTTTTTAGTTTATGAACCTCAATTTTTAAGTTTTACTAATTTTTCCTTAATAACTTGCTAGCACGCTCTCGTAAAATACTTACCGTTGTTGTTCTCGATTTATTTCTCAGGATTTTGGCTGCATTTTCTCCCGTATAAATAGTCTTTTGATTCGCCATTACAGCCAAAGGTTGGAGACTCCAACTGCGATCGTCAAATCGTATCAATCCAAATATTTCACTAGATTTCAGGATATTTTCGTCAGTAATTGGAGAAAACTGACTCATACGATTTCGATCTATCTTTAAAGAACCTTTTTCTCCCAAATCAATTACTATTTCACCATCCTGTCGAACAATCTGATAATTATTTAAATAAACAGGTTCGCCAATTTGAATTGGATGACGAGTATCTGGGTTTGTATAACATCCACTAATCTGAGAACTAGGAGCAAAATACTCTGCTGCTTTTTCCATTAACCTGTATTTGCAACCAAATTCTGCTGTGTCTTCCCAAATCAAATCTCCCGTCGGTAACATGGGTATGTTATTCAAATACAATATCTTATTGTTTGCAAAAGCTTGTAATAAAATCTCTGCATCGGGAAATAATAACCAAATCTCGTCGCTAGAAATTGCATCGACTTTATATGCAGATTGACTGATTTTAGCTAATTGGGTGCGATTTTCATCCTGCAATAAACCGTAAATAGTAAAACTAACTAAATTAGCATGGGTTTTTAAATCCATTCCCAACGCGGTGAAACTACCAGAAACAGTTTGTGGTTGAGAATTTACTGTCGTTCCCAATCCTGCGATCGCAGCTTGCGTCCACAAATCCACCCAACGATATAAACAGACTGAATTGCTATCCTTAACGGGAACTTGACGGATTAATTCATTAAAATATCCTGTCAATAATGCTGCTTGACGAATTAATAACGGTTCTTCCTGAATTTTTTCCAAATTAGGGATAAAGGGAACTAAAGTCGATCTATCCAAGCAGGAAAAACCAACCAAAGCAATTTCCATTAACCACTGAAGAATACTTTCTTGGCAAACTTGAATATGAGAAGGTATGTCTATTGATGTAATTTTCAGATCTGCGTCCATAACTTGCGGACGTTCCAATACATCAAGAAGTTGATGTTGTAACCCATCAAATATTGAACCTTGTAAAGCTGCCCTTGTTGCTGCTAAAGTTAAAAAATGTTTTTCGATAAATTCATTTTTTTCTATTGCCCTACAAGCATCATTTACAGGCTTTTCTAACGGCGTACCTATAAATATATATTGCCAAGATTTTAAGGTTTCTTGATGCTGAGACTCTAAATTTGCAAACCCAGTTAAAAAACATTGGTCAAATTCAGCAATTAAATCATATGTTGATTCAATTCCTTCAGGGATATCCTTTAGTCTGTGGGGAAAAGCCATAAAACATACATCGAAATACAGAGGATGAAAATATTTAAATGAACCAACTCATTTCTGGGATTGGTTGGGAAGAAGATTCAAGTTCTAAATAGCGTAAATAGTTGAGAAAACGACTAAAAATTTCGCTTGCAGATTTCTTTTTTATTTTGCCGGAACGAATGGGAAAATCGTCAATATTTTTGATTTTCGCAACTTTACCAGCAACATTTAAATATTGAGCAACAGCTTCAACTCCATAAGCATGAACTCCTTTCCTGAGTAGATGATATAAATGACTGCAAGGATGGTCGAATAATCCTGCACAGCGACGATTATTATTTGTGCTGCAATAATAATTTAATGTTCCTGCTTCAAAAAAAGCGGTATAAACTAGTTTGTCACTAGAACGGCTGGAAACGACTCCTTGTAAACGACCATTGAAAAGTTCTACAAATGGAACTTTTTTAATATTTGTCCTTGTGACTTTAAATAAATCTTTGCGAGCATCAAAAGATGATTGTGAAGACTTTAAAATCATATTCACTAAGTATGAATTATTCAATTTTTTTGAGATTATTGAAAATAAGTTTAAACTCTGATTTTTTAGCTTAAATATTATCTTAAACAAACCAATTCATTTCCGGAATCGGCTGTGAGGAAGATTTAATTTCTAAATAATGTAAATAATTTAGGAAACGACTAAAAACGTTACTAGCAGATTCTTTTTTAATTATGCCTGAATTGATGGGAAAATCATAGGCATTATTGATTTGTGAAATATCACCGGAAATTTTTAAATATTTAGCCACTTCTTTAACTCCATAAGTATAAGTAGCTTCTTCTAGTAACTGATAGAGGTGCTTACAAGGATATCCACGCAAACCACCACAGGGACGATTATTATTCGTACTACAATAATAATTCAATGTTCCAGCTTCAAAAAAAGAAACATATACTCTATCTAAGTTAGAACCGCTAGATATCACTCCTTGCAATCGACCGTTGAATAATTCGACAAAAGGAACTGTTTTAACACTGCGTTGGGTTGCTGTAAGTAATTCATTCCGATTATCAAAGGACGAACTGGAAATATTTAACATCATAGCTGTCAAAATCAAATACTAGTATTTGGGCACTTTATTTAATAATTCCAGACCTAATAATTCAAAAAATATCGGTGGGTAAGCAAATGATTTATTGTTTTGCATAGAAAAATATTTAAACAAATATTCTTCAGACTAGCCTGAAAATAGTCTGAAAACTATTTTTAGACTTCAAAAACAAGACTTTAAATTTGATCTAGATTGATTATTTAGTGGTACAAAACGCCAAATTATTTTATTATAAATATCTACATTTTATTGGCGCACTAAAGTTAACACACTATCTCTATTACTTGAATTGAGATACAAAATCAATCAATTTGTACAAATTTACAGCAGCAAATCATTTATTTTTACGCACAGGAGTATTATTACTGACATTCTCCTCATAAAAATGCGTCAATAATATTACTTTTAGTTTTGAATCACAAAGTACAGGAACTATATTTTTAGTACATAAGTACTGTATTTGATAATGGCATGATGTCGCAAGCATATTTACGAAATCTTCATAACTCGAAGAAACGCTCTGCTTCCGTGTTTGTGCAACACCAGGTTTGTCGATATGTTATCAGCTATAAAATGACTACATCCTTAGTTAACACTCCTATTGCCATCCAGATCTGTGCGACGACACACCTCGAAGTTGTGATCTAGATCGCAATATTTTTGTTCAAAACTATAAATTAGGGGTTTTTATATACGCCTTAACGAGAATCTTATACCAATTTGGAAAAATAATGAGACAGATAGATCTCTGTAGAGACGTTGCATGCAACGTCTCTACCGGAGAATCTGTTGCAATTATCTATCGAATTGGTATTATATTTTCTAATAAAAACTAGCTATAGAAGTAATTACAGAGCTAAAACGCTTAAGTAATTTCACCTAAAAAGAGGTTTTAATAATTTTGCTCAGGGGTATATTAATAAACATTTAGTCCTCGAATATAGGTGCTTTTAAATACTATCTATCCAGTATTTAAATAACTAGTTTGCAATTTGAATCTGATACTATTTTATGTTTCCTGTTATTTTACTTTTTTATATAAAAATTACTTTTTTGCTACGCTTGCGATCGCAAAGTTAAAATACAACTTATACTAAGTGTTCATGTCATTCATCTCCAGCACAAACTACTATGTCCCACAACACCTACGATTTGTTACTGCGTCGCGGTAAATTGTTAGGATACACCGACAAGGACGATTCGCTAGTAGACATTGGGATTAGGAACGGCATAATTGCTGAAATTAGCCCCCATATAGTTGAATACGGAGAAACAGAACTAGATTTGCAAGGGAAACTAGTTTCTCCTCCATTCGTAGAATCTCACATTCACTTAGACTCTGTACTGACCGCTGGAGAACCACGTTGGAATCAGAGCGGAACATTATTTGAAGGAATAAAAATTTGGGGCGATCGCAAACAAAGTCTGTCCCTAGAAGATGTTAAAACCCGTGCGAAAAAAATGCTTAAGCAACAAGCAGCACAGGGGACTTTATTTGTACGTACCCATGCTGATGTGAGCGAACCAAAATTAATTGCTTTACAAGGACTTCTTGAGGTCAGGGAAGAAGTCAAAGATTGGATGACATTACAAGTAGTCGCATTTCCTCAAGATGGTATTTACTCTCAAAAAAATAATGAGAAACTTTTAGAGAAAGCTTTAGAAATGGGTGCTGACGTCGTTGGTGGAATACCCCACTACGAACTAACTCGTGAAGATGGAGTGCGTTCGATTTATAGGATATTTGAATTAGCTGAAAAATATAACCGTTTAATTGATATTCATTGCGATGAAATAGATGACGAGCAATCTAGATTTTTAGAAGTTATTGCTGCTTGTGCGATTCGCTCCGGAATGGGTTCGCGAGTGACAGCAAGTCATACCACAGCATTTGGTTCTTACAATAACGCCTATGCTTACAAATTAATGGGATTTCTGCAACGCGCTCAAATTAACTTTATTGCTAATCCCTTGATTAATATTACCCTTCAAGGTCGGGGAGATAGTTATCCCAAACGCCGTGGAGTCACCAGAGTCAAGGAACTTTGGGAACAAGGATTAAATCTTAGTTTCGGACATGACTGCGTTCAGGATCCTTGGTATAGTTTGGGTACGGGTAGCATGTTAGATGTTGCACATATGGGAGCCCATATTTGTCAAATGACAGGAATGTCAGAAGTTAACGCCTGCTATGATATGGTGACAATTAATGGTATTAAAACCCTAAGTATTAAAGATAACTATGGTTGTAAAATTAACGATGTAGCAAATATGATTGTTTTGGATGTTAGTAATCCTTATGATGCGATACGCTGTCGGTCTAATCCACGATACGTCATTTCCCAAGGCAAATTGCTGACTAGTACAAAACCAGAGCAAATAGAATGGGTAGAAACTTTTCGCATATAGAAAATATTTCCACCTAAATCTTCTCACTTACAACGAAAACACTAAATTTCAAGCATACTTAAAGAAAAGATGCAAAAAGAGTTAGATGTGCTGTTAAACTGTTAAAAAGCGTATTATGTCAAATTCATGCTCGCAATTTGCGAAAGTTTTCAGCAAGAATTTGAAAGACAAGCGAAACTCTTTAGCTGTAAGCTTTGAATAACAAAAGTTTTTATTTTTTTGAGTGCTATTTCAATTTAAGAAAGACTGATCTTTGGGTAGAGTAACCCAAAACCTGTAAAATTATATATTTATATTAATAAAGTAAGAAAAAGTGCTGTTTTGCGATATTGTTACCTGTTTTTTTATTCCGATGACTAAGAATTAACAGTCAAATAGCTCTCAAAAAAAGAAATCGATCGCATCTACAGTGGGTATCTCTGACATCATGAAGTATTCTGCTCCCCAAACAGATCCTGGATCTAAAAATACATTGAAGCCACCAAAATTACAAAGAAGGTGGCTTTGGTTATTGTTAGGAATATTTTTAGTTGGTGGTGGTACTGCAACTTGGTATGTGCTTTCATCCAACAGACAAGAAGGATTTGCTAATCTTAATCAACCTCCTGGGGTACCAGTTGAACTATCTACCGTAGGAACTGACTTGGTTCGTAACACCGAGACCTACAGAGCTCGTTTAGAATCACGACGCTCCATAACACTTCAACCAAGAGTTCAAGGGCAAATCACCCAAATTTTGACTCGTTCGGGAACCAGAGTTCCTGCTGGAACTCCAATTATCCAAATAGATCCAAGAGAACAACAAGCATCACTCAATAGCGTCAAAGCAGCAATAGGAGTAGCACAGTCTCGACTGGAAAATTCTCAAGCTACCTTGAAATCTTTAGAGGCTGATAAGTTATCTAAAGTTGCCGACCTGCAGTTAAACCAACAAGAATACAAGCGTGACTTACAACTCCAAAAAGAAGGGGCGCTATCTCAAAGAAACTTAGACCAAGCAAAGAATAGGTTGGATGCCGCACAAGCAAGTCTCGGTACAATTAATGCTCAAATTGAAGCTCAAAAAGCAGCTATATCCCAATCAAAAAGAGCACTAGAACAGGAAAAAGCCAATGCTAAAGAACAACAAGTTCAGTTGCAGTATTACACGATCGCAGCTCCTTTTACTGGAACAGTAGGAGATATACCGGTCAAAGTTGGTGATTTTGTTAATACTTCTACCCAACTTGCAACTATTACTCAGAATCAACCGTTAGAGGTCAATATCTCAGTACCAATTGAACGTGCACCGGAATTAGAAAAGGGTATGTTAGTTGAAGTTATCAACGCCCAGGGAAATTCTATTGGTACGGCTAGGATATTTTTTATCTCTCCTAGTGTCATAAATGATACGCAATCTATTCTAATTAAAGCACTTTTCGACAATTCCAAAGGTCAAGTCCGGGCTGAGGAATCTGTAAACGCCAAAATCATTTGGGAACAGCGTCAAGGAGTTGTGATTCCAGTGAATTCAGTCGTCAGAGTAGCTGGAGAAACATTTGTCTATGTCGCTGAAAATGGAAAATCTGCCGATGGTAAGGTCCAAATGCAGGCGAAACAGAAACGCGTCAAATTAGGAGATGTTCGAGGTAATAGCTACCGAGTCTTAGATGGCTTGGAAGCCGGAGAGAAACTTATTGTCTCGGGTTTACTTAATCTGAGAAATGGAATACCAATTATGCCAAAGCAAGAAACTGAGAAATGAGGTAATCGGTAATTGGTAATTGGTAATTGATAATTGATAATCCATCTTCCCAATATCCAATACCCAATATCCAATACCCAATATCCAATACCCAATACCTAATCCCTAATAGCCAATAGCCAATCCCCAATTCCTTAACACCTATGTTCGCTGACTTTTTTATTAAGCGCCCTGTGTTTAGCAGTGTTTGCGCGATTATTATTCTGCTGATAGGGGCTATCAGTATTCCGACTCTCCCTACAGACAGATATCCAGAGATTAGTCCAACCCAAGTTCAAGTACTTGCTAACTATGTAGGTGCTAGTGCTGAAGTTGTAGAAAAAACAGTAACTACCGTCATAGAACGTCAAATTAATGGCGTTGAAGGTCTGAAATATATGACCTCTTCCAGTACTAATGATGGTACAAGCACTATTACAGTCACATTTGACCCCTCAAGAGATAAAGATATTGCTGCGGTCGACGTTCAAAATCGAGTATCTCTTGCTGAACCCCAACTACCTGAATCGGTACAAAGAACAGGCGTTACCGTCAGTAAACAGTCAAGTAACTTTGTCTTGGGAATAGGGCTATATAGTGACAATAAAGAGTTTGATAATGTATTTCTTAGTAACTATGCAGATTTATATATAACAGACAACCTGAAAAAGATAGAGGGTGTCAGTAACGCACAGGTTTTTGGCGAACGGCGCTATGCAATGCGTCTGTGGCTCGATCCAAATCGCCTTGCAAGTCGTAATCTGACGGCTCAAGATGTGGTCAATGCAATTAACGAGCAAAACCTCCAGGTCGGTGCGGGACAAATTGGTCAACAGCCTGCTCCAGAGGACCAGATGTATATTAAAGATATACGGGTTTCTGGTCGTTTAGAAGATCCGTCTGAGTTTGAAAATATTGTTATTAGGACAGGGGCTGATGGTTCGCTGATCAGGCTTAAAGATGTCGGTAGGGCGGAACTGGGTGCAGAAAACTATAATACTTTTCTTCGTTTCAGAGCTAAAGATGGTATAGGTATTGGTGTATTACAAACTCCAGGAAGTAATGCCCTAGAAGTCGCTAGAGCCGTAAAAAAAGCCATGGCTGAAATGGCTCAAGATTTTCCACCCGGGATGAAATATCAGGTGGCATTTGATGTCACCATGTTTATTGAAGCATCCTTATTAGAAGTCGTAAAAACACTGTTATTAGCGATTTTTCTCGTAGTTCTAGTAATTTTTATTTTCCTACAAGATTGGCGGACGGCTATTATTCCCGTTATTACCATTCCTTTGGCTTTAATTGGAACATTTGGCTTTGTTAAAGCCTTTGGTTTTTCCATCAATACTTTAACTTTATTTGGTCTGACATTAGCAACCGGGATGGTTGTTGATGATGCGATTGTTGTTGTAGAAGATATCTCTCGTTTGGTTCAAGAGAAGGGAATGTCAGCTCAGTCAGCTGCTTCTAGCGCCATGCGATCGCTATCTGGGGCTGTGATTGCAACTTCATTAGTATTGATGGCTGTATTTGTTCCCGTTGCGTTCTTTCCTGGTTCAACGGGTCAAATCTATCGTCAATTTGCTTTGACAATAGCCTTTTCAATTACCATATCCACATTTCTCGCTCTGACCTTGACGCCTACTCTTTCAGCGTTGCTGTTAAGAAAGAAACCAAAACCACGAGGATTGCTTGGTTGGGTTTTTGGTCGAGTTAATTGGTTCCTCGATGGGTTGCGCAAAAATTACCGTTGGGCTCTCAATAAGATTGCTAGACTTAGATTTGTTGTTTTGGCAGTTTTTGTTAGTTTGTTAGGGATTACAGCTTGGCTGTATAATACAGTACCTACTGCATTCGTTCCTGATGAAGACCAAGGTTATTTTATTACCGTAATTCAAGCAAAGGAAGGAGTTTCACTCAACTACACCAGCAAGGTAATGCTGGAGGTGGAAGAAGAAATTCTTAAATTACCTGAAGTTGTTGGTACATTTGCTGTTGGTGGTTTTAGTTTTAGCGGTGCAACTGCAAACACAGGGGTCATTTGGACAACACTCAAACCTTGGAGCGAACGTACCGGTGAAGGACAATCAGCCCAAGAAATTATGGGTCGATTAATGCCAAAGTTTTTTAGCATTACCGATGCGAATGTTTTCCCATTTAATCCGCCAGCGATTCCAGGTTTGGGTAACTTTAGTGGTTTTCAGTTTCAGTTACAAGACCGGAGGGGAACTACTGGTTTACCTAGAATGCTGGAAGTAAAAGACCAGCTAATCGGGGAAAGTAATCAGCAGCCGGAATTACAGGGTGTACTCAGTACTTATGCAGCGAATATGCCTCAATTAGAGGTTGAAGTTGATCGCAATAGAGCTAAAGCATTACAAGTATCGATTAGTGATATATTTAATACCCTGCAATCATATTTAGGTTCTCGATACGTCAACGACTTTAACCTCGGACAACGTACTTATCGGGTATATGTCCAAGCAGATGCAAAACATCGTTCCAATCCTGAGGACATAGGAAAGCTATATGTCCGTTCTGCAACTAACCAAATGATTCCTTTGAGTAATTTGGTGAGAATCAAGCAGACCACGGGAGCGCAAACAATTAACCACTACAACCTATTCCGGTCAATTGAAATAAACGGTTCAGCAGCTCCGGGATTCAGTTCGGGAGAAGCAATGAATACAATGGAAAGATTGGCAAATCAAGTATTACCAGCTTCCATGGGTTTTGAGTGGTCGGGTATTTCTGCTGAGGAAAAAGAATCTGGCGGACAAGCACCTTTAATTTTTGGTTTGGGTCTAGTATTCGTATTTTTGGTCCTAGCAGCCCAATATGAAAATTATGTGGACCCGTTAATTATTATGCTCTCGGTACCTTTAGCTATTTTGGGAGCATTATCTGCACAGTCACTTAGAGGCGTACCCAACGATATATTTTGTCAAGTTGGTTTGGTGATGTTAATTGGTTTGGCTTCCAAGAATGCTATTTTGATTGTTGAATTTGCCAATCAATTACGGGAAGAACAAGGACTTCCCATAGTTAAAGCAGCACTGGAAGCATCCCAGGAACGTTTGCGACCAATTTTAATGACTGCTTTTTCTACGCTATTAGGAATTTTCCCCCTGATGATTGCAACGGGTGCGGGTGCTCCTAGCCGTCAATCTCTTGGTAATGCGGTGTTCGGTGGTATGTTTGTTGCTACTTTCTTAAGTTTGTTTGTTGTACCGGTTTTGTACATCATTATTGTTTCTCTGCGAGAAAGTTTCAGCCCACCCCATCAAAAACCACCTTACAAACAACTAGGAGAAGATGGGGAAGTTCCTGGAGAAGTGGAACATCCTATCTCTTAAAGTTTGTTTGTAACTAGGAACGGGGATGACTAGTAATTTTTATTACTTTTAAATCACAATGGATGATTTTGCAGATTAGATGCGATCGCCATTGTGATTTTTTTAGGACTATCCCTAATACGGTTTCTACTGGTTAGATTACTATTCCAATGATGAAATGGACTGGTTTCAAAGCCGATTTTGCCGCAGGAGTGGAAACAGCGGCTTCCGTTGGAGGACAGTTAGCTCACTTAATTATTTTTTGGCTTTCCTAGGATTCTAATGTTACACCTCCAGTATGTTTAGCTGCATATGCAGCAGCGGGAATTGCTAAAACTTCTCCACTGAAAACTGCGATCACATCTTGGAAACTAGCGAAACTTTAATGGTTTTTTATCCCAACATAGTAGTTGCAGTAAGTGGTTTAGGAGTAATGATTATTTGGCTGTGGGGATATCGCAAAATTAGTTATTGGGAGCTATTTTCTTGAATTTCTGCTTGCAAAGTATTGAGAATAGCAGTGTATACAGCAGGTGTTAGCGCTGTGAACTGTTTTTCTGGATTTTCAATCTCATATTGTCGATTCACTAAAGTAACAATAGTGATGCCACTATCAGGGAAGTGTAGAGCATAAGCTTGATATCCAGGGTGGTCACCACCCTTACCCCAAGCTTTTCCCCAAGGGAATTCCCTGGACTCTGTACCTAAACCGAACTGACTTATATCTATAAAGGTCAGCATTTGGTTCAGGGATTCTGGCTCGAGTAACTTATCTCCAGAAAGCGCCAGCATGAACCTTGTTAAGTCTTTCGCATTGGAGAACAGCGCGCCATTTGCCCAATATGCTGAAAAATTAGCTTCGGTGAGATCGTCGGGGATACCATCTTGACCAAAACTCCCATCAGCTTTAAATAAATCTTGATAACCACGAGCCTGTCTACCGACAATGTCCTCATCTCCACTAAAAAATGTATGTTTGAGCCGCAGGGGATTGAGAACTTTATCGCGGAGAACTCTGGCGAAAGATGAACCTGTGGCTTTTTCCACAATCATCCCAGCTAAAACACTGCTTGTATTGGTATAACACCATTTACCACCAATACATCCCCCTCCCTGAAAGCGCGGTTTACCGTAAACATATTCAAGTAATTCTTCCGGACGCCAACGTTTAACTTCACCAGTAGCAAATTGCTTTTGAGTTTCGGCAATATAATCTGCTAGGAATTTTTCATCATCTGGGTAATTGTAAACGCCAGCTGTACCGTTTAGGAGTTGGCGAATCGTAATAGTTTTACCGTCAGTTATTTTACTTGCGACTTCAGGAAGCCATTTTTCCAGGGTATCGTCCAGACTTAGTATTCCTTCCTCTACCAACTTTAGTACTGTCACAGCTGTAAATATCTTGGTAACACTACCAACACCAAATATGTCATTTACTCGCATCGGTTCTTTTGTTTCTAGGTTAGAAACACCGCTTGCTCCGAACCACATCCCTTGAGGGGTGACTATTCCCACAGTTGCACCAGGAAGTTGATTATCTTCAACTACTTGGTCTAGTGTGACTTGTAATTTTTGGGCTAATTCTGCACTGATTCTTTTACGTTTTCGTCCTTTCTTTCGACCTTGTCTTCGTTCTTTTAATTCTTGCTTTTTTTGTTTCCAATTTTTCCAAGTTTGCTCCCCTTCATTCTCATTATCAATTAGGGCTACAAATCTTTTCTTCGATAAATTAAAAATACTATTAGATATTTTTCCATTGACTTTGATATTTATGTTTTCCATACTCAAAGCAATCGGTATAACTTGAACTGTTCCTGCTATACTGACCATCAACATTGATGCTAAAGTTGCCCTAACAGAAATCTTCCACAATAAGTTCATATTTTCTTTCCTCTATTTACTTGCATGACATTACTTGTATGACAGTTTCTTGAAGCTGTTAACTTCAATAGGATTAGTTCAAGTAAGCCCTCCTAAAAAAGGAGGGTCGCAAGGAGCAAAATTTTTAGAACTGAACCACAGGCTTTAACTATTTTGTTTGTTTGGGTTATTGGTTCACCCTCAGTCAATTTACAATTAGGTGCTCCGGCTACACATCAACCGAGTGGAGAAACCAAAAAGACCAGATAAAATGACCGACCGGACGATATTTTCAGATGGCTATTAATGTTAATTTCGAGCTAAACCCCTAAAAATACTCCACTGCTCAGAATTGAACAGTGAATTTTTGAGCAACCTACTATTTTTGCCTTATGGCATCCCTCGCCAGTAAGTTATTGTTAACAGGTAAAGCTATTTTCAGTTGGCTCTTTCGCCAAATTTCCCAGCGATTTAAGCAATTAATTTATTCTAATGACTCCGCAGACTACATAGCTTGGCGAAATCAATTTCTATGGCGACGTCTTGGTCTGTGCTTTTGGGTAGCATTTCCTGTCATCTTCTGTAGCTTTGTCTTAGATTGTTACCGTATTTTCTATCTGAATCAAACTGAATTTTATCCCCAAGAGTTAAAACATCTTTTGGTGATAGAAAACTTGGTTATGGGATTTTTTTTACTGGTTTGTCTAAAATTTCACAAAACCAAATTTGGTCGCAAATATCCAGGCGCACTTTTTTTGTGCGTATTCTTCTCATTAACACTGATCCAACAAATAATTGGGACTTTCTGTGGTGTTGCAATACTCAATCTTGGTGGTTGGGGTTTAACATTCACTGCACAAGCAACTATTATGCCTGTACGCTGGCGACTGCATCTCCTATCTCAATTACTTCTACTGGGCTACTATATAGGCGTCAATTCCGTACTTGGTTTTACCAACTTATACCGGAGCTATCCACTTATCACTGTAGAACTTATATTGTTCATATTTTGGTTCTGCTTTATCTGTGACTTGGGTGTATATTCCTACGATCGCTTGCAACGTAATGAGTTTGAATCGCGCCGAGAATTACGAATTTTTCTACATGCTATTTCCCATGACCTATGTACCCCATTGATGGGTAACGCAATTGTATTTCAAAACTTGCTCAAAAAGTCCGATTCAGAAGTAATTGTCAGTTCAAAAATTCTCAAACGTTTGCTAGAGGGTAACTCCCGCCAAATCAATCTAATTCAATCTTTGCGGGAAGCTTACACCTTGGAGGTGCAGGGTGTGAAACTCCATTGCGAACCAATAAAAGTTAGTACTGTGGTAAATTCAGTTCTTTATGATTTAGAACCGTTTATTAGAGAAAACAATACCACTGTTCATAACTTATTAAGCGATAATTTACCTTTAATTTGTGCTGACCCCACCCAGTTGAGTCGAGTATTCAGCAATTTGATTAGCAATGCTCTAAAACATAATCCTTACGAAATCACCTTAACAATAGATGCAAATCCTCAAGGAGAAAAAATTCTTTGTCGAGTTCGAGATAATGGTGTAGGTATAACTCAAAACCAATGTAAGCGAATATTTGAACTTTACACGCGAGGCGAAAATGCTCGTTTTATGCCTGGTTTAGGTTTAGGGTTATATGTGTGCAGACAAGTTATTATCGCTCATGGTGGAAATATTGGGGTCCAAAGTCAACCGGGAATAGGTTCAACATTTTGGTTTACCCTACCGATTATTGAGTAATAAGTAATGAGTAATAAGTAATAAGTAATAAGTAATGAGTAATAAGTAATAAGTAATGAGTAATGAGTAATAAGTAATAAGTAACAAGTAATGAGTAATAAGTAATGTTAGCGTAAGCGGGGCGCGTTCACAAAGTGAGACACTTTAGTGTCTACAGCGCACAGTAATAAGTAATGGGCGTTAAATATCAAATTAATCCTTTACGTAAAGCTACAACAGCAGCTTGGACGCGATCGTTAACAGCAAGTTTGTTCATAATACTGCGGATATGAGTTTTCACAGTACTCAAACTTATATACAGTTGTGTTGCAATTTCTGGATTAGTTCGACCTTCAACTATAAGTGTTAGAACTTCTAGTTCTCGATTGGAAAGCTCACTTATATTGTTATGGGACACAGGCGGTTTAAGATTATCAATAACTTTACGAGCTATTTGGGGATCCAGATATGTTGCACCAACCTCAGCAGCATTTATTGCGATCAATAATTGCTCCAAACTGGTACCTTTGATACAACAAGCATCAGCACCACTAGCAAGAGCAGCAATCATTTCCGTTTCATCATTATGGGAAGTTAATATTACAACCCTGACTGTTGATAGATTAGTCTTTATTTGTTGTGTTGCCGCAATTCCATCCAATCTGGGAAGACCAAGATCCATAATCACTAAATCGGGCTGAAGTTTTATTGCAGTTTCTACACCCAGGTAACCATCTGCTGCTATCCCTACAATTTGGTATTGGGAAGATTCCTCAAAGAACTGCTCCAAACCTAACTGCATGACTGGATCGTCTTCCACAATTAAAATTCTTTGGGGTGGGGTTTGTGCGTTCATCTGTAAGACTGTAGAGGTACTTTATCCGAACATCAAAAAACAGCATCCCATAATTTGCACGCTTACTATCTCTAGATATATGAAAAATTTTAAAAACGACAATTGTGGCACAATAATAAGACACTAAGAAAAAAATATAGATAAGGTTAAGGTTAATTTAGTGAGTCCTACTGCTCAAACTTCGGCAATGAAAGGTCGTGTAGTATTTCCATTTACAGCAATTGTGGGTCAGGAAGAAATGAAACTGGCTCTGATATTGAACACGATCGACCCCAAAATCGGTGGCGTGATGATCATGGGCGATCGCGGTACTGGAAAATCAACAACAATCAGGGCTTTAGCTGATTTATTACCAGAAATTGCCGTGGTTGCAAACGACCCTTTCAATTCGGATCCTCAAGATCCAGAATTGATGAGCGATGGAGTCCGCGAGCAAGTAGAGCAAGGGGTTGATCCAGAAGTAACCCGAGCAAAAGTGCAAATGGTAGATTTACCTTTGGGTGCAACTGAAGACCGGGTTTGCGGCACAATTGATATTGAAAAAGCTTTATCTGAAGGTGTTAAAGCATTTGAACCCGGACTTTTGGCAAAAGCTAACCGGGGTATTCTTTACGTGGATGAAGTTAACTTACTTGACGACCACCTAGTTGATGTATTATTAGATTCGGCTGCAAGTGGTTGGAATACAGTAGAACGGGAAGGTATTTCCATTCGTCACCCCGCACGTTTTGTTTTAGTAGGTTCCGGTAACCCAGAAGAAGGGGAATTGCGTCCCCAATTACTTGACCGTTTTGGGATGCATGCTGAAATTCATACTGTTAAAGAACCAGCATTAAGGGTACAAATCGTCGAACAGCGTTCAGAATTTGACCAAAATCCTCCTAGTTTTCTGGAAAAATATCACTCAGAACAAGAAGAACTACAAAAGCGCATTGTCACAGCACAGGAAAATTTATCCTCAGTAAACCTCGATTACGAACTACGGGTGAAGATTTCTGAGGTTTGTTCGGAATTAGATGTGGATGGTTTGCGTGGCGATATTGTTACTAATCGTGCAGCTAAAGCTTTGACAGCTTTTGAAGCTCGCAAGGAAGTAACAGTTGATGACATTCGTAGAGTTATTACCTTGTGTTTGCGTCACCGACTCCGGAAAGACCCCCTCGAGTCAATTGATTCTGGTTATAAAGTTGAAAAAGCATTTGCTCGGGTATTCGGGGTAGAACTCCCAGAAGATGTAAATCAAAGTAATGGTACCAGTAGAAAAGTTGGAGCTAGAAATTAACTTTTAGTTGTCAGATACCAACAATGCAGTAACTACACCCATTACTCATTACTGTGCGCAATACTTACAGTACGCTTACGCTAGGTCGCGCCCCGCTACGCTAACATTACTCATTACTCATTACTCACTACCCAATCCCCAATCCCCATTATTCATGAGATTTTGGCGCTTTTGGTTAAATGCTGTAATTTTATCCAGCCAGCACAATCCGCCTAGGTTTGTTGAACTTTTGATGTTATCCTTGGCGATTATTATGCTGGCAATTTCTACACTTTTCCCTGGAAAAGAGGCATTTTTAATCTTAGGTCTGAGCTTTGTAGTTGGAGCATCTTTATCAATTTTAGTGCGAGAAGTGATGTCACCGTCGCCCCGGACCCTGATTACACAAATTACAGCAGTTTTATTACTTGTTGTCAGTATCTATGGTTTTGCAGATCTGATACAGCATCTTTAAAGTCTAAAAGTATGTTTATAGTGTTGCTTTTTTAGCCGTTCCCCACTTTAACTGTGCTGCAGGTGTGATGGGGCTTAAAAAACATATGATAAGAGTTCATTAAAATCATATATATAGCAACTAGCTTCGGCTTGCACTTTTTCTCTTACAGCGTAACGCCCAAATCCAACAAAAAGATCCACTCCTGGCTTGGTTTCCAAATCGCTGACACCATCACCTACCATAATTATTTTTTCTGGCGCAAATTTATGACGTAATTTTTCTACGACTTCTAATTTCCCTCCATTTCGAGTTGTAGGATAATCGCGATCAAAATCTCGGTAACTACCGTCTTCGTTAAAGAATAATTCAACAGCTTCAATCGACGATTCAACACCAAGATATTTGGCTAAAGGTGCGATCGCTTGTACGTATCCAGCACTTAAAATAAATGGCGTCCATCCCTTTTGCTTGAGAGTTGCAATTACTTGTTTTGCATTAGGTTCAACCATTTGAACATAAAGTTCGCCGGTTTTTGCAACAGCATCTCGTGAAGGTTTAATAATTTCTAAACGTTTTGCAAAAACACTTTCAATGGGGATCTTACCTCCCATTGCCTCATTGGTCATCTGGACAATTTGCTGACTAACATCATCACCTGCAGTTCGTGCTAATTCATCAATTCCTTCGATACTGCTTAGGGTACTATCACAATCAAAAATAATAATTTTGCTGTTAGCCACGATCCGATGCTTCCTTATCTATAATGAGTATCTTATCAGTTGTTTATAGTTGCAGCACGCTCACACAAACCGTTTATGGGGGATTTTTTGTCCTCAATCCTTTTAGAAATGAATACTCTTGAAACAACTAATAGCTATCAGCACTACGGACAATATATGCTATAAACTGCTCAATTTTATTTCCTATTTGGCATAATGATGAGATGCATTTTTTCTCAAGATTTTTTGCTACCCTGCTCGCAGTATTTTTGCTACCTGTTCTCATGGTTTCTGCACAACAGCCTACGATTACTCCTGGAGACAATCTTGTTGTTGAAGGTCTCCCCCCAATTCCAGTTTCGCTAGTGGATACAGTCGAACGTTATACCCAGTTTAGGTCTGCGAGTATTGCTAGTTGGCATCCTACCAAGCGGCAAATGCTAATATCAACTCGCTTTGGCGATACCCGTCAGGTTCATTTAGTTGAATTCCCTTTGGCTGCTCGCAAACAACTAACTTTTTTCTCAGAAAGGGTTAGTGGTGCAACTTTCCAACCGTCAAAAGGTAATTATTTTGTTTTCAGTAAAGATATTGGAGGTAATGAATTCAACCAGAACTTTCGCTATGATTTTGCAACTGGTGATATTAAACTACTGACTGATGGAAAGTCAAAAAACAGTCGTGGTGTTTGGTCTAATAGCGGGGATCGCATGATCTATTCTTCCACCAGACGCACCGGTAAGGATAGAGATCTATATATTATCCAACCTCAAAAGCCTGAAAGCGATAAATTGCTAGCTGAGGTGGATGGGGGTGGTTGGTTTGGTTTGAATTGGTCTCCTGATGATTCTCAGTTTTTGATGCTCGAGTATGTTTCGATTAACGAAAGCTATTTGTGGCTATTTGATACTCGTACGGGTGACAAAAGTTTAATTACAGCCAAAAAAGAGGGTAAAGAGAAGGTTGCTTACAATGGCGGGATCTTTGCTAAAGATGGTAAAGGTTTATATGTCATAACTGATCGCGACTCAGAATTTTCTCGATTAGCTTATCTGAATCTCACAACTTTTGAGCATACTTATTTAACCAGTGATATTCCTTGGGATGTGGAAGATTTTGACCTTTCGGAAGATGGTAAGAATCTCGCCTTTGTGACCAACGAAGATGGTACGGGGGTTTTACATATATTGGATACCACCACAAGGAAGGAAAAACCACTACCAAAATTACCTGTAGGGCAAATATATGGTGTAAGATGGCACCGTAACAACCAAGATTTAGGTTTTACACTAGTTTCAGCTCGTTCAACAGCAGATGTTTATTCTTTGAATATTATTAATAATAAAGTTGAACGTTGGACAGAAAGTGAAACGGGGGGATTGAACACCGAAAATTTCCCTGAAGCAGAATTAGTACGTTGGAAAAGTTTCGACGATAAAATCATCTCTGGCTTTCTATATCGTCCTCCTGCCAAGTTTAAAGGTAAACGTCCGGTAATAATTAACATTCATGGTGGTCCCGAAGGACAGTTTCGACCAACATTTTTGGGGCGTTTAAATTACTACCTCAATGAATTGGGAGTTGCAGTTTTATTTCCTAATGTTCGCGGTTCTGCTGGATATGGCAAAACCTTTTTAAAGTTGGATAACGATTATAAGCGCGAAGACTCAGTAAAAGACATTGGCGCGTTGTTAGATTGGATCGGTACTCAACCGAATTTGGACAAAAATCGGATCCTAGTAACCGGAGGTAGTTACGGTGGCTATATGTCTTTAGCCGTAGCAACTAAATATAGTAATAAAATTCGTGCGGCGATCGATATTGTTGGAATTTCTAATTTTGTAACCTTTCTGGAAAACACCGAAAGCTATCGACGAGATTTGCGACGGGTGGAATATGGAGACGAACGGGATCCAAAAATGCGGGAATTTTTACTGAATATTTCTCCCGTAAATAATGCGGATAAAATAACCGTACCTTTATTTGTTATCCATGGTAAAAACGATCCCCGTGTTCCTTTGAAGGAAGCAGAGCAAATAGTAGCGACAGTTAGAAAAAATGATGTCCCTGTTTGGTATTTAATGGCGAAGGACGAAGGACATGGCTTTAGTAAGAAGAAAAATGTTGACTTTCAGTTTTACTCTACGGTGATGTTTGTTAAACGCTTTTTGTTGAAATAAATATGTGTTGGGTAATGGGTAGTTGGTAATGGGTAATGAGTATTACATTCCTCCCACACTCCCCACACTCCCCACACTCCCCACACTTCCCACACTCCCCACACTCCCCACACTCCCCACACTTCCCACACTCCCCACACTCCCCACACTTCCCACACTTCCCACACTCCCCACACTCCCTAATACACATGATAATAATCCTCATAGGTGTGTCTGGTTCTGGTAAAACTACGATTGGTAAACAACTCGCAGACTCACTCAACTGGCAATTTTATGACGCTGACGATTTCCATTCAGCAAAAAATATTGAAAAAATGCAAGCTGCAATTCCTTTAGAGGATAGCGATCGAATGCCATGGTTGCAAGCTATAGCAGATGCGATCGCAAAATGGTTGCAGGAAAATCAAAACATAATAATGGCTTGTTCGGCTTTGAAAGAAAGTTATCGTCAGTTGCTATTAATAGACAGAGAAAATATCCAATTTATTTACCTCAAAGGATCTTTTGAATTGATTCAAAAGCGCTTACAAAAACGTGAAAATCATTTTATGTCGGAAAGACTTTTGAAAAATCAATTTGATGTTTTGGAAGAACCTTCTAATATCCCAACAATAGATATTTCAAATCCACCAGAAAAAATAGTGGCAACTATTAGAGAAATATTAAGAAGCAGTTAATTAGCGATAATGATTTTCATTACTTTGAGAATATTAATTGAAAATTAATTTAATACATAAAATTTAATGAAATAAAAATTACTGTTCTTCATTTTATCTTCTTGTCAGAGTCTCAGACCTACATTTATACTCTGAACTAACCAAGGTCTGAAACATTCGATTGAACCGTGACTATACTGGCAGGACGCTATGAACTTACCCGTAAATTAGGTGGGGGAGGCTTTGCAATCACTTACGTTGCAAGAGATATTTTGCAACCAAATAATCCTTCATGCGTAGTCAAGCAACTACGTCCTAATCAAGCTTACCCTGAAGTTGTAGATTGTTTTGAGAAGGAAGCAGCTACCTTGAGCAAGTTGGGGATGCACCCTCAGATACCTCAATTGCTAAATCATTTTCGAGAAGGTCCAAGTCTTTATATTGTTCAAGAATTTATTGATGGACAAAATTTAAGTCAAGAAATATCTCCAGGAAGACGTCTAAGTGAAGGTTATGTTATTAAATTCTTAAAAGAAGTCTTGGAGGTACTTTCCTTTATTCATCGGTACGGAGTCATTCATCGCGATATTAAACCCCAAAATTTGGTACGTAATGCTGATGGCAGAATTTTCCTAATAGATTTCGGCGCGGTAAAAGAAATAGGAAGTTTGTTGGTAGACACTCAAGGTCAAGTTGCTTCGAGTGTTATCATTGGAACGCCAGGATATATGTCCAGCGAACAAAGTTTGGGTAGACCCTGTTTGGCAAGTGATATATATGCCTTAGGGATGACTGCAATTCAGGCTTTAACTGGAATTTTGCCTTCTAAATTAGAAGAAAATCCCGAGACAGGGGAAATTATTTGGCGAAACCAAGCGAGAGTTAGTCGGCGCTTTGGAGAAATTATCAACACGATGGTGCGGCGTCATCATAGCCTACGTTATTCTTCTGCACGTGATGCATTAAAAGCTTTAAGCTCCGACCTCAACGACCATCAAGTATCAATACCTTCCTTGCCTTTATCTGGGAAAGGGAAATATCTTTCGCGTCGCAAAACTCTGGAAGTTCTCGGCTTAGCGGGAGGTGGTTTTTTGCTTGCGGTTGGAGGACAAACCATCATCAGAGCAAATTCTGAACGCAATAAGAAAGTAGCTCAGACTGCGAGCAAACCCAAGGAATCTACAGCAAAAATTCCCCCAAAAGCATTTCCTCAACTAACTCCGACTGCAAATAATAAGGGATTTAATCTTGAGACTTTTGACTTTGAAGTTGTAACAGTTAATAGCCGTGGAGAAGTTACTAATCGTCGTCCTGCTCGTACGAGGTGTTTCGCGGAAAAATTAGGAAATGGTCTCATATTGGAGATGGTGGAAATTCCCGGCGGTGAATTTCGCATGGGTTCACCACAAACCGAGGAAGGAAGAAGAAATGATGAAGCACCACTACATCACGTTAAGGTCGCTCCTTTTTTCATGGGTAAATTTCAAGTTACCCAAGAGCAATATAAAAAAATAATAGGTGAAAACCCCTCTGATTTTAAAGGAGTAAGGCGACCCGTAGATAGAGTGAATTGGCACAAAGCAGTTGAGTTTTGTGAAAAATTAACTCAAATGACCGGCAAAACCTATCGTTTACCTAGTGAAGTTGAGTGGGAATATGCTTGTCGAGCCGGAACGACTACACCATTTCATTTCGGTGAAACAATTCATGCTAAGCTTGCCAATTATGACAGTACTAAAACTTATGCTTCTGGACCCAGAAGTAAGCATGTTCAGGGAACTACACCTGTAGGAAGTTTTCTGCCTAATGCTTTCGGGTTATATGATATGCACGGTAATGTTTGGGAGTGGTGTCAAGATACTTGGCATGCAAATTATGAAAAAGCTCCTACTGATAGTCGCCCTTGGATCAGTAAACCTGATTCTTTCCGAGTGGTAAGGGGTGGTTCGTGGAATGTTGCTCCTGAGAAGTGTCGTTCTGCAGCTCGAGATTTACGCAAACCGGATATTTTTGGTTATACTTGTGGCTTTCGGGTTGTCTGCGATCGCGATTATGTTTTGAACTGAAGTAAGAAGTAAGGAGTCAGGAGTCAGGAGTCAGGAGTAAGAAGTAAGAAGTAAGAAGTAATTAATTTATTAGTCCCCGATCGCCAGTCCCCAGTCGCCAATCCCTGTTCGTACGCGGAGCGTGCGCTCCGAACGCCAGTCCCCAATTCCCAATCCCCATTTATGCTAACATTCCCAAGATGCATTCAATGGGAATGCCTTGAAACCCAATCAGCTCGACTTATTCTCACAATCAGAGATTAATACTATTTCCAGCAACAAACCACCGGTTTTAACCATGGATGTTGCTGCTTTAAGTAAGTGGAAAATGCGAATATTTTCCCACCAACAAAGGATTAAAAAAACTCAACCAGTAAAGCAGGAAAGTTTATTTGCACTTTCACCGGCTGTGGTTTTTTGTGAATCTCCAAAACATGTAGATCCAGATATTATCGATCCTTTTAATCTCAAACCATCACCCCTGTCATTTTATCGTTTACCAACGGATAGTCCCGGTCAGGCTTGTCTTTATTTCGTTATAGATATGGCTACCGATCTACTGCTTTATATTGGTGAAACTTGTAAATCAAATAAAAGATGGAAAGGGACGCACGATTGTAAGCGTTACATTGAAAAGTATCTAGATTTACATTACAAATATGAGTTAAATACAGCAGTCAACATAGCTTTTTGGTGGGACGCACCAGAAAAAACCCGACCCAGACAAGAACTAGAATTAGCCTTAATTCAAAAATGGAAGCCCCCATTTAATAAGGAAAATTGGCAATATTGGGGTCAACCATTTGGGTGAATCAGTTGTCAGTTTATGGCTAACGCCACGCCCTTACGGGCTACAGTTATCAGTTTCTGTGAACTGTTAACTGTTCCCTGTTCACTGTCCTTTGCTATAGGCGATCCGCAAACTTTGGAACAGCATTGCGAAGGATGCGATCGCCATTAATCCTCCCCAGAACCAATAAGGTAACAACAAATTATTTTGAATTTGTGCTGTATCGGAAAGTCCCAAATTCCCAGCGGAATAGCTAAATAAATAGTCAAGTTGGTGAAATGTACTAATACAAGCCTGGACTCCCAAAAATTGAATTGCAAAGCCTTGTAACCAACGAGGTGCTTTCAAACCAACCAATAAAGTAATTAAACCCAAAACGGGTATTGCGATCAAACCAAAAGGCGATCTTACCCATAAAAGACTTGAAATTATGAGAAATCCACCTAAAATTTTTAAACTTAAAGAAGCTGCTTTAAAACTACGGGAAGCCAAAATCAGAGCAGAACCAGCAATTGGTGGTCCCATAGGTCCTGCTGCTGCAACTAGTGATGGACCAATCGGTGCTAACGATCTAGCTAAACTGTAAGTTGCTACACCCGAACCATTAGAAAAAATTTGTAGCTGCTGAAAATTTCCCCCTAATAATAATGCCATCAAACCATGACCCATTTCATGGAACCAGGTTGCCAAAATTGAAAATGGGTATAAAATGTAGTCTCCTGCAGGTATTTGCCACAAAATAATAGTCACAAACGCTGCTGCAATCAGCCAAGTAAATCCCATGCGACTTACAATACTGGGAGCTTGACTAGAATATAAATATTCTAAATATTTTTTTGATTCCTTCATGGGTTGGTAACCTTTAATTTTTAACCCAATTAATAATAGTGAACTTTTTTCTATCCTAACTTTTGTTTTTTTGTGTGTCGGAATTGATTAATAAGGTTATTTTGTTATTTTGTTGTTTATGATACTAAATCTACATTTTTCCCGAGTAAATTATCACTTTTAATTCCTGATTGTTAATTTCCAATTCCTGACCCCTGACTCCTGACTCCTGACTTCTGACTTACCAATAACAAATCCCCTCAACATCTGGAGAAAATATATATTTCTCAACCAGAGTTGTTTTGGGGACAAGAATTAAAAATACAATTTGCTAGGAAATTTGGAACAAGAAAGTTACTAAATCTCCTTTACCCAAGCTTACGCGATCGCCAGGTCTGAGACGGTGCCGATTTCCTGGTAACAAGGGTAAGTTATTGATGTAAGTTCCATTGGAACTACCCACATCTTCTATATAGTAGGCATCTCCTTCAACGCGAATATCTGAATGAATTCGCGAAACAATCTCAGAATTAGGAAAACCTGATACATCAATATCCGGAGGAATACGGTCGTTAGGCTTACCAATATGAATTACAGAAAGATTTTGTGGTAGTTCGATTTCCCGATCGCTTTGCAAGTGAACTAATCTTCCACACACCTGTTGCAGTTGTGTCCTTGCTGCTGGTGCGGGTGATGGAGGTGCTGGGGATGATAGTGGTGCTTGAATTGGATCTGGAGATGGTGCTTCTACCTGAAAATCTGGTACTTCTGGACTAATTACTGGCGGAGGAACACTACCTTCTGGAATTTGTGGAAATGAATCGTCAGGAACCTCAGAACTATAACTTTCTGCTTCTGCTTCGGGAGGTTCTGGCTTTGGAGGTTCTGGTGGTGAGATTTCCTCTTGTTCCAGAAACATCGGGTCCAATAAAGACTCTGCAGCTTCTTCAGGATTAACTGGAAAAGGTTCTGGATTTGAGTTAGGAGCTGCAACTGCAGTGGGCGGTAAAGGTGAAGGATCTGGAAATTGGGGATCGCTAGATGTGGTTACCACCATTGGCTCTGATGATGGAATTGGATCGGGAGATACCAAAGGCGGTACTTCTAAAGGAGGAATATCGGGAGCAATTGTGGGTGCAGCATTAGCGCTAGCAGCCGAACGAAGGTTATAACCACATTGACCACAGAAGGAAGCATCAGCCTGAACTGTTGCTCCACAGTTAGGACAACTTGTTGTCATTGGTAAAGGAGTATAACAAGCTTCGCATTGCACTGCACCATCTGGGTTGGGATGGCTGCAATTTGGACAGACAATCATGGAATTAAGCCCTTATTCATCATCTTAATCTTAAAGTTGTGCAAGCACAGTATTGAGCAATTTTAGCTTTCGATACTCATAACTCCAAACATAACAATTAGGGTCATGCTATGCTCGCAAAACTATGGGCTAATACACCCTGCAGGAAACGCTAGCATGACTCATATTCACAAAATAAACTTTACGCTTAAATTGCGCGGATCAAACCCTATTTTTGGTGGGCGACTTCACTGCCTGCTGCTTGATCGAATAACCACCAAAGTTCGCCTTGGGGTTGGATTAAGCGAGACGGATAGGTGGACGAGTCAGCTTGGGGAGCGAAGACCTGTGCTAACGCCGGTTTTTTATTTTCACCAGCAACTAAAAAAATTACGCACCTGGCAGCATTAATAAATGGGTATGTAAAGGTGAGGCGAGAATTTCCATCTTTATTACCTACTGTTACTAGGCGATCTTTTACTGCGAGTGCTTCTGTATGGGGAAATAAAGAAGCTGTGTGAGCATCGTCGCCCATCCCTAACAAATTAACATCTAAAGCTGGAAACTCTCCAGGAGATACTTGGAAAAATTTTTGTAAGTGTTCCTCATATTTTACAGCTGCTTGACTTGGTTGTGCTGCATCGGTAGGCATTGGATGAATATTACTTTCGCTTATTTCCACTTTGTCTAGCCACGCACGGCGAGCCATCAATTGATTGCTATCTTGATGTTCTGGGGAAACATATCTCTCATCTCCCCAAAACACATGAATTTTATCCCATGGTAGTTTTTGATTTGCGATCGCTTCGTACAACGGCTTGGGTGTACTACCACCAGACAGGGCGATGGTGAATTGACCTCTTTGTTGAATAGCTGGCTCTATCTTAGACAAAATTAGTTCCAGGGCTCTGTTTACTAATGCTGGTTTGTCTGATAAAACTTCGATCTTTTTGTTCATCGCTATTGTCATTATATTGCCGACTTCTCTTCTGGCAATACGATAGCGAAATTATTATGGTATGTGCTTTACTTTTTGAAACTTTTAAGGAAAGTGGGGGATTGGCGACTGGTGTTAGCGGAAGCGTGGCGTTACCCATAAGCACTGCGTGCCGCCGCCGCAAGCGGCATATGGGGATAAGGAGTTCTAGTCGGTAAGGGTATGGCGTAAGCCATAAAATAATAACTGTTAACTGACAACTGATAACACTGGATAATCTGTATAACCTTTAGTACCTGGACTATAGAATGTAGAAGGATCGGGCTGGTTTAGCGGCGCACTGCGGCGAAAGCGTTCCACTAGGTCTGGATTTGCAATGAAAGGAACGCCGTAGGCGACTAAGTCTGTTTTACTATTGTCAATCGCTTCAGCACCCATGAGAGCATCATAACCACCGTTAATCATAAATGTACCCTTAAATGCTCGTCGCATATGAGGAGCTACGCGTTCTCCAATATCATTTGCTAACACGTGACCTGGTAATGCTTCCAGAACGTGAAGATAAGCTAAATTGAATTGGTTGAGCACTTCGGTCGCATAAGTGAATAGGGCAATAGGGTCGCGATCGCTTATATCATTAAAGGCGTTTGTTGGCGATAATCTAATACCTACTCTGTCCGAACTCCAAGCATCCACTACGGCTTCTGTTACTTCCAACATAAATCGAGCACGATTTTCAATACTCCCACCATAAGCATCTGTTCTCTGATTAGTAGAGTCTCGTAAAAATTGATCTATTAAGTAACCATTAGCTGCGTGAATCTCTACACCATCAAACCCAGCTTCTTGGGCTCTTTTTGTTGCATCAACATATTGCTGTACAACTGAGGGTATTTCTTCGGTTTTCAGAGGACGAGGAGTTACATAAGGTTTTTTACCTCCAGGAACATGGACTTCACCCGCAGGCTTTACTGCTGAGGCTGAAACTGGTATTGCACCATCAGGTTGAAAATCTGGATGTGAAGCTCTACCAGTGTGCCATAGTTGCAAGAAAATTTTTCCACCTTGCTTGTGAACTCCATCAGTAATTTTTTGCCAGCCTTTCACTTGCTCCGCGGTATGAATTCCTGGTGTATCAATCCAACCTATACCTTGTTCCGATATTTGTGCTGCTTCCGTAATAATCAAACCTGCGTCTACACGTTGAGTATAATACTCTAACATCAAGTCATTGGGGACTCTCTCAACACCAGTTCTACCTCGCGTTAGAGGTGCCATCACAATTCGATTTTGCAAACGGATTGCACCTAGTTCCCAGGGCTGGAACAACGAGGCAACTTTATTATCTACTACTGGTACAACTGATGACATAATGGATCTCCAATATATTTATGGCATTGATAAGAAGTTTGTTCTCAATATTTATTCGATAATACCGAATAAAAGAAATATATCGCAATTAGGATCCATATGCAACAAGCGTTGATGTAGTTAGAATTTCATTACCGCATAATTAAGCAGAGGTAATATTATTTCTATCTCTTTCGAAAAAAGCATCTTTGGCGACAAACATTGCGTTTAATGCTGCGGGGAAACCTGCATAAATAGCCATTTGGATAATTACTTCAATAATTTCTTCGCGACTACAACCGACATTTAATGCAGCGTTAATATGAACTTTGAGTTGGGGTTGAGCATTACCCAGTGCTGTTAATGCTGCAATTGTCGCAATTTCTCTCTTCTGTAAATCCAATCCCGATCGCGAGTAAACATCTCCAAATCCAAATTCAATTATGTAGCGTCCCAAATCGGGTGCGATGTTTTTCAGACTTTTGATAACACTTTCTCCTGCATCACCATCAATTTCTAACAGTTTTTCCCAACCGCGCTCATAACGGCTCTTTTCCGCTTTCTTCAGATGATCCTGTGTCGTCATAATCCAACTCCATTTTTTTGTAGAGTTTAATCTTGTCTTGAATGAGTGCTAAATTTTGATTGAGCCGATTCAACTGTTCTTGCACCTCTTGCTGATGAACTTCCAGCAAAAATCTTCGCTCAGGAATTGTACTATCTCCCTGTCGTCTAAGTTTAGCAAATTGCTGCATTTTAACAATCGACATACCTGTAGCTCTGAGCTTGGTAAGAAAATTTATCCAGGCGATATCCTGCTTAGAATAACGACGGTGACCGCTTGGAGCGCGGCTTATCCGATCTAGCAACCCAATTTGCTCGTAATAGCGCAAGGTATAGGTACTCAGTTGAGTTAGGGCTGCAACTTGTTGAATGGTCAATTCTGCATCCATAAAACTTAGTTTGCAACTTAGAGTACACTCTAAGTCAAGGGTAAAAAAATAGAGATGAAGTAAATTAATAAATTATACTAAGTCCGGGTTAATTACCCCTTTTAGAATCAGAGAGAGAAGTGTGGGGGAGTGGAAAGTGTGGGGGGAAATCCCAAAAAATATAAAGGGATTTTAAAAATCGGATTTGGTATTATTATCTCGAACGCATATTATCTCGATCGCAATAGGAAGATTCATCAGTGTATTGAAATGCAAAAAGAGCAACAGCCGTTTTGGTAATCACCAATTAGCCATTACCCATTACCCATTACCCATTACCAATTACCCATTACCCATTACCCATTACCAATTACCAATTACCAATTCCAATTACTAATTCCAATTAAAAAACTAAACTTGATAAATGTTATTCCAATCAGGGATAGCATCTTGCTGAGCAATTAATAATTGCTGAATACCTTTTTCTGCAAAGTCCAAAAGTCCACCTAATTGTTTGCGACTAAAAGACCCTTCTTCAGCAGTTCCCTGAACTTCAATAATTCCCAAATTTTGGTTCATGACTACGTTAAAATCAACGCTAGCAGCCACATCTTCCTCATAATTGAGATCTAAAAAAGGTTCTCCCTCCAACAAACCTACAGATATTGCTGCGACCTGTCCGACAAGTGGAGATTTTTCTAAAATTCCTTGTTTTAGCAAATAAGAAATTGCATCTGCTAATGCTACAAAACCACCTGTAATTGCTGTGGTTCTAGTTCCTGCATCAGCTTGCAATACATCTGCATCAACTATTAAAGTTCGCTCTCCTAAAGCTTCTAAATTAATCGCCGCTCTTAAACTACGTCCAATCAAACGTTGAATTTCTTGTGTCCGTCCAGATAGCTTTAAAAATTCCCTTGCTTGTCTTTGTGAAGTTGCAGAAGGTAGCATGCGATACTCTGCTGTCAACCAACCTTTCCCTGTATTTGCAAGAAACTTGGGAACTCCTTCATTAACGCTGACAGTACAAAGGACTTTAGTATCACCACATTTTGCTAGCACAGAACCGGGAGCAAAACGAGTAAAACCTTTTTCAAAATTAACTGGACGAAGTTGATAGGGTTGCCGATTGTCCGGACGCTGCCAAACCATTTGAGATGCCTCAAAAACTTAATACAAGGTACAACGAAAAGACAATCTTTTCACAAAAATCTCTGTAAACTATTCAAGCATTTTTGTTACAAGGTTTATTACTATACATCGCTTTTAACTAAATTAAGTTATATCCCTAGGGAAGCAAACAGAAAATTTTGTTTGGCGATCTTGACTTTCTACATTAATTTCGCCACCTAAAAGTTCTACCATTTTTTTGACAAGTGTTAACCCTAAACCTGTTCCACCATAACGCCAGGGGTCATTTTTGGGAACTCGGTAAAATTTATCAAAAATATGTTCTATCTCTGAGGGGGGTATTTCTACACCACTATTAAAAACGCTAATCTCTAATTTTGAAAAATTTGACTTAGCAATAATAATTATTCTTTCTCCATTTGGCGTATACTTGCAAGCATTGCTTAGTAATTCATGTAAAATCCGCTTCAACATAGAAACGTCAGATTTTAACAAAGGTAATTTATCTTCTATGTCAATTATTAATTCTTGTTGTTGATTTTTACTTACCGGAAAAAATGGTTCCACAATTTCCGGAATCAAAATATTTAAATCGATAAATTCAGAAGTCAAACTTTCAGCTTCTGCATCTATATGACACACTGTGAGTAAGTCATCAATTAACTTATTGTACCTTTGGGAAGCGTGATGAAATATATCTATAACTTTTGCTAGTTTAGGTGATTTTTTGATATTAGTTTCTGCTTCGAATAACTTATCTAAAGTTTGGATAGAAAGTTGAATGCTACTCATAGGTGTTCGTAACTCATGGGAAACACTTTTGAGAAAATCATCTTTAAGACGATTCAGTTTTGCTAATTCCTCAACTTGTATTTGTGAAGCTTTATAAAGTCGTGCTTGGCGAATAGCGATCGCACACTGGGAAGCGATTTGTTGTACCAAACGCACTTCAACATCTTTAAATATTTCTTCTCTAGGTCTGAGCAACCATAGATTACCTAAAATACCCTCCACTCCGTGATTTTCAAAAATAGGGCAAGCTAAGCAAGCTGATTGAATTACTTTATGATTTAAATCTGGAATATTTTCAACAAATTGTAAAGATTTTTTTTGTAATAATTGTTGATAAACTTCAGGAAAGTCTGCAATCCTTATACTGATTCCCTGGGATTTAGATACTATATTACTGCATTCATAAGCAACAATCGCAGTTGTATGATATTGATCGTAAAGCTCAATATGACAACTCTCAATATGAAGTACTCTGGCTAATTCTTCAGTCGCTGTTTGTAAAATCTGACTTTCATCTAAACTATCACGAATTTTTTCAGTAATCCGTCTGATTGATGCCTCAAAATTGAGTGCTTGTTGTAATGGACAAGTTTTTTCCTGGATTTGAGATGTAACTTGTTCGCGAACCTGAAGTTTATCCTGGAGTTCGTTCCGATTTTTCACTGTAAGACATCGACGCATTTTTTTGTAGTGTTAAGTTAGTTTGGGTACAGACTAAAAATGACTAATTTATAACTGTTTCTTTTTCATTCTCCTCCTCCCTAAGTAATTAAATCCTCCCAGTTAAAATATTTTCACTTTATTCATATTTTCTGACAGTGCCGTGAGAAATACTACCTAAATATATTTAAGACATCTTTGAGACTTGATTCTATTTATAGCGATTAAAAAGTTCTAATAACTTTCAAAACTTTTATTAACGCACCCAATGATCGTTAGTAAGAACAATGGATATTTACTTAATTGGAAGATTGTGTATAAAAATTAGTTTCTCTGTATTAAAACTTTAAAGCTTTTCCCATCGATAAAAACTTATAATTTTCTAAAATTCTGACTTTTGTCTACAATTGTCTTTCTCTTGTATCTCTAAGTGTATATATCGATTTACCCTTTTTATTCCAATATGTAAGTAGGTTACAATTAATGTCTTAAATCTTTATCCATTGCAATGATAGTAATTAATTTGTTGATTTATGAGTTAACAAATTAAATTGCGTTATAAATATTACTACACATCCAAGAGGATTTCTCAATAAAATTAGCTAAAATAATTCTTAAATTTATTTAACTCTTGAAGAAACAACGATTTTTAGCTGCGCTAAAAAGTAAAATGCCAAGAATGTAAGTGACTTGACAAGCTTACAATCCAATTATAGATTAATTTCATAGCTATTTTTGTTACTAAACTCAACATTTTGTAGCTTAGTTTGAATATACTTAAATAAGTGAATTATATCTAAAATTATTTGATGTCATTTATTGCTTGTTAATCTTTTGGTAACCTTGATGAATGTAAATACTCAGAATACTTACAAAAAAAATTAACTATATATTTTATATATCAATGTATTATTACGTCTGAATATCTTTTGAATATTATATTTTTAAGTCAATATTTTAAGTCGATATTTTGCAGCTTATATTTTGATGTTTGGAAAAGCAGTTTATCTCTCAAACACACTTCAGCCAAACACACTTCAGCAAATAAATAAGTTAAGAAAAGTTTTAATTGAGATCAAAAATACTTCAAGGTCTTTCTTTTGGTAAGAATTGTGTACATTTATCTTTTGATATAGAAATCATCAACTACCGTATGTTCATAATTTGATTTTTTGATGCAATCATTATATAAAACTCATAAAATAAGCCTAAATGCTTTATGGATCAATGCTTGAGGCATTATGAAAATAAAATCAAATAGATTTAAATCAAATTCTTGATACTTTGCTGCACTTCTTCAGAGCTTCGATCACCGTCAATCTTCAACAAACGACAACGCCGGTCATAATATTCAAGAATAGGAATAGTACGCTCGTAAAATAATTCAATGCGACGTTGAATTATTTCTGGTTGGTCATCCGGAAGCGAACGGTCCAAACAACGAGCGATCATTGCGTCTTGCGTTACCTGCAAATAAATAACCCAATTCAGTTGTTGTCCCAATTCTTCCAACAAAAAATCCAGTTCTTCTGCTTGAAAAGCTGTACGAGGATAACCTTCTAATAACCAACCACCCTGGAATTCTGGTTCTTTGAGGTGATTTTTAATAAACTCAATCATCATTTCATCCGGTACTAACTCCCCAGCTTCTAAATATGGTTGAGCGCGAATTCCTAAATTAGAAGAATTAGAAATTGCTTTCCGTAAAACCTCACCTGTGGAAATTATAGGAACATTCAAATTCGTACAAAGCATCTCTGCTTGCGTACTTTTACCAGAACCCGAACCTCCTAAAATTACCAATTTCACAACAAAGTGCTCCTATCAAATGTTACATTAACAGCTATCTAAATTAGTTTTTCCCAAATAAACGATAAATTTAACATTTATATCTCGTTAGGATTTGCAAAACACAAGAAATCAAAATACTAATGTCATATTCCTAATTATTTTGAATTAATTTGTACTGCTGTAATAATGTTTAAATTTTTACTAAAAACCTTTAACGATAATAACTCATACAAATTTTGAAAGACCTTGACTTAACAGCAAAGCAAGTGTTTGACTAATAATGCACTGTAAGCACAATCAACTACAGATAACTAGATATAGCTTGCTTAAACAAGCATATTTAGAACAATAGATATCAGTAAATTCTCTTTACTCTCTAGTAATTTTTTAACAGGGAATCATGGTCGCCCAACTGGAAAGTCCAAACGTAAATTTAACCAACAGCTTACCATATTCAGTAGAAGGTTTACTACAAGTTTTCACTAGTAATCATCGTAGTTTTTTTACAAGCGTCATCGCTCAATCACTGAGGATAGCTGGTCAAGGAACTTCAGTATTAATAGTCCAGTTTCTCAAAGGTGGTATACGACAAGGCTATGAAAAGCCGACTCGATTAGGACAAAAGTTAGATTGGATTCGTTGCGATCTACCCCGTTGTATTGACACACCCCATTTAGATGAGGCTGAAACTGAATCGTTACATCAATTGTGGCAACATACACAAAAAGTAGTACGGGAGGGTAAGTATTCTCTCGTTGTTTTAGATGAGTTAAGTTTAGCAATTCACTTTGGTTTAATTCCTGAAGCAGAGGTTTTAGAATTTTTGGCAAAGCGTCCGCCACATGTGGACATCATACTTACAGGTGCTCAAATGCCTAAATCAATTTTAGATTTAGCAGACCAAATTACAGAAATTCGACGCACTCATGAATCATAAAACTGCTTGACAAGTTCCATAGTACGTGGAGTTAACTAAGGTGTAGTGTGGGCAATGCCCACTTTACCGAAAAAAGAAGACTCTTAAACTCTCATTAACTTAAAAGCTCTGTTCCATCGCAAAAATTTTTGAGATACGATTAGAAACTGTGTTTGTTAACAAAAAAGAATATATATGTTGAAAAATGACAGATGGATTATTGAGCAAGCCAAGACAGGCATGATTGAACCCTTTGAATCTTCTTTAGTACGTGAAATAGAATTACCAGATAAAAAATTTAGAAAAGTTTTAAGCTATGGTTCTTCATCCTACGGATATGATATTCGTTTAAGTCCCAAGCAGTTTTTAATTTTTAGACATATTCCAGGTACGGTAGTAGATCCAAAAAAATTTAATCCAGATAATTTAGAATCTGTACCTTTACATCATGATGAAAATGGAGATTATTTTATTATTCCGGCACATTCCTATGGACTAGGAATTGCCCTAGAAAAATTAATTGTACCGCCGAACATCACCATCATATGTCTTGGTAAGTCAACATATGCAAGATGTTCTATTATTCTCAATGCTACTCCTGCTGAAGCTTGTTGGCGCGGCAATTTAACTTTGGAATTAAGTAATAGTTCCAGCGCAGATTGTCGAGTTTATGCAAACGAAGGTATTGCTCAACTATTATTTTTTGAGGGAGAACCTTGTGATGTCACCTATGAGGATCGTTTAGGAAAATATCAAGACCAACCTCATCAAGTTGTACTCCCAAGAGTTTAAAATTTAAATAAGAAGTTTCCAATGCCCTATACAGGTTCCATGACCAGGGCTTTGGTTTTGTATGACGAATAGTTGGAAATTGATAGTAAATAATTGATAGTGACAAAATTGATAGTGAAAACTTACTTCCATCCAGTTTCAGCTTTTCCTAGGACATAAGCTGCAACATCTCTAATTTCTGTTACACTCAAACGGTCTTTGTAGGCTGACATATTATTCTTGCCATTTGCCACAATCGCAGAAATTGCTTCTACTGAATCCATTTTGTATCTTTTCAACGCCCTTAATTTTAAATTTTTTCCCCGCCTAATAATGTTTCCACCGTTGATATGACAACCAGCACAATTAGCTTTAAAAATCTTCTCGCCATTGGTTATATCTGCTGGGATATTCATTGCTGAAGCGCTGGGGAGGAAAACTGTGTTGGAAAGTAATAGGAGAAAAAACAAAATATAGAGTAACTTTAAAGGCTTTATCGATTTCCATAATTGCTTGAGTGAATACATAAATTTTTTACTTGCAGATTTTTCGTTCGCAGATTTTGGACTTTAACATAAATAGATTTTATATAGCATTGGACTCTTACATTCTGACTTCTGGCTCCTGTTGTAATTCAATCAAAATCAGTTAATAACCACTGCCATTCTGTAACTACGTTGCTAGGAATTTTCAAAGTAAGATTTTCCTGAAATTGCAATGGGATATGAAGCTCTAAAGAATCTGTTGTGGATAACTGACTTAATATATTTGTCAGTCTGTATTCCCCCACGTTGGGCGCAGGAGAGGTTTTGGCGTAAACATCAATCGCACTGAGTAATTTCCCATTCCTAGTTAATATTTCCAAGGATTGGGGATGAGAAATTTCTACCACACCTGGAAAGCCTACTAAACGCAGGTTAATATTTTCTGCAGCGCCAGGATTGTTTTTTTTATAAAGTACCACTTGCCAAGCCATTCCCGAATCATCTTTAATCGAAACTTGGGAATGATACCGTAAAACCCCAGGTGTTTCATGATGCTGGCGTAGTAATGCTAATGCTTCTCCTGGCATTGATACTAAGTTAATTACTATTAGAAATAAAACAATTAACCAGTAATGCCAAAGTCGCCAGAAATTGTCCCAATTGCGACTTCCTATCATTATATTTATCTTTTGCTCTGCTCCAATAGTACAGTACCAAAAATCATGTCATTCACGAAGAAGAATAAGTCACCCATTGCAGCGATCAAAAATAATACCAAAATTAAGGGCGCACTTCGGTGCGCCCCTACAGTCAGCTATTAAATATTATTTTGGTAGAATTTTAACCAATGTTTTTTCGCGGATATTGAGGACGACAAGGACTTCCCCAACAAACTTGTCCTGCAGGTATTTTTGTAAAAACGCTACTCCGAGCACCAATTACAGCGTTAGCACCAATCTCTACTCCCGGAGCAATAAAACAATCAGTAGCAATCCATGCTCCATCACCAATGGTAATACCTGCAGTTTTTAATCCAAAAGCTGGATCGTGAATATCGTGGCTACCAGTACACAGATAACTTTTTTGGGATACAATACTATGATTACCGATATTTATTGCTTCAAAACTATATAAAACAACGTCATCGCCAATCCAACTGTAATCACCAATAGTAACTTTCCAAGGATAAGTAAAACGTGCTGTAGGTCGAATCAGTACTCCCTTACCAATACGAGCGCCAAATAACCGTAAAATAGCACAGCGTAAACCATTCATGGGATGGGGTGTCAAGGGAAAAGCAATTGCTTGTACAAACCACCACAACAATACAAACCAACCGGGACGCCCTCGGTCGAACCAAGATTGGTCGTATTTACGCAGATCTACAAAAGGTTTTGTATCACTAACTGAGAATGGTGCAGTATTCATTGGGGATTAGGGATTAGGGATTAGGGATAGCACCGCGTGCCGCCGCGGCATATGGCGACTGGCGACTGGGGTGAGCCCGCACCTTACGGTGAATGGCGATTTTGGGATGGTAATAGTAATTCTGAAATTTGGAATGGTGCGTTACGCGATGCTAACAGCACCCTACTTTTGTCTTTATTTAATCCACATTCCTAAGTAGCAGTTTGTTCGATTTTTTGAGTCAGGGATGATGAGCGATCGCGATTGACTGTTTTATTTCCGGTATTGAGTTGACCGTCACAGTTACGTAATTCGAAGAGTTTGACGCCGATTTGATATTCATATTGACTCAAAAGTCTGCCGTAGATATATCCGGCTTTCCCATCTAAAAAACCACCCTGAAGAATGTAGAACAAAATAAAGCGGAGCAATGGTTTAAACGGTAATCTCACCCAAATTTTCTTCAAAAATCGTTTGCGTTGAACTGCATCGCCAAACAAACTCGCGCCGATTGTACCGCTATCACCTTTACCTGTAAGTAAGTTGTAATATACGCGAGCTTCCCAGTTGGAATAACGATTATGTCGCGCTAACCAATGGTATAAATCCCGGAAGTCTTCATGAAGCATATCGTTTTTGAGATAGCCCACCTTCCCATTTAAAATTACATGTTCGTGAACTTCGTTATCACCTGTGTTGCGAATATCTTCTGTATTTAGGTTTTCGTAGCGACCTAGTTTATGTTTAAATAATCGCAAATTCCAATCGGGATATTTACCACCGAAGCGAATCCATTTACCTAAGAAAAAGACGCGACGATTGAGGTAATAACCATTGAATTCAGGATTATTAATTGAGTAAGCAATTTCTTGCCATAATTCGGGAGTAATCCGTTCATCACAGTCAACAATTAATACCCATTCGTTACGAAATTCTATATTTTCTAAAGACCAATTTTTCTTCTTTGGCCAGCGTCCATTAAAGTGAAATTGGACAACCTTTGCTCCATAGCTTTCGCATATTTCAACACTTTTATCGTCGCTTTGGGAATCAACAACAAAGATTTCGTCAGCTTTTTGCAGGCTCTCTAAACAAGCAGGTAAATTCGCTTCTTCATTTTTGGCTGGGATTAAGACAGAAACGGGAATTTTGTTAGACATAATATAATTATTTTTTATTTTATCTTTGTGTTGTTATTTCTTAGTTAGTATTTCTTAAGTTGTAAATTTCTCTTTAGTGTTTATTTTTTGAGACGAGACCCCGAACAGCTGCATTCAAATAACCAATTTGACCATAGGTATAAACAATTTTGTCAAAGCGTTCTGCTGGGTTCCAAATACATTGCAATGCTTTATATAGACCGCGCAAAAATCTTTCACTACCACGTACCAGTTGACCGACACCAGCAGTTCCAGCCAATTGCTCTCGATAACATTCGCTAATACCTTGCCACCAACCTCTACGGAAAAACCAGGAACGCTTGATTCGTTCTTCAGAGACATTATGTGCAACTAAAGCATCAGGTAGATATGCCACTTCCCAACCCTTACTAAGGGCTAACTCCGTCATTTGTAATTCTTCATTGGATAGTAAATTTTTACCTACTCGACCGAGATTGGGATCGAAACCGCCAATTTCATCCAGAAAACAGCGACGAATTGAATAATTTAAACCTCTGGGAGTTAAACCGGGATTGTTAATGTAAACAGTGCTTTCACCCAGGTCGTATGCTCCTAAATTTCCAGCTAAGCTAGCTGACAGCCATACAGGTGCTTGCTTTCCTGGGGGCCATAATAATGTCACCTTACCACCAGCAATTGCTAGCTTTGGGTTTTGTTCGTAGGCTAAATATAAAATCTGCAGCCAACTTTCGCTAGCTACAGCATCATCATCAAGATATGCTAGTATTTTCCCACAAGAAACTTTAGCACCCGTATTTCGAGCAACGGACAAACCTATTTGTGGCTCATATACGTATTTGAGACGGGGATCAGATAATTTTCTCTCGACAACTTCACGAGTGCGATCGCTAGATTTGTTGTCGACAACTACCACCTCAAAGCCAGCAGCAAAGTTTTGCGCTAGTAGGCTGTCAATCGCTGCTCCTAAATAAGTATCTCGATTGTGAGTGCAGATAATGGCAGAGATTTGCGTGTCTGGCATAAGCTAAATACTTTTAATGCTAGTATAATTACCGATAAATATTCTGAGTCAGTGACAAAATAATTAACCAGTAACTGCTTGCTCAGAGCTAATCTAAACCAGAAGATACATACCTACCAACCGAGTTTTTTCGGAAATTATGTATTTGTCAAAAATAAGACTAGAGGTAATAGGGAATACAATGGAATAAATATTAAGGAGGATAAAGAATAAGCAGAATTTATATTACGCGAGCGCGCTGAGGAATCCTGAAAGATACGGTTTAATCCATCAGAACAAATGCAAGGTAAATAACAAGCGATCTATTACGCCTCAGACTTAAGATGACCGTGCAAAACTACTAATGTTTGAGCTAATTGATTCAGGCGATTTTCTAAGTACTGTTTGCGCCCTAACATTTGCCTTAGTTTTTTATACCTGGCAATTCCCATACTGATGCTGGGAATCTGTTCTGCAGGACAAGGACGAGACCAAACTTTACCGGAGGAATCTAAACCGCACAGGCGGTAGCCGGTGGTAGGTCCTTTATTTAATGCTTCTGTTTGTGCAGCGCAAATTTTCTCCACATAGTCCATTAGTTGATCGACATCACCATGACGTAGTTTTGCTTTCCCTTCGCTGCTAGAACCTTTTGGCTTTTCTTTGACGTCTGATTCTAACCAGCCATTTATGATCGGTCCCTGCAAATAAAGATCTTGAATTTGGCGGACTATTTGTTGTAATTCTGCTTGCCAGGAGCTAGCCATTTGCTGTATCTCTTGTAGGATATTGGTAGCTAATGCAGGATTAGCGCTATTGTGGTGACTAGTAAAGTTAGGAGTCTTGAATTTGGGGAGGTTGGGCATGGGAAAATCGTGTTTGTTTGTACTAAATGCCTGTACTCCGTTATTCTCAACAAACATATTTTCTTCTACAGTTTGTTCTGGAGAGACTGAAGAATCTCGAGTGACATCTGCTTCTGTAGGGACAGAGGTGTCAATTGTAAACGAAAAGGATTGTTGGGGATTCTGTGTAACTTCAGACACTTTATTGTTCTCCGTGTCATCTAAATTATGTAAAGTTGCCTCAATCCGTTTTAACCTTGCGTTCATAATTACATCCCAAATATTTGCAGTTCTAGATCTTGCTTGGTGATGATTTGATTGTTTTGATGGGATTTTTGGTATGTGCCAGACAAGTACATCAAAGATACCGGCGATCGTTTTACTTTTTAACAGTTATCGGACAAATATATTCTTAACCCTAAAGAGGGAAAATAAAAAATACAATCCCAGCTTATTTAAGATACTAAGGAAATAACTTTGAGTAAAGTCATTCTTGTGACCGGACCCTGTCGCTCAGGAAAAAGTGAGTGGGCAGAAATGTTAGCCATACAGTCGAAGAAACCCGTTGTTTATATCGCAACAGCAACTAATAATCTGGACGACAAAGAATGGCATGAACGCATTGAAAAACATCAAAAACGTCGTCCACCAGAATGGTCTACCTTGGAAGTACCGGAGGATCTCCCAGCATCTCTTGCAGATGCGACAGCCAACACCTGTGTGTTGATAGATTCTTTGGGAACCTGGGTCGCCAATCTTCTTGAGGAAGATGAATCTACCTGGGAAAGAATCGTTGAAGATTTCTTAGATACTGTTGATTTAGTTGCAGCCCAGATGATTTTTGTTGCCGAGGAAACAGGTTGGGGTGTCATACCAGCTTACCCTGTTGGTCGGATTTTTCGCGATCGTCTCGGTTCTTTGGTGCGAAAATTAGGCACCGTATCTGAAGATGTATATTTAGTTACTGGAGGCCATGTTCTTAACTTGAGCTTACTCGGTTATCCCCTGCCAAACTCCAAATCTTAACTTAAAATTCCGATTTGATTGCTCCAAATCATTGGCTGACAAAATTAAAATTAGTATATGGCAAATACAAATGAAGTTAAACAATATCTTGCTTGTTGGTTTCAACTAAATAAGCGAGTTATAAGTAGTGATTCTCAAGTTTTATTACCTAGTCAGATTTTTAGTGATCGTGGCTACAGTCAGGAATTTGAGAACTGTTGGAATTTAATCATGTCTTCTGAGAGTGATGAATGGCATTTAGAAACAACGGAGCAAACTATTTCTCAATTGCTCCAACCCTCTTGGAAGATAGTTTCTTGCGCCCGCTGTTCTATGCCAGTTGCAATAGTTGATGCGGGTGTATCATCACATATATGTCCTTGTCACGATTTAGGGAACTGGCCTAACACTGACTTACCACAACCACGTATTCCGGTAAACTCTCAGGAGAAACTCCAAGAAATTTGTAGCAAAGTTGCAAAATCACAAGGGTCAAGAAAAGGATGTATTGATTAATACTCCTTATCTAGAGCTTTATGGGTAATGGGTAATTGGTAATGGGTAATGGGTAATGGGTAATGGGTAATGGGTAATGGGTAATGGGTAATTGGCAATGATGAAGCTAAACAAAAGTCAGAACCTATTCTTAATTTTTATTTGGTATTATTCAATTAAATGTAACAAAATACCTTTAATTCGTTGCTGACTGTTATCGATACATTCCTAAATCTGCAACTTATACAGGTATTGAGAAATCTTCAATTACCAATTACCAATTACCAATTAGCTTTTAACTAAACCTTAAAGGATAATCTAACTTCCATTGCTTACCCTTATAAAAAAGTAGCTGATAAACATGTAAGCTACCATACCTAAAAGAAGATTCGGAAGATTGTAGATAGAGATACCACATACGTAGGAATTTTTCATTATATGTTTCTCCCAACAATGCAATTTTTTCCCTATTTTCAGTAAAATTTTCAGCCCAATATTTTAGAGTTTCTGCGTAGTGAGGTCTGAGATTTTCACAATGGGCAACAGATAGCTTAGCGCCCCAAAGTTCTTGCGTCAATTCCCGAAGCTGTGGAATGTAACCACCAGGAAAAATATATTTAGCAGTCCAAGTACCGATTCGTTCATTACCTTCGGTCCCAATTGTGTGCAACAGACCTACTCCATCGGGAGTTAATAATTCTGATGTTTTTTCCATGAAGGTTGCAAAACTATCTTTACCAACATGTTCAAACATCCCGATGCTGACAAATTTATCGTACTGTCCTTTTATTTCTCGGTAATCAGCAATCTCGATTTTTATTTTGTCGCTCAGACCTTTTGCTTTAATTCTTTCTTTTGCTAGTGCTGCTTGTTCGTCACTCAGAGTAATACCCGTTCCAGTAACGCCATAATTTTCAGCAGCGTAGATCAGCATTCCACCCCATCCACAACCGATATCAATTAGGGATTCTCCGGGTTTTAGCGCTAGTTTCTTACAAATTAATTCATATTTTTGCAGCTGCATTTGCTCTATGGAATCGGTTTCTTGAATCCGATAACCACAGGAATAGGTTAATGTTGGGTCGAGAAAAAGTTGATAGAAATCGTTTCCTAAGTCGTAGTGATATTGTACGTTTTTACGACTATTTTGAATTTGAGTGGGTAATGTGCGCAGACGTTGTGTTAATACTTTGAACAATAGGGGAATTGTTACTCTTTGGTTCGCTTTTGCGTATACGTTACTACGATAAAACAAACCAAGAAGTTCAATGAGATTATCGTTTTCCTCATCCCACCAACCTTCCATATACGCTTCACCAAACCCAAGCGCACCGAAAGCCAAGACGCGATCGTAGGTACCGGGGTTACGAACCCGCAAACGTAGGGCTGGTAAAATATCTGTCCGACCAAAATGGAAAACTTTACCTGCTGGGTTAATTACTGTTAAATTACCTTCTTTAATCAAGCTAAAAAGTTGGTAAAGATAGCGTTCTCCGGTTGGTAGATGAGAAATGCGATCGCTCCAATTAGGGCTAGAAGGAGTAATGATTTCTTGTTCTTTTTTTTCTGGTGCTTGGGTTGGGGTCATATATTCAATATCCTTTGATTGAGAAGGGAAGTTTGAGCAGGAGATAGAAGGGAATTGTTTTTTAGTTGCTAATTGTAAAGGAAAGATGGTGTAAGTGCAGCATGTTTGAAAGACAAAATTATTTGAAAACCCCCTTAGGAAGGGGGACTTTGAGCTAGTTTTATCGCTTTTAAAGGGTTTAGGGAAGCAAAAAAGCTACGGATTTATTTATTAACTAGAGTATTTTGGATCGGGTTTCTTTTCTGTGTTCTCCCTTCTCCATTCCCTTTTAATCTGCTAATTTGCGGTCGCTTGTACTTGATGACTTTTGTGCAACTTTGACATTGGTAGCTAATCCAAGGATTTGCAATAATCGAATGGTCATCCAAGTAATGTCAATTTCCCACCATTTCAAACCATGACGCGCAGAATACTGAAAAGCATGATGGTTATTATGCCAGCCTTCACCGAAGGTTAGGAAAGCAACCCACCAACAGTTAGTAGAAGTATCGTTTGAATCATGACTGCGATACCCTACCATATGGCAAGCGCTGTTGACGAACATAGTAGAGTGAAGTCCGACAAATAAGCGTACAAATATTCCCCAAATAACAAAAGACCAGCCACCAAGAAAATATAAGATAATTGCTAATGCTACCTGAAGTTCAATATAATACCGATGACAAAAACGATAGAACGGGTCATCAGCTATATCTTTGATAAAACGTGGATATTCATTTTTGCTGGGAACAGTGTGCATTAACCAGTTGATGTGACTCCACCAAAAACCTTCTCGGGAGTTATGGGGGTCTCCTTGTTGGTCAGAATGCAGATGATGTAGTCGATGGTATCCAACCCAGCCAAACACACCTCCTTGCAGGGCTAAAGTACCACAAAGAATCAGGAAGTACTCTAACCATTTGGGAGTCTGTAAGCTGCGGTGGGTTGCTAAACGATGAAAGCCAAAGGAAATTCCCAGACCTATTGTCATCCAGTGTAATAAGACTGCGACCCCTACAGCAGCCCAGCTAAAAGTGTGGGGTAGGAATACCAATAGTACTGCTAGATGAAGTACACTAGTAAAAATAATCACCGCCGGTCGAGGAGAAGGTGAATTATCTTGAGATAAAGAAGCTTGAGATAAAGAAGCTTGAGATAAATTACTATTCATGAAGTTATTTTTTCACCCTACACCAAATTGGAGTTCTTCCCACTTCTGACACGGACTAAAAACCTAAGCATAATTGTTCCCTACCGTTTGTAGGGGGTTACGTTTATGTTTAGGAGCGGGAGTCGGTATTAAGTATAGCTTTGTTTAGGAATTACCTCTGACAACTGCTGTACGTTTGGGGGATTGGGGATAGCACTGCGTGCCGCCGCAAGCGGCATATGGCGACTAGGGATTGGGGATTGGGGATTAGGGATTTGCGATTGGGTAATATTATCAACTTCAATTTCAAGCTGTCTATCAGAAATAAGTTAAACAGCGTTTATGAAAAATAAAATTATTGGTAAGGTTTATACTTTGCAGATAACATACGGCACAGTTCGGACAATAAAATATTAATATGCGTGAAATATAAGATAGTCCGGAATCAGATTTTGTGCATTTGTAGTTTTGTTTCAGTATAATTAGCTATTAAATCCTGATAAAGTGTAATATTTATCCATGCTATTGAAGTTACAGAAGAAACATTTAAATGCTGATTAAACGTTACATAGCAAAAATGAGTTAAGCAGTAACTGAATTGATTGGTCAATGGCTGGAAGGTAACGAGTTCAAGAAACTAAGGTAAGTGAGTAGTAAAAATATATTGCCAAATTAGGTGTTCTGGTGACTGGCAAAACCTATTGAGTAAGAAAACCTTATGAGTTTTAAGTGAATGGTGCAAAAAATCTTAATTTTGGCAGCAAATCCTAAGGATGCAACGCGGCTACTTTTAGATGAGGAGATACGGGAAATTCAGGAAGGTTTGAGACGTAGTAAACGTCGCCAGGGATTTGAAATTACCTCCACATGGGCAGTGCGGACTGATGATTTATTTCGCGGTTTATTGGATCGCGAACCTCAGATTGTGCATTTTTTGGGACATGGTGCAGAAGAGGGTTTAGCCCTTGAAGATGAAACTGGAAAAACCAGTGTAGTGAGTGCTGAGATTTTAGCAAATCTATTTAAATTATTTGCTGATCGGGTGGATTGTGTATTACTAGATGGTTGTTATTCGCAAATACAAGCTACTGCGATCGCTCAATATATTCCCTATGTGATTGGAACAAATCATGCAATTGGTGATCGTGCTGCTTTACAATTTGCAATTGCTTTTTATGATGTACTGGGTGCTGGATATCCAATTGAGTCTGCTTATAAATTTAGCTGTAATGCTATACAACTAGAAGGAATTCCAGAATATTTGACCCCAGTTCTCATAAAGAGAGGTGAAGTTAAATTACAACAATATGAGCAAGTACTGAAGCACTATGAAGAGGAGTTTTCAAAAGCTGTACAACAAGAATATCCACTCAGTCAGGAAACTCGTTACAGATGTGACCGTTTTAGCTCAGTTTTAGGAATCAGAAACGAAGATTTAAAAGCAATTGAAACGCGCATTGAAGATATTGAGGAAATTCGTCTAGCAATCAATAATCAATCAATTCGAGATTTTCAGCGGTTAGCACAAGCGATTATGCGGCAGATGAGAGCTACAGACTTAACTCTCATTACTTCTCCATATTTTTCTAATGGTAGTCTTTGGGAAATTACTCTTCCCGAAACTGGTCTGCAACTCCCAACACAAAACGCGATTTTTTATTTGAGTCGAGAAAAAGACTGTACGCAACACGATCGCTTAAAGCAGATTACCCAACAAAGAAATGGAGCATTCTTAATTTTTGCTTCTGTGATTGATAAATGTCCTCACGGGCTATCGCCATTACAAGTGATTTGGTTTAGTCCCTCATCTTTGACAGAAATGATTGTAGTACCGGAAAATAATTTACTCTTTTGGTTAGCCAGGTTTCTATTTGGACAAATTAATGTAGTTGCCTTACCGGGGATGCTACCTTACAAAACCAGGGGAATTGCTAAACTTTTTTTTGGACGTGAAAATGAATTAGCACGCATAACCAGTGGCGAGCAAAGAGGAGGAATCATTATTGGTGCTCACCGCAGTGGTAAAACCTCCTTTCTGGAAAAGCTGAAGAGAAAATTGCAGAAACGGGAATGGAAGGTTATTGGTCCGTTGACTTTTTTTGATTTCCAGTCTTTCTTTAAAGACACCCTAGAGTTGTTGGGTAAAGATTTCTCAATCGGTATGAGTTTAGAAGATTGGTCTTCAGCTTTGAAAGCATACAGTAAAAATAAACAAGAAAGTCGCCTTGTGTTTCTGCTTGATGAAGTAGACAGAATGATCCAAAAAGATTTAAACAGTGGCTCTAATTTAGGACATATGATGCGGGCACTGCAAAATGAGGGTTATTGTGAATTCTTTCTTGCTGGTCATGCTAAATTGCGGGAAGCGATCACCATAGAAGGTGGACCATTTCGCAACTTTGCAGAAGAAATGACGTTAACAGGACTCACGAAAGAAGCTGCTAAAGATTTGATTCAAAGACCGATGAAACTATTGGGGTTTGAAGTTGATGAAAATCAAGCATATCGCATTTATGAGGGTACAGCAGGTGTTGCAGTATTAATCCAAGAATTTTGCCTCCAGCTTCTAGATGAACTTCGTCAAAGTGATGTATCAGAAATTAGTGATCCAATGATTGAAGAGATAGAGCAATCTCCTGATTTTTTGGATATCGTACTTGAGCATTACAGATATGCTCAAACATGGGATTCTATGGCGATTACTCTCTTAACTGCAATAAAAGGAGAAGTAAAAAGAAGCGATATTACTGAAGTTTTCAAACACCACGGCATTATTATTTCAAGGGATAAACTCGATATTGCATTGGATTTTCTCAAACAATTTGGTGTTCTGCAAAAGTTAAAAAATGCTCGTTTCCGGATTTTATCTGGTTATTTAATTGATGCGATCAAAGCTAACGATCCTCATTCTCTTTTGGAATCGGAGTTAGACAAGGGGAGGGCTGAGTAATGTCAGTCCTAATTGAGCGTTTAGAGTTAAGAAAAGATTTATGTGAAATTTTAAAATCAGATTATGTTGCTTTATTGGGGCAACGTGGAAGTGGTTGTAAAACACTAGTTAAGTTGATAGCCACAAATAAATCTCCTTTACCTGGCATGAAATTCATTGCTGTGGCTCTCCCCCAAGGAGTGCAGGATCGCGATCGGTTTATGAAGATATTCCTGAACAACTTGATCGATGCATCTATTCAAATTCCACCACAACCAGATTTATGTAACCAATTTAGGCAAGCAGTTGCTCGAGATCCCGAATGTCCCGTTATCCTTCAAATAAGAAGTATTCTGGATCTTTTGGGGAAGAAATCTACTACCAATTATTTAGTAATTGTTTTACATGCTTTAACTAGTATTGCAGAAGAACCATTAAAAGACTTATTGTTATTACTACGAGAATATCATAGGCAAATAGGAATTCCTGGACAAGGCGGTGAAAAACTACGTTTTCTAGTAGTAGGAGGTGCTCCTTTATGGAATCTTTGTTGTCATAAACCTTCTGATTTAGAGTCTCCTTTTAATATTGCTAAACGAATTTTTGTCAAGGGTTTTTCTTACCAGGAAGTTCAAAGCAAATTTACTGAAATGGGAATTGAACAAGCTCTGAATTTAACAGACTTAGCAGATGGAGTTCCCTCATTAGTTGAATTAATCAGTCAGGAAACAGAATATTTCGAAGATTTATCTAGCTGCTTTGAACCATTAGAAAATAGTTGGAATTCCTTGTCGATTTATGCTCAACAAGCTTTAAAAAAATTAGCAGAATCAGGCCAAGAATTTCCTAGCTATCAGTTGGATCATCAATGCCCTCATATTCCTAAATTTTATGATTCGCCAATCTGGCAAGAAGTCTTTTGGGCGGGTTTCTTAAGACTCAGATATCGAAAATTGACTTGGCGCTCTCCTATCCATTTAGCATTTGTTATTACTCAGGCACAGATAGATACAGATGTGTCTAAATCTACTCTATTTAGAAATAGTTTACTAGAAAGATTAGAATATTTGGAAGAAACTTTAAAAAGTTCAATTAATGCGAGAAAACTAGCAGAATGTACTGAGGAATTAGTTTCTCTTACTGTACATTCAGCTAATGTTGAATTAGTTCCTTTGTTGGAGATGATACTTGAGGGTAAGTCAAAAAGTACTATCTTGGTTAGTCTTAAACAAATTGCTACAGAATCTCCTAAAGAATGGATTAGAAATTTGAGTAACTTGCAAATACAGTCTCAAACACCTTTTAATAAAATTTTGATTGAAGCTGTATTTAGTAGAATTGCCGATGATATTAGGGTAGGAAAAAATAGACAGTCCAAACAAGAATTCTCACAAGAGGAAGAAGTTATATTAAGTTATATGAATATTTCCGGTCCACAAAGTAAGAAATTAACCTATGCTTTGATGGATGCTTTTCCCAACAAAGCATCACTGGAGCAAATGTTATCTTTTGAATTAGATAAAAATCTAGATAGTATTGCTGGTGGAAGTAACTTACAAGTAATTGTATTTAATTTAATAAAAGTATCAAAGGCTGAGAATTGGATTGAAGATTTAATTGCTGCTGCGCGTAGGTCAAATCCTGGAAATTTAAGTTTACAGGCTATTGCTGAAGAACTGTTACAAAATTCCCAGCCAGAAGTAATATCAATTCCTAATACTCCCATACAACAAAACACTCAGCAGCAGAAAATTTTGATTTTGACTGCAATCCCCCTTGGTTTGCGTTTGGATCAAGAAATACGAGAAATTGAAGATGCAATCCGTAGAGCAAGCAGACGGGATTTATTTGATATTAGGACAAGAACTGCTGTTCGTCCCAAAGATATTCGTAGAGCGATCGCTGAAGAAAAACCCCAAATCGTTCATTTCTGCGGACATGGTTTGGAAGATGGTAGTTTGCTGTTAGAAGATGATGGAGGTAATGAAAAACCTGTTCCACCCCAAGGATTAGCACTACTGTTTCGGTTACATGCTGATTACGTAAATTGTGTGTTGCTCAATGCTTGTAATTCTCTTGAGTCTGCGAATGCAATTAGTCAGCATATTAATTATGCGATCGGGATGAACCAACCGATTGAAGACAAAACTGCGATCGCATTTACTCAAGGATTTTATGATGCTTTGGGGTATGAAGTAAAAGATAGCAATCAAGATATTTTCCAAAGAGCTTTTGATGAAGGTTTGGTTGCGATCGCAATGGAAGATTTTTCCCAAGAATCCATACCGGTGATGAAAAAAAAACTGTGAATGAAGATTCTGTAGAAGCAGAGAGAAATCCAGATCCAAATATAAGTATATATATTGACCGACCCCCCATTGAGGAAAAATGCTTAAAAGGAATTTTGCGACCCGGTGCGTTAATTCGGATCAAAGCTGCGCAGAAAATGGGGAAAACATTGCTGTTAGAGAAATTATTGGAACATGCTCGACAGCAGGGTTATCAAACAGCAAAGTTAGACTTGAAGCTTGCGGATAAGTCTACTCTCAATGACTTGAAAAGTTTCTTACAGTGGTTATGTATTGATGTTTCAGATATTTTAGATAAACCGCCAAATTTGGATGAATACTGGCAAGATAGTTTGGGGTTAAATACTAGTTGTACTCGTTATTTTCAAAGATATTTATTAGCGAATACTGATAAACCTATAGTTTTAGCGATCGATAATTTTGAGCGTTTATTTCAATGTGAAAATATTTTCCCTGAATTCTGTTTATTGCTACGGAGTTGGTATGAAACCGCGAAGCAAGGGGACAGAATGGGTAAAATTTGGCGGAAACTGCGGTTAGTGGTGGTTAATTCCACTGAACTTTATCCCACTTTAGATATCAATCGCTCCCCCTTTAATGTTGGATTAGCTGTTGAATTACCTGAGTTTAACCAAAACCAAGTACAAGAACTGGTGAAGAAGTACGAATTAGATCGTCAGTTGGGAGAACAAGACATAATTGAATTAATGGGTTTAGTGGGAGGACATCCTTATTTATTACAGGAAGCAATTTCTAGCCTTGGTAGTCAGGAAATATCCTTAAAAGAACTTATTAATCTTGCACCCACAGTACAAGGAATTTTTAGTTACCACCTAGGACAACAGTTAGAAAGTTTACAAAATGATTCTCAGTTAGAGGTAGCATATAAACAAGTGGTGAATGCAGATCGACCCGTACGACTCGATCAGAAAATCACTTTTAAACTGCACAGTTTGGGTTTGGTTAAAATTCTTCGTAACGATTGTGTTCCTAGTTGCAATTTATATCGTCAGTACTTCTCAGAATTTTTAGGGTAATTTATGTCCAGCAAATCGCCATTAAATAGATTACTACATACCAAGCGTTAATTAACCCCCCCCTGAACTCCTTCAACCTCCTCCTGAACTCCTCCAACCCCCTCCTGACCTTCTCCAACCCCCTCCTGACCTCCCCAACCTCTTCCTGACCTCCCCAACCCCCTCCTGACCTCCCCCAAGGGAGGAAAGAAAGAGGTGTGTTGTTCAAATAAATGAGAACTGCTGTAAGTGTGTATGTCGCAATGACGGTTATTTAAATAGGTGTGATATGAATTATGTTTGACGAAGACGAATATATTCATGAGTATATATTTTCTGGCAGCTTACCCGAAAATGCCAGCACTTACGTCAAACGGGAAGCTGATGATGAGTTATATCAGGCGCTACAAGATGGTAAATTTTGTTATGTTCTGAACTCCCGACAATCGGGAAAATCCAGCTTGCGGGTGAGAACTATGAGTCGTCTAACCGATGCTGGAGTAGAATGTGCATCGATTGATTTATCTTCTGTAAGTATTCAAAGTGCTACCCAAGAAAATTGGTATGCAGATTTAATTGTCAAGCTCATTGATAGCTTTGTTCTGGATTTGAACTTCAAAGACTGGTGGGAGAAAAACCAAATAAACTCACCTTTGATGCGATTTAGTAATTTTCTCGAAAAGCATCTACTAGTTGAAATTGAAGAAAATATTGTTATTTTTATTGATGAAATTGATAGCGTTCTCAGTCTGAAGTTTCCCACGGATGATTTTTTTGCTTTTATTCGTGCTTGTTATAATCAGCGAGTTGATAATCCCGTATATAAACGCCTCACATTTTGTTTGTTGGGAGTCGCATCACCCGGAAATTTAATTCAAGATAAAAGTCGTACCCCATTTAATATTGGTAAAGCAATCTCTCTTAAAGGTTTTCAATTGCATGAAACTGAACCGTTAATACAAGGTTTGCAGGGTAAATTTAGCGAACCTCAAGCAGTGATGGAAGAAATTTTATATTGGACTGGGGGACAACCATTTCTGACGCAAAAATTGTGTCAGTTCATACTCGAAGAATCGGAGCAAGAAAATTCGCGCACTGTTGAGGAAGTTGTCAAATCGCGAATTATTGAAAATTGGGAATCTCAAGATGAACCGGAACATTTACGCACGATTCGCTCCAGAATTTTTAGAAATGAGGAACGTGCTGGGTATTTGTTAGATTTATATCAACAAATTCGGTGTTCAGAAGAGCAGTCTGATATTTTAGATCCCCCCAACCCCCCTTATGAAGGGGGGCTTGAATCTTGTTCATTATCAATTAGTATTACAGCAGATAATACTATTGAACAAAGTGAATTACTGCTTTCGGGGTTAGTTGCGAGACGAGAAGGTAAATTAAGGGTTTATAACAAAATATATCAAGAAGTTTTTAACCAAAATTGGGTTGAAAATGAATTAAATAATTTGCGTCCCTACTCGGAAAATTTTAAATTTTGGGTTGCTTCTGGAGGTAAAGATGAATCTCGACTTTTGCGGGGAAAGGCTTTAGCAGATGCTGATAAATGGGCGAAAGATAAGAATTTAAGTTATCAGGATAAGCAGTTTTTAGCTGCTAGTAGAGAGAAGGAAATTCAGGAGAAAATTGCTGTTCAGGAAAAGGAAGCAATAGAACAGATAAATCGGGTATTGAGTGAAGCGAATCAAAAAGCTAAACAGCGGATTCGTATTGGTTCTATTGTTTTAGTTATTACTTTATTATTTACAGCGATATCAACTTTTGTAGCAGCAAAAAAAGTCATAGAAATTCAAGATAGTAATGAATATCTTGGAATAGTTGAAAAATTGGCTAAACTTGCAGGAGAACTTGAAGATGAAGGTTCTGACTCTGAAGCCAAAGAATTGTTTTCACAAGCTGGTCAATCCGTAAATATAAAAGACCATAAACTCAGAAAAGCAGTTCTATATTCTGGTATATCTTATGCTTACCAAAAGTTAAAATCGAAGGATTTAAAAAAAGCAAAGTATTATCTAGATCGCAGTAATGTACAGAAAGTACACGCATATAGTTCTAATACAGCTTCACAAATTCGTATCCTTACTTTAAAAACTTCAGGAAATTTATTTAAAGAGCAAGATAATAATCAGCAAGCGATTAACGCATATAAATCAGCTTACAATATCCTTAAAAGTCTGAAATCCAAAGGAAAAAGAGGAAAAGCTATAGCTAATATCAGTCCTCCATTCCAAAATCTGCAAATCAAAATTTTATCCAAACAAAATGTAGAAGCATTGCATCGAGAATTTATTGATTTACTATCAAAAGCTGGGGATGAAAATCTTAAGACGGCTGTAAAGGAATCTTTAAAAGAACATTATCTAGATGACCTTAATAATTTACTTGTAAACAAAAAATGGGGACAAGCTGATAGAAGAACGAATCAGCTTATGCTCTATGTTGCGAATAGAGAAGAACAAAACTATTTGAACTCAGACTCCCTCAAAAACTTCTCCTGCGAAGACCTTCAAGATATTGACTCAATATGGGTAGAACACTCAGATCAACGCTTTGGTTTTAGCGTACAAAAGAAAATTTGGCTAAAGACAGGAAATCGAATTGGTATAAATGATGAGTTTAAACAAGAAGATCAACAGGCTTATATTCGTTGGATTTCCCGCCTGGGATGGTATGATGATAGTGGGAAGGATTGGTCACAGTATACAGAAGTGATAAATACAGTCGATAAAAATTATCAAGAAGCACCAGAAGGTACACTTCCACGAGAAGGATCACTCCCACGAGATTGGTTTGGGGGTGGGGGCTCACTCCTGGGGATTTTATTTTCTCGCGCTGCGACTTGTAAAGTGTAACATATAGTGCGTTCGTTGGGTATAAACTAGTCCCCACAGAGGATTTGAAGGATTAGCCGTTAGGAAAAAATCATAAGTAAATACCTAGACAACTGTATGTTTGTACCTCGTACAAAATCCGCTTCTGATAATTTCCAGCAACCTCATTCTGTCCAAATTCCCACCTTGAAATCAATTTCAACACTAAAGTTTTGCCGCTCTAGCGAACAAGGGTCATAAGCAAAGTACGTTTAAACGCACTACAAACCTTACCCAGTCTGATTTATCAGACTTCGCCTATGAGCCTGGGAATTTATTCCAAGGCGGATTATCGGGATTAATTGAGAATACTGACTGCAATATCTCAGTTTAAACCCAATACCCGTGAATGAAATCGATAAGCAACAAAAAATCGTATCCCCTCAAAATTCCGGGGTAAGGAGTTACTCAGGTATCCATGACCAACCAAAAGGATTAGAAGAGGACTTATCCCGAATTA
>NZ_LMTZ01000142.1 GCF_001456025.1 Mastigocoleus testarum BC008
AGTCCTCTTCTAATCCTTTTGGTTGGTCATGGATACCTGAGTAACTCCTTACCCCGGAATTTTGAGGGGATACGATTTTTTGTTGCTTATCGATTTCATTCACGGGTATTGGGTTTAAACTGAGATATTGCAGTCAGTATTCTCAATTAATCCCGATAATCCGCCTTGGAATAAATTCCCAGGCTCATAGGCGAAGTCTGATAAATCAGACTGGGTAAGGTTTGTAGTGCGTTTAAACGTACTTTGCTTATGACCCTTGTTCGCTAGAGCGGCAAAACTTTAGTGTTGAAATTGATTTCAAGGTGGGAATTTGGACAGAATGAGGTTGCTGGAAATTATCAGAAGCGGATTTTGTACGAGGTACAAACATACAGTTGTCTAGGTATTTACTTATGATTTTTTCCTAACGGCTAATCCTTCAAATCCTCTGTGGGGACTAGTTTATACCCAACGAACGCACTATATGTTACACTTTACAAGTCGCAGCGCGAGAAAATAAAATCCCCAGGAGTGAGCCCCCACCCCCAAACCAATCTCGTGGGAGTGATCCTTCTCGTGGAAGTGTACCTTCTGGTGCTTCTTGATAATTTTTATCGACTGTATTTATCACTTCTGTATACTGTGACCAATCCTTCCCACTATCATCATACCATCCCAGGCGGGAAATCCAACGAATATAAGCCTGTTGATCTTCTTGTTTAAACTCATCATTTATACCAATTCGATTTCCTGTCTTTAGCCAAATTTTCTTTTGTACGCTAAAACCAAAGCGTTGATCTGAGTGTTCTACCCATATTGAGTCAATATCTTGAAGGTCTTCGCAGGAGAAGTTTTTGAGGGAGTCTGAGTTCAAATAGTTTTGTTCTTCTCTATTCGCAACATAGAGCATAAGCTGATTCGTTCTTCTATCAGCTTGTCCCCATTTTTTGTTTACAAGTAAATTATTAAGGTCATCTAGATAATGTTCTTTTAAAGATTCCTTTACAGCCGTCTTAAGATTTTCATCCCCAGCTTTTGATAGTAAATCAATAAATTCTCGATGCAATGCTTCTACATTTTGTTTGGATAAAATTTTGATTTGCAGATTTTGGAATGGAGGACTGATATTAGCTATAGCTTTTCCTCTTTTTCCTTTGGATTTCAGACTTTTAAGGATATTGTAAGCTGATTTATATGCGTTAATCGCTTGCTGATTATTATCTTGCTCTTTAAATAAATTTCCTGAAGTTTTTAAAGTAAGGATACGAATTTGTGAAGCTGTATTAGAACTATATGCGTGTACTTTCTGTACATTACTGCGATCTAGATAATACTTTGCTTTTTTTAAATCCTTCGATTTTAACTTTTGGTAAGCATAAGATATACCAGAATATAGAACTGCTTTTCTGAGTTTATGGTCTTTTATATTTACGGATTGACCAGCTTGTGAAAACAATTCTTTGGCTTCAGAGTCAGAACCTTCATCTTCAAGTTCTCCTGCAAGTTTAGCCAATTTTTCAACTATTCCAAGATATTCATTACTATCTTGAATTTCTATGACTTTTTTTGCTGCTACAAAAGTTGATATCGCTGTAAATAATAAAGTAATAACTAAAACAATAGAACCAATACGAATCCGCTGTTTAGCTTTTTGATTCGCTTCACTCAATACCCGATTTATCTGTTCTATTGCTTCCTTTTCCTGAACAGCAATTTTCTCCTGAATTTCCTTCTCTCTACTAGCAGCTAAAAACTGCTTATCCTGATAACTTAAATTCTTATCTTTCGCCCATTTATCAGCATCTGCTAAAGCCTTTCCCCGCAAAAGTCGAGATTCATCTTTACCTCCAGAAGCAACCCAAAATTTAAAATTTTCCGAGTAGGGACGCAAATTATTTAATTCATTTTCAACCCAATTTTGGTTAAAAACTTCTTGATATATTTTGTTATAAACCCTTAATTTACCTTCTCGTCTCGCAACTAACCCCGAAAGCAGTAATTCACTTTGTTCAATAGTATTATCTGCTGTAATACTAATTGATAATGAACAAGATTCAAGCCCCCCTTCATAAGGGGGGTTGGGGGGATCTAAAATATCAGACTGCTCTTCTGAACACCGAATTTGTTGATATAAATCTAACAAATACCCAGCACGTTCCTCATTTCTAAAAATTCTGGAGCGAATCGTGCGTAAATGTTCCGGTTCATCTTGAGATTCCCAATTTTCAATAATTCGCGATTTGACAACTTCCTCAACAGTGCGCGAATTTTCTTGCTCCGATTCTTCGAGTATGAACTGACACAATTTTTGCGTCAGAAATGGTTGTCCCCCAGTCCAATATAAAATTTCTTCCATCACTGCTTGAGGTTCGCTAAATTTACCCTGCAAACCTTGTATTAACGGTTCAGTTTCATGCAATTGAAAACCTTTAAGAGAGATTGCTTTACCAATATTAAATGGGGTACGACTTTTATCTTGAATTAAATTTCCGGGTGATGCGACTCCCAACAAACAAAATGTGAGGCGTTTATATACGGGATTATCAACTCGCTGATTATAACAAGCACGAATAAAAGCAAAAAAATCATCCGTGGGAAACTTCAGACTGAGAACGCTATCAATTTCATCAATAAAAATAACAATATTTTCTTCAATTTCAACTAGTAGATGCTTTTCGAGAAAATTACTAAATCGCATCAAAGGTGAGTTTATTTGGTTTTTCTCCCACCAGTCTTTGAAGTTCAAATCCAGAACAAAGCTATCAATGAGCTTGACAATTAAATCTGCATACCAATTTTCTTGGGTAGCACTTTGAATACTTACAGAAGATAAATCAATCGATGCACATTCTACTCCAGCATCGGTTAGACGACTCATAGTTCTCACCCGCAAGCTGGATTTTCCCGATTGTCGGGAGTTCAGAACATAACAAAATTTACCATCTTGTAGCGCCTGATATAACTCATCATCAGCTTCCCGTTTGACGTAAGTGCTGGCATTTTCGGGTAAGCTGCCAGAAAATATATACTCATGAATATATTCGTCTTCGTCAAACATAATTCATATCACACCTATTTAAATAACCGTCATTGCGACATACACACTTACAGCAGTTCTCATTTATTTGAACAACACACCTCTTTCTTTCCTCCCTTGGGGGAGGTCAGGAGGGGGTTGGGGAGGTCAGGAAGAGGTTGGGGAGGTCAGGAGGGGGTTGGAGAAGGTCAGGAGGGGGTTGGAGGAGTTCAGGAGGAGGTTGAAGGAGTTCAGGGGGGGGTTAATTAACGCTTGGTATGTAGTAATCTATTTAATGGCGATTTGCTGGACATAAATTACCCTAAAAATTCTGAGAAGTACTGACGATATAAATTGCAACTAGGAACACAATCGTTACGAAGAATTTTAACCAAACCCAAACTGTGCAGTTTAAAAGTGATTTTCTGATCGAGTCGTACGGGTCGATCTGCATTCACCACTTGTTTATATGCTACCTCTAACTGAGAATCATTTTGTAAACTTTCTAACTGTTGTCCTAGGTGGTAACTAAAAATTCCTTGTACTGTGGGTGCAAGATTAATAAGTTCTTTTAAGGATATTTCCTGACTACCAAGGCTAGAAATTGCTTCCTGTAATAAATAAGGATGTCCTCCCACTAAACCCATTAATTCAATTATGTCTTGTTCTCCCAACTGACGATCTAATTCGTACTTCTTCACCAGTTCTTGTACTTGGTTTTGGTTAAACTCAGGTAATTCAACAGCTAATCCAACATTAAAGGGGGAGCGATTGATATCTAAAGTGGGATAAAGTTCAGTGGAATTAACCACCACTAACCGCAGTTTCCGCCAAATTTTACCCATTCTGTCCCCTTGCTTCGCGGTTTCATACCAACTCCGTAGCAATAAACAGAATTCAGGGAAAATATTTTCACATTGAAATAAACGCTCAAAATTATCGATCGCTAAAACTATAGGTTTATCAGTATTCGCTAATAAATATCTTTGAAAATAACGAGTACAACTAGTATTTAACCCCAAACTATCTTGCCAGTATTCATCCAAATTTGGCGGTTTATCTAAAATATCTGAAACATCAATACATAACCACTGTAAGAAACTTTTCAAGTCATTGAGAGTAGACTTATCCGCAAGCTTCAAGTCTAACTTTGCTGTTTGATAACCCTGCTGTCGAGCATGTTCCAATAATTTCTCTAACAGCAATGTTTTCCCCATTTTCTGCGCAGCTTTGATCCGAATTAACGCACCGGGTCGCAAAATTCCTTTTAAGCATTTTTCCTCAATGGGGGGTCGGTCAATATATATACTTATATTTGGATCTGGATTTCTCTCTGCTTCTACAGAATCTTCATTCACAGTTTTTTTTTCATCACCGGTATGGATTCTTGGGAAAAATCTTCCATTGCGATCGCAACCAAACCTTCATCAAAAGCTCTTTGGAAAATATCTTGATTGCTATCTTTTACTTCATACCCCAAAGCATCATAAAATCCTTGAGTAAATGCGATCGCAGTTTTGTCTTCAATCGGTTGGTTCATCCCGATCGCATAATTAATATGCTGACTAATTGCATTCGCAGACTCAAGAGAATTACAAGCATTGAGCAACACACAATTTACGTAATCAGCATGTAACCGAAACAGTAGTGCTAATCCTTGGGGTGGAACAGGTTTTTCATTACCTCCATCATCTTCTAACAGCAAACTACCATCTTCCAAACCATGTCCGCAGAAATGAACGATTTGGGGTTTTTCTTCAGCGATCGCTCTACGAATATCTTTGGGACGAACAGCAGTTCTTGTCCTAATATCAAATAAATCCCGTCTGCTTGCTCTACGGATTGCATCTTCAATTTCTCGTATTTCTTGATCCAAACGCAAACCAAGGGGGATTGCAGTCAAAATCAAAATTTTCTGCTGCTGAGTGTTTTGTTGTATGGGAGTATTAGGAATTGATATTACTTCTGGCTGGGAATTTTGTAACAGTTCTTCAGCAATAGCCTGTAAACTTAAATTTCCAGGATTTGACCTACGCGCAGCAGCAATTAAATCTTCAATCCAATTCTCAGCCTTTGATACTTTTATTAAATTAAATACAATTACTTGTAAGTTACTTCCACCAGCAATACTATCTAGATTTTTATCTAATTCAAAAGATAACATTTGCTCCAGTGATGCTTTGTTGGGAAAAGCATCCATCAAAGCATAGGTTAATTTCTTACTTTGTGGACCGGAAATATTCATATAACTTAATATAACTTCTTCCTCTTGTGAGAATTCTTGTTTGGACTGTCTATTTTTTCCTACCCTAATATCATCGGCAATTCTACTAAATACAGCTTCAATCAAAATTTTATTAAAAGGTGTTTGAGACTGTATTTGCAAGTTACTCAAATTTCTAATCCATTCTTTAGGAGATTCTGTAGCAATTTGTTTAAGACTAACCAAGATAGTACTTTTTGACTTACCCTCAAGTATCATCTCCAACAAAGGAACTAATTCAACATTAGCTGAATGTACAGTAAGAGAAACTAATTCCTCAGTACATTCTGCTAGTTTTCTCGCATTAATTGAACTTTTTAAAGTTTCTTCCAAATATTCTAATCTTTCTAGTAAACTATTTCTAAATAGAGTAGATTTAGACACATCTGTATCTATCTGTGCCTGAGTAATAACAAATGCTAAATGGATAGGAGAGCGCCAAGTCAATTTTCGATATCTGAGTCTTAAGAAACCCGCCCAAAAGACTTCTTGCCAGATTGGCGAATCATAAAATTTAGGAATATGAGGGCATTGATGATCCAACTGATAGCTAGGAAATTCTTGGCCTGATTCTGCTAATTTTTTTAAAGCTTGTTGAGCATAAATCGACAAGGAATTCCAACTATTTTCTAATGGTTCAAAGCAGCTAGATAAATCTTCGAAATATTCTGTTTCCTGACTGATTAATTCAACTAATGAGGGAACTCCATCTGCTAAGTCTGTTAAATTCAGAGCTTGTTCAATTCCCATTTCAGTAAATTTGCTTTGAACTTCCTGGTAAGAAAAACCCTTGACAAAAATTCGTTTAGCAATATTAAAAGGAGACTCTAAATCAGAAGGTTTATGACAACAAAGATTCCATAAAGGAGCACCTCCTACTACTAGAAAACGTAGTTTTTCACCGCCTTGTCCAGGAATTCCTATTTGCCTATGATATTCTCGTAGTAATAACAATAAGTCTTTTAATGGTTCTTCTGCAATACTAGTTAAAGCATGTAAAACAATTACTAAATAATTGGTAGTAGATTTCTTCCCCAAAAGATCCAGAATACTTCTTATTTGAAGGATAACGGGACATTCGGGATCTCGAGCAACTGCTTGCCTAAATTGGTTACATAAATCTGGTTGTGGTGGAATTTGAATAGATGCATCGATCAAGTTGTTCAGGAATATCTTCATAAACCGATCGCGATCCTGCACTCCTTGGGGGAGAGCCACAGCAATGAATTTCATGCCAGGTAAAGGAGATTTATTTGTGGCTATCAACTTAACTAGTGTTTTACAACCACTTCCACGTTGCCCCAATAAAGCAACATAATCTGATTTTAAAATTTCACATAAATCTTTTCTTAACTCTAAACGCTCAATTAGGACTGACATTACTCAGCCCTCCCCTTGTCTAACTCCGATTCCAAAAGAGAATGAGGATCGTTAGCTTTGATCGCATCAATTAAATAACCAGATAAAATCCGGAAACGAGCATTTTTTAACTTTTGCAGAACACCAAATTGTTTGAGAAAATCCAATGCAATATCGAGTTTATCCCTTGAAATAATAATGCCGTGGTGTTTGAAAACTTCAGTAATATCGCTTCTTTTTACTTCTCCTTTTATTGCAGTTAAGAGAGTAATCGCCATAGAATCCCATGTTTGAGCATATCTGTAATGCTCAAGTACGATATCCAAAAAATCAGGAGATTGCTCTATCTCTTCAATCATTGGATCACTAATTTCTGATACATCACTTTGACGAAGTTCATCTAGAAGCTGGAGGCAAAATTCTTGGATTAATACTGCAACACCTGCTGTACCCTCATAAATGCGATATGCTTGATTTTCATCAACTTCAAACCCCAATAGTTTCATCGGTCTTTGAATCAAATCTTTAGCAGCTTCTTTCGTGAGTCCTGTTAACGTCATTTCTTCTGCAAAGTTGCGAAATGGTCCACCTTCTATGGTGATCGCTTCCCGCAATTTAGCATGACCAGCAAGAAAGAATTCACAATAACCCTCATTTTGCAGTGCCCGCATCATATGTCCTAAATTAGAGCCACTGTTTAAATCTTTTTGGATCATTCTGTCTACTTCATCAAGCAGAAACACAAGGCGACTTTCTTGTTTATTTTTACTGTATGCTTTCAAAGCTGAAGACCAATCTTCTAAACTCATACCGATTGAGAAATCTTTACCCAACAACTCTAGGGTGTCTTTAAAGAAAGACTGGAAATCAAAAAAAGTCAACGGACCAATAACCTTCCATTCCCGTTTCTGCAATTTTCTCTTCAGCTTTTCCAGAAAGGAGGTTTTACCACTGCGGTGAGCACCAATAATGATTCCTCCTCTTTGCTCGCCACTGGTTATGCGTGCTAATTCATTTTCACGTCCAAAAAAAAGTTTAGCAATTCCCCTGGTTTTGTAAGGTAGCATCCCCGGTAAGGCAACTACATTAATTTGTCCAAATAGAAACCTGGCTAACCAAAAGAGTAAATTATTTTCCGGTACTACAATCATTTCTGTCAAAGATGAGGGACTAAACCAAATCACTTGTAATGGCGATAGCCCGTGAGGACATTTATCAATCACAGAAGCAAAAATTAAGAATGCTCCATTTCTTTGTTGGGTAATCTGCTTTAAGCGATCGTGTTGCGTACAGTCTTTTTCTCGACTCAAATAAAAAATCGCGTTTTGTGTTGGGAGTTGCAGACCAGTTTCGGGAAGAGTAATTTCCCAAAGACTACCATTAGAAAAATATGGAGAAGTAATGAGAGTTAAGTCTGTAGCTCTCATCTGCCGCATAATCGCTTGTGCTAACCGCTGAAAATCTCGAATTGATTGATTATTGATTGCTAGACGAATTTCCTCAATATCTTCAATGCGCGTTTCAATTGCTTTTAAATCTTCGTTTCTGATTCCTAAAACTGAGCTAAAACGGTCACATCTGTAACGAGTTTCCTGACTGAGTGGATATTCTTGTTGTACAGCTTTTGAAAACTCCTCTTCATAGTGCTTCAGTACTTGCTCATATTGTTGTAATTTAACTTCACCTCTCTTTATGAGAACTGGGGTCAAATATTCTGGAATTCCTTCTAGTTGTATAGCATTACAGCTAAATTTATAAGCAGACTCAATTGGATATCCAGCACCCAGTACATCATAAAAAGCAATTGCAAATTGTAAAGCAGCACGATCACCAATTGCATGATTTGTTCCAATCACATAGGGAATATATTGAGCGATCGCAGTAGCTTGTATTTGCGAATAACAACCATCTAGTAATACACAATCCACCCGATCAGCAAATAATTTAAATAGATTTGCTAAAATCTCAGCACTCACTACACTGGTTTTTCCAGTTTCATCTTCAAGGGCTAAACCCTCTTCTGCACCATGTCCCAAAAAATGCACAATCTGAGGTTCGCGATCCAATAAACCGCGAAATAAATCATCAGTCCGCACTGCCCATGTGGAGGTAATTTCAAATCCCTGGCGACGTTTACTACGTCTCAAACCTTCCTGAATTTCCCGTATCTCCTCATCTAAAAGTAGCCGCGTTGCATCCTTAGGATTTGCTGCCAAAATTAAGATTTTTTGCACCATTCACTTAAAACTCATAAGGTTTTCTTACTCAATAGGTTTTGCCAGTCACCAGAACACCTAATTTGGCAATATATTTTTACTACTCACTTACCTTAGTTTCTTGAACTCGTTACCTTCCAGCCATTGACCAATCAATTCAGTTACTGCTTAACTCATTTTTGCTATGTAACGTTTAATCAGCATTTAAATGTTTCTTCTGTAACTTCAATAGCATGGATAAATATTACACTTTATCAGGATTTAATAGCTAATTATACTGAAACAAAACTACAAATGCACAAAATCTGATTCCGGACTATCTTATATTTCACGCATATTAATATTTTATTGTCCGAACTGTGCCGTATGTTATCTGCAAAGTATAAACCTTACCAATAATTTTATTTTTCATAAACGCTGTTTAACTTATTTCTGATAGACAGCTTGAAATTGAAGTTGATAATATTACCCAATCGCAAATCCCTAATCCCCAATCCCCAATCCCTAGTCGCCATATGCCGCTTGCGGCGGCACGCAGTGCTATCCCCAATCCCCCAAACGTACAGCAGTTGTCAGAGGTAATTCCTAAACAAAGCTATACTTAATACCGACTCCCGCTCCTAAACATAAACGTAACCCCCTACAAACGGTAGGGAACAATTATGCTTAGGTTTTTAGTCCGTGTCAGAAGTGGGAAGAACTCCAATTTGGTGTAGGGTGAAAAAATAACTTCATGAATAGTAATTTATCTCAAGCTTCTTTATCTCAAGCTTCTTTATCTCAAGATAATTCACCTTCTCCTCGACCGGCGGTGATTATTTTTACTAGTGTACTTCATCTAGCAGTACTATTGGTATTCCTACCCCACACTTTTAGCTGGGCTGCTGTAGGGGTCGCAGTCTTATTACACTGGATGACAATAGGTCTGGGAATTTCCTTTGGCTTTCATCGTTTAGCAACCCACCGCAGCTTACAGACTCCCAAATGGTTAGAGTACTTCCTGATTCTTTGTGGTACTTTAGCCCTGCAAGGAGGTGTGTTTGGCTGGGTTGGATACCATCGACTACATCATCTGCATTCTGACCAACAAGGAGACCCCCATAACTCCCGAGAAGGTTTTTGGTGGAGTCACATCAACTGGTTAATGCACACTGTTCCCAGCAAAAATGAATATCCACGTTTTATCAAAGATATAGCTGATGACCCGTTCTATCGTTTTTGTCATCGGTATTATATTGAACTTCAGGTAGCATTAGCAATTATCTTATATTTTCTTGGTGGCTGGTCTTTTGTTATTTGGGGAATATTTGTACGCTTATTTGTCGGACTTCACTCTACTATGTTCGTCAACAGCGCTTGCCATATGGTAGGGTATMGCAGTCATGATTCAAACGATACTTCTACTRACTGTTGGTGGGTTGCTTTCCTAACCTTCGGTGAAGGCTGGCATAATAACCATCATGCTTTTCAGTATTCTGCGCGTCATGGTTTGAAATGGTGGGAAATTGACATTACTTGGATGACCATTCGATTATTGCAAATCCTTGGATTAGCTACCAATGTCAAAGTTGCACAAAAGTCATCAAGTACAAGCGACCGCAAATTAGCAGATTAAAAGGGAATGGAGAAGGGAGAACACAGAAAAGAAACCCGATCCAAAATACTCTAGTTAATAAATAAATCCGTAGCTTTTTTGCTTCCCTAAACCCTTTAAAAGCGATAAAACTAGCTCAAAGTCCCCCTTCCTAAGGGGGTTTTCAAATAATTTTGTCTTTCAAACATGCTGCACTTACACCATCTTTCCTTTACAATTAGCAACTAAAAAACAATTCCCTTCTATCTCCTGCTCAAACTTCCCTTCTCAATCAAAGGATATTGAATATATGACCCCAACCCAAGCACCAGAAAAAAAAGAACAAGAAATCATTACTCCTTCTAGCCCTAATTGGAGCGATCGCATTTCTCATCTACCAACCGGAGAACGCTATCTTTACCAACTTTTTAGCTTGATTAAAGAAGGTAATTTAACAGTAATTAACCCAGCAGGTAAAGTTTTCCATTTTGGTCGGACAGATATTTTACCAGCCCTACGTTTGCGGGTTCGTAACCCCGGTACCTACGATCGCGTCTTGGCTTTCGGTGCGCTTGGGTTTGGTGAAGCGTATATGGAAGGTTGGTGGGATGAGGAAAACGATAATCTCATTGAACTTCTTGGTTTGTTTTATCGTAGTAACGTATACGCAAAAGCGAACCAAAGAGTAACAATTCCCCTATTGTTCAAAGTATTAACACAACGTCTGCGCACATTACCCACTCAAATTCAAAATAGTCGTAAAAACGTACAATATCACTACGACTTAGGAAACGATTTCTATCAACTTTTTCTCGACCCAACATTAACCTATTCCTGTGGTTATCGGATTCAAGAAACCGATTCCATAGAGCAAATGCAGCTGCAAAAATATGAATTAATTTGTAAGAAACTAGCGCTAAAACCCGGAGAATCCCTAATTGATATCGGTTGTGGATGGGGTGGAATGCTGATCTACGCTGCTGAAAATTATGGCGTTACTGGAACGGGTATTACTCTGAGTGACGAACAAGCAGCACTAGCAAAAGAAAGAATTAAAGCAAAAGGTCTGAGCGACAAAATAAAAATCGAGATTGCTGATTACCGAGAAATAAAAGGACAGTACGATAAATTTGTCAGCATCGGGATGTTTGAACATGTTGGTAAAGATAGTTTTGCAACCTTCATGGAAAAAACATCAGAATTATTAACTCCCGATGGAGTAGGTCTGTTGCACACAATTGGGACCGAAGGTAATGAACGAATCGGTACTTGGACTGCTAAATATATTTTTCCTGGTGGTTACATTCCACAGCTTCGGGAATTGACGCAAGAACTTTGGGGCGCTAAGCTATCTGTTGCCCATTGTGAAAATCTCAGACCTCACTACGCAGAAACTCTAAAATATTGGGCTGAAAATTTTACTGAAAATAGGGAAAAAATTGCATTGTTGGGAGAAACATATAATGAAAAATTCCTACGTATGTGGTATCTCTATCTACAATCTTCCGAATCTTCTTTTAGGTATGGTAGCTTACATGTTTATCAGCTACTTTTTTATAAGGGTAAGCAATGGAAGTTAGATTATCCTTTAAGGTTTAGTTAAAAGCTAATTGGTAATTGGTAATTGGTAATTGAAGATTTCTCAATACCTGTATAAGTTGCAGATTTAGGAATGTATCGATAACAGTCAGCAACGAATTAAAGGTATTTTGTTACATTTAATTGAATAATACCAAATAAAAATTAAGAATAGGTTCTGACTTTTGTTTAGCTTCATCATTGCCAATTACCCATTACCCATTACCCATTACCCATTACCCATTACCCATTACCCATTACCAATTACCCATTACCCATAAAGCTCTAGATAAGGAGTATTAATCAATACATCCTTTTCTTGACCCTTGTGATTTTGCAACTTTGCTACAAATTTCTTGGAGTTTCTCCTGAGAGTTTACCGGAATACGTGGTTGTGGTAAGTCAGTGTTAGGCCAGTTCCCTAAATCGTGACAAGGACATATATGTGATGATACACCCGCATCAACTATTGCAACTGGCATAGAACAGCGGGCGCAAGAAACTATCTTCCAAGAGGGTTGGAGCAATTGAGAAATAGTTTGCTCCGTTGTTTCTAAATGCCATTCATCACTCTCAGAAGACATGATTAAATTCCAACAGTTCTCAAATTCCTGACTGTAGCCACGATCACTAAAAATCTGACTAGGTAATAAAACTTGAGAATCACTACTTATAACTCGCTTATTTAGTTGAAACCAACAAGCAAGATATTGTTTAACTTCATTTGTATTTGCCATATACTAATTTTAATTTTGTCAGCCAATGATTTGGAGCAATCAAATCGGAATTTTAAGTTAAGATTTGGAGTTTGGCAGGGGATAACCGAGTAAGCTCAAGTTAAGAACATGGCCTCCAGTAACTAAATATACATCTTCAGATACGGTGCCTAATTTTCGCACCAAAGAACCGAGACGATCGCGAAAAATCCGACCAACAGGGTAAGCTGGTATGACACCCCAACCTGTTTCCTCGGCAACAAAAATCATCTGGGCTGCAACTAAATCAACAGTATCTAAGAAATCTTCAACGATTCTTTCCCAGGTAGATTCATCTTCCTCAAGAAGATTGGCGACCCAGGTTCCCAAAGAATCTATCAACACACAGGTGTTGGCTGTCGCATCTGCAAGAGATGCTGGGAGATCCTCCGGTACTTCCAAGGTAGACCATTCTGGTGGACGACGTTTTTGATGTTTTTCAATGCGTTCATGCCATTCTTTGTCGTCCAGATTATTAGTTGCTGTTGCGATATAAACAACGGGTTTCTTCGACTGTATGGCTAACATTTCTGCCCACTCACTTTTTCCTGAGCGACAGGGTCCGGTCACAAGAATGACTTTACTCAAAGTTATTTCCTTAGTATCTTAAATAAGCTGGGATTGTATTTTTTATTTTCCCTCTTTAGGGTTAAGAATATATTTGTCCGATAACTGTTAAAAAGTAAAACGATCGCCGGTATCTTTGATGTACTTGTCTGGCACATACCAAAAATCCCATCAAAACAATCAAATCATCACCAAGCAAGATCTAGAACTGCAAATATTTGGGATGTAATTATGAACGCAAGGTTAAAACGGATTGAGGCAACTTTACATAATTTAGATGACACGGAGAACAATAAAGTGTCTGAAGTTACACAGAATCCCCAACAATCCTTTTCGTTTACAATTGACACCTCTGTCCCTACAGAAGCAGATGTCACTCGAGATTCTTCAGTCTCTCCAGAACAAACTGTAGAAGAAAATATGTTTGTTGAGAATAACGGAGTACAGGCATTTAGTACAAACAAACACGATTTTCCCATGCCCAACCTCCCCAAATTCAAGACTCCTAACTTTACTAGTCACCACAATAGCGCTAATCCTGCATTAGCTACCAATATCCTACAAGAGATACAGCAAATGGCTAGCTCCTGGCAAGCAGAATTACAACAAATAGTCCGCCAAATTCAAGATCTTTATTTGCAGGGACCGATCATAAATGGCTGGTTAGAATCAGACGTCAAAGAAAAGCCAAAAGGTTCTAGCAGCGAAGGGAAAGCAAAACTACGTCATGGTGATGTCGATCAACTAATGGACTATGTGGAGAAAATTTGCGCTGCACAAACAGAAGCATTAAATAAAGGACCTACCACCGGCTACCGCCTGTGCGGTTTAGATTCCTCCGGTAAAGTTTGGTCTCGTCCTTGTCCTGCAGAACAGATTCCCAGCATCAGTATGGGAATTGCCAGGTATAAAAAACTAAGGCAAATGTTAGGGCGCAAACAGTACTTAGAAAATCGCCTGAATCAATTAGCTCAAACATTAGTAGTTTTGCACGGTCATCTTAAGTCTGAGGCGTAATAGATCGCTTGTTATTTACCTTGCATTTGTTCTGATGGATTAAACCGTATCTTTCAGGATTCCTCAGCGCGCTCGCGTAATATAAATTCTGCTTATTCTTTATCCTCCTTAATATTTATTCCATTGTATTCCCTATTACCTCTAGTCTTATTTTTGACAAATACATAATTTCCGAAAAAACTCGGTTGGTAGGTATGTATCTTCTGGTTTAGATTAGCTCTGAGCAAGCAGTTACTGGTTAATTATTTTGTCACTGACTCAGAATATTTATCGGTAATTATACTAGCATTAAAAGTATTTAGCTTATGCCAGACACGCAAATCTCTGCCATTATCTGCACTCACAATCGAGATACTTATTTAGGAGCAGCGATTGACAGCCTACTAGCGCAAAACTTTGCTGCTGGCTTTGAGGTGGTAGTTGTCGACAACAAATCTAGCGATCGCACTCGTGAAGTTGTCGAGAGAAAATTATCTGATCCCCGTCTCAAATACGTATATGAGCCACAAATAGGTTTGTCCGTTGCTCGAAATACGGGTGCTAAAGTTTCTTGTGGGAAAATACTAGCATATCTTGATGATGATGCTGTAGCTAGCGAAAGTTGGCTGCAGATTTTATATTTAGCCTACGAACAAAACCCAAAGCTAGCAATTGCTGGTGGTAAGGTGACATTATTATGGCCCCCAGGAAAGCAAGCACCTGTATGGCTGTCAGCTAGCTTAGCTGGAAATTTAGGAGCATACGACCTGGGTGAAAGCACTGTTTACATTAACAATCCCGGTTTAACTCCCAGAGGTTTAAATTATTCAATTCGTCGCTGTTTTCTGGATGAAATTGGCGGTTTCGATCCCAATCTCGGTCGAGTAGGTAAAAATTTACTATCCAATGAAGAATTACAAATGACGGAGTTAGCCCTTAGTAAGGGTTGGGAAGTGGCATATCTACCTGATGCTTTAGTTGCACATAATGTCTCTGAAGAACGAATCAAGCGTTCCTGGTTTTTCCGTAGAGGTTGGTGGCAAGGTATTAGCGAATGTTATCGAGAGCAATTGGCTGGAACTGCTGGTGTCGGTCAACTGGTACGTGGTAGTGAAAGATTTTTGCGCGGTCTATATAAAGCATTGCAATGTATTTGGAACCCAGCAGAACGCTTTGACAAAATTGTTTATACCTATGGTCAAATTGGTTATTTGAATGCAGCTGTTCGGGGTCTCGTCTCAAAAAATAAACACTAAAGAGAAATTTACAACTTAAGAAATACTAACTAAGAAATAACAACACAAAGATAAAATAAAAAATAATTATATTATGTCTAACAAAATTCCCGTTTCTGTCTTAATCCCAGCCAAAAATGAAGAAGCGAATTTACCTGCTTGTTTAGAGAGCCTGCAAAAAGCTGACGAAATCTTTGTTGTTGATTCCCAAAGCGACGATAAAAGTGTTGAAATATGCGAAAGCTATGGAGCAAAGGTTGTCCAATTTCACTTTAATGGACGCTGGCCAAAGAAGAAAAATTGGTCTTTAGAAAATATAGAATTTCGTAACGAATGGGTATTAATTGTTGACTGTGATGAACGGATTACTCCCGAATTATGGCAAGAAATTGCTTACTCAATTAATAATCCTGAATTCAATGGTTATTACCTCAATCGTCGCGTCTTTTTCTTAGGTAAATGGATTCGCTTCGGTGGTAAATATCCCGATTGGAATTTGCGATTATTTAAACATAAACTAGGTCGCTACGAAAACCTAAATACAGAAGATATTCGCAACACAGGTGATAACGAAGTTCACGAACATGTAATTTTAAATGGGAAGGTGGGCTATCTCAAAAACGATATGCTTCATGAAGACTTCCGGGATTTATACCATTGGTTAGCGCGACATAATCGTTATTCCAACTGGGAAGCTCGCGTATATTACAACTTACTTACAGGTAAAGGTGATAGCGGTACAATCGGCGCGAGTTTGTTTGGCGATGCAGTTCAACGCAAACGATTTTTGAAGAAAATTTGGGTGAGATTACCGTTTAAACCATTGCTCCGCTTTATTTTGTTCTACATTCTTCAGGGTGGTTTTTTAGATGGGAAAGCCGGATATATCTACGGCAGACTTTTGAGTCAATATGAATATCAAATCGGCGTCAAACTCTTCGAATTACGTAACTGTGACGGTCAACTCAATACCGGAAATAAAACAGTCAATCGCGATCGCTCATCATCCCTGACTCAAAAAATCGAACAAACTGCTACTTAGGAATGTGGATTAAATAAAGACAAAAGTAGGGTGCTGTTAGCATCGCGTAACGCACCATTCCAAATTTCAGAATTACTATTACCATCCCAAAATCGCCATTCACCGTAAGGTGCGGGCTCACCCCAGTCGCCAGTCGCCATATGCCGCGGCGGCACGCGGTGCTATCCCTAATCCCTAATCCCTAATCCCCAATGAATACTGCACCATTCTCAGTTAGTGATACAAAACCTTTTGTAGATCTGCGTAAATACGACCAATCTTGGTTCGACCGAGGGCGTCCCGGTTGGTTTGTATTGTTGTGGTGGTTTGTACAAGCAATTGCTTTTCCCTTGACACCCCATCCCATGAATGGTTTACGCTGTGCTATTTTACGGTTATTTGGCGCTCGTATTGGTAAGGGAGTACTGATTCGACCTACAGCACGTTTTACTTATCCTTGGAAAGTTACTATTGGTGATTACAGTTGGATTGGCGATGACGTTGTTTTATATAGTTTTGAAGCAATAAATATCGGTAATCATAGTATTGTATCCCAAAAAAGTTATCTGTGTACTGGTAGCCACGATATTCACGATCCAGCTTTTGGATTAAAAACTGCAGGTATTACCATTGGTGATGGAGCATGGATTGCTACTGATTGTTTTATTGCTCCGGGAGTAGAGATTGGTGCTAACGCTGTAATTGGTGCTCGGAGTAGCGTTTTTACAAAAATACCTGCAGGACAAGTTTGTTGGGGAAGTCCTTGTCGTCCTCAATATCCGCGAAAAAACATTGGTTAAAATTCTACCAAAATAATATTTAATAGCTGACTGTAGGGGCGCACCGAAGTGCGCCCTTAATTTTGGTATTATTTTTGATCGCTGCAATGGGTGACTTATTCTTCTTCGTGAATGACATGATTTTTGGTACTGTACTATTGGAGCAGAGCAAAAGATAAATATAATGATAGGAAGTCGCAATTGGGACAATTTCTGGCGACTTTGGCATTACTGGTTAATTGTTTTATTTCTAATAGTAATTAACTTAGTATCAATGCCAGGAGAAGCATTAGCATTACTACGCCAGCATCATGAAACACCTGGGGTTTTACGGTATCATTCCCAAGTTTCGATTAAAGATGATTCGGGAATGGCTTGGCAAGTGGTACTTTATAAAAAAAACAATCCTGGCGCTGCAGAAAATATTAACCTGCGTTTAGTAGGCTTTCCAGGTGTGGTAGAAATTTCTCATCCCCAATCCTTGGAAATATTAACTAGGAATGGGAAATTACTCAGTGCGATTGATGTTTACGCCAAAACCTCTCCTGCGCCCAACGTGGGGGAATACAGACTGACAAATATATTAAGTCAGTTATCCACAACAGATTCTTTAGAGCTTCATATCCCATTGCAATTTCAGGAAAATCTTACTTTGAAAATTCCTAGCAACGTAGTTACAGAATGGCAGTGGTTATTAACTGATTTTGATTGAATTACAACAGGAGCCAGAAGTCAGAATGTAAGAGTCCAATGCTATATAAAATCTATTTATGTTAAAGTCCAAAATCTGCGAACGAAAAATCTGCAAGTAAAAAATTTATGTATTCACTCAAGCAATTATGGAAATCGATAAAGCCTTTAAAGTTACTCTATATTTTGTTTTTTCTCCTATTACTTTCCAACACAGTTTTCCTCCCCAGCGCTTCAGCAATGAATATCCCAGCAGATATAACCAATGGCGAGAAGATTTTTAAAGCTAATTGTGCTGGTTGTCATATCAACGGTGGAAACATTATTAGGCGGGGAAAAAATTTAAAATTAAGGGCGTTGAAAAGATACAAAATGGATTCAGTAGAAGCAATTTCTGCGATTGTGGCAAATGGCAAGAATAATATGTCAGCCTACAAAGACCGTTTGAGTGTAACAGAAATTAGAGATGTTGCAGCTTATGTCCTAGGAAAAGCTGAAACTGGATGGAAGTAAGTTTTCACTATCAATTTTGTCACTATCAATTATTTACTATCAATTTCCAACTATTCGTCATACAAAACCAAAGCCCTGGTCATGGAACCTGTATAGGGCATTGGAAACTTCTTATTTAAATTTTAAACTCTTGGGAGTACAACTTGATGAGGTTGGTCTTGATATTTTCCTAAACGATCCTCATAGGTGACATCACAAGGTTCTCCCTCAAAAAATAATAGTTGAGCAATACCTTCGTTTGCATAAACTCGACAATCTGCGCTGGAACTATTACTTAATTCCAAAGTTAAATTGCCGCGCCAACAAGCTTCAGCAGGAGTAGCATTGAGAATAATAGAACATCTTGCATATGTTGACTTACCAAGACATATGATGGTGATGTTCGGCGGTACAATTAATTTTTCTAGGGCAATTCCTAGTCCATAGGAATGTGCCGGAATAATAAAATAATCTCCATTTTCATCATGATGTAAAGGTACAGATTCTAAATTATCTGGATTAAATTTTTTTGGATCTACTACCGTACCTGGAATATGTCTAAAAATTAAAAACTGCTTGGGACTTAAACGAATATCATATCCGTAGGATGAAGAACCATAGCTTAAAACTTTTCTAAATTTTTTATCTGGTAATTCTATTTCACGTACTAAAGAAGATTCAAAGGGTTCAATCATGCCTGTCTTGGCTTGCTCAATAATCCATCTGTCATTTTTCAACATATATATTCTTTTTTGTTAACAAACACAGTTTCTAATCGTATCTCAAAAATTTTTGCGATGGAACAGAGCTTTTAAGTTAATGAGAGTTTAAGAGTCTTCTTTTTTCGGTAAAGTGGGCATTGCCCACACTACACCTTAGTTAACTCCACGTACTATGGAACTTGTCAAGCAGTTTTATGATTCATGAGTGCGTCGAATTTCTGTAATTTGGTCTGCTAAATCTAAAATTGATTTAGGCATTTGAGCACCTGTAAGTATGATGTCCACATGTGGCGGACGCTTTGCCAAAAATTCTAAAACCTCTGCTTCAGGAATTAAACCAAAGTGAATTGCTAAACTTAACTCATCTAAAACAACGAGAGAATACTTACCCTCCCGTACTACTTTTTGTGTATGTTGCCACAATTGATGTAACGATTCAGTTTCAGCCTCATCTAAATGGGGTGTGTCAATACAACGGGGTAGATCGCAACGAATCCAATCTAACTTTTGTCCTAATCGAGTCGGCTTTTCATAGCCTTGTCGTATACCACCTTTGAGAAACTGGACTATTAATACTGAAGTTCCTTGACCAGCTATCCTCAGTGATTGAGCGATGACGCTTGTAAAAAAACTACGATGATTACTAGTGAAAACTTGTAGTAAACCTTCTACTGAATATGGTAAGCTGTTGGTTAAATTTACGTTTGGACTTTCCAGTTGGGCGACCATGATTCCCTGTTAAAAAATTACTAGAGAGTAAAGAGAATTTACTGATATCTATTGTTCTAAATATGCTTGTTTAAGCAAGCTATATCTAGTTATCTGTAGTTGATTGTGCTTACAGTGCATTATTAGTCAAACACTTGCTTTGCTGTTAAGTCAAGGTCTTTCAAAATTTGTATGAGTTATTATCGTTAAAGGTTTTTAGTAAAAATTTAAACATTATTACAGCAGTACAAATTAATTCAAAATAATTAGGAATATGACATTAGTATTTTGATTTCTTGTGTTTTGCAAATCCTAACGAGATATAAATGTTAAATTTATCGTTTATTTGGGAAAAACTAATTTAGATAGCTGTTAATGTAACATTTGATAGGAGCACTTTGTTGTGAAATTGGTAATTTTAGGAGGTTCGGGTTCTGGTAAAAGTACGCAAGCAGAGATGCTTTGTACGAATTTGAATGTTCCTATAATTTCCACAGGTGAGGTTTTACGGAAAGCAATTTCTAATTCTTCTAATTTAGGAATTCGCGCTCAACCATATTTAGAAGCTGGGGAGTTAGTACCGGATGAAATGATGATTGAGTTTATTAAAAATCACCTCAAAGAACCAGAATTCCAGGGTGGTTGGTTATTAGAAGGTTATCCTCGTACAGCTTTTCAAGCAGAAGAACTGGATTTTTTGTTGGAAGAATTGGGACAACAACTGAATTGGGTTATTTATTTGCAGGTAACGCAAGACGCAATGATCGCTCGTTGTTTGGACCGTTCGCTTCCGGATGACCAACCAGAAATAATTCAACGTCGCATTGAATTATTTTACGAGCGTACTATTCCTATTCTTGAATATTATGACCGGCGTTGTCGTTTGTTGAAGATTGACGGTGATCGAAGCTCTGAAGAAGTGCAGCAAAGTATCAAGAATTTGATTTAAATCTATTTGATTTTATTTTCATAATGCCTCAAGCATTGATCCATAAAGCATTTAGGCTTATTTTATGAGTTTTATATAATGATTGCATCAAAAAATCAAATTATGAACATACGGTAGTTGATGATTTCTATATCAAAAGATAAATGTACACAATTCTTACCAAAAGAAAGACCTTGAAGTATTTTTGATCTCAATTAAAACTTTTCTTAACTTATTTATTTGCTGAAGTGTGTTTGGCTGAAGTGTGTTTGAGAGATAAACTGCTTTTCCAAACATCAAAATATAAGCTGCAAAATATCGACTTAAAATATTGACTTAAAAATATAATATTCAAAAGATATTCAGACGTAATAATACATTGATATATAAAATATATAGTTAATTTTTTTTGTAAGTATTCTGAGTATTTACATTCATCAAGGTTACCAAAAGATTAACAAGCAATAAATGACATCAAATAATTTTAGATATAATTCACTTATTTAAGTATATTCAAACTAAGCTACAAAATGTTGAGTTTAGTAACAAAAATAGCTATGAAATTAATCTATAATTGGATTGTAAGCTTGTCAAGTCACTTACATTCTTGGCATTTTACTTTTTAGCGCAGCTAAAAATCGTTGTTTCTTCAAGAGTTAAATAAATTTAAGAATTATTTTAGCTAATTTTATTGAGAAATCCTCTTGGATGTGTAGTAATATTTATAACGCAATTTAATTTGTTAACTCATAAATCAACAAATTAATTACTATCATTGCAATGGATAAAGATTTAAGACATTAATTGTAACCTACTTACATATTGGAATAAAAAGGGTAAATCGATATATACACTTAGAGATACAAGAGAAAGACAATTGTAGACAAAAGTCAGAATTTTAGAAAATTATAAGTTTTTATCGATGGGAAAAGCTTTAAAGTTTTAATACAGAGAAACTAATTTTTATACACAATCTTCCAATTAAGTAAATATCCATTGTTCTTACTAACGATCATTGGGTGCGTTAATAAAAGTTTTGAAAGTTATTAGAACTTTTTAATCGCTATAAATAGAATCAAGTCTCAAAGATGTCTTAAATATATTTAGGTAGTATTTCTCACGGCACTGTCAGAAAATATGAATAAAGTGAAAATATTTTAACTGGGAGGATTTAATTACTTAGGGAGGAGGAGAATGAAAAAGAAACAGTTATAAATTAGTCATTTTTAGTCTGTACCCAAACTAACTTAACACTACAAAAAAATGCGTCGATGTCTTACAGTGAAAAATCGGAACGAACTCCAGGATAAACTTCAGGTTCGCGAACAAGTTACATCTCAAATCCAGGAAAAAACTTGTCCATTACAACAAGCACTCAATTTTGAGGCATCAATCAGACGGATTACTGAAAAAATTCGTGATAGTTTAGATGAAAGTCAGATTTTACAAACAGCGACTGAAGAATTAGCCAGAGTACTTCATATTGAGAGTTGTCATATTGAGCTTTACGATCAATATCATACAACTGCGATTGTTGCTTATGAATGCAGTAATATAGTATCTAAATCCCAGGGAATCAGTATAAGGATTGCAGACTTTCCTGAAGTTTATCAACAATTATTACAAAAAAAATCTTTACAATTTGTTGAAAATATTCCAGATTTAAATCATAAAGTAATTCAATCAGCTTGCTTAGCTTGCCCTATTTTTGAAAATCACGGAGTGGAGGGTATTTTAGGTAATCTATGGTTGCTCAGACCTAGAGAAGAAATATTTAAAGATGTTGAAGTGCGTTTGGTACAACAAATCGCTTCCCAGTGTGCGATCGCTATTCGCCAAGCACGACTTTATAAAGCTTCACAAATACAAGTTGAGGAATTAGCAAAACTGAATCGTCTTAAAGATGATTTTCTCAAAAGTGTTTCCCATGAGTTACGAACACCTATGAGTAGCATTCAACTTTCTATCCAAACTTTAGATAAGTTATTCGAAGCAGAAACTAATATCAAAAAATCACCTAAACTAGCAAAAGTTATAGATATATTTCATCACGCTTCCCAAAGGTACAATAAGTTAATTGATGACTTACTCACAGTGTGTCATATAGATGCAGAAGCTGAAAGTTTGACTTCTGAATTTATCGATTTAAATATTTTGATTCCGGAAATTGTGGAACCATTTTTTCCGGTAAGTAAAAATCAACAACAAGAATTAATAATTGACATAGAAGATAAATTACCTTTGTTAAAATCTGACGTTTCTATGTTGAAGCGGATTTTACATGAATTACTAAGCAATGCTTGCAAGTATACGCCAAATGGAGAAAGAATAATTATTATTGCTAAGTCAAATTTTTCAAAATTAGAGATTAGCGTTTTTAATAGTGGTGTAGAAATACCCCCCTCAGAGATAGAACATATTTTTGATAAATTTTACCGAGTTCCCAAAAATGACCCCTGGCGTTATGGTGGAACAGGTTTAGGGTTAACACTTGTCAAAAAAATGGTAGAACTTTTAGGTGGCGAAATTAATGTAGAAAGTCAAGATCGCCAAACAAAATTTTCTGTTTGCTTCCCTAGGGATATAACTTAATTTAGTTAAAAGCGATGTATAGTAATAAACCTTGTAACAAAAATGCTTGAATAGTTTACAGAGATTTTTGTGAAAAGATTGTCTTTTCGTTGTACCTTGTATTAAGTTTTTGAGGCATCTCAAATGGTTTGGCAGCGTCCGGACAATCGGCAACCCTATCAACTTCGTCCAGTTAATTTTGAAAAAGGTTTTACTCGTTTTGCTCCCGGTTCTGTGCTAGCAAAATGTGGTGATACTAAAGTCCTTTGTACTGTCAGCGTTAATGAAGGAGTTCCCAAGTTTCTTGCAAATACAGGGAAAGGTTGGTTGACAGCAGAGTATCGCATGCTACCTTCTGCAACTTCACAAAGACAAGCAAGGGAATTTTTAAAGCTATCTGGACGGACACAAGAAATTCAACGTTTGATTGGACGTAGTTTAAGAGCGGCGATTAATTTAGAAGCTTTAGGAGAGCGAACTTTAATAGTTGATGCAGATGTATTGCAAGCTGATGCAGGAACTAGAACCACAGCAATTACAGGTGGTTTTGTAGCATTAGCAGATGCAATTTCTTATTTGCTAAAACAAGGAATTTTAGAAAAATCTCCACTTGTCGGACAGGTCGCAGCAATATCTGTAGGTTTGTTGGAGGGAGAACCTTTTTTAGATCTCAATTATGAGGAAGATGTGGCTGCTAGCGTTGATTTTAACGTAGTCATGAACCAAAATTTGGGAATTATTGAAGTTCAGGGAACTGCTGAAGAAGGGTCTTTTAGTCGCAAACAATTAGGTGGACTTTTGGACTTTGCAGAAAAAGGTATTCAGCAATTATTAATTGCTCAGCAAGATGCTATCCCTGATTGGAATAACATTTATCAAGTTTAGTTTTTTAATTGGAATTAGTAATTGGAATTGGTAATTGGTAATTGGTAATGGGTAATGGGTAATGGGTAATTGGTAATGGGTAATGGGTAATGGGTAATGGCTAATTGGTGATTACCAAAACGGCTGTTGCTCTTTTTGCATTTCAATACACTGATGAATCTTCCTATTGCGATCGAGATAATATGCGTTCGAGATAATAATACCAAATCCGATTTTTAAAATCCCTTTATATTTTTTGGGATTTCCCCCCACACTTTCCACTCCCCCACACTTCTCTCTCTGATTCTAAAAGGGGTAATTAACCCGGACTTAGTATAATTTATTAATTTACTTCATCTCTATTTTTTTACCCTTGACTTAGAGTGTACTCTAAGTTGCAAACTAAGTTTTATGGATGCAGAATTGACCATTCAACAAGTTGCAGCCCTAACTCAACTGAGTACCTATACCTTGCGCTATTACGAGCAAATTGGGTTGCTAGATCGGATAAGCCGCGCTCCAAGCGGTCACCGTCGTTATTCTAAGCAGGATATCGCCTGGATAAATTTTCTTACCAAGCTCAGAGCTACAGGTATGTCGATTGTTAAAATGCAGCAATTTGCTAAACTTAGACGACAGGGAGATAGTACAATTCCTGAGCGAAGATTTTTGCTGGAAGTTCATCAGCAAGAGGTGCAAGAACAGTTGAATCGGCTCAATCAAAATTTAGCACTCATTCAAGACAAGATTAAACTCTACAAAAAAATGGAGTTGGATTATGACGACACAGGATCATCTGAAGAAAGCGGAAAAGAGCCGTTATGAGCGCGGTTGGGAAAAACTGTTAGAAATTGATGGTGATGCAGGAGAAAGTGTTATCAAAAGTCTGAAAAACATCGCACCCGATTTGGGACGCTACATAATTGAATTTGGATTTGGAGATGTTTACTCGCGATCGGGATTGGATTTACAGAAGAGAGAAATTGCGACAATTGCAGCATTAACAGCACTGGGTAATGCTCAACCCCAACTCAAAGTTCATATTAACGCTGCATTAAATGTCGGTTGTAGTCGCGAAGAAATTATTGAAGTAATTATCCAAATGGCTATTTATGCAGGTTTCCCCGCAGCATTAAACGCAATGTTTGTCGCCAAAGATGCTTTTTTCGAAAGAGATAGAAATAATATTACCTCTGCTTAATTATGCGGTAATGAAATTCTAACTACATCAACGCTTGTTGCATATGGATCCTAATTGCGATATATTTCTTTTATTCGGTATTATCGAATAAATATTGAGAACAAACTTCTTATCAATGCCATAAATATATTGGAGATCCATTATGTCATCAGTTGTACCAGTAGTAGATAATAAAGTTGCCTCGTTGTTCCAGCCCTGGGAACTAGGTGCAATCCGTTTGCAAAATCGAATTGTGATGGCACCTCTAACGCGAGGTAGAACTGGTGTTGAGAGAGTCCCCAATGACTTGATGTTAGAGTATTATACTCAACGTGTAGACGCAGGTTTGATTATTACGGAAGCAGCACAAATATCGGAACAAGGTATAGGTTGGATTGATACACCAGGAATTCATACCGCGGAGCAAGTGAAAGGCTGGCAAAAAATTACTGATGGAGTTCACAAGCAAGGTGGAAAAATTTTCTTGCAACTATGGCACACTGGTAGAGCTTCACATCCAGATTTTCAACCTGATGGTGCAATACCAGTTTCAGCCTCAGCAGTAAAGCCTGCGGGTGAAGTCCATGTTCCTGGAGGTAAAAAACCTTATGTAACTCCTCGTCCTCTGAAAACCGAAGAAATACCCTCAGTTGTACAGCAATATGTTGATGCAACAAAAAGAGCCCAAGAAGCTGGGTTTGATGGTGTAGAGATTCACGCAGCTAATGGTTACTTAATAGATCAATTTTTACGAGACTCTACTAATCAGAGAACAGATGCTTATGGTGGGAGTATTGAAAATCGTGCTCGATTTATGTTGGAAGTAACAGAAGCCGTAGTGGATGCTTGGAGTTCGGACAGAGTAGGTATTAGATTATCGCCAACAAACGCCTTTAATGATATAAGCGATCGCGACCCTATTGCCCTATTCACTTATGCGACCGAAGTGCTCAACCAATTCAATTTAGCTTATCTTCACGTTCTGGAAGCATTACCAGGTCACGTGTTAGCAAATGATATTGGAGAACGCGTAGCTCCTCATATGCGACGAGCATTTAAGGGTACATTTATGATTAACGGTGGTTATGATGCTCTCATGGGTGCTGAAGCGATTGACAATAGTAAAACAGACTTAGTCGCCTACGGCGTTCCTTTCATTGCAAATCCAGACCTAGTGGAACGCTTTCGCCGCAGTGCGCCGCTAAACCAGCCCGATCCTTCTACATTCTATAGTCCAGGTACTAAAGGTTATACAGATTATCCAGTGTTATCAGTTGTCAGTTAACAGTTATTATTTTATGGCTTACGCCATACCCTTACCGACTAGAACTCCTTATCCCCATATGCCGCTTGCGGCGGCGGCACGCAGTGCTTATGGGTAACGCCACGCTTCCGCTAACACCAGTCGCCAATCCCCCACTTTCCTTAAAAGTTTCAAAAAGTAAAGCACATACCATAATAATTTCGCTATCGTATTGCCAGAAGAGAAGTCGGCAATATAATGACAATAGCGATGAACAAAAAGATCGAAGTTTTATCAGACAAACCAGCATTAGTAAACAGAGCCCTGGAACTAATTTTGTCTAAGATAGAGCCAGCTATTCAACAAAGAGGTCAATTCACCATCGCCCTGTCTGGTGGTAGTACACCCAAGCCGTTGTACGAAGCGATCGCAAATCAAAAACTACCATGGGATAAAATTCATGTGTTTTGGGGAGATGAGAGATATGTTTCCCCAGAACATCAAGATAGCAATCAATTGATGGCTCGCCGTGCGTGGCTAGACAAAGTGGAAATAAGCGAAAGTAATATTCATCCAATGCCTACCGATGCAGCACAACCAAGTCAAGCAGCTGTAAAATATGAGGAACACTTACAAAAATTTTTCCAAGTATCTCCTKGAGAGTTTCCAGCTTTAGATGTTAATTTGTTAGGGATGGGCGACGATGCTCACACAGCTTCTTTATTTCCCCATACAGAAGCACTCGCAGTAAAAGATCGCCTAGTAACAGTAGGTAATAAAGATGGAAATTCTCGCCTCACCTTTACATACCCATTTATTAATGCTGCCAGGTGCGTAATTTTTTTAGTTGCTGGTGAAAATAAAAAACCGGCGTTAGCACAGGTCTTCGCTCCCCAAGCTGACTCGTCCACCTATCCGTCTCGCTTAATCCAACCCCAAGGCGAACTTTGGTGGTTATTCGATCAAGCAGCAGGCAGTGAAGTCGCCCACCAAAAATAGGGTTTGATCCGCGCAATTTAAGCGTAAAGTTTATTTTGTGAATATGAGTCATGCTAGCGTTTCCTGCAGGGTGTATTAGCCCATAGTTTTGCGAGCATAGCATGACCCTAATTGTTATGTTTGGAGTTATGAGTATCGAAAGCTAAAATTGCTCAATACTGTGCTTGCACAACTTTAAGATTAAGATGATGAATAAGGGCTTAATTCCATGATTGTCTGTCCAAATTGCAGCCATCCCAACCCAGATGGTGCAGTGCAATGCGAAGCTTGTTATACTCCTTTACCAATGACAACAAGTTGTCCTAACTGTGGAGCAACAGTTCAGGCTGATGCTTCCTTCTGTGGTCAATGTGGTTATAACCTTCGTTCGGCTGCTAGCGCTAATGCTGCACCCACAATTGCTCCCGATATTCCTCCTTTAGAAGTACCGCCTTTGGTATCTCCCGATCCAATTCCATCATCAGAGCCAATGGTGGTAACCACATCTAGCGATCCCCAATTTCCAGATCCTTCACCTTTACCGCCCACTGCAGTTGCAGCTCCTAACTCAAATCCAGAACCTTTTCCAGTTAATCCTGAAGAAGCTGCAGAGTCTTTATTGGACCCGATGTTTCTGGAACAAGAGGAAATCTCACCACCAGAACCTCCAAAGCCAGAACCTCCCGAAGCAGAAGCAGAAAGTTATAGTTCTGAGGTTCCTGACGATTCATTTCCACAAATTCCAGAAGGTAGTGTTCCTCCGCCAGTAATTAGTCCAGAAGTACCAGATTTTCAGGTAGAAGCACCATCTCCAGATCCAATTCAAGCACCACTATCATCCCCAGCACCTCCATCACCCGCACCAGCAGCAAGGACACAACTGCAACAGGTGTGTGGAAGATTAGTTCACTTGCAAAGCGATCGGGAAATCGAACTACCACAAAATCTTTCTGTAATTCATATTGGTAAGCCTAACGACCGTATTCCTCCGGATATTGATGTATCAGGTTTTCCTAATTCTGAGATTGTTTCGCGAATTCATTCAGATATTCGCGTTGAAGGAGATGCCTACTATATAGAAGATGTGGGTAGTTCCAATGGAACTTACATCAATAACTTACCCTTGTTACCAGGAAATCGGCACCGTCTCAGACCTGGCGATCGCGTAAGCTTGGGTAAAGGAGATTTAGTAACTTTCTTGTTCCAAATTTCCTAGCAAATTGTATTTTTAATTCTTGTCCCCAAAACAACTCTGGTTGAGAAATATATATTTTCTCCAGATGTTGAGGGGATTTGTTATTGGTAAGTCAGAAGTCAGGAGTCAGGAGTCAGGGGTCAGGAATTGGAAATTAACAATCAGGAATTAAAAGTGATAATTTACTCGGGAAAAATGTAGATTTAGTATCATAAACAACAAAATAACAAAATAACCTTATTAATCAATTCCGACACACAAAAAAACAAAAGTTAGGATAGAAAAAAGTTCACTATTATTAATTGGGTTAAAAATTAAAGGTTACCAACCCATGAAGGAATCAAAAAAATATTTAGAATATTTATATTCTAGTCAAGCTCCCAGTATTGTAAGTCGCATGGGATTTACTTGGCTGATTGCAGCAGCGTTTGTGACTATTATTTTGTGGCAAATACCTGCAGGAGACTACATTTTATACCCATTTTCAATTTTGGCAACCTGGTTCCATGAAATGGGTCATGGTTTGATGGCATTATTATTAGGGGGAAATTTTCAGCAGCTACAAATTTTTTCTAATGGTTCGGGTGTAGCAACTTACAGTTTAGCTAGATCGTTAGCACCGATTGGTCCATCACTAGTTGCAGCAGCAGGACCTATGGGACCACCAATTGCTGGTTCTGCTCTGATTTTGGCTTCCCGTAGTTTTAAAGCAGCTTCTTTAAGTTTAAAAATTTTAGGTGGATTTCTCATAATTTCAAGTCTTTTATGGGTAAGATCGCCTTTTGGTTTGATCGCAATACCCGTTTTGGGTTTAATTACTTTATTGGTTGGTTTGAAAGCACCTCGTTGGTTACAAGGCTTTGCAATTCAATTTTTGGGAGTCCAGGCTTGTATTAGTACATTTCACCAACTTGACTATTTATTTAGCTATTCCGCTGGGAATTTGGGACTTTCCGATACAGCACAAATTCAAAATAATTTGTTGTTACCTTATTGGTTCTGGGGAGGATTAATGGCGATCGCATCCTTCGCAATGCTGTTCCAAAGTTTGCGGATCGCCTATAGCAAAGGACAGTGAACAGGGAACAGTTAACAGTTCACAGAAACTGATAACTGTAGCCCGTAAGGGCGTGGCGTTAGCCATAAACTGACAACTGATTCACCCAAATGGTTGACCCCAATATTGCCAATTTTCCTTATTAAATGGGGGCTTCCATTTTTGAATTAAGGCTAATTCTAGTTCTTGTCTGGGTCGGGTTTTTTCTGGTGCGTCCCACCAAAAAGCTATGTTGACTGCTGTATTTAACTCATATTTGTAATGTAAATCTAGATACTTTTCAATGTAACGCTTACAATCGTGCGTCCCTTTCCATCTTTTATTTGATTTACAAGTTTCACCAATATAAAGCAGTAGATCGGTAGCCATATCTATAACGAAATAAAGACAAGCCTGACCGGGACTATCCGTTGGTAAACGATAAAATGACAGGGGTGATGGTTTGAGATTAAAAGGATCGATAATATCTGGATCTACATGTTTTGGAGATTCACAAAAAACCACAGCCGGTGAAAGTGCAAATAAACTTTCCTGCTTTACTGGTTGAGTTTTTTTAATCCTTTGTTGGTGGGAAAATATTCGCATTTTCCACTTACTTAAAGCAGCAACATCCATGGTTAAAACCGGTGGTTTGTTGCTGGAAATAGTATTAATCTCTGATTGTGAGAATAAGTCGAGCTGATTGGGTTTCAAGGCATTCCCATTGAATGCATCTTGGGAATGTTAGCATAAATGGGGATTGGGAATTGGGGACTGGCGTTCGGAGCGCACGCTCCGCGTACGAACAGGGATTGGCGACTGGGGACTGGCGATCGGGGACTAATAAATTAATTACTTCTTACTTCTTACTTCTTACTCCTGACTCCTGACTCCTGACTCCTTACTTCTTACTTCAGTTCAAAACATAATCGCGATCGCAGACAACCCGAAAGCCACAAGTATAACCAAAAATATCCGGTTTGCGTAAATCTCGAGCTGCAGAACGACACTTCTCAGGAGCAACATTCCACGAACCACCCCTTACCACTCGGAAAGAATCAGGTTTACTGATCCAAGGGCGACTATCAGTAGGAGCTTTTTCATAATTTGCATGCCAAGTATCTTGACACCACTCCCAAACATTACCGTGCATATCATATAACCCGAAAGCATTAGGCAGAAAACTTCCTACAGGTGTAGTTCCCTGAACATGCTTACTTCTGGGTCCAGAAGCATAAGTTTTAGTACTGTCATAATTGGCAAGCTTAGCATGAATTGTTTCACCGAAATGAAATGGTGTAGTCGTTCCGGCTCGACAAGCATATTCCCACTCAACTTCACTAGGTAAACGATAGGTTTTGCCGGTCATTTGAGTTAATTTTTCACAAAACTCAACTGCTTTGTGCCAATTCACTCTATCTACGGGTCGCCTTACTCCTTTAAAATCAGAGGGGTTTTCACCTATTATTTTTTTATATTGCTCTTGGGTAACTTGAAATTTACCCATGAAAAAAGGAGCGACCTTAACGTGATGTAGTGGTGCTTCATCATTTCTTCTTCCTTCCTCGGTTTGTGGTGAACCCATGCGAAATTCACCGCCGGGAATTTCCACCATCTCCAATATGAGACCATTTCCTAATTTTTCCGCGAAACACCTCGTACGAGCAGGACGACGATTAGTAACTTCTCCACGGCTATTAACTGTTACAACTTCAAAGTCAAAAGTCTCAAGATTAAATCCCTTATTATTTGCAGTCGGAGTTAGTTGAGGAAATGCTTTTGGGGGAATTTTTGCTGTAGATTCCTTGGGTTTGCTCGCAGTCTGAGCTACTTTCTTATTGCGTTCAGAATTTGCTCTGATGATGGTTTGTCCTCCAACCGCAAGCAAAAAACCACCTCCCGCTAAGCCGAGAACTTCCAGAGTTTTGCGACGCGAAAGATATTTCCCTTTCCCAGATAAAGGCAAGGAAGGTATTGATACTTGATGGTCGTTGAGGTCGGAGCTTAAAGCTTTTAATGCATCACGTGCAGAAGAATAACGTAGGCTATGATGACGCCGCACCATCGTGTTGATAATTTCTCCAAAGCGCCGACTAACTCTCGCTTGGTTTCGCCAAATAATTTCCCCTGTCTCGGGATTTTCTTCTAATTTAGAAGGCAAAATTCCAGTTAAAGCCTGAATTGCAGTCATCCCTAAGGCATATATATCACTTGCCAAACAGGGTCTACCCAAACTTTGTTCGCTGGACATATATCCTGGCGTTCCAATGATAACACTCGAAGCAACTTGACCTTGAGTGTCTACCAACAAACTTCCTATTTCTTTTACCGCGCCGAAATCTATTAGGAAAATTCTGCCATCAGCATTACGTACCAAATTTTGGGGTTTAATATCGCGATGAATGACTCCGTACCGATGAATAAAGGAAAGTACCTCCAAGACTTCTTTTAAGAATTTAATAACATAACCTTCACTTAGACGTCTTCCTGGAGATATTTCTTGACTTAAATTTTGTCCATCAATAAATTCTTGAACAATATAAAGACTTGGACCTTCTCGAAAATGATTTAGCAATTGAGGTATCTGAGGGTGCATCCCCAACTTGCTCAAGGTAGCTGCTTCCTTCTCAAAACAATCTACAACTTCAGGGTAAGCTTGATTAGGACGTAGTTGCTTGACTACGCATGAAGGATTATTTGGTTGCAAAATATCTCTTGCAACGTAAGTGATTGCAAAGCCTCCCCCACCTAATTTACGGGTAAGTTCATAGCGTCCTGCCAGTATAGTCACGGTTCAATCGAATGTTTCAGACCTTGGTTAGTTCAGAGTATAAATGTAGGTCTGAGACTCTGACAAGAAGATAAAATGAAGAACAGTAATTTTTATTTCATTAAATTTTATGTATTAAATTAATTTTCAATTAATATTCTCAAAGTAATGAAAATCATTATCGCTAATTAACTGCTTCTTAATATTTCTCTAATAGTTGCCACTATTTTTTCTGGTGGATTTGAAATATCTATTGTTGGGATATTAGAAGGTTCTTCCAAAACATCAAATTGATTTTTCAAAAGTCTTTCCGACATAAAATGATTTTCACGTTTTTGTAAGCGCTTTTGAATCAATTCAAAAGATCCTTTGAGGTAAATAAATTGGATATTTTCTCTGTCTATTAATAGCAACTGACGATAACTTTCTTTCAAAGCCGAACAAGCCATTATTATGTTTTGATTTTCCTGCAACCATTTTGCGATCGCATCTGCTATAGCTTGCAACCATGGCATTCGATCGCTATCCTCTAAAGGAATTGCAGCTTGCATTTTTTCAATATTTTTTGCTGAATGGAAATCGTCAGCGTCATAAAATTGCCAGTTGAGTGAGTCTGCGAGTTGTTTACCAATCGTAGTTTTACCAGAACCAGACACACCTATGAGGATTATTATCATGTGTATTAGGNGAGTGTGGGGAGTGTGGGGAGTGTGGGAAGTGTGGGGAGTGTGGGGAGTGTGGGGAGTGTGGGAGGAATGTAATACTCATTACCCATTACCAACTACCCATTACCCAACACATATTTATTTCAACAAAAAGCGTTTAACAAACATCACCGTAGAGTAAAACTGAAAGTCAACATTTTTCTTCTTACTAAAGCCATGTCCTTCGTCCTTCGCCATTAAATACCAAACAGGGACATCATTTTTTCTAACTGTCGCTACTATTTGCTCTGCTTCCTTCAAAGGAACACGGGGATCGTTTTTACCATGGATAACAAATAAAGGTACGGTTATTTTATCCGCATTATTTACGGGAGAAATATTCAGTAAAAATTCCCGCATTTTTGGATCCCGTTCGTCTCCATATTCCACCCGTCGCAAATCTCGTCGATAGCTTTCGGTGTTTTCCAGAAAGGTTACAAAATTAGAAATTCCAACAATATCGATCGCCGCACGAATTTTATTACTATATTTAGTTGCTACGGCTAAAGACATATAGCCACCGTAACTACCTCCGGTTACTAGGATCCGATTTTTGTCCAAATTCGGTTGAGTACCGATCCAATCTAACAACGCGCCAATGTCTTTTACTGAGTCTTCGCGCTTATAATCGTTATCCAACTTTAAAAAGGTTTTGCCATATCCAGCAGAACCGCGAACATTAGGAAATAAAACTGCAACTCCCAATTCATTGAGGTAGTAATTTAAACGCCCCAAAAATGTTGGTCGAAACTGTCCTTCGGGACCACCATGAATGTTAATTATTACCGGACGTTTACCTTTAAACTTGGCAGGAGGACGATATAGAAAGCCAGAGATGATTTTATCGTCGAAACTTTTCCAACGTACTAATTCTGCTTCAGGGAAATTTTCGGTGTTCAATCCCCCCGTTTCACTTTCTGTCCAACGTTCAACTTTATTATTAATAATATTCAAAGAATAAACATCTGCTGTTGAACGAGCTGAAACTAGTGTAAAACCTAAATCTTGGTTGTTACGGTGCCATCTTACACCATATATTTGCCCTACAGGTAATTTTGGTAGTGGTTTTTCCTTCCTTGTGGTGGTATCCAATATATGTAAAACCCCCGTACCATCTTCGTTGGTCACAAAGGCGAGATTCTTACCATCTTCCGAAAGGTCAAAATCTTCCACATCCCAAGGAATATCACTGGTTAAATAAGTATGCTCAAAAGTTGTGAGATTCAGATAAGCTAATCGAGAAAATTCTGAGTCGCGATCAGTTATGACATATAAACCTTTACCATCTTTAGCAAAGATCCCGCCATTGTAAGCAACCTTCTCTTTACCCTCTTTTTTGGCTGTAATTAAACTTTTGTCACCCGTACGAGTATCAAATAGCCACAAATAGCTTTCGTTAATCGAAACATACTCGAGCATCAAAAACTGAGAATCATCAGGAGACCAATTCAAACCAAACCAACCACCCCCATCCACCTCAGCTAGCAATTTATCGCTTTCAGGCTTTTGAGGTTGGATAATATATAGATCTCTATCCTTACCGGTGCGTCTGGTGGAAGAATAGATCATGCGATCCCCGCTATTAGACCAAACACCACGACTGTTTTTTGACTTTCCATCAGTCAGTAGTTTAATATCACCAGTTGCAAAATCATAGCGAAAGTTCTGGTTGAATTCATTACCTCCAATATCTTTACTGAAAACAAAATAATTACCTTTTGACGGTTGGAAAGTTGCACCACTAACCCTTTCTGAGAAAAAAGTTAGTTGTTTGCGAGCAGCCAAAGGGAATTCAACTAAATGAACCTGACGGGTATCGCCAAAGCGAGTTGATATTAGCATTTGCCGCTTGGTAGGATGCCAACTAGCAATACTCGCAGACCTAAACTGGGTATAACGTTCGACTGTATCCACTAGCGAAACTGGAATTGGGGGGAGACCTTCAACAACAAGATTGTCTCCAGGAGTAATCGTAGGCTGTTGTGCAGAAACCATGAGAACAGGTAGCAAAAATACTGCGAGCAGGGTAGCAAAAAATCTTGAGAAAAAATGCATCTCATCATTATGCCAAATAGGAAATAAAATTGAGCAGTTTATAGCATATATTGTCCGTAGTGCTGATAGCTATTAGTTGTTTCAAGAGTATTCATTTCTAAAAGGATTGAGGACAAAAAATCCCCCATAAACGGTTTGTGTGAGCGTGCTGCAACTATAAACAACTGATAAGATACTCATTATAGATAAGGAAGCATCGGATCGTGGCTAACAGCAAAATTATTATTTTTGATTGTGATAGTACCCTAAGCAGTATCGAAGGAATTGATGAATTAGCACGAACTGCAGGTGATGATGTTAGTCAGCAAATTGTCCAGATGACCAATGAGGCAATGGGAGGTAAGATCCCCATTGAAAGTGTTTTTGCAAAACGTTTAGAAATTATTAAACCTTCACGAGATGCTGTTGCAAAAACCGGCGAACTTTATGTTCAAATGGTTGAACCTAATGCAAAACAAGTAATTGCAACTCTCAAGCAAAAGGGATGGACGCCATTTATTTTAAGTGCTGGATACGTACAAGCGATCGCACCTTTAGCCAAATATCTTGGTGTTGAATCGTCGATTGAAGCTGTTGAATTATTCTTTAACGAAGACGGTAGTTACCGAGATTTTGATCGCGATTATCCTACAACTCGAAATGGAGGGAAATTAGAAGTCGTAGAAAAATTACGTCATAAATTTGCGCCAGAAAAAATAATTATGGTAGGTGATGGTGTCAGCGATTTGGAAACCAAGCCAGGAGTGGATCTTTTTGTTGGATTTGGGCGTTACGCTGTAAGAGAAAAAGTGCAAGCCGAAGCTAGTTGCTATATATATGATTTTAATGAACTCTTATCATATGTTTTTTAAGCCCCATCACACCTGCAGCACAGTTAAAGTGGGGAACGGCTAAAAAAGCAACACTATAAACATACTTTTAGACTTTAAAGATGCTGTATCAGATCTGCAAAACCATAGATACTGACAACAAGTAATAAAACTGCTGTAATTTGTGTAATCAGGGTCCGGGGCGACGGTGACATCACTTCTCGCACTAAAATTGATAAAGATGCTCCAACTACAAAGCTCAGACCTAAGATTAAAAATGCCTCTTTTCCAGGGAAAAGTGTAGAAATTGCCAGCATAATAATCGCCAAGGATAACATCAAAAGTTCAACAAACCTAGGCGGATTGTGCTGGCTGGATAAAATTACAGCATTTAACCAAAAGCGCCAAAATCTCATGAATAATGGGGATTGGGGATTGGGTAGTGAGTAATGAGTAATGAGTAATGTTAGCGTAGCGGGGCGCGACCTAGCGTAAGCGTACTGTAAGTATTGCGCACAGTAATGAGTAATGGGTGTAGTTACTGCATTGTTGGTATCTGACAACTAAAAGTTAATTTCTAGCTCCAACTTTTCTACTGGTACCATTACTTTGATTTACATCTTCTGGGAGTTCTACCCCGAATACCCGAGCAAATGCTTTTTCAACTTTATAACCAGAATCAATTGACTCGAGGGGGTCTTTCCGGAGTCGGTGACGCAAACACAAGGTAATAACTCTACGAATGTCATCAACTGTTACTTCCTTGCGAGCTTCAAAAGCTGTCAAAGCTTTAGCTGCACGATTAGTAACAATATCGCCACGCAAACCATCCACATCTAATTCCGAACAAACCTCAGAAATCTTCACCCGTAGTTCGTAATCGAGGTTTACTGAGGATAAATTTTCCTGTGCTGTGACAATGCGCTTTTGTAGTTCTTCTTGTTCTGAGTGATATTTTTCCAGAAAACTAGGAGGATTTTGGTCAAATTCTGAACGCTGTTCGACGATTTGTACCCTTAATGCTGGTTCTTTAACAGTATGAATTTCAGCATGCATCCCAAAACGGTCAAGTAATTGGGGACGCAATTCCCCTTCTTCTGGGTTACCGGAACCTACTAAAACAAAACGTGCGGGGTGACGAATGGAAATACCTTCCCGTTCTACTGTATTCCAACCACTTGCAGCCGAATCTAATAATACATCAACTAGGTGGTCGTCAAGTAAGTTAACTTCATCCACGTAAAGAATACCCCGGTTAGCTTTTGCCAAAAGTCCGGGTTCAAATGCTTTAACACCTTCAGATAAAGCTTTTTCAATATCAATTGTGCCGCAAACCCGGTCTTCAGTTGCACCCAAAGGTAAATCTACCATTTGCACTTTTGCTCGGGTTACTTCTGGATCAACCCCTTGCTCTACTTGCTCGCGGACTCCATCGCTCATCAATTCTGGATCTTGAGGATCCGAATTGAAAGGGTCGTTTGCAACCACGGCAATTTCTGGTAATAAATCAGCTAAAGCCCTGATTGTTGTTGATTTTCCAGTACCGCGATCGCCCATGATCATCACGCCACCGATTTTGGGGTCGATCGTGTTCAATATCAGAGCCAGTTTCATTTCTTCCTGACCCACAATTGCTGTAAATGGAAATACTACACGACCTTTCATTGCCGAAGTTTGAGCAGTAGGACTCACTAAATTAACCTTAACCTTATCTATATTTTTTTCTTAGTGTCTTATTATTGTGCCACAATTGTCGTTTTTAAAATTTTTCATATATCTAGAGATAGTAAGCGTGCAAATTATGGGATGCTGTTTTTTGATGTTCGGATAAAGTACCTCTACAGTCTTACAGATGAACGCACAAACCCCACCCCAAAGAATTTTAATTGTGGAAGACGATCCAGTCATGCAGTTAGGTTTGGAGCAGTTCTTTGAGGAATCTTCCCAATACCAAATTGTAGGGATAGCAGCAGATGGTTACCTGGGTGTAGAAACTGCAATAAAACTTCAGCCCGATTTAGTGATTATGGATCTTGGTCTTCCCAGATTGGATGGAATTGCGGCAACACAACAAATAAAGACTAATCTATCAACAGTCAGGGTTGTAATATTAACTTCCCATAATGATGAAACGGAAATGATTGCTGCTCTTGCTAGTGGTGCTGATGCTTGTTGTATCAAAGGTACCAGTTTGGAGCAATTATTGATCGCAATAAATGCTGCTGAGGTTGGTGCAACATATCTGGATCCCCAAATAGCTCGTAAAGTTATTGATAATCTTAAACCGCCTGTGTCCCATAACAATATAAGTGAGCTTTCCAATCGAGAACTAGAAGTTCTAACACTTATAGTTGAAGGTCGAACTAATCCAGAAATTGCAACACAACTGTATATAAGTTTGAGTACTGTGAAAACTCATATCCGCAGTATTATGAACAAACTTGCTGTTAACGATCGCGTCCAAGCTGCTGTTGTAGCTTTACGTAAAGGATTAATTTGATATTTAACGCCCATTACTTATTACTGTGCGCTGTAGACACTAAAGTGTCTCACTTTGTGAACGCGCCCCGCTTACGCTAACATTACTTATTACTCATTACTTGTTACTTATTACTTATTACTCATTACTCATTACTTATTACTTATTACTCATTACTTATTACTTATTACTTATTACTCATTACTTATTACTCAATAATCGGTAGGGTAAACCAAAATGTTGAACCTATTCCCGGTTGACTTTGGACCCCAATATTTCCACCATGAGCGATAATAACTTGTCTGCACACATATAACCCTAAACCTAAACCAGGCATAAAACGAGCATTTTCGCCTCGCGTGTAAAGTTCAAATATTCGCTTACATTGGTTTTGAGTTATACCTACACCATTATCTCGAACTCGACAAAGAATTTTTTCTCCTTGAGGATTTGCATCTATTGTTAAGGTGATTTCGTAAGGATTATGTTTTAGAGCATTGCTAATCAAATTGCTGAATACTCGACTCAACTGGGTGGGGTCAGCACAAATTAAAGGTAAATTATCGCTTAATAAGTTATGAACAGTGGTATTGTTTTCTCTAATAAACGGTTCTAAATCATAAAGAACTGAATTTACCACAGTACTAACTTTTATTGGTTCGCAATGGAGTTTCACACCCTGCACCTCCAAGGTGTAAGCTTCCCGCAAAGATTGAATTAGATTGATTTGGCGGGAGTTACCCTCTAGCAAACGTTTGAGAATTTTTGAACTGACAATTACTTCTGAATCGGACTTTTTGAGCAAGTTTTGAAATACAATTGCGTTACCCATCAATGGGGTACATAGGTCATGGGAAATAGCATGTAGAAAAATTCGTAATTCTCGGCGCGATTCAAACTCATTACGTTGCAAGCGATCGTAGGAATATACACCCAAGTCACAGATAAAGCAGAACCAAAATATGAACAATATAAGTTCTACAGTGATAAGTGGATAGCTCCGGTATAAGTTGGTAAAACCAAGTACGGAATTGACGCCTATATAGTAGCCCAGTAGAAGTAATTGAGATAGGAGATGCAGTCGCCAGCGTACAGGCATAATAGTTGCTTGTGCAGTGAATGTTAAACCCCAACCACCAAGATTGAGTATTGCAACACCACAGAAAGTCCCAATTATTTGTTGGATCAGTGTTAATGAGAAGAATACGCACAAAAAAAGTGCGCCTGGATATTTGCGACCAAATTTGGTTTTGTGAAATTTTAGACAAACCAGTAAAAAAAATCCCATAACCAAGTTTTCTATCACCAAAAGATGTTTTAACTCTTGGGGATAAAATTCAGTTTGATTCAGATAGAAAATACGGTAACAATCTAAGACAAAGCTACAGAAGATGACAGGAAATGCTACCCAAAAGCACAGACCAAGACGTCGCCATAGAAATTGATTTCGCCAAGCTATGTAGTCTGCGGAGTCATTAGAATAAATTAATTGCTTAAATCGCTGGGAAATTTGGCGAAAGAGCCAACTGAAAATAGCTTTACCTGTTAACAATAACTTACTGGCGAGGGATGCCATAAGGCAAAAATAGTAGGTTGCTCAAAAATTCACTGTTCAATTCTGAGCAGTGGAGTATTTTTAGGGGTTTAGCTCGAAATTAACATTAATAGCCATCTGAAAATATCGTCCGGTCGGTCATTTTATCTGGTCTTTTTGGTTTCTCCACTCGGTTGATGTGTAGCCGGAGCACCTAATTGTAAATTGACTGAGGGTGAACCAATAACCCAAACAAACAAAATAGTTAAAGCCTGTGGTTCAGTTCTAAAAATTTTGCTCCTTGCGACCCTCCTTTTTTAGGAGGGCTTACTTGAACTAATCCTATTGAAGTTAACAGCTTCAAGAAACTGTCATACAAGTAATGTCATGCAAGTAAATAGAGGAAAGAAAATATGAACTTATTGTGGAAGATTTCTGTTAGGGCAACTTTAGCATCAATGTTGATGGTCAGTATAGCAGGAACAGTTCAAGTTATACCGATTGCTTTGAGTATGGAAAACATAAATATCAAAGTCAATGGAAAAATATCTAATAGTATTTTTAATTTATCGAAGAAAAGATTTGTAGCCCTAATTGATAATGAGAATGAAGGGGAGCAAACTTGGAAAAATTGGAAACAAAAAAAGCAAGAATTAAAAGAACGAAGACAAGGTCGAAAGAAAGGACGAAAACGTAAAAGAATCAGTGCAGAATTAGCCCAAAAATTACAAGTCACACTAGACCAAGTAGTTGAAGATAATCAACTTCCTGGTGCAACTGTGGGAATAGTCACCCCTCAAGGGATGTGGTTCGGAGCAAGCGGTGTTTCTAACCTAGAAACAAAAGAACCGATGCGAGTAAATGACATATTTGGTGTTGGTAGTGTTACCAAGATATTTACAGCTGTGACAGTACTAAAGTTGGTAGAGGAAGGAATACTAAGTCTGGACGATACCCTGGAAAAATGGCTTCCTGAAGTCGCAAGTAAAATAACTGACGGTAAAACTATTACGATTCGCCAACTCCTAAACGGTACAGCTGGCGTTTACAATTACCCAGATGATGAAAAATTCCTAGCAGATTATATTGCCGAAACTCAAAAGCAATTTGCTACTGGTGAAGTTAAACGTTGGCGTCCGGAAGAATTACTTGAATATGTTTACGGTAAACCGCGCTTTCAGGGAGGGGGATGTATTGGTGGTAAATGGTGTTATACCAATACAAGCAGTGTTTTAGCTGGGATGATTGTGGAAAAAGCCACAGGTTCATCTTTCGCCAGAGTTCTCCGCGATAAAGTTCTCAATCCCCTGCGGCTCAAACATACATTTTTTAGTGGAGATGAGGACATTGTCGGTAGACAGGCTCGTGGTTATCAAGATTTATTTAAAGCTGATGGGAGTTTTGGTCAAGATGGTATCCCCGACGATCTCACCGAAGCTAATTTTTCAGCATATTGGGCAAATGGCGCGCTGTTCTCCAATGCGAAAGACTTAACAAGGTTCATGCTGGCGCTTTCTGGAGATAAGTTACTCGAGCCAGAATCCCTGAACCAAATGCTGACCTTTATAGATATAAGTCAGTTCGGTTTAGGTACAGAGTCCAGGGAATTCCCTTGGGGAAAAGCTTGGGGTAAGGGTGGTGACCACCCTGGATATCAAGCTTATGCTCTACACTTCCCTGATAGTGGCATCACTATTGTTACTTTAGTGAATCGACAATATGAGATTGAAAATCCAGAAAAACAGTTCACAGCGCTAACACCTGCTGTATACACTGCTATTCTCAATACTTTGCAAGCAGAAATTCAAGAAAATAGCTCCCAATAACTAATTTTGCGATATCCCCACAGCCAAATAATCATTACTCCTAAACCACTTACTGCAACTACTATGTTGGGATAAAAAACCATTAAAGTTTCGCTAGTTTCCAAGATGTGATCGCAGTTTTCAGTGGAGAAGTTTTAGCAATTCCCGCTGCTGCATATGCAGCTAAACATACTGGAGGTGTAACATTAGAATCCTAGGAAAGCCAAAAAATAATTAAGTGAGCTAACTGTCCTCCAACGGAAGCCGCTGTTTCCACTCCTGCGGCAAAATCGGCTTTGAAACCAGTCCATTTCATCATTGGAATAGTAATCTAACCAGTAGAAACCGTATTAGGGATAGTCCTAAAAAAATCACAATGGCGATCGCATCTAATCTGCAAAATCATCCATTGTGATTTAAAAGTAATAAAAATTACTAGTCATCCCCGTTCCTAGTTACAAACAAACTTTAAGAGATAGGATGTTCCACTTCTCCAGGAACTTCCCCATCTTCTCCTAGTTGTTTGTAAGGTGGTTTTTGATGGGGTGGGCTGAAACTTTCTCGCAGAGAAACAATAATGATGTACAAAACCGGTACAACAAACAAACTTAAGAAAGTAGCAACAAACATACCACCGAACACCGCATTACCAAGAGATTGACGGCTAGGAGCACCCGCACCCGTTGCAATCATCAGGGGGAAAATTCCTAATAGCGTAGAAAAAGCAGTCATTAAAATTGGTCGCAAACGTTCCTGGGATGCTTCCAGTGCTGCTTTAACTATGGGAAGTCCTTGTTCTTCCCGTAATTGATTGGCAAATTCAACAATCAAAATAGCATTCTTGGAAGCCAAACCAATTAACATCACCAAACCAACTTGACAAAATATATCGTTGGGTACGCCTCTAAGTGACTGTGCAGATAATGCTCCCAAAATAGCTAAAGGTACCGAGAGCATAATAATTAACGGGTCCACATAATTTTCATATTGGGCTGCTAGGACCAAAAATACGAATACTAGACCCAAACCAAAAATTAAAGGTGCTTGTCCGCCAGATTCTTTTTCCTCAGCAGAAATACCCGACCACTCAAAACCCATGGAAGCTGGTAATACTTGATTTGCCAATCTTTCCATTGTATTCATTGCTTCTCCCGAACTGAATCCCGGAGCTGCTGAACCGTTTATTTCAATTGACCGGAATAGGTTGTAGTGGTTAATTGTTTGCGCTCCCGTGGTCTGCTTGATTCTCACCAAATTACTCAAAGGAATCATTTGGTTAGTTGCAGAACGGACATATAGCTTTCCTATGTCCTCAGGATTGGAACGATGTTTTGCATCTGCTTGGACATATACCCGATAAGTACGTTGTCCGAGGTTAAAGTCGTTGACGTATCGAGAACCTAAATATGATTGCAGGGTATTAAATATATCACTAATCGATACTTGTAATGCTTTAGCTCTATTGCGATCAACTTCAACCTCTAATTGAGGCATATTCGCTGCATAAGTACTGAGTACACCCTGTAATTCCGGCTGCTGATTACTTTCCCCGATTAGCTGGTCTTTTACTTCCAGCATTCTAGGTAAACCAGTAGTTCCCCTCCGGTCTTGTAACTGAAACTGAAAACCACTAAAGTTACCCAAACCTGGAATCGCTGGCGGATTAAATGGGAAAACATTCGCATCGGTAATGCTAAAAAACTTTGGCATTAATCGACCCATAATTTCTTGGGCTGATTGTCCTTCACCGGTACGTTCGCTCCAAGGTTTGAGTGTTGTCCAAATGACCCCTGTGTTTGCAGTTGCACCGCTAAAACTAAAACCACCAACAGCAAATGTACCAACAACTTCAGGTAATTTAAGAATTTCTTCTTCCACCTCCAGCATTACCTTGCTGGTGTAGTTGAGTGAAACTCCTTCCTTTGCTTGAATTACGGTAATAAAATAACCTTGGTCTTCATCAGGAACGAATGCAGTAGGTACTGTATTATACAGCCAAGCTGTAATCCCTAACAAACTAACAAAAACTGCCAAAACAACAAATCTAAGTCTAGCAATCTTATTGAGAGCCCAACGGTAATTTTTGCGCAACCCATCGAGGAACCAATTAACTCGACCAAAAACCCAACCAAGCAATCCTCGTGGTTTTGGTTTCTTTCTTAACAGCAACGCTGAAAGAGTAGGCGTCAAGGTCAGAGCGAGAAATGTGGATATGGTAATTGAAAAGGCTATTGTCAAAGCAAATTGACGATAGATTTGACCCGTTGAACCAGGAAAGAACGCAACGGGAACAAATACAGCCATCAATACTAATGAAGTTGCAATCACAGCCCCAGATAGCGATCGCATGGCGCTAGAAGCAGCTGACTGAGCTGACATTCCCTTCTCTTGAACCAAACGAGAGATATCTTCTACAACAACAATCGCATCATCAACAACCATCCCGGTTGCTAATGTCAGACCAAATAAAGTTAAAGTATTGATGGAAAAACCAAAGGCTTTAACAAAGCCAAATGTTCCAATTAAAGCCAAAGGAATGGTAATAACGGGAATAATAGCCGTCCGCCAATCTTGTAGGAAAATAAAAATTACTAGAACTACGAGAAAAATCGCTAATAACAGTGTTTTTACGACTTCTAATAAGGATGCTTCAATAAACATGGTGACATCAAATGCCACCTGATATTTCATCCCGGGTGGAAAATCTTGAGCCATTTCAGCCATGGCTTTTTTTACGGCTCTAGCGACTTCTAGGGCATTACTTCCTGGAGTTTGTAATACACCAATACCTATACCATCTTTAGCTCTGAAACGAAGAAAAGTATTATAGTTTTCTGCACCCAGTTCCGCCCTACCGACATCTTTAAGCCTGATCAGCGAACCATCAGCCCCTGTCCTAATAACAATATTTTCAAACTCAGACGGATCTTCTAAACGACCAGAAACCCGTATATCTTTAATATACATCTGGTCCTCTGGAGCAGGCTGTTGACCAATTTGTCCCGCACCGACCTGGAGGTTTTGCTCGTTAATTGCATTGACCACATCTTGAGCCGTCAGATTACGACTTGCAAGGCGATTTGGATCGAGCCACAGACGCATTGCATAGCGCCGTTCGCCAAAAACCTGTGCGTTACTGACACCCTCTATCTTTTTCAGGTTGTCTGTTATATATAAATCTGCATAGTTACTAAGAAATACATTATCAAACTCTTTATTGTCACTATATAGCCCTATTCCCAAGACAAAGTTACTTGACTGTTTACTGACGGTAACGCCTGTTCTTTGTACCGATTCAGGTAGTTGGGGTTCAGCAAGAGATACTCGATTTTGAACGTCGACCGCAGCAATATCTTTATCTCTTGAGGGGTCAAATGTGACTGTAATAGTGCTTGTACCATCATTAGTACTGGAAGAGGTCATATATTTCAGACCTTCAACGCCATTAATTTGACGTTCTATGACGGTAGTTACTGTTTTTTCTACAACTTCAGCACTAGCACCTACATAGTTAGCAAGTACTTGAACTTGGGTTGGACTAATCTCTGGATATCTGTCTGTAGGGAGAGTCGGAATACTGATAGCCCCTATCAGCAGAATAATAATCGCGCAAACACTGCTAAACACAGGGCGCTTAATAAAAAAGTCAGCGAACATAGGTGTTAAGGAATTGGGGATTGGCTATTGGCTATTAGGGATTAGGTATTGGGTATTGGATATTGGGTATTGGATATTGGGTATTGGATATTGGGAAGATGGATTATCAATTATCAATTACCAATTACCAATTACCGATTACCTCATTTCTCAGTTTCTTGCTTTGGCATAATTGGTATTCCATTTCTCAGATTAAGTAAACCCGAGACAATAAGTTTCTCTCCGGCTTCCAAGCCATCTAAGACTCGGTAGCTATTACCTCGAACATCTCCTAATTTGACGCGTTTCTGTTTCGCCTGCATTTGGACCTTACCATCGGCAGATTTTCCATTTTCAGCGACATAGACAAATGTTTCTCCAGCTACTCTGACGACTGAATTCACTGGAATCACAACTCCTTGACGCTGTTCCCAAATGATTTTGGCGTTTACAGATTCCTCAGCCCGGACTTGACCTTTGGAATTGTCGAAAAGTGCTTTAATTAGAATAGATTGCGTATCATTTATGACACTAGGAGAGATAAAAAATATCCTAGCCGTACCAATAGAATTTCCCTGGGCGTTGATAACTTCAACTAACATACCCTTTTCTAATTCCGGTGCACGTTCAATTGGTACTGAGATATTGACCTCTAACGGTTGATTCTGAGTAATAGTTGCAAGTTGGGTAGAAGTATTAACAAAATCACCAACTTTGACCGGTATATCTCCTACTGTTCCAGTAAAAGGAGCTGCGATCGTGTAATACTGCAACTGAACTTGTTGTTCTTTAGCATTGGCTTTTTCCTGTTCTAGTGCTCTTTTTGATTGGGATATAGCTGCTTTTTGAGCTTCAATTTGAGCATTAATTGTACCGAGACTTGCTTGTGCGGCATCCAACCTATTCTTTGCTTGGTCTAAGTTTCTTTGAGATAGCGCCCCTTCTTTTTGGAGTTGTAAGTCACGCTTGTATTCTTGTTGGTTTAACTGCAGGTCGGCAACTTTAGATAACTTATCAGCCTCTAAAGATTTCAAGGTAGCTTGAGAATTTTCCAGTCGAGACTGTGCTACTCCTATTGCTGCTTTGACGCTATTGAGTGATGCTTGTTGTTCTCTTGGATCTATTTGGATAATTGGAGTTCCAGCAGGAACTCTGGTTCCCGAACGAGTCAAAATTTGGGTGATTTGCCCTTGAACTCTTGGTTGAAGTGTTATGGAGCGTCGTGATTCTAAACGAGCTCTGTAGGTCTCGGTGTTACGAACCAAGTCAGTTCCTACGGTAGATAGTTCAACTGGTACCCCAGGAGGTTGATTAAGATTAGCAAATCCTTCTTGTCTGTTGGATGAAAGCACATACCAAGTTGCAGTACCACCACCAACTAAAAATATTCCTAACAATAACCAAAGCCACCTTCTTTGTAATTTTGGTGGCTTCAATGTATTTTTAGATCCAGGATCTGTTTGGGGAGCAGAATACTTCATGATGTCAGAGATACCCACTGTAGATGCGATCGATTTCTTTTTTTGAGAGCTATTTGACTGTTAATTCTTAGTCATCGGAATAAAAAAACAGGTAACAATATCGCAAAACAGCACTTTTTCTTACTTTATTAATATAAATATATAATTTTACAGGTTTTGGGTTACTCTACCCAAAGATCAGTCTTTCTTAAATTGAAATAGCACTCAAAAAAATAAAAACTTTTGTTATTCAAAGCTTACAGCTAAAGAGTTTCGCTTGTCTTTCAAATTCTTGCTGAAAACTTTCGCAAATTGCGAGCATGAATTTGACATAATACGCTTTTTAACAGTTTAACAGCACATCTAACTCTTTTTGCATCTTTTCTTTAAGTATGCTTGAAATTTAGTGTTTTCGTTGTAAGTGAGAAGATTTAGGTGGAAATATTTTCTATATGCGAAAAGTTTCTACCCATTCTATTTGCTCTGGTTTTGTACTAGTCAGCAATTTGCCTTGGGAAATGACGTATCGTGGATTAGACCGACAGCGTATCGCATCATAAGGATTACTAACATCCAAAACAATCATATTTGCTACATCGTTAATTTTACAACCATAGTTATCTTTAATACTTAGGGTTTTAATACCATTAATTGTCACCATATCATAGCAGGCGTTAACTTCTGACATTCCTGTCATTTGACAAATATGGGCTCCCATATGTGCAACATCTAACATGCTACCCGTACCCAAACTATACCAAGGATCCTGAACGCAGTCATGTCCGAAACTAAGATTTAATCCTTGTTCCCAAAGTTCCTTGACTCTGGTGACTCCACGGCGTTTGGGATAACTATCTCCCCGACCTTGAAGGGTAATATTAATCAAGGGATTAGCAATAAAGTTAATTTGAGCGCGTTGCAGAAATCCCATTAATTTGTAAGCATAGGCGTTATTGTAAGAACCAAATGCTGTGGTATGACTTGCTGTCACTCGCGAACCCATTCCGGAGCGAATCGCACAAGCAGCAATAACTTCTAAAAATCTAGATTGCTCGTCATCTATTTCATCGCAATGAATATCAATTAAACGGTTATATTTTTCAGCTAATTCAAATATCCTATAAATCGAACGCACTCCATCTTCACGAGTTAGTTCGTAGTGGGGTATTCCACCAACGACGTCAGCACCCATTTCTAAAGCTTTCTCTAAAAGTTTCTCATTATTTTTTTGAGAGTAAATACCATCTTGAGGAAATGCGACTACTTGTAATGTCATCCAATCTTTGACTTCTTCCCTGACCTCAAGAAGTCCTTGTAAAGCAATTAATTTTGGTTCGCTCACATCAGCATGGGTACGTACAAATAAAGTCCCCTGTGCTGCTTGTTGCTTAAGCATTTTTTTCGCACGGGTTTTAACATCTTCTAGGGACAGACTTTGTTTGCGATCGCCCCAAATTTTTATTCCTTCAAATAATGTTCCGCTCTGATTCCAACGTGGTTCTCCAGCGGTCAGTACAGAGTCTAAGTGAATGTGAGATTCTACGAATGGAGGAGAAACTAGTTTCCCTTGCAAATCTAGTTCTGTTTCTCCGTATTCAACTATATGGGGGCTAATTTCAGCAATTATGCCGTTCCTAATCCCAATGTCTACTAGCGAATCGTCCTTGTCGGTGTATCCTAACAATTTACCGCGACGCAGTAACAAATCGTAGGTGTTGTGGGACATAGTAGTTTGTGCTGGAGATGAATGACATGAACACTTAGTATAAGTTGTATTTTAACTTTGCGATCGCAAGCGTAGCAAAAAAGTAATTTTTATATAAAAAAGTAAAATAACAGGAAACATAAAATAGTATCAGATTCAAATTGCAAACTAGTTATTTAAATACTGGATAGATAGTATTTAAAAGCACCTATATTCGAGGACTAAATGTTTATTAATATACCCCTGAGCAAAATTATTAAAACCTCTTTTTAGGTGAAATTACTTAAGCGTTTTAGCTCTGTAATTACTTCTATAGCTAGTTTTTATTAGAAAATATAATACCAATTCGATAGATAATTGCAACAGATTCTCCGGTAGAGACGTTGCATGCAACGTCTCTACAGAGATCTATCTGTCTCATTATTTTTCCAAATTGGTATAAGATTCTCGTTAAGGCGTATATAAAAACCCCTAATTTATAGTTTTGAACAAAAATATTGCGATCTAGATCACAACTTCGAGGTGTGTCGTCGCACAGATCTGGATGGCAATAGGAGTGTTAACTAAGGATGTAGTCATTTTATAGCTGATAACATATCGACAAACCTGGTGTTGCACAAACACGGAAGCAGAGCGTTTCTTCGAGTTATGAAGATTTCGTAAATATGCTTGCGACATCATGCCATTATCAAATACAGTACTTATGTACTAAAAATATAGTTCCTGTACTTTGTGATTCAAAACTAAAAGTAATATTATTGACGCATTTTTATGAGGAGAATGTCAGTAATAATACTCCTGTGCGTAAAAATAAATGATTTGCTGCTGTAAATTTGTACAAATTGATTGATTTTGTATCTCAATTCAAGTAATAGAGATAGTGTGTTAACTTTAGTGCGCCAATAAAATGTAGATATTTATAATAAAATAATTTGGCGTTTTGTACCACTAAATAATCAATCTAGATCAAATTTAAAGTCTTGTTTTTGAAGTCTAAAAATAGTTTTCAGACTATTTTCAGGCTAGTCTGAAGAATATTTGTTTAAATATTTTTCTATGCAAAACAATAAATCATTTGCTTACCCACCGATATTTTTTGAATTATTAGGTCTGGAATTATTAAATAAAGTGCCCAAATACTAGTATTTGATTTTGACAGCTATGATGTTAAATATTTCCAGTTCGTCCTTTGATAATCGGAATGAATTACTTACAGCAACCCAACGCAGTGTTAAAACAGTTCCTTTTGTCGAATTATTCAACGGTCGATTGCAAGGAGTGATATCTAGCGGTTCTAACTTAGATAGAGTATATGTTTCTTTTTTTGAAGCTGGAACATTGAATTATTATTGTAGTACGAATAATAATCGTCCCTGTGGTGGTTTGCGTGGATATCCTTGTAAGCACCTCTATCAGTTACTAGAAGAAGCTACTTATACTTATGGAGTTAAAGAAGTGGCTAAATATTTAAAAATTTCCGGTGATATTTCACAAATCAATAATGCCTATGATTTTCCCATCAATTCAGGCATAATTAAAAAAGAATCTGCTAGTAACGTTTTTAGTCGTTTCCTAAATTATTTACATTATTTAGAAATTAAATCTTCCTCACAGCCGATTCCGGAAATGAATTGGTTTGTTTAAGATAATATTTAAGCTAAAAAATCAGAGTTTAAACTTATTTTCAATAATCTCAAAAAAATTGAATAATTCATACTTAGTGAATATGATTTTAAAGTCTTCACAATCATCTTTTGATGCTCGCAAAGATTTATTTAAAGTCACAAGGACAAATATTAAAAAAGTTCCATTTGTAGAACTTTTCAATGGTCGTTTACAAGGAGTCGTTTCCAGCCGTTCTAGTGACAAACTAGTTTATACCGCTTTTTTTGAAGCAGGAACATTAAATTATTATTGCAGCACAAATAATAATCGTCGCTGTGCAGGATTATTCGACCATCCTTGCAGTCATTTATATCATCTACTCAGGAAAGGAGTTCATGCTTATGGAGTTGAAGCTGTTGCTCAATATTTAAATGTTGCTGGTAAAGTTGCGAAAATCAAAAATATTGACGATTTTCCCATTCGTTCCGGCAAAATAAAAAAGAAATCTGCAAGCGAAATTTTTAGTCGTTTTCTCAACTATTTACGCTATTTAGAACTTGAATCTTCTTCCCAACCAATCCCAGAAATGAGTTGGTTCATTTAAATATTTTCATCCTCTGTATTTCGATGTATGTTTTATGGCTTTTCCCCACAGACTAAAGGATATCCCTGAAGGAATTGAATCAACATATGATTTAATTGCTGAATTTGACCAATGTTTTTTAACTGGGTTTGCAAATTTAGAGTCTCAGCATCAAGAAACCTTAAAATCTTGGCAATATATATTTATAGGTACGCCGTTAGAAAAGCCTGTAAATGATGCTTGTAGGGCAATAGAAAAAAATGAATTTATCGAAAAACATTTTTTAACTTTAGCAGCAACAAGGGCAGCTTTACAAGGTTCAATATTTGATGGGTTACAACATCAACTTCTTGATGTATTGGAACGTCCGCAAGTTATGGACGCAGATCTGAAAATTACATCAATAGACATACCTTCTCATATTCAAGTTTGCCAAGAAAGTATTCTTCAGTGGTTAATGGAAATTGCTTTGGTTGGTTTTTCCTGCTTGGATAGATCGACTTTAGTTCCCTTTATCCCTAATTTGGAAAAAATTCAGGAAGAACCGTTATTAATTCGTCAAGCAGCATTATTGACAGGATATTTTAATGAATTAATCCGTCAAGTTCCCGTTAAGGATAGCAATTCAGTCTGTTTATATCGTTGGGTGGATTTGTGGACGCAAGCTGCGATCGCAGGATTGGGAACGACAGTAAATTCTCAACCACAAACTGTTTCTGGTAGTTTCACCGCGTTGGGAATGGATTTAAAAACCCATGCTAATTTAGTTAGTTTTACTATTTACGGTTTATTGCAGGATGAAAATCGCACCCAATTAGCTAAAATCAGTCAATCTGCATATAAAGTCGATGCAATTTCTAGCGACGAGATTTGGTTATTATTTCCCGATGCAGAGATTTTATTACAAGCTTTTGCAAACAATAAGATATTGTATTTGAATAACATACCCATGTTACCGACGGGAGATTTGATTTGGGAAGACACAGCAGAATTTGGTTGCAAATACAGGTTAATGGAAAAAGCAGCAGAGTATTTTGCTCCTAGTTCTCAGATTAGTGGATGTTATACAAACCCAGATACTCGTCATCCAATTCAAATTGGCGAACCTGTTTATTTAAATAATTATCAGATTGTTCGACAGGATGGTGAAATAGTAATTGATTTGGGAGAAAAAGGTTCTTTAAAGATAGATCGAAATCGTATGAGTCAGTTTTCTCCAATTACTGACGAAAATATCCTGAAATCTAGTGAAATATTTGGATTGATACGATTTGACGATCGCAGTTGGAGTCTCCAACCTTTGGCTGTAATGGCGAATCAAAAGACTATTTATACGGGAGAAAATGCAGCCAAAATCCTGAGAAATAAATCGAGAACAACAACGGTAAGTATTTTACGAGAGCGTGCTAGCAAGTTATTAAGGAAAAATTAGTAAAACTTAAAAATTGAGGTTCATAAACTAAAAACTGAATATCGCAAATCCATAATCGAAGATCCACAAGATGAAAGTGCAAATAGTCCAACGTCGTCAGGTTATTTATTGGCGATTAATAACTACAATGTTTGGTTTAAATGAGCAGGGGGCTAATTTTGATCTGATGTCCAGTGAGATTGTTGATGAGTTATCCTTACCCCAGCTAATTCTCGATCCAAATATTAGTATTGAAAATTTACTACAACGTTACCCCGAACTCGAAGCAGATTTTAAGCAAAGAATTACTCTTCAGGAAATTATGGGAGAGTTAAGCGAAGAGTCACAAAATCTGGGGAATCAAAATCTGAAGAATAAAGATCCAGAGAAAAAACATCTAGAAAAACAAGAACAAGAAACTGATACTCTACGACGCGGTTTAGTGTTCTCAAAAATATTGCTCAATACCTTTGGTCCCAACACCCAAACCAATACAGTTACCGCTCAACAATATTCCCAATGGCTCAAAGATGTGGGATATTTAGAGCGATCGCTAGGTTGTAGTTTGCGTGGACAAGCTGCAAAGATAAGTTACGGACAAAAAAATCAGAACGAACCTGGAAAATTAGGAAATACTCAAAATAGTTTTACGACATCTGACTTTAATGCAACTGAAGAACAGTTAAGAGCAACTGTGAAGACTTTAGAAGGGGAATTAATTCAACGTATGGCTCTACGAGAAGTTCTTCAAGACGATCATCTAGCAAGTCAGATTAACCCATCCATGGCTTTAGTCGAGCAATTATTACGGGACAAAGCTAATTTATCAGGAAATTCCCTCAAAAATGCCAAACGTCTAATTCGTCAGTATATTGACGAACTTGCAGAAGTTTTACGTTTGCAAGTCACTCAAACCGCAATTGGTAAAGTAGATCGTTCAGTTCCACCAAAAAGGGTATTTCGTAATCTGAATTTAAAACGAACAATTTGGAAAAATCTTACCAATTGGAGTCCCCAAGAGGGGAGATTATATGTAGATAGACTTTACTACCAAAATACAGCGAAAAAGAAAATACCCACAAGAATGATAGTTGTTGTCGATCAATCCGGTTCGATGGTCGACGCGATGGTTCAATGTACGATTTTGGCTTCAATTTTTGCTGGTCTTCCCAATGTTGACGTCCATTTAATTGCATTTGATACTCAAGTTTTGGATCTAACTCCTTGGGTTAGGGATCCCTTCGAGGTTTTATTACGGACACAATTGGGTGGTGGAACCCATATTTATAGTGCATTACAGGAAGCAGCACAGAAAATTTTAGCTCCACAAAATACAGCTTTAGTATTAATCTCTGACTTTTATGAGGGAGGGAGCGACCAAGTTTTATTTGACTATATTAAATCTTTGCAAGAGTCAGGCGTCCATTTTATTCCCGTAGGAGCGGTGACGACTAGCGGTTATTTTAGTGTCAATCAATGGTTTCGAAACAAGTTGAAAGAACTAGGTACGCCAATTTTAACTGGAAGTCCCAAGAAATTGATTCAAGAGTTGAAAAAGGTAATTGTTTCTTAAAAGGTGTTTATAAATAAATAATTATAGCCCTACGCGCAAGTTAAAAAATGACCTGCGGTCACGCAATAGCTATAGCTTAATATCCCTCTAAATTCCGGGTTCACGTAGTGCATCCAATGTATTGGGAGACTTTGACGCTGTTCCCTATTCCCTTTTATAAACGTTCGGCTTGTCGCCTTTTAAGTGTACCAATCTTAAAGGAAATTGGTATTACAAATTTGGAGATCAATAAAATGAGAAGAACAAGAAATACTATGGCGAGAACTAGCAGCAAAACAAATAGTAAAACACATAAAAATGAAACTATCTTACGTCAACCAGCAGAAGTAAAATATCGCCAAGAATTAGACTATTTAGCTTCAATTGATAAAGGTGCAAAACCTTTTTCTTGGAAATTATCCCCTCACATGGTGCGAACATTTCTCTTGGGTAGTACCCCATCCCAAAAACTCGATTGCTCCATCGAACCAAAATGGTATGGAGATAGCGCGATCGCAGAAAGGGCGATTGTAACTTTAGCTTCCGACCGGGGTTTACTATTAATTGGCGATCCGGGTACGGGTAAAAGTTGGTTAGCTGAACTATTAGCTGCAGCTATTTGCGATAATTCAACCCATGTCGTCCAAGGGACTGCGGGAACAACAGAAGACCAAATTAAATATTCTTGGAATGTGGCGATGGTAATTTCTGCAGGACAATCCCAAGAGTCGCTGATTCCTTCACCTATTATGACCGCAATGCAAAATGGAACTATAGGTAGGTTTGAAGAGTTAACCCGTTGTACCTCTGACGTACAGGATGCATTAATCTCTATACTGAGCGAAAAGTATATTTCAATTCCAGAATTGAAGAGCGATAATGTGGTTTTTGCCCAACCAGGATTTAACACGATCGCAACTGCGAATAGTCGTGATCGTGGAGTGAACGATCTATCTTCAGCATTAAAACGGCGGTTTAATTTCGTACATATGCCGGTTATAACCAATAAAAAGCAAGAAAAAGAAATTATTTTGTTCCGTACCCAAGAGTTAATGAAACGTCATGGCTTTGAAGTAGATATTCCACCAACTTTATTAGATGTATTAATACAAACCTTTGCCGATTTGCGAGAAGCAAGTAATTCTGCAACTTCAGATGACCAGAGACTAGAGTCAGCCCTATCTACAGCGGAACAAATTGGTGTATTGGAAGATGCGATTTTACACAGTCGTTATTTTGGAAATACCAGTTTAGAACCAGCCATTTTAGCGCGATCGCTTGTAGGTACTTTAGTGCGTCGTCTTCCGGAAGATGTATCGGTTATCAACCAATTTTGGCACGCAACTGTAGAAAGACGCAGTGAAGAAGAAAAAGGCGAATGGAAAGATTTCTTACAAGGAGGGAAAGAGGCTATGGGGTTGATTCGGTAGGAATTGGGAGGTGTGGGGAGTGTGGGAGGTGTGGGGAGTGTGGGGAGTGTGGGAGGTGTGGGGAGTGTGGGGAGTGTGGGAAGTCTAGTGATTAATGACTCTTAACTCCTAACTCCTGTACAGACATAGCATCCTACGTCTTTACGAATCCTGACTCATTACTCATTACTTATTACTTATTACTCATTACTTATTACTCATTACTTATTACTCAACTCATGAAACTACCTCAATCTTTCCAGCCTCTCCAAGAACAATTACTGACCACAGCAGAACAATTTGCTACTGATTCCCAACCTTTAAGCGAATTTTTGACAGCTTTGGTTGGGGATGTCGAAAAAGCGATCGCCGAACCTTTAGAAATTTTTCCCGTATGTCATCACTCTCCTGCTTCAGCTTTACAAATTTTGCGACGTTTACGTTTGAGCTCCAATCCTCCCAAAGCGATCTATATGGAAATGTGCGAGGATTTGCGACCTATTACCGAAAATCTTCATAATTGTAAATTACCTGTAGCTCTACAAGCCTTTGCAGGTGAGTCACAGACATTTTCACCCCAAGAAATACCCTTAAGTGTAATTGCACCTTTAACTGAAGCTTCGGCTGAATATCAGACTATCGCTTATGCTCTCCAACATCCTGAAACTGAGTTAGTATTTGTTGATCGGGCTGTAGATTATGTATTTCAGTGGGAAGAGCAAGAAACAGAAAACCTAGAAGAAAAACAAACTGATGTACCTGAAGAAGCTAAAAGACATGGTACGGCTTTAGGATTAGAAATGGGGAATATGATTCCTAAATTTGATGTTTTTCTGGAACTTATTCTCAAAAATTCTAATACTCGACATTTTTCTGAGTGGTGGGATCGATATGTCGAACAAGCAATTATTAATGCAGATTACCAAACCTACCGTCAAGTAATGTTCCTAATTGGTAGTTTAATGCGACGCTTGGGAAGTCGAACCAAAGATTTAGAAAATGACCGTTTGCGCGAACGCTATATGTGGACGCGAATCAAGCAACATATGAAAGCAAAGAAAATTCAGCCACAAGATGCAATTTATATTTGTGGTGCAGTTCATGCTGCAAGTGATGTTGCAGAATTTGGAACGGAAAATGATACAATTTGGCAGATTCCAGAGTTGAGTCAAACTAAGTGGTTATATGGATTAATTCCTTCTAGCTTTGCCGCAATTGAATATCAGTTTGCTCATCATCCCGGTACTGTTTCTATAGCGGAAACAACTTGGAAGAAGAATATTAAATTATCTAATATCAAACCTTTCAATCTAAATAAAAAGACTAAATCAAAAACTAAATCATCTAAGAAAAAAGTCAAAGCAATTGTAACTAATAACACTCTTACAGGCAAGCAAAATGTCTCAGAACTAGTATCTTTTCTCAACATTCCCCCCGCTCAAGCAGAAGCAGATACAGAACAATTACTACAATGGTGTGCAGATATTGTTAATTTAGCGCGCAAAAATGGTTATTTAGCTAGTACTGCTGATTCCATCGCAATTTATCAGACTTCCATGTTACTTGCAAGAATGCGTAACCGTCTTCATCCCACACCCTATGATTTTCAGGATGCAGCAATTACCTGCTTAGAAAAAGACCGTACTCCAAAGAAACGTAATATTTCCCAAATTTGTCAAATTCTTTTGGGTGGCGATCGCGTGGGAAGAGTTGGTTATGCTTCCCTTCCACCCTTAGTACAAAATCTGTACGACCGACTCGCACCCCTAAATATTAATTTGCAATCCCAAACGAAACAACGGGTTTTAATGGATTTCAAACAAAAACCACAATTGTTTGACTGCTCCGATGTCTTGTGGAGAATCAATTATTTATTAGGCGATCGCATCGTTCAACCAATTATGGGCGATCGCAGTCTTGGTTTCAAACCGGTTCAAGAATCATGGGAAGTTCGGATTGGGAAACACCAACGTCCATTAATTATGCTGGGTTATGAAGGTGTTAGTCTCGAACAAGTTATCGAGCAACATTTGCGCAAAGCTGTATTTGACAATAAAGGAACAGCAAAAACAGTTCTGAACGCAGTTGAAGATAGTATTTTATATCTTAACAATCCTCGTTTGACCGCTGAACTAGGCGAATATGGAATTTCCCTACTCCAGCAGGAAACGGGTGCAGAGGATGCAATGGAAATATTTACGATTGTTCGACGCTTAATCCATTACTATCGCACCACCCCCAAAGGTTTACCCAAATGGATTGAAAATTTTGTCACTGTAGGGTATAGACATTATGCAAGCCTTTTAGCGCAAGCATTTGCAGATAGAGGTACGAACCCCGAACAAATTGCTGGAATGTTGGGCTTTATTTTCACCTTAGAAAGTCTAGCTCTATCCCTTGGATGTAACCGCAGTCAATTATTAATTAGTGTCAAACAAGCCACCAGAGAAAAACAAGACCCAGCTAAACTCGGTTTATTATGGACGACCGAATGGCTATTATCATTACGTCATTTAGAAGAAATGCGGGAATTTTTTCAGCACGTATTAGAAAACGAAATCTTGATGCGTACTTTTCCCTATTATCTCAACGGTTTTATTTTATCTCTTACCTTTGCACCGCGAATTAAAGGTTTTGTAATCGAATTGCTTGCAAAATCATTTGCTTCGATTCCTGATGCAAACCTATTATCTTGGTTACCAAATTTAATCTTACGCCTTCGTCCCCACAGCCAAATATTACAAAGTTTGATTGCAGAAGCAGCAAATATTTATCCCGACCAACTAAAAGGTTTTCAAAATTGGTTTCCCTTCTGGGAAAAAACTCAAAATTATCAACCTCGAAATCCTAAAACTATCAAAAATTCATCAAGTAAATCTCAAAATAAATTAATAGAAAGCCATAACCAAACACGAAAATTACTGTTTACTTATCAAACAACTACAAATAGAATCGCCCAATTATTACAAGTAGAAAATATCTATTGGCAAAAATTTGAAAATCACAATAATTCTTCAAGTTTTAAATTACTTTCTGAAAGGGAAATAGAAGTAAAAAAACTATTAACTTCCAAGCCTGCTACAATGAAGTTATTAGCAGTATTGTTTCCCCACTGGCTAAGAAGTATAAACATCTTAAAAACCTAAGTAACTAGCTACTTATTGGGTATGGAATTACAGGGATTTAATAAATTTCAAGAGATTTTGCATCATAACCATAGACCACCAAGTATAGGATTTGCAGAAAATGTTTCTACGGGAGATATTAATCGTTTCGCGAGTAGAATCAGGGTTGCAAAAAATTTTCGAGGTATCAATCTAGATGGCTACGCAGAAAACACAGTCTATGGATACGATGGTTTTTTTCAAGTTTTCCTAACACATTCAGCCTTGGAAGTGTTTATGGAAATTATGTCAATTAAGAATTTAGGTCTTCTTGAAGCAAAAATAGAACAATACAACCCAGAACAAGTAATTCAGTTATTTATAGAAAAAGACCCAAAGAATTTACTATACGAATTTTTATATCAGCGATTAACAAGTAATAAATTAAAAGATAATTTAAATAAATGTCATACTGGGAGCAGTAATAATGTAGCTTACATTTCTGCCTCAATTCGACATATATTTGCTCATGGTTATTTGTGTGCTTATTCTGGAGGAATTAAACCACGCCAAGTACATACTATCTGCACATCAATATCTGAATTTCTCTTATGTTTTATGGATCTTGAATTTGCTAAAAAAATAGAATCTTATTACCAGAATATTTTTGGATAATATCGCTTTACTTACTTTTACATAGGATTTACGCAAAATGAACGTATTTCCGTCATTACGTTAGCGCTTAGCGGAAGCGTACCGTAGGTATTGCGTTTTCTTCAGGAAAAGCGACAGCGTTAGACCGCAGCAAAGCTGTTAGCCTTAGCGTGACTTTAGTCATACGCAAAGCGCGTCCTCAGTAATCGCCAAAAACTCTGAGATTGCTATCTCCTAAACGGAGACGCTCCGCTAACCCTACACTGCGTTCCGGTCGCAATGACAAATCTATGTCCTACGGACACGCTACGAAGACCGTTGCGTAAGTCCTGTTACACTCAAATTTAAGTTTAGAATTGCAAAAAGGTTGGTTATATTTTAAATAAAATATCGCAGTATAATATTTAATTTCCAGAGAATGAGGTATAATGTATACTTTTGTACAATATACTGTTAACTGTACGACCTCCTCACAATTTCCTCAAATTTATTCTTTAATTTTGGAATAAGAACGACAGGATACGTATAGATAATCCCAGGAAAATTCTATGAGTACTAAATTTGATTTTCTTTATCCCCACAGTTCCTATCACGGTAAGGTCAAGCCTGAAAATTTAGTGTTTAATGCAAATCTACAGGAATTCGCTCAAAAGGTTGGATACATTTGTAATCTAGAAAGTAATGGAAAAATTTCCGGGGAAGAAGCTTTCAAGGAAATAAAAATTCTTTGGAAACAACTCAAAGAAAGTAAGAAATTACTGAAGGTTGGAGAGCATCCATTTCAAAACGACGAAGCTAAATAACTGAGGAATTACATAAATAACGCGGATTATTTTGAATATAGAGAATAAAGTATCAACAATCAAAAATCAATAATCAAAAATCTAATATGGCTCGTTAGTAGTGCTTTTATGCTATTAGCATTATTCTGTTCCCATAAATCAACTAAAATATTAATTTTGGTTGATTTATCAAATATTTTTTGTGAAATATAATTAATTAGATTTATACATCCCAATTAAGAGCTTTGGCGATTTGAACTGGTAGTTCTAAGGGCTCGAATGGTTTAGGAATAGTAGCCTTAATACCAATTTCAGCTAATTCTTGGTCTTGAGTAACTTCTGCTTTTGCTGTCAATAAAACTATAGGTATATTTTTAGTTAATTGACTTAGCTGTAATTTTTTGAAAGTCATTATCCCATCCATTTCAGGCATCATAACATCAAGCAGAATAGCGTCAGGTTGTTCTTTCTCTGCTATCTCAATACCAGAAATACCAGAATTTGCAGCGATAACTTCCCATCCGGCTACAGTCTCTAAACAAATTTGAACGACTTCCCGAACATATTCTTCATCATCAATTACTAGTATACGTTTATTTTCCATCTTTAATTATAGAGTGAATGTTTATAAGTATTAAAATACTATTCAATATTCTAATATTGATATTCTTACAGAACTTTACTCAAGAAGCACTTTTAACTAGAATTAATTTACGTTTTTTATAATAATTGTTGAGGTATTTTGATATTCATCTATATATTACTCCTCATATAAATGTAGGGGCAAAATTAAATAGAAAGTACTACCTCGATCTAATTTACTTTCAACCCATATTTTCCCTAGGTGCTGTTGCACAATATGCTGACATATAGTCAAACCTAAGCCACTACCCTCTTTTTTCCGAGTGTCAGAAGTATCAACTTGATGAAATTTATCAAATATATTATCTAGCTTATCGATGGGAATGCCACATCCTTCATCTTTTACTTGAAAGCTAACGTAGGTACCAGTATACCTGCGGGAGAAATATTCAGATAAATTCTTATTGTTACCAATGCAAGTTTCTAAATCTTCACAAATATAAGCACTTAAGCGCACATTTCCTCCAGATGTGGAGAATTTGATCGCGTTACTCAGTAAATTAGTTAGAGTTTGAATAATGCGATCGCCGTCAGCCCAAATTTGAGCGGAAATAGTCGATACGGATAAGCTGACTCCATAACGTTGCGCCATATTTTGCATTTTATTTGCAGCATAAACAATAATTTCAGATACTTCACAAATTTGTTTATGCATCTTCATTTTGCCGTAAGTGATGCGCTCGATATCTAGAATGTTGTTAACCAGCTCCACCAAGCGTGCTGTACTGTCAGCAGCAATATGTAGCAAGCGTTTACCTTTGGTTGAACTCGTATCTATCAACCCGCGATCTAAAATACATAAAGACCCATGAATTGATGCAAGGGGGGTACGGAGTTCGTGACTGACAACAGAAATGAACTCATCTTTCATCCGTTCGATAATTTGACGATCGCTAATATCTTTAAATGCAATAACCGCTCCGACAACTTTACCCCGATCTAAAATTGGATTATGAATATATTCCACTGGAAATACCGAACCATCTTTTCGTCGAAATATGTCGTTGCTGACTTCTTGTATTTTGAACTTTCTCACCACACATTCAATATCTGCGTCAGGTTTTGCTATGCATGGGTTATTTGCTAGCAGCATATCTATGTTTTGACCGATTAACTCTTGTTTTTCATATCCAAGTAAACTGATTGCTGCAGGGTTTACAAATGTGATTTTTCCCGATTTATCTAAACCAAATAAACCTTCTCCAATAGAATTCAGAATTAATTCGTGTTTTTGAGAAAGTTGTGATAAAGCTTCCTTTGATTTTTTTTCTTCGCTAATGTTACGTAAAATCGCCGTAAAAATAATATTTCGATCTAACTTTAATTTAGAAATTGAAGCTTCTACTGGAAATTCTTCACCGTTCTTTCTTCTGACAAATATTTCTTGACGTTTACCCATTCTCCTAGCTCTGTCGTTTGATTTTTCAAAATCGACAACATATTTTCTATGACTTTGATGGTATTTTGTTGGTAAAAGTATATCGAGGGGTTTTCCTATTACTTCTGCTGCGGTATAACCAAAAATTTTTTCTGCACCTTGATTGAATAAAAGAATATTTTGCTCTTTATCCATAGAAATAATCGCATCGTCAGCAATATCAACAATACCAGAAAGATACTTGTGAGATATTTGCAAAGCTTTTTCTATTTCTTGGCGTTGATTGACCTCTGATTCCAATCTTTGATTGATTTCAATAAATTCTGCAGTTTTACTCAATTCCTGTTGTTGAATTTTTTCTGACTTCTGTTGAACGTCAATGGAATCTCGTCTGAGTTCCAAAATCATCATCACCTGCTTCCCAAGTGCTTTGAGGCTTTCAATCTGCTTTAAGCTTAAAGAACGTGGTGTATAGTCAAGTACGCATAAAGTTCCAACAGAATATCCAGCAGCATTTTTTAAGGGAACACCTGTATAGAAACGAACTAATTTCCCATTGATCGTGAAGGAGTTTCGCTCAAAACGTTCATCTTCCAAACAGTCTGTGACAATTAACAGATCAGGGTAGGAAATAGTAAAATCACAAAACGGTATTTTCTTTTTTACTCCTTCCCAACCGATACAAGATTTAAACCAGTGCTTTTTGGTATCAATCAAATTAATTACAGCTACAGGGGTTTCACAAATATTTGTAGCTAGATAAACCAGATTATCAAACACTGGCTCTGCTTCGGTATTTAAAATTTTATATTCATAAAGAGCCTCAATACGTTCTGTCTCATACTCAGAACTAGAACTGTTCATTCTTAAATACTTTTTTGATTAATTAGTTAATGACTAAATTCTCTACTTCGTAAAGACATAAATTCGCTAATATGGGAACTTTTTATAAACTTGAAAAGAAAACGGTATTCAAAGTTTTTAAATCAGGTTTTAAATCTAAAAATAGTTACAGTAATTGCTAAATGCAAACCGTAAATCTGCTTTCTATATTTTTGTAAGAGCGGGACTGTGAAAAGCTATACATAAAATATTGCCCCAAAAATTTTTGAAGTTAATCTAATCCTTGTGAATGACCTTGCTAAAGCCATAATTTACCTGATTTGCTTTTTTTGAAATAATAAAAGGTTGTAAAAATGGGAAATTAATCCAATTATACTTGTTCAATATCCTCTTATTAAATCTACTTTGTTTAATGTTTCAATTGATTTTCGCTAAACATGGGAACCTCTAGCCAATTTTGCATTGGACAAATCCCGGACTGCGGATACATATAATTTTTGCAATTCAGTACCGTCTTCAGGATATAGTGCCAACCCTACACAAGCATTTACTTTGAGCTTATTACCATCTGGAGCGAAAAACTCTTGTTGATTTAAGCTTTCTAAAATTTTCCCGATCTCCTTTCGTGCTCGATCGCGATCCACACCATACATACATATAATAAACTCCCCCCCTCCCCAACGGGCAACTACATCTTCCTGATTAAAAGATTTTCTTAAAGTTTGCCCTACTTCGCGCAACACAGAATCACCAATTGCATAACCAAATGTATTGTTAATGTGTTTAAAGTTTTGCAAATCTAAAATTGTGAAACATAAAGGTTGACGACATCTCTGGCTTAGATGCAAGAACTTTTCTATTTCCTGGGATGACTTATGACGATTGGCTAATTTTGTCACAGGGTCGGTTTCTGCAAGAGTACGGACTAGTTTTATTCTTTCTAAACGATTAATAATCCGAGCAACCAGTTCCGGACCAATAATTGGTTTGCTAACAAAATCATCAGCACCAACATTAAATACTTGATTTACGCTGTCAATATCCTTATAAGCAGTGAGGAACAAAATTGGTAAACCACCCCAACGAGCATCATTCCTCACGACCTGACACAACTCAATACCATTTACATGGGGCATTTTAATATCTAAAATTAATAAATCTGGTTCCGTTTCTTCTAAGGTCTCCCAAAATCTTTGTGGTTCGCTCAAAGTTACAATTTTTAGTCCCCAAGGCTGTAGTAAGCTTTGCAGCATTGCTAAGGTTTGTGGGTCGTCATCAACAGCTAAAATAACTGCTTCAGAAGTTTGGTCATTTTGTCTTAAAGCTCGATCTACTACTTCTAAAACCTCATTTGCAGGGAGGGGTTTATGTAGAAAAACTTTGCTTCCCTTGCGAGCAACTTCAACGCGATAATTTAAGCTATCTTCAGATGTGAATACAATAATCGGTATAGGTTGCTTAAAAACACTAATTTCATTTAAGAATTCCAAACCTTTCTCGATTGTTCCCGCAACGGAAGGATCGAAAAGTATCAGGTGAGGTATTTGATTGTATATTTTTTTTAGTGCCGTTTGTAAATTTGTTGCAACTTCCGCTCTAATTCCCCGCACATCAGCCTCAATAAATAGCTCGCTTATAAGTTGGCGGTCTTTTTCAATTATTAATAAAAATGGTTTTTCATCAGAACTAATTGATGAGGTAGAAGTCGGGCTAGAAATGGATATTTCGGTATTGTTGTAGTTATTTACTTCTTGACGCAGGGCGATCGTCAACAGATTCAGCTGTTTGATTGCTTTTGGTTGTAAAGATAATTGTTGAGACTTGAGATTTTCCGGGTCGAGCAAACTTTCAATTTTACGGGCTAAACCGGAAGCTTCACTTAAACCAAAGGTACCTAAAGAACCGCCTAAAGTATGAGCTTCCCGATGTGCTTGTGCGAGTAAATCTCGATCAATTTTATTTTCTTCAATTGCAGCAGTGGCTTGTAGTAATGTATCTATTTGTTGTTCAACTCTACCTTGAAATTGCCTCCAGACTCCTGCTAAAGCTGCTAATGTTTGTTGTTGAGTTTGTTTGCTAATTTCAGATAAGTCATTCTTGGCAGACTTTTTCGCAGTTTTTTTCCGTTTCTTGGTGTCGGAAATTTTCAGACGATAACCGATTCCATAAACTGTTTCAATTGCATCGACCACACCAACAGCCTTTAACTTTTGTCGCAAACCCTTGATTTGGGTTCTCACAGCTTCTTCCCCTGGGGTACTATCAAAAGACCAAACCCGATCTAAGATGGCGCTACAACTAAAAACCCTACGGGGATTTCGCATGAAAAGCTCAAGCATGGCATACTCTTTGGGAGTAAAATGAATTATCTTCCCGTCATAGGTTACTTCACAACTTCTGGGGTCTAAACGTAAATTTCCCCACTCTAGCACTGGCATAGAAGTAGCATTGCTGCGACGCAGTAAAGCCCTCACCCGTGCGACCAACTCTTCTGGATCGCAAGGTTTTACAAGATAGTCATCTGCACCTGCATCTAAACCTACAGCTTTTTCATGACCACTGTTTTTACCTGTCAGCAGTAGAACAGGCATTTGATATCCGTACTTACGTAATCGCTGACACAGAGCTATACCATCTAACTTCGGTAAAATTACATCCAACAAAATTAAATCGTAATCAAAAGCTTGTACTAGATCCCAAGCTGCTTCACCATCATGTGTCATTTCTACTACATAGTTCTGCACCTCAAGAAAAGAGCTAAGTGCTTGTGCAGTAAATTCATCATCATCTACTACCAGAATTTTCATGCGAAAAAATAAGCCAAACTATTGCTGATTTTAAAGCAGCCATTATAAGTTTAAGCGCCTGGGCAAAATTAATTTACGTATTGTGTGAATTAGAAGTTGAAATAACGGAAATTTGTAAAAATAATTACGAACATGACTTAAACCGGTTCTTGAAACCCTTCATATTACAAGGCTGAATTTAATTCACATTAGCCGTAATTTAATATTTCGTGGTATGAGGAACCAGAAACATAACTCAGTCAACAGATTTCCCAAACTCCCCACGCTCCCCACACTCCCCACGCTCCCCACACTCCCCACACTCCCCACACTCCCCACGCTCCACACACTCCCCACACTCCCCACA
>NZ_LMTZ01000143.1 GCF_001456025.1 Mastigocoleus testarum BC008
AATTCGGGATAAGTCCTCTTCTAATCCTTTTGGTTGGTCATGGATACCTGAGTAACTCCTTACCCCGGAATTTTGAGGGGATACTCAGGTTGTAAGTAAAAAAATGACACTATCTCATTATTCGCATTTAGAAGTAAAGGGATAAAGTTATCTCTCTTAACGACTTGATAATTTTCGTCAGAATATACAGGATGTTTAAATATAGCTTTATATATAAAATTGTTAGTATATTTCTGAAGAAAATTTCCTATTCCCTCTTTAATCTGAGGTGTAACATTTACTTGTTGACCAGTCTTTTTATTAACTCCCTGTAGAAATGGAAGAAAATCATACAGACTAGAAGTGTGACTGTTTAAATTTTCAGGCCCGTGATATCTTATTGATACAAGATGATATTCAAATTCCTCTGGGGAGGAAGCAAATACAACAATTACTGACTCTTTTTGAAATATATCCTTTAGTTGCTGTACCAGAATATTTGCACAAGGCGGTCTTGGATCAAAAATTGTTGCAGGATAGCTGCTTAAGAAAATTGTTTGTTCGCTTGACTTTGACACCTTTTGATGATGAGACTCGTCATATTTAATTGGTTCTTGTTCTTGTAAATCCACGATTACAATATCGTACTCGTGAAGATTATCTGGAAAATCACAATTTAATAGACAGGGATGCGAAGTATAATAATCTGAATTTGGTACTTCAATCTGAGAACCTAATGTACCAGAAAAACATTGCAACCCTCTCTTCTGTAAAGCTTCAATTATTTCTGGAGCTAAATCAATGGCACAAATTTTTGGTTTTTCCTTTGTTTGAATATCAGGAATTTCCTCAGTCATATTTCACTTGATTAACTGTATTTGTACTCAATGTTAGCGAATTTACCAAAATTCTAGGTGCGGTGAGACACAACAACATTTTATACTGAGAAAATTAATTCATCCTATTGCAAACCAAAATAAATATTGTGTTGCTCATTTAATATGCTAGATTACCCACTATCTAACAACACGGGTAAAGTAAAAGTTTTGGTTTTTATTCAAATTCAAAAAGTACACGAGGAAGACCTGACTGTCTTTTCTGTTTTATTTTTTCTCTTTGATTATTTTAAACAGTAGGGTGCTGTTAGCGACAGCGTAACGCACCACCTGAGATTCAAGGCGCGTGTTAATCTATTCATTGCTAACAATGCATCTTCACCAATTTGATTCTGGGAATCGGAAACAATAAATTAATCAAATAAATTATTCAATATCATTATTTTTGCGGACGGTGTGTTACGGCGCGGTAATAAAGGTAATCTAAAAAATAAATTCTCTTGCGCGCCTAACACACCCTTGTATCAAATCAACCCAAATTGGCTTGCAAATCGGCTTTCGCTTTCTCCAAAGCTTGGGGTAACTTACTTGCATCCCTTCCCCCAGCTTGGGCTAAGTTGGGACGTCCACCACCTCCACCACCGCAGACTTTGGCGATAGCACCGATGAATTTACCTGCTTGCAATCCTTTTTTATTCACTTCAGGGGAAAATGCAGCAACTAAACTGACTTTTCCACCTTCTGGTGTGGAACCGAGTACCACAGCTGCACCTTTACCGATTTTCTGTTGTAAGCGTTCGGCTGCAGTTTTTAAGGATTCGGGGTCTACCCCTTCCATTTTGGCGACGAGGTATTTAAATTCAGCGACGGATTCAACTTTTTCTAGCAAGCTGTCGGATTTTGCGATCGCAAGTTGTCCTTTGAGGTTATCAACTTCTTTTTGGGCGTTTTTGAGTTCGGTTTGCAGAGTTGTAATTCTGTCGGGAATTTCTTCGGGTTTGACTTTAAATCTGTCACTTAAGTCTTTGACTACATTATCCCGCACGTTTAAGTAATCCAAGATTGCAGGTCCGGAGACTGCTTCAATTCTTCTCACACCGGAAGAAATTCCGGCTTCGGAAATAATCTTAAATACGCCGATTTCAGCGGTATTGCTGACATGGGTCCCACCGCATAGTTCCATTGATACGCCAGGAAAGTCAAGAACGCGGACTTCATCGCCGTATTTTTCCCCAAACATTGCAACTGCACCTTTGGCTTTTGCTTGGTCTATGGGCAGAATTTCAATTACAGCAGAATGTGCTTCGGCGATCCAGGTGTTGATAGTTTCTTCCACCTGTTCTAATTCTTCTAGTGTGACAGCACGAGGACAGTTAAAGTCGAAGCGTAAGCGGTCGAAATCTACTAAGGAACCGGCTTGGGATATTCCTTCATCAACAACTTTCTTTAATGCTGCTTGCAGTAGGTGGGTAGCGCTATGGTTTGCTTGAGCGCGACGACGACAACTCCGGTCAATTTGGGCGGTAATCTTATCTTCTACTCGCAGGGTTCCCCGTTCGATTTTACCAAAGTGAACGAAGAAATCCGATTCTTTTTTGACGTCGTTAATTCTAACTAACAAGTCTTCACCGGAAAAATAACCGCGATCGCCAATTTGTCCGCCGGATTCGGCATAAAATGGAGTCTGATCTAAAACGATTTGGACTTCCATCCCTGCTTCTGCTTCTTCTTGGGAAATTCCATTTACCAGCAAAGCTTCAATTTTGGAAGTTGCAGTTGCTTCGGTATAACCCAAAAATTCTGTGGGATGAATGTGTTCTGCAAGTTTATCGAGGGAACCTTGTACGGTTAAATCGATGGTTTCATGGGCGTTCTTAGCGCGATCAACTTGTTTTTGCATTTCCACGCCAAAACCATCAATATCTACGGTCAAACCTTGTTCGGCGGCGATTTCTTCGGTAAGTTCTAAGGGGAAACCAAAGGTATCGTAAAGTTTAAAGGCGTCTTCACCGCTAATAACAGTTGTGTTTGCTTGCTTTAATTTTTCAATCACTTCTGCAAGTAGTTTTTCACCCCGTTCCAATGTATCGAGGAAACGTGACTCTTCCCGTTTTAATTCAGCTTTAATTGCATTTTCTCGATTGCGTAGGTCGGGATAAGCATCTTCAGAAAGGGAAATCGCAGCTTCTGCGACTTGTAGAGTAAATTCCCCTTCAATTCCAATTAGTCTACCATGACGTACCACCCGCCTAATTAAGCGTCGTAATACGTAACCTCTACCGACATTAGAAGCACGGATACCGTCAGTAATCATGTGGACAACAGCACGGATGTGGTCGCCAATAACCTTTAATGAAGTTTTAGTTTTTTCATCGGATCCTGCGTAGTCAATTCCCGCAATTTCCCCTGCTTTTTTAATAATCGGAAAAATCAGATCGGTTTCATAGTTATTGGGAACGCCTTGGAGAATTTGCGCCATTCGTTCCAAACCCATCCCGGTATCAATGTTCTGGTTTGCAAGGGGTGCTAAATTACCATCTGCATCCCGGTTATACTGCATGAACACCAGGTTATAAAATTCAATAAACCGGCTATCATCATCCAAATCGATATTCTCATCGCCCAATTCTGGATGAAAATCGTAAAAAATTTCCGAACAAGGACCGCAAGGACCAGTGGGACCGGAAGCCCAAAAATTATCTTCGTTTAAGCGTAAAATTCTCGCCTCTGGAACGCCAATTTTATCCCGCCAAATCGCGTAGGCTTCATCATCTTCATAGAAAACACTGACAGCGAGGCGTTCTGGAGGTAACCCAAAAACTTCCGTGGATATTTCCCAACCCCAGGCGATCGCTTGTTCTTTAAAGTAATCCCCGAAACTGAAATTACCCAACATTTCAAAAAATGTGTGGTGTCGTTTAGTTACTCCAACATTTTCGATGTCGTTAGTCCGGATGCACTTTTGGGAAGTGGTCGCTCGTTGAAATTCGGCTTTGCGCTGTCCGAGAAATATGGGTTTAAAAGGTAGCATCCCCGCGATCGTCAGCAGTACTGTAGGATCTTCTGGTATCAGGGAAGCACTGGGAAGAAGTTGGTGTTCCCTTTGGGCGTAGAAGCTCAAAAATTTAGAGCGTATTTCGTTACCGCTTAGATGTTGGGGAGTTACAGACATTGGTCGTTACTTATGGTTTATTATCTCAATAATATGAAGAAATTATAATTTTAGTTATCCTTGACAAGGATTAGTGTCTCACAGTTAGCTTTCAGCGTAATTCGAACCTAACAGTTCTTATACTCAATTACTTGTGCAACGTAATACCTAGAGCAGAAGGGCGTCGGCAGATCAGCTGGTAACGGCTCCGGATCCGTAGGTAGAGCAGCTATAGGTAGCGCAGCTATAGTTATAGCGTCTAGCTGTGCTACCTACGATTAAGCCTTACGCTAGAGACAAAGCCTCGTGCTGCGCTAAAGTCGTTAGACGCGTCCAACCCATTACCCTGAGGCGCTTCATTACTCATTACTTATTACTTATTACTTATTACTTATTACTTATTACTCATTACTTACTACTCATTTCCCCTTGGGTAAATTTACTCTTGTGCAGCCACCCTATAGTGGCACAATTACTTAATTTTTATTGTACGGTCAGCCTTACCCTTTTAAAGGGAAAAAACTTTCCGTTCACTCTATCACAAGTCGATCGACAATATTAGTTATGGCATTAAAGTTACAAGTACCGGATATTAACTGTAATGGTTGTGCAAAAGCAATTACTACATCAATCCAAGTTATAGAACCCGATGCCAAAGTAGATGTAGATGTAGAAAATAAAATAGTGATAGTAGAATCAAAGACCTCCTCCGAATTTATCAAACAAGCAATAAATGCAGCCGGCTTTGAGATTATTTCCTAGTTGCAGTAAATCCCAAACACTTTTTGCCGCAGGAATATAGTTACTCACTAGGAAAATTATTGTCCAAACCTATCTCAAAAATTTTCCTAGTGGATAGGTTGGTACCTAATTGCTGTTGATAATAGCGTAGATTGTAATTTATCAGACAAAACATTAAGAAAAAATAAATAATTATCTTTAATAAAAAAATTACTAACAATCAAAACTATTTTTTGTTTTAATATTTTGACGACGACTAAACTATCAGTAAAAGTAAATTTCTGCCTATTTCTGCAGAAAACTTTTATTTGTTCTCGAAACTAAACGGAGATTTTGGCATCAGAAAGATGTAGAGTGCAGATTTAAAAACTGGGTATATATAATTTTTTCAATAAGTAATTAGGACTTACGTACTCATTACTTTAGCACTTAGCGCCTAGCGCAGCGTAACGGGTTGGACGCGTCTAACGACGAATGCACGCGTCTGACGACGTTAGCGCAGCAATGCCGTAAGGCTTAACCGCAAGGTAGCGCAGTTATAGCTATAGGCTAGAGCCTGAGGGGCACCTGCAGTGTTTGTACGCATCACGGAAGCTGCATCTCACGTCACGCCGCAGGCTCTAGCTATAGGTATTACGAGTCCCTTCGGGACTTATTTTCATTAGCGGATCCGTAAGGTAGCGGCTCCGGATCCGTAGGTAGCGCAGCTATAGGTAGCGCAGCTATAGCTATAGCGTGACCGCAAGGTCATTGGTCTGAAATACTGTTTTCTCGCGGAAACACTTTGCTAACCTATCGTCGCAATGACCGTATTTAGTTTATCCATGGTGTAAGTCTTGAAGTAATTTTAAGTAAATAACTTTGCTTATCTACTTGAAGAACAAAAATGTTTTCCAGAATTCACAAATATTTATATTAGTCTTGATAAATTTATTCAAGTACCATTACTGAGCTATGGATGGAACTTTATTTTTTAGCCCTGGTTTTTACTTATTTTCAAGATTCACATCATGAGAAAATGTACTGCTGTAAAGAAGCCAAAAGAACGACTACAGTAGGATTTCAATACAATAGAGCGTAAACACAGCAAATGTTAAAAGAGGTTTTACTTGTAACTGAGAGCAGAGATTTTTTATTTAAATATTTAGTATCAAATCTAACTAAAGTGTGATGACGATATTTTTAACTCAAGATATCTACAAATAATGCAAGCATTCAGATATTACTAAAGTCTAATGACAAAATTATTAAATTGAAATATCAGTCTCATTTGAATAAGTAAGCTAGGAAACACTCATTGCTTAGAAATTCATATAAGATTTTTTTTATGCTCAACGTATATCGGTTTTTACTGATAAGTAAATCTTTTTAAGTGTGCTAAATATGATGAAGAGCAAAACTGATTTTTATTAAATTCAGGGAATGGGAATGTTGTTAAAATCTTGGATTTGCGAAATATTACTCGTTTATATTAAATCATATGCTGATTCATGGCTCCATATGAAATATCAGATTGATGCTATAAAAATCCTTAAATATAAGTATTGAATAGAAAATACATACTATAAATGTTGGTAGCAATTAAACATATTAGTCCCTTGAAAATACTGTTTAGCTGTTTAAATCATATTTAATTTTCAGTATTTTTACTGTTTTAAATAAGTGCTATTTCGACAGAAATTATGTATCAGAAATAAAAATGTCAACAATACTCGTATAGATAAAAATTTTATTAGGAGAAAAATGAAAATACCTGCTGAACCTATAAAGAAAAGAATAAGATATCCGTTAATTCCCTAACCTTAAAAATACGGGCAAACCGAAAAATAACTGTGGATATCAGTGAAATTTACGAATTTTTAAACAGCCTAAGTTGAAGTAATCTGAGAAGCAAAAGTAATAAGATGAACATTTCCATTTTTGTCTTTGGAAATGACAAATTTATAGCTACACTCCCCAAAGAAATTCGTGACACAAACGTTTTCAGTATTGAAATGATTACCAATCTGAACGAGGCGGTGTCGCGGATCCAAAACTTTCCTCCAGACGTCATTCTTGTCCAAGCTAGTCAAGATGGAAGTATGGAATTATGCAACTGGTTAAAAGAACAGACAAAGCTATCGTGGATATATTGTATTTTGCTCGAAGACCGTCCTCGGTTGGTTGATGCTCGTACGGAACAGAGTCGTGAATGGGAGTTGGATGTAACTTGTACAGCCCTCAGACAAGGTGCTGATGCTTATATTTGGTACTCTTTAGAGGAACTCAGGAATTACCCCAACACAAAGAATGTCGAATCTGATATTAGCCATCGTTTATTGCTAGCACAGTTAACTGTAGGTTTCCGTAAAGCACAAAAATATCGAGATTTAATCCGTACCAATGACGTACTTTCCGCAATCGCTTTAGCTGATTCGTTAACGGATTTTAATAATCGTCGTGCTTTGGAATGGGAGTTACCCAAACATATAGACAAAGCACGAACTACTAAAAAACCTCTAAGTCTAATTATTTTAGATGTAGATTATTTTAAGAGAGTTAATGATAATCATGGGCATTTAGTAGGCGATCGATTATTGCAATTATTGTGTACTCGCTTGCGTTACAATCTCCGCTATCAAGATACTCCATTTCGTTATGGAGGTGAGGAGTTTGTCATTCTGTTAAGCGATACTACAAGTCAAGAAGCTTACACCGTTGCTCGTCGTCTAAATCATGTAGTTAGCGACCAACCGTTTGCAATTAATAGCAACTTAAAGATTGACATTACAATTAGTTTGGGAACGGCAAGTTTACGCGCTGAGGATGACCCTGAAGGTATTAATTTATTGGATCGTGCTGACCGATATTTATTACAAGCTAAATCAAATGGGCGTAACTGTGTAATTTCCTGTAATAACAGTAGTACTAGCAGCGTATCCAATTCTCATACTCCACACTTAAGAGTCGTATCGTCTTGACAATCTGCCGTCTCATGAGGGAGATTCTTATACCGATTTTGATGTTGCTACACTTAAAACGCGTCAAGCGAGCGTTTGTAAAAGGGAACGGGGAACATATTCAAAGAATTGATGTGTAGCGGTGTTTTTTGAAATTAGTTGGTATTATTTGGATGCTTTTAAACATTCGCTAACTGATTTTCTCTGATGCATTGCATCAACAAGGTTTTGATAGTTAGACAAATTGTCTTGAATTAAGGTTTTTGCTTGCAAGGTGTAAAAACGTAATTTTTGCTTGTTGTTGTTTGGGGAAAATCCTAAGGAATTGAGAATCGCATTTAGCTTACTTTTATCGTCCGCACCACCCTCGACTTCATCATAAACTAGTTTCTCAGCAGCAATCCCAGCCATTAGTACGGTACAGTAGCGATCCAACATTTGGGCGCTAATATGACCTGCTTCCACTTGCTGTGCTAGTTCTTCATCGTCAAAACTTACCCCACCTTGTCCTAACTGATTTTGTTGTAAAGCCTCCCAAGCACTTAGAGTATAACCTGTAACGGCAACTCCTAATAAAGAAGCAACAAGGAAATGTCCTGCTTCGTGGTGGACAATACGTTCTCTATACTTGGGAGAAAAGCGAGCTATTGAGTCTAATACTAAGTTTCCTCCTTTTCCTTCCCAGGCAAAGTTATCTATACTTGCAATTCCTAATACAGCAAAAGTTACGATCGCAGGAATTGTCTGTGAAATATTCAACAATGGTCCCAACAAGGTGGACATAGTCATTGCAAACACGGAGATAGCGATTAAGTTAATAGCTACTTGGCCCATTTTCAGATTTTATTAATTCAACTTAATATTTCTTAATTATGTAACAAGGTGAGCTTTTCAGAACATATCTTCAGAAATATTTTCCTTGCCATATGCACAAAATTCCCTTCATAGGCAAAATATGCTTTTAAATATCATTACTTTCAATACAGTTAGATAAAGCGTATTGCAGATTTGCTCGGAATTTATTTTTATCTTCCTATCGTAAAACTTCCCGAGCAATAGCATCACCTCACGTAGGATATTAGAAGAACACACAGTAAACTTAGCTAAAATCCACAAAATCAAACTCACACGTATCGCTACATAACCATGCTACTGCCATTCGTTTCCAAGGATATTTGTCAGAGTAATTATTAGAAATATTATTAGAAATTTATCTAAATGCTTTGCTTGTAAACCCAAATACATTTAAGTTACCACAACTACATTTGTTATCCCCGTAAATTAGGCAATATAGCTTATCTAATACTGAGTGACAATAAGTGCTATAATCTACAAGATATGCACAGTAAACTAATCAATTATTGTCTCATTTTGCGAACTTTTTGTAAGTAATATTACAGGAGACAAAACTATTTTTAATAGTTAAGAAACTATAAGTTTTTAGGAAAATGTAGTTTTAGTGTTGATTCCAGTATTAACGAAAAGCCAGTTTATAAACTATAGATGAAGATACGTGTAACTCAATTTCATTTAAATAAATATTATGATTTTCATTGCAAAATGTATCAGATGAATACAGAATTTTCAGTGTTTACGCAGTAATATTTTTATTATTTATTTGATAGAGTAATAAGAAATGAATTAACTGTAAGAAATTTTTGTAAAATAAAAAAATGTATTTAAAATTTAGAGAATTTTCTTTTAAAAGCCAAACTAAGTAAATAATTTGCTCCCATAAGTAGGTGATATTTCTCAATTATAAGTAACGATATATTTAACTTACCATCAAATTAGGAAAAAACATATTATCGATACTGCATAAAAAGCATAAATAAGAACTTTATTTTGATTCAATAGTACAGTTATGATACATTCAATCTTGACTTATATTGGCATATTAGTTTATTTGTTAATGGCTATTTGTTTTTTTAGAGAATGGCTAGATTTTTATCTTGCAGATAAAGACATGAATTCAAATGAGAGGTTTTTCTCTGGTATTGTCCTAGTATTAGGAAGTTTTTTATGGATTGTATTTGTTCCTTTGGCATATTTGGAACTTCTTAAATTCCATAAGAAAAATAAGAAAATCATCGAATTTATGATGGATAACAATAGTATTTACGAAAAGTGAAATTTGGAAGTGAAATTTGGATATAATTTTCAATTTTTATTTAAAATCAGGTGTTGCACCAAAAGTGAATGAAAATTTATTTATGTGGAGATTTTAGAGGCGTAACATTGTTGCGTCTCTATATTATGTGAATTTATAATAACCGTTAATTAACTCTTTTGGCCCTCTTGCTTCAGTATTGTACTGCGATGAACTAAAGTGCTTGTGATTTCAAAAAAGAATCATGCTTTAATTCCTAAATAAACAATCCCGATTTACGATGGATGAAATTAGAGTAATAATAAATCGCCTGAATAAAGGGCTTTCTGATGTAGTAGTGGGACAATCCACCCTGATACATCAGTTTTTGATTGGCTTGTTAGCAAATGGGCATATAATTTTGGAAGGAGTACCAGGAACGGGTAAAACTCTGCTAGTAAAGGTATTTGCGCAACTCATACAAGCTGATTTTCGACGCATTCAGTTAACCCCAGATGTTTTACCTGCGGATATCACCGGTACTAATATTTTTGATTTGAATAGTCGTAGTTTTACTTTAAAAAAGGGTCCAGTTTTTACAGAGGTATTACTCGCAGACGAAATTAACCGCACACCACCTAAAACCCAAGCAGCATTGCTCGAAGCAATGGAGGAAATGCAAGTCACGTTAGATGGGGAAAGTCTTCCATTACCTGAATTGTTTTCTGTGGTGGCGACACAAAATCCATTAGAATTTGAAGGAACTTATCCTTTACCAGAAGCACAATTAGATCGATTTTTATTTAAATTAACAGTAGAGTATCCGGATAAAGCAGCAGAAAAGCAGATGTTACTCAATCGTCAAGCAGGGTTTGCTGCACGACGTCTTGATATTTCCCAAATCCAGCCCATAGCTACAGTAGAAAAAATATTACAAGCAAGGCAAAAAGTTAAAGAAGTAAAAGTATCTGAAGCGATTATAGATTATTTGTTAGCTTTAGTTGAATTATCCCGTAAATATCCTGATTTAGCTTTGGGTGCATCGCCTCGCTGTGCTGCTGCATGGTTAGTAACATCTCAAGCTGCTGCATGGTTAGCAAATCGAGACTTTGTGACTCCGGATGATGTTAAAGCTGTGGGGATACCTTTGTTACGACATCGTCTTATTTTGAAACCAGAAGCAATGTTGGATGGTTTACATATCGATGAAGTAATTACGTCTATTCTCAATCAAGTACCAGTACCGAGGTAAGTATAGCGCAAGTCAGGAGTCACGAGTCACGAGTCACGAGTCAGAAGTCAGGAGTCAGGAGTCAGAAGTCACGAGTCAGGACAGACCGCGCTTACAGCGAGCAGGAGTCAGGAGTCAGAAGTCAGGAGTCAGGAGTCAGAAGTCAGGAGTCAGGAGTCAGAAGTCAGGAGTCAGAAGTCAGGACAGACCGCGCTTACAGCGAGCAGGAGTCAGGAGTCAGAAGTCAGGAGTCAGAAGTCAGGAGTCAGGGATTAAGAGTAATAAATTACTTATTACTTATTACTTATTACTTGTTACTTGTTACTTGTTACTCATTACCCCCCCATTAATTGTTATGTTACCTTCCAAAAAAGTTTATCTCTTACTATTACTGGCTGTTTTTATTGCGATCCCATTAGCTATCTTGTTTGGAGTTGGGGTGAGTATTAGCTTGATACTATTATTTGATGGAATTGTATTGGGTTTAATGGCGATCGATGGGTTAATGACACGACGCAATCGAGTTGATGTAACGAGAAAGTTAGAACCGCGACTGTCAATTGGTAGGGATAATCCAGTATTACTTAGTGTAAAATCTTCAAGTGCTAATGCCATCATTCAAGTTTGCGATCGCTACCCCAGTAACTTTAATGTTTCTAAACCAGTCTTACGTGCTGTTGTTCCAGCTAATAGTACGAAGGAATTAACTTATACAGTCCACCCTAAGGAGCGAGGAGAATTCAATTGGGGAGATATTCAAGTCAGACAACTTGGTGCTTGGGGATTTGCATGGGACGATTGGAAAATTCCTCAAACCTTGAAAACTAAAGTTTATCCCGATTTAGTTGGATTGCGATCGCTTTCGGTTCGTTTAACTTTGCAGTCTTCTGGAACGATACGTCAATTAAGACAAAAAGGTATAGGTACTGAGTTTGCAGAATTACGCAACTATCGAACGGGTGACGACCTAAGGTTAGTTGATTGGAAAGCTACTGCTCGTCGTTTGGGTGCAAATGGAAATGCAACTCCTTTGGTGCGGGTATTGGAACCAGAACACGAACAAACTTTACTAATATTGTTGGACCGAGGTCGACTAATGACTTCCCAAGTTTCTGGTTTACAACGCTTTGACTGGGGTTTAAATGCAACTTTGTCCTTAGCACTTGCAGGTTTAAATCGTGGCGATCGCGTGGGGGTGGGTGTATTTGACCGACAAATACATACATGGATTCCTCCGGAACGAGGACAACAACATTTAAATCGTTTAATTGACCGTCTGACACCAATTCAACCTGTTTTATTAGAGTCGGATTATTTAAGTGCTGTTACTAAGGTGGTACAACAGCAAACTCGACGTTGTTTAGTGGTGATTATTACGGATATTGTCGATGTGACTGCTTCAGGGGAGTTATTAACTGCTCTTTCCCGACTCGCACCGCGCTATCTTCCATTTTGTGTGACATTGCGCGATCGTAAAGTTGATGACCTAGCAAATACTTTTACAAAAAATATTACCGGAAGTTACGAGCGTGCTGTAGCTTTAGATTTATTAGCACAACGAAAAGTTGCATTTGCTCAACTCAAACAAAAAGGTGTATTGGTTCTTGATGCACCCGCAGATGGAATCACTGAACAGTTAGTAGATAGATATTTGTTGATTAAAGCACGCAATCAATTGTGAGATTATTTTTATTTCTAAGGATTTACAATATTAATTCCTAGAAGTATTTTCGTTATTAATTTTAGTTATTTCAGCCAGCCAAGTAAATAAAATAATCCCAAAAAAATCAGCGGCTAAATCGACTAAATCAAAACTGCGGTTTGGTGAAAATATTTGTAAACACTCTTCAATTAAAATAAAAATACTAATAATTATTGGTGTCAGAGGAAGAGAAAATTTTAGGGTGTTGAGACTTATTTTGACTTTGCGTTTGTTAAAAGCTAAGTGTCCCAAAAAAGCTGAGAATCCCATCAATAGAAAATGCAGAATAGTATCGTAGTAGGGGAAATGCTTAATTTCATTAGGGATAATTTTTAAATATGCTGAAATAGATATTGCTAAAATTATTCCAATGTAAATATAAAACGCAATCTTCCAAAAACGATGGGATTTCATCATTAAGTTATATTTAAGTATATTTATGTCAAGTCTGTTGTAACATTTTTTAGGTAATTGGTAATTGGTAATTGGTCATTGGTAATTGGTAATTGGTAATTGGTAATTGGTAATTGGTAATTGGTAATTGGTAATGAGTAAATTTTTGCTCCTGACTCCTGATTTCTGACTTCTGACTTCTGATTTCTGACTTCTGACTTCTAAATTAAGTTTCCAAATTAGCTTGTTCCAATAACCAAGGATCTACAGGTTGTCCATCCTTGCGTTTTAAGTCAATTTCAATTGCAATTATTTTCCCCGAACCCGGAGGTGCAGGTTTTTTATGGAAAGTAATTTCATAATCATGGGGATTTTGACCTTTTTCTTTTAACCAATCTTGCACTTTTGTTGTTGCAAAGAAAGATTGTCCTTGGTCAAACATTTGGGTAATTTGCATTTGCAATGAGTAAGGATTTAAACGACCCATCTTTCACCTTCTTTGTAAAGTAGTTTATAGTTAATTGGCTTTCTGACTCTAATTTACTATAATTATTTTTGTACGGCAGGGAGTGCCGGAATTAACGCTTGAGGAGCTAGTTGAGAGACTAGGATAACACAGATCCCGGATATGTTCTGTGTGCCCAAGAAACTTAAACTTTTGTTTAATGTACTCCACAATTTTATATGTGAAAAAAGGCAGACAAAATGTCTGCCTTCACAAATTTTTGTACAAAAGAATAGATAATAGGTTTGGATAAAGAGTGCATATTAGTGCATACCAACAAATTGTAAATTTTGGTATGAATTATTTTTTGGGAAGCTTCTAAACCTCTTAGCTGATATTTTGTCACATTCTTACCCTTGATAAGTAAGTATTCTGAGTCTCGAAAAATTGGTTACAGGCGATCGCAAGCCTTAATGTCTTCCTGAAAATTGAATTTGCATAAGTCCCAGGAAACCTCACTTAGTACTAAGAATAACGATCGGTAAGCATCAGGGTAATGCTCAAATCTTCATGAGTCTATTTATCATTTTTTATTTTTTGATAGATAAATAAGACCGCACGGAGAATTTTTCGTAAAACTGTTAACAAAAACTGAATCACTGGTATTGAGGCAAACCAAGTGTTTTTCTCACCTGAAGTTAAAAATAGTACTCTATTTACTTTATCTCTCACTTTCAATGTTCATAAAAATACAAAAATTAGCCGTGACAGTAGTCCAACGGCTTAATAAACAGATCGAGCGGAGAATATTCAAAACATCTCGCAGCTTAAAAAAGACGACTGCGATTACCGCTTTAGTAATGGTAATGATATTAGCTGGAAATTCTGTTTCAGCACAAATTTCCTCTATCAAACCCCTAGGTGAGATAGGGATTCCCAAACCAGATAATATTAATCGATTCATTAAAGATAAAACAGCTGCAATTGCTCTAGGGAAAACCCTATTTTGGGATATGCAACTTGGTAGTGATGGGGTTCAATCCTGTGCTAGTTGTCACTTCCATGCTGGGGCTGATAATAGGTCGAAAAACCAAATTAATCCAGGTCCGGGGAATAAATTTGATATTGCATCTGCACCAAATTATCAGTTAAAACCATCAGATTTCCCGTTTCATAAATTAGAGAATCCAAATGATGCTTCCTCTAAAGTGATATCTGATGTCAATGATGTTGCTGGTTCTCAAGGAGTGTCTCGAGCGAGATTCATTGATGTTCAACCCGGTAGTGACAAGGATAAAACTACTCCTGTTCGAGACGAAGTTTTCAATGTTGGTGGTGTTAACGTGCGTAGGGTAACAGATCGCGATACACCAACTGTCATCAATTCAGTCTTCAATTTTCGTAATTTTTGGGACGGACGAGCGCAAAATATTTTCAATGGAGTAAATCCTTCTGGTTTAAGAGACAGTAATGCTTTTGTTTTGGAAGCTCAAAACAGAAGACGACTTAGAGATGTTCGAGTCAGAATTAACAATTCATCTTTAGCTTCCCAAGCTGTGGGACCACCAGCAAGTTCTTTTGAACTGAGTGCAGAAGTGGAACCTATTATTTCGCCATCTACTGTGGAATTATCTGATTCAGAGGATCGAATTGAAGTACGAGATAGTCAAGGTCGAACTATTAATCGTGGTTCTGCAACAGAGGGAGTAGAAGCAGCACCAGATGTTGACGAACAGAGACGTTCTCGAAGACCTAGAAGACAAAGACCTCCCCGAAGACCCAGACGAAAATTTAGAAGCGTGGGGAGAAAACTAGGTAAGAAAATGCTTGCTGTTAATCCTCTTAATAAACAGGTCGTTGCTAGTGACGACAGCGTATTAGGCAGCTTCAGCAAATTTCCCCAGTCCGGGATTAACAAGTCCTACGAGGAAATGATTCAACAAGCTTTTCAACGACAATGGTGGGACTCGAATATTGTTGTCCGGGTCGATCCAAAAACTGGAAGGCGAAGATTTAGACGCAATCCGAGAAATAGACCGCTCTCAACTAATGAGTTTACCCTTGCAGAATATAATTTTGCTTTGTTTTTTGGGTTAGCGGTGCAAGAATATGAATCTACTCTAGTTTCTGACCAAACACCCTTCGATCAATTTCTCAGTGGGGATAAAAATGCTTTAACTCCAGAGCAGCAAAGAGGATGGGATATTTTTCAAAATAAGGGGTTATGTATCAGTTGTCATGTCGGTTCAGAATTGACTGCTGCTTCTGTTAGTAATGTAGCTCGTCAGCAACGGATTCTACGTCCACCCGCTCCTGCTCCTAATCCTGTGGTGGGAGATACTGGTTTTATTAATATTGGTGTTCGACCTGTTGCAGAAGACCTTGGAGTTGGAGGTAAAGACGAATTTGATAATCCTCTTTCAGAAGCAAGACTTGCTTTACAAGGTACATTTGAACGACTTTTGGGTGAAAAACCACCAATTATTCCCAAAAATGAACAAGATATCGCTGCAGATGGGGCTTTTAAAACCTCTGGACTTCGCAATGTGGAACTGACTGCTCCTTATTTCCATAATGGTGGTCAGTTGACCTTGGAACAGGTGATTGAATTCTATAACCGGGGTGGAGACTTTGGAAGAAATCTTCCTCCGCTTAATCTTTCTGCAGATGAGAAGAAATCACTGGTTGCTTTTATGAAGGGTTTGACTGATGAGCGAGTTAGATTGCAAAAAGCACCTTTCGACCATCCACAGCTATTTGTTCCTAATGGACATCCAAACGACGAACAAAATGTGATTCCAGATCCGGATATTCAGGGAGAGGATGGAACTAAACAAGCGAAAGATGACCTTCTGGAAATACCTGCTGTTGGTCGTGGTGGTGGTAAACCTTTACCAAACTTTTTAGGAGGTTAATTTTTTATTGGTAATTGGTAATTGATAATTGGTAATTGTTAACTGTAGCCCGTAAGGACGTGGCGTTAGCCATAAACTGTTAGCGCCTAGCGGTTAGCGTACCGGATCCGCAAGGTAGCGCAGCTATAGGTATTGCGTGCGCGACCTAGCGCAAGCGTACTGTAAGTATTGCGCATTAACTGTTAACTGTTAACTGATAACTGATTTTCCCATTAGCTATTACCCATTACCAATTGTCAAAATTATTTTTCTCCCCAGTCAGATGCAACTTCCAAAGCTGCTGCTACTACCCGATAATTCTCATCTTGTTGCAGTTTGGCAATTAAACCCCTAGCTTGCAAGTCCTGGGAATTTTGCAGTGCATAAGCCACTTTCCAGCGCGATCGCCAGTTTTCATCCCCTGCAAGTTGCGCCAATAAATCTAAGGCTCGATCTTTTACAGACGATTTTAGCAGTTGACCTAAAGCAGAAATACCTGTTTGTTTAACTGTTTCTGTTTCATCCTGGAGTGCAAGTGTTGCGACTGATAATAATATCTCATAGCAATCGGTTTCCACAAGCAGAGAAATAACCGTTTGACGAACTAACCAGTTGTTAGAAACTTCAAATAATTTTTGTAAGATTGGAATTGCGCGATCGCCAAACTCAAACAAAGAATTAGCAGCTTCCGCCAAAACATTGGGGTCTTTTTCTTGTTCTATAATCTGTTTGAGTGTTTGAAACGAAGCTTCGGTGGTATAGTTACCAAAACCCATTACAGCCAGACGGCGCAAGCCAAAATCTCTTTCTGAAACTAACCTTTGTAAAACTGGAACAGCAATCTCTGCAGGAAACTCTGCTAATTCATCCAAAGCTTCTTTGCGTTGGTTAAGTGTTTCTGCACGCAGGTTAATCTCAATTTGCTCAATGGGATCTTGGTTCATTTTGCTAGCTAAATTCGGAGTATAATAAGAGCGATTTAATGGTCGTCTAATTACCCAATATAGAGCTGCCTCTATCAAACTTTATCCCTTATGAAATGGGAATTATCAGAGACAAGGTAAGTGAGAACGAAAGAGAATTATGGGTAAATTAGAGAACACACCTTCGATCTCAAGCTCTAAAAATTAACATAGCAGAGATTGGCCATTGGGGATTAGGGATTGGGGATTAGGTAATGAGTAATGTTAGCGCCTAGCGGTAGCGTACCGGATCCGTAGGTAGCGCAGCTATAGGTATTGCGGGGCGCGACAGCGCACAGTAATGAGTAATGGGTAATGAGTATGGGTGATGGGTTATTTGTAACTTTTTACTGTTACTCCTGAATCCTGTACAGACGTAGCATGCTACGTCTTTACCACTTTTGAATTTTGACTTTTGACTTTTGACTTCTACCCAAACCCTCCTCCCCCTGGAGTTTCAATAATAAAAATATCTCCTGCTTCCATTTCGACTGTAGCTGTGGGGTCTAAGTCTTCTTGTTTTCCATTTTGACGCTGGATGCTGTTGTGTCCTATGAGTCCCGGTTCTCCACCGTTTAAGCCAAAGGGAGGGGTGTTTCTATGTCCGGAAAGAATGTTTGCTGTCATGGGTTCGAGGAACTTAATACGGCGAATAACGCCATTACCACCGGAATGCTTTCCTTTCCCACCGCTATTTGGACGCAAACTAAAGTTTTCTAGGAGTACGGGATATCTAGTTTCTAAAACTTCTGGGTCGGTTAAGCGTGAATTCGTCATGTGGGTTTGGACTGCGTCTGTACCGTCAAAGTCTGCACCTGCACCGGAACCACCACAGATTGTTTCATAGTACTGATATTTTTCATTCCCAAAGGTAAAGTTATTCATGGTTCCTTGGGATGCAGCCATAATTCCCAAAGCGCCGTATAAAGCATCGACAATTGCTTGTGAGGTTTCGACGTTACCTGCAACTACTGCTGCTGGGTAGGCTGGATTAAGCATGCAACCTTGGGGAATGATAATTTCTAAAGGTTTCAAACATCCAGCATTGAGGGGAATATTATCATTTACTAGGGTGCGAAAGACGTATAATACTGCTGCTTGGGTTACTGCTTTGGGGGTATTAAAGTTACTATTTAGTTGATTTGATGTATCTGTGAAATCAATTTTGGCGCTACGATTTTCTTTATTGATTATGACTTTAACTTGAATTTTGGCTCCGTTGTCCATTTCATAGCAAAATAAGCCATCTTTTAAAACATCAATTGCTTTTCTTACTGCTAATTCGGCATTATCTTGCACAAATTGCATGTAAGCTTGGACTGTTTCAAGTCCGTATTGTGCGACCATTTTATGGAGTTCTTGAACTCCCCTTTCATTGGCGGCGATTTGGGCTTTGAAGTCGGCGATATTTTGGTTGGGGTTACGAGCGGGATATTGATGATTTAAGAGTTTTTCCCTAACTAAAGTTTCTTGGAAATTCCCTTCTTCAACTAGGAGAAAATTATCAAATAAAATTCCTTCTTCTTCTACTGTGGTACTGTGGGGAGGCATAGAACCGGGAGTGATTCCGCCAATGTCTGCTTGGTGTCCGCGAGAAGCGAGGTAGAAGATGGGGGGATGGGAGATGGGGGAAGAAAATACTGGGGTAGTTACTGTGACGTCAGGAAGATGTGTTCCTCCGTTGTAGGGATTGTTGGATAAATATACGTTTCCTGGTTTGATGCTGTCGCCTTTGTCTTGAATTAAACTACGGACGCTTTCGCTCATTGACCCTAAGTGTACGGGTATATGGGGGGCGTTTGCTACTAGTAAACCGGAAGTGTCGAAGATTGCGCAGGAGAAATCTAGGCGTTCTTTTATGTTTACTGATGCTGCTGTGTTTTGCAGCACGATTCCCATTTGTTCGGCGATGAATTGATAGAGGTTTTTGAATATTTCTAGGCGAACGGGGTCGGGTTTTGATGTTATTTTCATTTTTTGTTTATAAATTAAAATAGTTTAGTCAATAGCTATTGTTGCCAAAATAGTACTCCAGAGACGTAGCATGCTACGTCTCTACAAATTTTGTGGATTTACCATTTAATTGAAATTGGTAGTTCTACGTTGACCTTCTGTGAATCCAAAATTTTTGAGAACTGCAGCTTCTGGTGCTAATGGTTCAACGCAAACAAAAATATGATCTAATTCAAGTTGCATATTCTCATCATCCCTCCAGATAATCAATTATCCGATTTATTGTAGGGTGCTGTTAGGCGCAAGCCGTAACGCACCGTTATCTATCCCCACATGGATCGCAAGCCGTAACGCTGTTGTCAAAGAAACCGTAGAACTTGAAGAAGGGCTGTCGCCCTCATATGATGAAAATTCCACGGGATAATTTATTATTTGAAGTCCCTTATGTTCCCCGACGAGAGCGAAGACCATCGGGTATATGATGGCGATCGCCTAATGTTTCTAACAAGGGACCATTGACGTCAAACTTAACCATACTTACTGACGCGACCAAAATATTTACCCGGTAGCGATAGCGTCCCAAATCGATTCCTAGTAAACTGCAAAGCATAATCCGAATCGTGGCTTTATGGGAAACTACTAAAACGTTACCTTGGGGATGTTTTTCTTGAATTTCAGCAATTACAGGCATAGAGCGGTTAGCAATATCTACCGCAGTTTCTCCACCTAGCGGTGCATTCCAAGCCGGTTCTGTCAACCATTTTACATAGCTTTGTGGGTAATTCTCTTGGGCAAAGGATTTACTGTGGGTTTCCCATTCGCCGTAACTACCTTCTCTAAGTCCGTCACGTAACTGCATATCCATACCAATAGCATCACAAAATGGCTTGGCAGTTGCAATTGTGCGCTTCATCGGGCTAACATAGACTGCTTCCCACTTCAATTTTTGGTAGACATTGGCAAAACTAGATGCCATCTGCATTCCTTCAGAGGTCAACTCCGCATCAGTTTCACCGCAGAAATTACCACTCTGACTAAAAGTCGTTTCTCCATGTCTGAGTAGATATAAATTGAGTGTCATAGCTTGTATGGCGATTAGGATAAAGGAGATTGTGCAAAAATAAAATATCATCAATCGCGTTCTCGAGTGTGTACCTTTGGTACAGACTGAGGTTGAACTTTTTAGGGAATGGCTAGTGACATTTTACCCGTGGTTGTATCAGTAGGATAGGACTTTTCTAACTCAATGTGTGTATTAACAGAAGCTGAGTTTCGGGGTGAAGCGGGACATTCATAAACAAATGGTATTAAGCAATACGCTCTAATATCAAATGATTGCGTTCGGTTAACTTTGCTTCCCATTCCGGCTCAACTACAATGGTGCTAATTTTTTCTACAATAATTGCAGAACCTTTAATAGCATCCCCCGGTTGCAAGTCTTCCCGTCGATAAACCGGAGTATCGTACCATCGATCCACACTAAACATCTTTACTATTTCAACTGGTGTAGGAATTTCATCTACTCCACGGGTACGACTAATTAAAGGTTCTGCGGGAGTATCCATTTTCTGAATCACTTCGACTGAGCCTGATTCTACTATTAATGCTTTTTCCGATTGCACGAAACCGTACCTTAATTTATGCTCTTTCTCAAAATCAAGACGCATCGTTTCCACATTTTCAACAAAATCAACGCTTAAAGTTGAACTTGTCCCCTCATACTTCAGATTAAGCTTTCTAATTATTTCCCGTTCGTATATCTCTGCGCTAACTTCCCCGTTACTCAATTCCTCCTTCCCTCGTTTCTCCAAAATTTTCATTAACTGCTGTAGCTCAGGAGCTAATTCTTTATCTAAAACCTTTTCTACTCCTGCTTCTCTCATCGCCCTGATATCTGCTAGACCCATTCCATAAGCAGAGAGAACCCCAGCATAAGGATGCAAAAATATCTTGGTCATTCCTAAAGTATCAGCTATTAAGCAAGTTACCTGCGCTCCAGCACCACCAAAACAGCAAAGGACGTATTGAGTGACATCATAACCCCGTTGCAAACTGATTTTTTTGATTGCATTTGCCATATTTTCGACTGCGATCGCAATAAATCCAGCTGCTACTTGTTCGGGTGTAGAAGTGTTTCCGGTTGTTGCTGCAATATCTTGAGCTAGTTGAGCAAATTTCTCAGTGACGATATCTTTATCTAAAGGTAAATTACCATCAACTCCAAAAACAGCTGGAAAATATTGGGGATGAATTTTTCCTAACATCACATTAGCATCGGTTACTGTTAATGGTCCCCCACGTCGGTAAGAAGCAGGTCCGGGATTTGAACCTGCAGATTCTGGTCCCACGCGATAACTAGAACCATCGAAAAATAAAATTGAACCGCCACCTGCTGCAATGGTATTAATTGCTAAGACGGGAACTCGCATCCGCGCTCCGGCGATTTCCGATTCTAGTTGACGTTCGTATTCTCCTTTGAAGTGGGCGACATCTGTACTGGTTCCACCCATATCAAAAGTGATTATCTTCTCAAAACCCGCCCTTTTACTAGTTTGTACTGCGCCGACAATCCCCCCAGCTGGACCGCTTAAAATACTATCTTTTCCTTGGAATTGTTCCGCTGCAACTAAACCCCCGTCAGACTTCATAAACATGAGTTTGACTCCGGGTAATTTACTAGCGACTTGGTTAACATAGCGACGCAGTATTGGAGTTAAGTATGCATCGACAACTGTTGTATCTCCCCTGCTAACCAATTTCATCAGAGGACTGACTTGATGGGACACAGATATCTGCGTAAATCCGATTTCTTGGGCGATTTGGGCTACCTGTTGTTCGTGGGAAGGATAGCGATCGCTATGCATGAAAACTATAGCACAACTACGAATTCCCCCATCGTAAACCGCTTGTAAGTTTTTCCTTACTCGTTCAACATTGAGTGGAATTAATTCATTACCTCGAGCATCATACCTTTGTTCGACCTCGATTACCTCCTCGTAAAGCATTGTAGGTAAAATTATTTGACGAGCAAAGATATCAGGACGATTTTGGTAACCAATTCGCAAAGCATCTTTGAAACCTTTGGTAATTAAAAGCGCAACCCGGTCTCCTTTTCTTTCTAAGAGTGCATTGGTTGCGACTGTAGTTCCCATTTTTACTACTTCAATTGCTGCGGTGGGAATGGCTTCGTTCCTTGAAAGTCCGAGAATATCGTGAATACCTTGAATCGCAGCATCTTGATATTGTTCGGGATTTTCTGAAAGTAATTTATAAACGATTACCCATTGTTGGTTAGGAAGAGGAACAATTAAAAAACGTTGGGGATGGGTTACAAGTCGATCGATAATCCCTTGGTCATTAGTAGCAGCAACAATATCTGTGAATGTTCCACCCCTATCAGCAAATACTTTTAACATTGTTTGATTAGTCATCATCTGACAGTAGACTAACAAGAGATTTGGGGTGTTGAGAACAGGGCAAACGTATCTAAAATTAACAAAAATAAATGGACAAAAACTTTGATTTATGCAATTGACGTAAAAATAAGATTTTTCGTTAGTCTCATTGTTTTAACCGTGTATGGAAGGTAAAAAATTTCAGACCATAGATTCTCAATTAATAGGATTTAATGCGGAAAAATACGGTTTTATTGAGAAAATGGCATTTTTATTGACAAGATGCGTTCGCCCTGGTGTTGAGAACTAATATTCAAGGCAAGCTAAAATTCAAGCATATAATCTTATTAAGTACGTTAGTAAGAAAAATCATAACTTGTTTGTAATAGCGCTTTAGCGCTAAAGCGCTACTACTAGAAAAATACAGATATTTTATATTTATTTACATAGTTTACTTTTTTCTCGCCTACTTACTTAAGATCGGATTAAATTATTTTTTAGTACTTGATCTTAAGCACAAATGCAATGGATCAAATAACTCATTACCGCACTTTAATCTGAAGTTCCTCTCAAGGAAAAAGCATTCAACTGAAGTAGATTGTTATACTAATTTTAGAGTTGCTTAAATTTGATTTAGTTATGCAGCTTAGGAGAAGTTCAAATGAGTATGGATGATAAAGCCTATGAGCTAGACATCCTGAAACAAGTAATCAGTACTTATCTAAATGATACTGTACCATTTACAGAGGAGGGGTTGAACTCTCTTACTTCCAAACGTGATGAGATTGTTTATAAGATTGCGACAAAAATTTATCACGAGAGTGGGCACAAGCTTGAATTCTCTTTTGCATGCGATACTATTAACTCTCACATCGAAGTATTGAAAACGCGTATCGCAAAGGAGAAAGCCATTGCTTACAAGCGTTTACAGTCTCAAAAAGCTGAGGAAGCTCTACAAAGCGTACAAGAAAATCAAAAAAGAGCACAAGCAGAAAAGCAAAAGCAAAATCGCTTGATTGAGTTGGCTAGAAAACTTAACGAGTCTAAAAGAGATACAAGCATGTCCGATCTCTTTTTTAAAGTCCAAAATATAATCAGCGAGCAGTTATCCGTAGATTTAGATGTAATTAAGTTAAATGCTCATATCTCAAATGATTTGGGAGCTGATGAACTTGATACTTTTGAGCTTGCGATGGCGTTGGAAGAAGAATTTGACATTGAAATACCAGATAATATATTGGGGTCGGTTAAGAGATATCCCCCGTCGTTTAGCAATAGTTTCGGTGATTCAGATCCTGTGGCTTGTACTGTTGGAGAACTCTTGGATTTCATTCACAATTCAATAAAGTAGCTTTGGTTAAGTAAAATTACTTGGGTTAATCAGCAACAACACGCTGCATTTAATTAGGGCTTGCTGAAGAAGTAATGGAAAAACAATATGAAGATTGGTTAGTTATTCGAACAAGAATTAAATATAAGTTTTTGTTGTCTTAGATGAGCTAAATCATAATTTTGAATAATTGTTTCATTGTCCATCCGCAATAAATTTTGGGCTGTAAGTTTCCGTAGCATCACGACAATAATCTAGAAGTGCGTTTAATTCTGCCATAACTTTCTTTGGATTTCGACCTTTAAGGAGAGCAAAAGATACCGCTTCATAGGGATCTCTTCCAGTTTTTCTCACAGTTTCAATTGCAGTTTTATTAGAAAATCCCCGTTGCGCGACTAACCATGCGGCTAAAACATGTCCCGTGCGTCCGATTCCCCCAGAGCAGTGAACTACTACTTTTTCATTTTGGCGATAATCGCAGTTCGGCAAAAACGGTAATATTTCTTGGGTTAACGTTTGGCGATCAGCGAGTTGAAAATCCTCAATCGGTGACCAGCAAACCCGGTCCGTTCCAAATTTCTGTCGGTAAATTCCAAGCAAATCTGAATAGCGATCGAGTTGAGTCTGGGAAAGTAAACAGCAAACATGTTTAATATTTTGACCTTGCATAAACTTAATCCACTCATTCACCCGGTCACTACTGTATCCAGGTCTTGCAGAACCAAACACAATAGTTTCCTTTGGGGAAGCTGCAGCAAATTTGTACATACTATTGAGTTATTGTGTGAAAAATATTAGCTGAAATTGGGGTTTTGATACCTATACAAAATATGTGGGATGTCAGCGTGCATAATATTTTTCTCAAATACAAACCCAATTTTTTGCATTACTCTTTCAGATTTTTTGTTCGTAACTAAGGTATAAGCAACCACGCTTGGATAAAAAAATTCATCAAATGCAATTGATAAGGCTTTTTCCCCTATTTCTACCGCCAAACCTTTTCCCCAAAATTCTGGCATCAGTGCGTAACCAAGTTCAACTTCTTTCCGATTATTTACGACGACCCTCCTGATACCACCACGTCCGACAAAGACTTCAGTTTCCTTATCACAGAATATCCATTGACCATGTCCATAATTTTCCCATTGTTCGCAATTATATTTCATTTTTGCTTTTACTTTTTCTTTGCTCAAAGTTCCTCCCAATGTCGCCATCACTTCTAAATTAGAAGTCATTTCAAGCAATAATTTCCAATGCTCATTGCATATTCTTTCACCTTTTAATCTATCGGTTTCAATTCGCTCAAATTGCATATTCTCAAACTTATTTGTGACTAAGACTATTATTCTTCCGGTCAAGTAGTCTTCTCATTATCTCCCTAGAAAATAATCAATATTATTCTAAAGATTTTTAACCAACCGCATAAGGGGAAAATTGGCGCTTAAAAGAGGAATGAAAACCCAAAACTATATCTGAATTCGGCACACCCATATTTACCAATCTTTTAGCTATAGATTCTTCTGTACCATTATATTGAATCCAAATTTTACCATCTTGAATATCAAAGTGCATTACAGGACCAAATACTCGTTTATCTCCTTGCCAACCAACATAGGCTAGTTGATAATGGTCATGTTCGGAATCAAATATTAACTCCGCTTTTACGGAATCAGTAGTAGTTGAAATTTGGGCGTGTTCTGTCAAGATTTCCTTGATAAATTGTCGATATTGTTCTATCTTATCCATTTCTTTATTTCCTCCAATTTAGGATCGTAAATCATTAATTTGACTTGGTAACGTTTCAGAGAACGTTGGATAAAAGAAAGCTGAAAAAAATCCTGATAAGTTTCAATGGGAATAGCTAAATAAACAATTCGCTCTGGTTCTTGCTCTTCTAGTGCTTGAAAATAATTAAGATATTGACCCAAAGCTGTATGAAATGCACTAATATCTGAATCTCCTATAAAGCTTTTTATTTCTACAGCAATTTTTTCGGAGTCTCGTTCTGCTGCGATCGCACTTTCTGCTGCTAAGTCAATTTGTAATTTGACTGCTTCACTTATGCGGATCGTAAGGGGATCGTGGGTTATCTTCCATCCATCTTTGATTAACGCACTTTTAACTTGTTGATGGAAAACGTCTTTTGCCATTTTGGATGCTCTTCATCCTGATTATGCTTTACTTTATTATTTAATATCAACTTCAAAAAACACTGCTATGTATCAATTTTTTGAATATGTTCGCTGTTACACTCAATTTAGTTTTTTTGGTAATGTAGTGATTGCACGAATCGGTTGCGGCTACTTCTTGGGCTGCGTCGAAATGACGTCAAACTTGCCTTTCATGCGCACGTACATGATGCACTCCTCTCCCCTTTCGCACGAGACCTGATGCACTGACTCTCCTTTGGAACTGAAATAACTTCCCGGCTCCATGGTCTTGACATCGATCTTGCCCGGAACCCGGTGCTTGGGTCGACCCTGGATCGCCACAGCACGAAATGTCGAGCCGTGGCTGCGTATTTTTCCAGTAAATTCAGCTGGTAGTTTGACAAGGGTCCCATTCAACTGATTGTCCTGCGGGTTACCCCAAAGAAAAGCTACCTTTGGTCCATCGGCTGAGGCTTGCATTCCGGGCTGATCGATCCAAACGATGTTCGATGCGTCCACGTTAATCGGCTTGTCTTTACTATAAAATGCCTCCTCAGGGGGAAGAACTCCAAATGCATCCTCAACTTCTATGTATGCTATGGTGTTACTACCTTTTGCTGCAGTAATGTGCACACCTCCGGCTGGCTGCGTCCAGAAAGAACCCGTCGGCATATACATTTCCTCGGCATTAGGATCGTCATTGTGGATGGTGCCACTAATGACCACTCCGCGGTAAATAGTATTGTGAATATGAGGTGGCGACTTGAAGCCGTCCACTGGCTTAAGGAGAAATCCTGATGGTCCAGGACCGGTGCGATCGCCCCAGAGAGTGCCAGCCATCGGGCTTTTGTCACCGCGGGCGGGGTTGAGCGGCTCCCAATTGACTTCGGACGTCAAGACAACCTTGAAGTTTGGCTCGGCTGCTGGTTTCGGAGCGCTACTACTGAATGCGACCTGCAAGCTAATGCAGGCAGATACGCCGAGTGCAAGTGCGAGTGATAGAAACGTTCTTATATTCATTCTTCACAAATGTAGTACGATATACTCGGTGATGGAGTGTTAATAACTGCAAATAATTATTTCAAATATCAGCGACGGATTTGAGAACATCAATATCAGCAGCGACGATTTTCTCTAAATTCTGGGAAATTTTCTCTATATTCCAGTCCCACCAAGCAATTTCTAGTAATGTTTTGATAACGTCGTCATTAAACCGTTTTCTGATTGCTTTGGCTGGATTTCCCCCAACAACAGTGTAGGGTGGAACATCACTTACAACTACTGATTTAGCAGCAACAATTGCTCCATCGCCAATTTTTATACCGGGCATAATTACCGACTCATAACCGATCCAAACATCGTTACCAACTACGGTATCACCTTTAAAAGGATATTCATGGGGTTGAGGGGTTACTTTTTCCCAACCATTACCAAAAATTTGAAAGGGATAGGTAGAGAATCCAGATATTTTATGATTAGCACCGTTCATGATAAATTTTACGCCTCTAGCTAAAGCGCAAAATTTGCCGATGATTAATTTGTCTTCGCTGAAGGGATAATGATAAAGAACGTTGCGCTCAAAGTTTTCTGAATCTTCGGGGTCGTCGTAATAAGTGTAATCACCAATAATAATCTTAGGATTAGATACAGTATTTTTGATGAAGCAGATTTGGGGAAATCCCTTCATTGGATGTTTGTCTGTGGGGTCTGCTCCGTACATAATTACAAGTCAAAAGTTAAAAGTTAAAAGTTAAACATGTCCTAACCTTATTACCTGTGCTACACCATTCGATAGTACCTTAGAGGCTCAAATGGTTATCGGTTATGGGTGAAATATAATCGTACGTCTAACACACCTTACAATAATTTTTTATTTATTTTTTGTTTACTTCATTCCTTATCAATCTCATCCGTTACTGGCAAATTTCTCGATCTTCGGGGGTAATATTCGGATTATTCTCGAGGTAATTTTTTATCGTCAAACATCCCTTTTCTAGAAGTTTATCCCGTTGCTCTGCAGAATTTTCGATAATTGATGCTAAATTCCACAATTTGATAGTGCGATCGCTACTTCCGGAAATCAAAATTTTACTGTTGGGACTAAAGTTAATTCCCCGGACGTTTCCGCTATGTCCGGTAATGGTTTTGAGTAAGTGACCTGTGGGATAATCCCAAATTTTGATCGTATCATCGTCACTTGCTGAAGCAAGCATTTTACCATCTGGGGAAAAATCGATGGTATTTATTAAACCTTGGTGTCCTTTGAGAGTTTTAATAATTTTACCGTTGCGATCCCAGAAAATAATGTTTTGGTCTTGTCCTGCGGAGGCGATAATATCGGTTTGGGGATGGAAAATTAATGACCAAACACTACTTTTATGACCTTTTAAGGTTTTCAGTAATTTTCCTTCTTTACTCCACAATTTAATAATTTTATCGGCTCCAGCCGAAGCAATCATATCTCCTTGGGGACTAAATTTAACTTGGGTTACCCAACCTGTATGTCCTTTCAGGGTATGTAATAGGCGACCTTCAACATCCCAAATTTTAACTGTACCGTCACCTGCTGCGGAAGCAAAGGTTTTACCGTCGGGGCTAAAGTTAATGTTAATAACCGGGTCTTGGTGTGCTGTTAAGGTTTTTAATTGGCTTTTACCATCATTTTTCTGGATTGCGATCGCACCGTTAGCTCTTCCAATCACAGATAATTTCCGATCTGGGCTGAAGGCAAAACTGCTAATATCAGGGATGGAAGATGTTAATGTTTGCAATAGTTTTCCTTGACGATTCCAAATTCTAGCGGTGCGATCGTCTCCGGTGGAGATGATTTGTTTGTTGTCTGGGGTAAAACTGACGTTGTTAACTTCACCTGTATGTCCCCGTAAGGTTCTTATCAGTAGGTTATCAATTTCCCAAATTCTGACTGTGTGGTCGTCGCTGACGGTAGCTAAAGTTTTACCGTTGGGATGCAAACTTAAGTTGTTAACTTCATGGGTATGTCCTTTTAAGGTTTCGATTAAAGAACCTTTTAAATCCCATAATTTAATGGTTTTATCGGCGCTCACAGAAATTATTGCTTGACCGTCGGGGGTAAAAATTGCATTGCTGACACCACCTTGATGTCCTGTAATTGTTGTTAGCAGTTGACCTGCAAGATTCCATATTTTAATAGTTTTGTCGTTACTGCTCGATACAATATTTTTACTGTTAGGACTAAAGTTAACACTAATGACTCCGCTGGTATGTCCTGTAAATGTTTGCAGTAATTTACCGTTTAAATCCCACAGTTTAACGGTTCCATCATCACTAGCAGATGCAATGGTTTTACCGTCTGGTGAAAATATTGCTGCGTTTACTCCTTGGGTATGTCCGGATATAGTCTCAAGCAAAATTCCATCTCGATTCCAAATTTTGATGGTGCGGTCACTGCTTGCAGAAATCAGGGTTTTATTATCGGAAGAAAATTGAATGCTATTTACTGTTTTCTGGTGACCTGTAAATGTTTGCAATAATTTACCGTTAATATCCCACAATTTAATGGTTCCATCGGCACCCGCAGAGGCTACGATTTTACCATCTGGGGAAAAAGTAATATTAATTGTGGCAACATCGTCAGCAACAAAGCTACGAATTAACTTACCGTTACTTTGCCATAATTTGATAGTTCTATCGGCACCAGAAGAAGCGATAATTTGACCATCTGGGGAAAAACTTACCCCACTAACCCAAGATTCATGTCCTTCTAAACGATTGCGTTCTTGAAGATAAGCTAGTGCTCTACTTAAATTATTTTCGCTGGTTTGACGTAATTTTTCTGGAATAAAACTCAGTTCTTGCTGATGTTGATTAGCTTTGACGCTGGTTAATAATGCTTCTAAGGACTTATCTGAGAGTACAAAGTTTTCCGACAAAGAATTTAAAGCTGTAATTTCTTGGAGACGAATTTTTTGGGATTGTTGGTAAGCGACACCACCAAATATACAAGCAACTATTCCCAATGTCCCGATCGCACCTGCGGTAATTTTGACGATTCTTTGACGACGCTGGATTTGTAATTGTTGCGATCGTCGAGCTTCTAAACAGGTTTCGATAAATTCCTGAATATCACCGGATAATTCATCGGTATATTTGATGTAAATTTCTTCTGCTTCTGCTAAACGTACCCCTTGTAATAAAAAATCAGGTTGCTGAGAATTATTTTTCCATAATTGGGCTGCTTGTTCGATTTGTCTTTGTAAACGCAACCGCGATCGATTTTCTTCTAACCACCATTTTAGGGTTGACCAGCGACGAATTAATACTTCGTGGGCGACTTCTACTGTTACCTGCTGTTTTATATCCTGTAAAGACGTTGCATGCAACGTCTCTACATTTTTATCATGTTGTGTTTCTGCATCTGGATCCTGGTGGATTTCTAGATTTTTATCATGTTGTGTCTCTACATCTGGATCCTGGTGGATTTCTGTATTTTCACTGCTATCGCTTTGTGGAGCTGTACCGCGACTTTCACCGATGAAACCGTTATTTTCCAGATTCACCACAATTAATTTAGCTGCGGTCAATGTCTGTAGGGTCTTTTCGACTAGTTTGGGTGGATATTTTTTCGCTTTCAAATCTGATTTTAAGACCCGTCTCCTGGTGTCTTCGGTTCCTTCTCCTAGTTGGGTTAATGTTAAAAAGATCCATTTTGCACAAGCTTGTCCTTCTGGGTCTAAACTGTCATATACTGCTTGAGCTTTACGTTCTAAGGCTCCAGAAATTCCACCAACTTGTTTTTGATAAGCTGATAAAGTAAGTTTTCCGTTACTGCGATATTCCCACAATTGTTCTAAAACAAATTCTAATAGGGGTAAATCGCCAGCTGAATGTTGCAAATCTTGCAATAAAACTTCTACTAATTCCGGTTCCACTTGCAAACCAACTTGTTCTGCGGGTTTAACAATTACCTGACGGTAATCATCTTCATGCATTTGCGGCGGAACCAAAATATGAGATTGTTGTAGTAATGTTGCTAACTTGGGTATTTCTAAACCCGCAGCCATAAAGTCTGCTCGTAATGTTACTACTAACTTAAATTTGTCAGCAGCATATTCCAACGCTCCCAATAATAGTTCTAAAAACTTCTCCCGTTCTAGGTCTGCTGTTAAAGTAAATAATTCTTCAAACTGATCTACGACCAGAACTACCATTGGTTCGGGACGACTGCGTAACCAATAAACAAAACTTTCTACTCCAAGGTATTGGATTCCTTCCAGTAAAAGATGTGGTGGAGATATAGAATTTTTTTCCTCTTGGAGTACCCGTGCTAAATTTTCTAAGGGTTTGATACCGGGAATTAAAGTTCTAACCCACCAATTTTCACTATTTGGAATTTGTTTTCCTAAGCGTAATTGGGCGATTAATCCAGCACGAGCAACTGAAGATTTACCACTTCCGGATGCTCCAACTACTGCTAAAAATGATTGTTGGTTTAATTGATTAATGATTTTTTGGGTAAGGGTTTCTCGTCCAAAGAAATATTGAGCGTCGGTTTCTGTAAATGCTCTTAAACCTTTATAGGGACAAATTCCTAAATCAAAACCTTCTGATTCTTCCCATCCCGATAAATCCCTACTTGCGGGGATAATTTCAATTACTCCCCTAACTCCAGATAACCAAATATGTAAAGGTAAGGAATTAACCAGAGATATTTGCAGCTGAGCGATCCAAGCTGCTACAGATAAACCATTGGGGTCTGATGTTGCACTTAAAGTATCTAATAAAGTTCGAGCAAACTGTTCTGGGTCATCTTTTTTGGAAGCAGCAGCAATTAAACATTGTCCTTGGAGTGGGGTTAACTCTAAATCTTCTACCCAATTCTTTAAATCTTCTGCTTCGGGACAGTCCAAAAGGATAATTTGTTGTCTGAAGGGGGAATGTCTTAGTTGTTGTCTTAACCAAGAACGACTTAGAGTTATATTATTTTCTCGATCTCCTAACAATAATACTGTTTCTCCATCAGGAGTTTGGATTATTTTTCCCCGTAAATATAGTAATACTGTTTCTCCTGCTTCTAATTGCCTAGATCTTAATTTATAATTGTTTTCGATCCGATTGTGTTCTACTTGATTTATTTGTAAATAATCTTGAATAGATTCGCGGAAATCTGCTGCATTATCTCCATTACAGGTTAAATAATGTAATTCAAAATCAGCGATACCACTAAGTAACTTGGTGAGGGATAATATACTTTTACTTCCAGGTAAACCATCGACAATTACTGCTTGTCGTTGACGATTTTTTTTTACTTCTGATTGTTTGTAACCAAGAATTAACTCTCCCACACCTTCAACTATTCTTTTGGGAGTTTGTAAGGAATATTCCGAAAATAGTTCGGTTTCACCTTTTCCTCTTTTTTGTTGATTAATCAGCCGTAGAAATTGATTTGTTTTATCAATATATTGTAATGTTCGATGATAAACATATCGATAAAGTGTATCAATATCAATTGCTCCTTGAATATCTGCAGCTTCCCCTTGCAATCCTCGAATTAAATAATATGTAAAGACACCATGTCCTAACTCGGGAAATTCCCAAGACTGTTGTCCGCGATCGCAGGAAAGTAAAGCATAAAAACCTTTACTTTTTTCTGCACGTCGTCGTAATACTTGGATAAACTGCGGTGTGGGATTCGATTGGGATATCAAGTTGATGCTACCGCTATGACAAGCATCTAACCAGACTAACTGCTGATGAGCCGCACTACTAGTTAATGATTGTAATAATTTTTCTAAGGGTAAACCCGTTGTTAATAAATTATCTTTTTTAGTATCTGTCAAACATAAAATTGCTTGATTTGTTTCCAGGTCAAGAATTCCATGGCCGGAAAAATAGAATAGGATGGTATCCTGGGGTTGAACTAAGGCGGTAATTTTTTCCAGACAAGCAACTGTATTACCGAGAGTAGGTTTCTCCGGAGCGGAATCGTGATAGATATTAACTTCCTTGGCTGTAAATCTACCTTCAGTAGCAGCTAAGGCTTCAGCTAAACCCTGACAATCAACTGCGGAATAACTTAGTTTTGGTAATTTCTCATCCTGGTATGCATTTACTCCCACCAACAGTATCCAAAGTTTACCTTGGTCTGTGCGCGAGGTGTGAGTCGAAGAACTGGTTGCAATACCGAGTGGTGACATTTTACTTCATAAATGAACGATAATTTTCACATAAAATTGGTAATAAGTTCCAATCAATTAAAGATGTAATCGTAGGGTGTGTTGGGACGTAAGTCTGTAACGCACCGTCTTATATTTATTAATTTACGGACTACGAGTCCTTTGTAGATATAACGATTTTCTCCAATAAAGTATGTTATTTTGCTGTATTATCTACCAAAAGGAATAGGTATCCACAAAGCATAGCAAAATGCGTTTGGATATGGCGTCTGAGCCTAACTACCTTTATTTCGTATTTTCATCTTTGTATGGTGTTTTTACGGATAAAAAAGACAGGTTTTAAGTTGTCACACTTGACTATAAAAAATATCGCTATTTGATTGACATATTTATTCGCATAGATGTGGACGAATTTAAAATTGTCACACCTGGATAAATTTGATGATTACATATTGAAATTTCGGAACTAATGAATATATTCTTTTGTCATCAAAGTCTGAAGAATAATTTTGCATTACAACATTTTAAAGTTATGTGTTTCGATAATTTACTATTTGCTATTTTTACTGAAAGTCTTGCTCCATATGGATTTGAAAACCAGTAAAGAGTTATTTGTGCCAAAAAAATAGTAAGTATGGATAATTTTCAGAAATACGGTTTCCCGACCCTGAAGTATAAAATATCCTACAAAAAATGCACCGCTGCATAAAAAAGTAGAACTACACCTATAGAGCTAATGAAAGGTTACTTCACAGTTATACATCAGTAGTTACTGAGTATATACAAACAAGTATTTACCTTAGTTTTATCTATCTATTATTTTTTACTTATTAATCGGATTGCAGACATGGAGTCGGCATTCGATCAGTTCGTCAAAGATTAAATTTTTCAAACATTTATTGCAAGGATTAGGGAAAAACAATGACAAACTCAAACACAAACAAAAATAAAAACACAAACCACAAAGATTTACAATCTGAAATTCAACAATTAGGATTTAAAGGTCAACGTAAACCATCTGAACCACCATCCAACCCTCCAAACCCATAAAAAACCGAGAATGGTGCGAATTCACAAGTAATGAGGAATGTTAACTAATTCAAGCTTCACGAGCACTTAGATTCAATTTTAAAGAATTTTGATTTATCATTACTCATTATTTCTTTACTTTAGGAATATCAGAACAAACACCTTTTTCATCTTTTAATTCAGAGTTAGTCTTTAGATAATTCTTCAGCAAACCGCAACTGCGAACTAAAAGACGATCTAAATCTAAAGTTTGCAGTTGTTTGCTGTCTAAACTCCAAATTCTAACCTCACCATTGGAACCGCTAGAAGCAATAGTTTTACTGTCAGGACTAAAACTTACGTCATATATGGAAATTTCATGTCCCGTAATGGTTTTAAGTTTTCTACCCTGGGGATTCCATATTCCTATAGTGCGATCGTTACTTGCTGAAGCAATCAATTTACTGTCAGGACTAAAAGTTACACTAAAAATTGAATTTGTATGTCCCCTCAAGGTTTCCAATAAACTACCTTTCTCCACTTCCCAAAGTTTGATAGTTTGATCCAAGCTTGCAGATGCAAGAATTTTACCGTCAGGACTGAAGCTTACTGCATTAACTGCACTTTTATGTCCTTTGAGAGTTCTGAGTAATACCACTTCTAATTTTTGAGGTAATTTTTCTTCTTGAAGACCTATTGTAGGAACATTTATCTGCCAAATTTTAATGGTCTTATCTCTGCTCGCTGTTGCAAAGATATTACGATTGGGACTGAAAGTTATTCCCAAAACTTCATCTTCATGTCTTTTAATGATGTCAAGTAAAGATAGTTTGTCCGTATTCCAAATTTTTACAGTTTTATCAGCACTAGCTGAAGCAAAAATCTTACCATCTGGGCTAAAACTCAGACTATTAACTTGATGTCTGTGTCCTTCCAGGTTCTTTATTCCATAACCTTCGCGAGTTTGCCAAAGTTTCACAGTTTTGTCACCACCAGCAGATGCTAAAACCTCACCATCTGGACTAAAACTCATAGTATAAACGCCAAAAAAATGACCAAATCTCGAAGAATTACTATAACCTGGTAAAGTTTTGTGCAGATTTCCCTTTGGTAAATTCCAAACCTTGATATCATTATCTTCACCTGCAGAAGCTATGAGATTTCCTTGAGGATGAAATTTTACACTGTAGATCGCACCACCATGTCCTCGTAAAGTTTTTAGCAGATTATTCTGGCGATGCCAAATCCTTAAAGTTTTATCTGCACCTGCAGAGACTAAAGTTTGATTGTCTCGATTTAAAGCTACGCTGTAGACGCCATTATTGTGTCCTTTGAAGGTTTCTACTAAACTTAAATTTCCATTCTCGGGATTCCAAAGTTTAATTGTGCCATCAATGCTGCTTGAAGCTAAAGTTTTACCATCAACGCTAAATTTTACACTTAAGACTGCAGCCCTATGTGCTCCGGAAGTTGTTTCGAGTAAAGTCCCATCTTCACCCCATAACTTAATGGTTTTGTCCGCGCTTCCTGAAGCTAGAACCTGATTTTTCGGACTAAAAGCTACACTGTAAACTTCAGCTTTATGCTCAAGGCTTCTAAGCAAGCTAGCATCACTAATTTGCCAAAGTTTGATAGTTTTATCTTTACTTGCTGAAGCCAGGATTTTACCATCGGCACTTAAAGCTAGGCTATTGATTCTATTATCATGTCCTTTAAGAATATCTAATAAGCTACCGTCACTCACTCGCCAAATTCTAATTGTTGGATCTTGTCCCGCTCCAGATGAAGCAATTTTATCACCTGTCGGAAACCACACTAAACTCCAGACTTCAGCTGAATGTCCTTTCAAAGTCCTGATATTTTTTCCGTCGCTAGTTCTCCACAATTTGACAGTTTTATCAAAACTAGCAGTTGCGATCGTCTTACCATCAGGGCTAAAACTAACACTGTTAACAGCGTCTTCGTGTCCTTCTAAAGTTTTTAACAATCCACCATCGGCACTCCAAAGCTTGACTGTTCCATCGTCACTAGCTGAAGCAATTATCTGATTGTCAGGACTATAGGTAACATTGGTAATTGTATCAGTGTGTCCCTCAAAGCGATTACGTTCTTGAATTGATAAAGCTTGTTGTAGTGTATTTTCTGTTTTTGTCCGGATATTTTTTGGTACAGCAATTATTTTTTTCAGCCGTTCTCCAGCTTTAACGCTAGTAATTAATGCTTCTAATTGCTGATTCGACATTAAATTTGCCTGGGAAGAAAAATTTAAAGCTTCAACTTCTCGTAACTGAGCTTTTCTACTCGTCCAATAAGTTAAACCAGCAAAACCACAAGCTGTTATCCCCAATATTGTCATTCCGATCGCAACCCTGCGGGCTTTTTTTAGTCTGTTTTTTGCTTGCTGCTGTAGTCGTTTTCTTTCTTCTAAACAAGCTTCGATAAATCTTTGGACATCAAGGGATAATTCTGAGGTGTACTTAATATAAATATCTTCTGCTTCTGCTAATCGCACTCCCTGTAACAAAAAATCATCTTGTTTGTTATTATCTTTCCACAGATGGGCTGCTTGTTCGATTTGACGTTGCGATCGCAATCTACTGCGGTTTTCTTCTAACCACCATCGCAAGGTTGACCAGTGACGTATTAAAATTTCATGGGCTACTTCTACGGTTATTTCCTGTTTCATATCCCGTAGAGACGTTCCATGGAACGTCTCTACATTTAAATTATGGTGTGTTCCTTTATTATTTTGTTTAATATTATTTTGTTTAATATTTTGCGCTTCTAAATTACTTCCTCGACTCGCACCAAGGGTATTTTGGTCTTCTTCTAAATTTACAACGATTAATTTGGCATCTGTTAATGCTTTTAAAGTTGTTTCTACTAATGCTGCGGGATATTTTTCAACTATTAATTCTGATTTGAAAACCCTTCTGCGAGTATCTTCTGTACCTTCACCTAATTGGGTGAGGGAAAGAAAAATCCATTGAGCGCATTCCTTGGCTTGGGGTTCTAATCTATCGTAAACTCCTTGACAGGAACGTTCTAATGCTCCTTGAATTCCGCCGAGTTTTTTTTGATAAGCTTGTAAAGTTAATTTTCCGTTAACTCGATTTTGCCATAGTTGTTCCAAAACGAATTCTAACAGAGGTAAATCACCTGCAGAGCGATCCAATTCCCGCAACAAAACTTCTACAAGTTCCGGTTCAATGTTTAAACCTACCTGTTGCGCTGGTTGAGTAATTACGCGACGATAATCTTCTTCTGTTAGGTTGGGGGGAACTAATACACTGGAATTCTGTAATAATTCTGCTAATACTGAATTTTCCAAACAGGAAGTAATAAAGTCTGCTCGTAAAGTAATAACTAATTTGAAGCGATCGCTAGCATATTCAATCGCTCCTAGTAATAAATTTAAAAACTGTTCTGTTTCTGTAGGTGCAGCTAGAGAAAATAATTCTTCAAATTGGTCTATCACCAAAACTACCATTGGTTCGGGTCGATTACGCAACCAATAAACAAATCCTTCTACCCCGAGATACTGCATTCCTTCCAGCAGAAGATTGGGGGATTGAGATTTAAGCTCGCGCTCCAATACGAATCCTGCAAATGCTTGTGCTAAAGCTGTTAAAGGGTTTACACCAGGACGCAAATATTTAATTAACCATTGCTCGCTATTGGGTATTTGTTTTCCTTGTTGCAATGCAGGAATTAAACCTGCTCTGACAACTGAAGATTTTCCGCTTCCAGATGCACCCACCACCCCCAGAAAGGCAGATCTGTTAATTTGATTAATTAATTGTTGAGTTAAAGCTTCTCTACCATAAAAATATTGATGGTCGAGTTCGGAGAAAGCATTTAACCCCATATAAGGACAAAATCCTAAATCTAAAGCAGATGGGGTTTTATTTTTATTTCCATCACTAGTTGCAGGAATAAATTCAATAATTCCTTGGGTTCCTGTAAGCCATACTTGTAGAGGATTTTCACTACCCGCTAGTTCTAATTGCAGTTTTGCGATCGCTCCAGCAGCAGATAAACCTGTGGGTAAGGTATTTGTTAAAGTTTTGACTACGCTTCGAGCAAAGCGTTCTGGTTCTGAAACCGGAGAAACATAACCAATTAAACACTGTCCTTGCTGGGAATCCATCTGTAAAATTTCAACCCATTCCTGCAGACATCCACGCAAATTCTGTACAGACGTTCCATCATGAATATTTTGCACAGACGCGCCATCATATATCTTTTTTAGAGACGTTGCAGAGCCTGCGGCGTCGGCGTTAAGCCTCTGCAAAGTATCTACATGGGTTTTTAAACAATCCAGAATTACAATCTGCTTACTATGACAATCGCGCAAGATTTGCTTTAACCAGGAACACTCAAGACGAATCTTTTCTCCTAACAGCAGACATCCCCCAGCTTCATTTTTCTCAATTTTCCCCTGGAGATACAGCAAAGTTGTATCTGTTTGTGGTGCTTGCAAATGACGCTTAATTGCGCTTCGAATTTCCGCTGGAGAGGTTTTCGCTGCTTGGAGATATTCAACCTCAAATTCCCCTTTCTTCCCAATTAACTTACTAATATCCAAAGCTGTCTGGGAAGCTGAGATTCCTTCAATAACTAAAGCAATACGTCGAGAGACATTTTCAATAAGTTTACTTTGACTTTTTCCAAAAACTAGTTCCCCAACTCCTTCTACGATTCGCTTTGGTGTTTGTAGGGTATATTCATGAAATAAATGAGTTTCACCTTTACTTTTTTTCTGTTGATTGATCAATCGTAATTGTTGATTTTTCTTATCTATATATTGCAGCGTTTTGTGGTATACATATCGATACAAACTATCTGCACAAATCAGACCCTGGGAATCAGCAGCTTCACCCTGCAAACCTTGCATTAAGTAGTAAGTGAATACTCCATGACCTAATTCACTAAATTCCCAAGATTGTTGATTTGTATCGCAGGAAAGTAATGCATAAAATCCTTTACTACGAGCGGCTTGTTGTTGTAATACCTCTACTAGTGTTCGTGTGGGATTAATTAGGGTTTCAGTTGTTGCTCCCCTCAGTGTCATTCCACCACTATGACAAGCATCAAGCCACACTAATTGATTTTGAGCTGCACAATTTGCTAATAAATGTAAAAGTTCTTTTATGCCAAAAGCCGTATCTACTAGGTTTGATTTTTGGGTTTGTGACAAACATAAAAATGCTTGTTGAGTTGAGGATTCTACTACACCATGTCCTGAAAAGTAAAATAGAACGGTATCTGTTGATTTAGCTTGTTGAGAAATGATTTTGATTGACTTACGCACATTTTCTAAACAAGGACCGTGGGGTGCTAAATCGTGATAAATCTTTATCTCTTTATGATTAAATTCTCCTGTAAGATTTGTAAGGGAATTTGCTAAACCCTGACAATCTATTGCTGGGTAATTAAGGTTGGGTAGTTGCTCATCCTGATAGTTATTTACTCCCACTAGTAACAGCCAAAGTGTACCTCGGTTATTTGATGAGGTAGAGTTAATAGTAGAAGAACTTGTTGCTATACCTAATGGTGACATTTAATTTGAATTGTGCAGCCTGGTTTTTATGTTTTGCCGGATACTTTTTATCTAAGACGTAGATTTATAAATTAAGAGCTAGGAACTAAATTAAGAGCTAGGAACTAAATTAAGAGCTAGGAACTAAATTAAGAGCTAGGAACTAAATTAAGAGCTAGGAACTAAATGTTGATAATTTTTACGGATTTTCCTGGGAAATCATAGGATTTGCTTTTTCTTTTTATATTACAGCAATATTTTTTATCTGGTAATATAATATATTGTTGCGTTAATAATACATGTTAAACAATACATGCTGAACAATATTGCAGTTTTGGATTATGAGTATTGGTGAGATAACTTAGAATGGAAGAAAATAAAATTGATATTTTATGGACTTTGTATTTCATTTTTATGAAATCATATAGCTCAAACTATAGATATAAAAATAGGACTTATGCAACCGGTATATTCTAGAGTTTGTAGTCAGGGATTTTTCCCGCTCATTAGGGTACTAAAGTACCTACTAAAAGCTCAAATTTAGTCTTTTATTGTGACAATTGCATAAGTCCTGTTTTTTGACATGGGAGCTTTTAATTGAACTTTTATTTAATTATCTTGACAATTTAAACTTCCAATAGTTCTTTGTCATTGTTAGCCATTGCTATATAATTCGGGTCGTAAAAATCTTTCTAGCTTTTCCTGTCAAGAAAAGAAGAAAAGAGGTTTTTTTGATGTCAGGAATGGAGCTAAAAAAGATTGATGACGTTGAATATTACTAGAGTTATCCATCGTTATCACTGCGGGAGTAGATTTTTTTTGCGAACCGAAACATATGTATAGCTGCTTGTAGTAAAGTTTGGAACAAAGATTCTTATTGATTCTTGCTATTGTTCTTTAGATCGGCTTGCGTATTTTTATGCATCCTAGAAACAGTATTGTTAAAATTTTTTCTACTTTCTTACAATTTGATGCTGATTCTTTTAGCGGTTGGGCAACTGATGCTAGACTGCGTCGAAGTATACAAAATTGTATCGATAAAAATTCTCAGATTATAAATAGAAGTGACGAATTAGCCGAACAAGAAAATTTTTGGGCGAACTATTGGTATAAAATTTGGCTGAAAAAATCTGCAAGATTAGCACAATCCCATCTGAGTGCGTATTTACAAGAAACTTGTTACTGGATTGCTCATAAAACGGTTCAAAGTTTTGCTAGTAACCAATATAAACTTTCAGATTGCTTTCAAGTTGCGATCGCGAGTATTGATAAAGTGCTCAAGGGGTTTAATCCCGAGCGAAGTTCTGGTTTTAAAGCTTATGCGAAAGCGATTTTTAGTAGTGCGATTCGCGATACCCTACGTCAACGTCACGAAGTTGATATATGTTCTACTTGGGGATTACTGCGTAAAGTTAGTCAAAAACGTTTATCAGAGTCTTTAATCAATTCTGGTTTGTCACCAGAGGTAGTTAATAATTATATTATTGCTTGGAATAGTTTTAAAAAGTTATATGTTCCCCAACCGGGTAAACCTACCCGTCAGTTACAAAAACCAGATCCAGAAACTTTGAAAGCGATCGCTGAGAATTACAATTTACAGGTTCAATCTTTACAGGTTCAATCTTTACAGGTTCAATCTTTACAGACTCAAGCTTCACAGATCCAATCTCAGATCGACCCCCAAACTCTGGAAAATTGGTTGTTAAGGTCTGCTGTATCAGTTCGTAACTATCTTTATCCCAACATAACTTCCGCTAATACACCTACCGGTGAAGGAGATACAACTGAATACCTGGACTATATTCGAGATGAAAAGGATTCATTCATCAGTCAGATGATTGATAAAGAAGAAGAAGAAAACCGTAAATCTCAACAATCGGAAGTTAGTGGGGTTTTAAAAGCTGCTATTGAAAGTTTAAATCAGCAAACACAAGAAATATTAGTACTGTATTATTCCCAAGGATTAACCCAACAGCAAATTGCTCAAGAATTGCAAATTAAACAATACACTATCTCTCGCCGACTAACAAAAGCAAAGGAGGTATTAATACGTTCTTTAAGTCAATGGAGTCAAGAAAATTTGCATATTTCCGTTAATTCAGATCTATTGAAGACTAACAGTACAGTAATTGAGGAGTGGTTAGAACAACATTATCAGCAATCTCGTAATTAAATACTTATGGGAAAATTTGCATTGAAAAAAAATTGGGAAAATCTTGAAGAGATAATTGGAAACAATTATTTGAGAGAGGTATTCTGACTGACTAAGTTTCACTCGAAATTTTCCCTAAAATTCGGTTAAATCAAACATTTGGTTAAAATATTTTGTTAAAACATTCAACTAATATGTAGTGATGAATTTTCCCTAATATTTAGGAATCTTTCGCTGATTTTGCGATAACCATGCCTGTCTACGTTGCGCTTTGCTTAACTTTATACTTTTTGTTTTGTATGTTGTATGTGCATGAGTGATTATAGTCACATTATGCAAGGTAACATAAATTAAACTGGATTCCTATATGTCTAAAGTTCAGTTAAATGTGGATTTTAGAGAATTTAGATCGATTTTATATCAGCTTTATATCAGCAAAAAAATAAACATTTTCTGCTGGGGAAAAAATTTCCCTTGCGCATACTGAATAAGGGTTAAAACATCCCCGGGAGTACTAAAAATGATTACTAACTTAAATTTATTTAATTTTGCTCGCACGACGGAATTGATACTAGAAATACCGGAAAAGGTTAAAAATCCTGCAGATTTTACGAGTGGATTTTTTTCCAATCCTAATTCATGTTATCAAGCCTATATCAATAAGCTTTGCCTTGCAGCTGTATTACCTTGGATTCGGGAGGATATCAGCGTAAATGCAAAACCTTGTCCAAATACCAAAGCTTTGTCTAGTTTTTGGGAGGTGGTAAATGGAAGTGCGGTCGATCTATTGGACGGAACCAAGTTAATATTAGTTCCCACGGAAGCGATAGATTCTGAAGAAATACGCGTACCCCAAGAATGGATTGATATTCCTTCCTGGGTTGGGGATTATTATTTGGGTATCCAAGTTGAACCTGAAGCTAATTATGTCAGGGTTTGGGGCTATTGTACCCATGCTCAACTTAAAGATTGTGGTACTTACGATCCCAGCAGTCGTACTTATGCTGTAGATGATAAACAAATCATTGATGATATTAGTGCTTTGGCTACAGCTATAGAATTTTGTAGTGAGGAAAATACCCGTACAACGGTTGCTCCCGTACCTCATATGTCCGTACAACACGCACAAAATCTGATTGAGCGGTTGGGAGATTCTCAAATAATTGAACCCAGATTAGAAGTTCCATTTTCCATTTGGTCGGGATTAGTGGAACATGGTGGGTGGAGAAAAAGCTTGTACCATAGGCGTTTGGGCTGTCCCGAACCATACAGTGTTATGCGATGGTTGCAGGAGGGAATGTCTCAATTTGTGGAACAAATTGGTTGGCAAAGTTTTAATCTGGAACTAAGTGCAGCAACTGCGAGAAATATTGAAGAAACACCCGTACAAGTAGCATTTTCTCGTCAGTTAATAATTGCTGGTCAATCCTATGAATTGTGTGTGACCCCGAAAGGTGAATATACGGAAAATATCTGGCGTTTTGAGCTTCGTAATAATAACGTTGGTGCAGTAATTCCTGGTGGTTTTAAGTTAAGGTTACTCAGCGAAGATTTACAACCGTTTCCTAATAATGAAGATATCGCAACTACTGCTGTGGAACAATTATTTGTGGAAGTTGCTTTGGAAACCGGTGAAGGTATTGTGTGGGAAATTGAACCTTTACCTGAAAATTACGATTGCGAAATCCTGCGATTTTAACTTCAATTTCTATTTTCAGTTAGACTCTCAATGCTAAACCAATTTCAAAAAAATAATGCTACATGTGAGTTCTCTGTTTCCTGTTTTCTGCTCCCTGTTCTCTTTTATCGCGCTACGAAGGCACCTTGGGACATATATTAACCCGCTTAAGCCATATACACTAGGCTTTTTACTTTTAATTTTTTACTCGCGCGTAGCGCTATATATCGCAGCAATCTTAAAATAAATTGGTATTAATTAAAATTTCAATGTTAATTAAATTCTTGCTTTGAATTAAATATTTACTTGAAATTAAATATTTATCTAGAGTTTAATTCTCCCATTGATATGAATTTTTACTTTATATTTGGATTTGTATGTTTGGCTTTGATATATATATTTCGGTGGATACTTTTCTTATGCATCCACCTTAAGCTTAGGAAGCCATGAAACAAACGAGTCAACAACAAATGCGTGTATGGGGGATGTCATGTCATCTCTCGGCTGTAGGTGCATGGGTATTGATTATTTATTTGGTAATTATAGGTATTCCGTTATTTCTACCACTAAATATTATTGCCCCTTTAATTGTTTGGAAATATAAAAGAGCGCAATATCCTTGGATTGATTTTCAAGGTAAGGAATCGATAAATTTCCAAATGTCTTTGACTTTATATACTTTAATTTTTATTATTATTTCTTTGTGTATAGTTTTTATAACTGGTGGGTTAGCATTAATTAGTAATTCTATTATTTTATTAAAATTAGTACTAGATAGTTTATTAACGGGTTTATTTTTGTTAACTTTATTTGCTTTATTACTACAATTATTTGTCGTCAATTTTGCGGCGATGAAAGCTTATAAGGGGGAACATTATCGTTATCCTTTTACGATTAGGTTTTTGAGGTGAGGGTTGGGGATTGGCGATTGGGCATTGGGCATGGGGGATGGGGCATTGGTAAATTCTTACTTTTGACTTATGTCCTACGGACACGCTATAGCTAGAGCCTGCGGCGACGGCGGAGCCTCTAGCTGCGCTACCTACGGAGCCGCTACCTTACGGATCCGCTAATGACTTTTTACTGGCTTGTTCCTTGTCTCCGGCAAGGAACACAGTATTGGAGGCTCCGCCTCCGGTATAATTAAGAAGCGGAGGCTCTTGTTACCGGTTCCTAGGCTGAGCCTTGGAACAAAGTACACCCCTTACTCCTTACTTCTTACTCCTTCCTTCTTCCTTTAAACTTATCGCTTTTGCTTTTGACTCCGGATTAAAATCTAATTTCGGATTCCATTTTTTTGCTTGACGAAACTTCTCCACCGCATCTTCAAAATCACCATTTTTCGCTAAATCCTCACCTTGTCTTATAAAATTAGAAGCAACTGCGGCTAGTACTTGCGGAGTTTGACAAACCTTAAGCTCTTCAAGTTTATCTGGATAACTAACTAAATAACCTTCAAGCCTATTACAACCCCGCGTTAGTAAATTATCAAAATCCCAATTCCACAACTTCACTGTTTTATCCCATGAAGCGGAAGCAATAGTTTTTCCATCCGGGCTAAATCCCACGTGATAAACCGAGTTTTGATGTCCAGTTAAGGTGTGGAGTAATTTACCATTTGTGGACCACAACTTCACTGTTTTATCCCCTGAAGCGGAAGCAATAGTTTTTCCATCCGGGCTAAATCCCACCTGATAAACCCAGTCTTGATGTCCAGTTAAGGTGTGTTGTTCTAATTCAACAGAGTCATGAATAGCATTATGTAGGGCGATTTTAATTTGCTGTTGAGTATCTGTTGGTATCCGTGTCCTCCACCAGCTTTTTGCTAATAACTCATTACCTTTAATAGCTTCAATCAATGCATCTTCATAGTTTTTCAAGCCAAAAAGGTATTCCGATCTAGTGCTCAAACTATTAATTTCGCTGGCGATCGCGCTTGTTTTCGCTTCTACCCAATTCCAACCAGCAAACCCAGTAGCTAATGAAGCTGCTAGCAAACCACCAGAAAGCCATTTGATTGCGCGTTTTTGCAACCGTGTTTTTTCCTGTTGTTGACTAACTTTTTCTTGTTCTTTGCGATCGCGCTCTTGTAAACTCTCCCGAATAAACTTACTTTGAGAATCGCTCAAATACTCCCGATATTTCTCATCATTGAACCAACCTTCTGCTTCACCTAAATTTCCACCACTTAACAAATATTCCGAATCCCGCCCCTTATCTTCCCATTTAACTACTGTAAACTGTAAACGTTCTTGCCAAACCCGGAACTGACGATTACTTTTGATCCATTCCCGGAGCATTCCCCATTCTCGAATCAGCGCTTCATGGATAATTTCTACCGTCTTCTCTTGAGTGGTTTCATCCCAACCCGTTACCAGCAAACGTTGATTTGCGAAAAATTCTACCCAATCCCAATTTTCTTTCCCCACTTCAGCACGGGTTGCTTTGCGCTTGGTATCTTCCGTACCTTCCCCTGGACTAACCAACTGAATAAATATCCGTTCAGCTTTTTCTTTATTGCGAGCAGATAAGGGACTTAATATTGAATCTGCATATTTTGCTAAAGCTTGTTTTAAACCACCAATTTCTTTATAAGCTTGGTGGTTAAGATACCATTTATCGTGTTTTTCCCACAGTTGGAATAAGGTAAACTCTAATAAAGGTAAACTTCCCGCTTGATTTCCAAGTTCGTCAATTAATTTATCTGTTAAACCCGGTTCTAACTCCACCTTCATCTTTGCTGCTGGTTGTTCGATCGCAGCACGCAATTCTGATTGATTCATGGGAGAGGAATTATAAATTCCCTGCTGTAAAAGATCGCTAAAATCACGGTTAGAAATCGCGTGTCCATAAAAATCAGCCCGTAGAGTCAGTACTAAACTAAAATTTGGTGCGGATTTGACCGCGTGGAGCAATAAATTTAAGAAGGGTTGCTGTTGTGATTCCGGGGTTAAGGTGTAAAGTTCTTCAAATTGATCTGCGATTAATATAAACCTTTGGGATGATGTTTGTCCTTTATACATCCCCGCAACAGAATTATCATCCCCCGTAGAGACGTTGCATGCAACGTCTCTACATGATTGTGATGCATTTGTAGATGATTTTGGGGGAATTTCGCTAGAAGCAACAATATTTTCAATTAACCGACATAAAGCTTGCTTGTCATGAAGCAAGTTTATTTGTGTAGGAATTGCGCACTCGTTACTAGTTTCTAATGGTTGGGGATTGCTTCCTTGCGTCGCAATGACAGATGGGTTGGGATTGCTTTGTTGATTCGCAATGACAGGTGGATTGAGATTGTTTCCTTTCGTCCCAATAACGGTTGTGTTGGAATTGTTTCCCCTTATCCCAATGACAGGTGGATTGAGATTGTTTCCCCTTGTCCCAATAACAGGTGGGTTGGGATTGCTTTCTTGCGTCCCAATGACAGATTGAATATGGGAACTCAAAGCAACAGCTAAAGCATCAAAAGGATTATTCCCCGGACGAAAAGACACAATTTGTATACCATCTTCCCGTAACCGAGGAACCAACCCCGCAAACACCACCGAAGATTTTCCGCTTCCAGAAGCACCAACCACCGGAACCAAAGGTTTACTTTTTGCTGCTTCGAATAAATCTGCAATAAACTTCTCTCTTCCAAAAAAGTATTCTGCATCTTCTTCTTGGAATGCAGATAATCCCTTATAAGGAGAATGAGGAAGTTTACCTGTGAGTCCTCCTAAATCTTTCCAAGTCGGAGGTGGAACGCTAGTATTTTTACAGATTATTGGTAACCAGTTTAATCCTGGTATTTGCTTTTCCCTTTCTTCTTGAGATGTTAATTCTACAAGCTTAAGTCTTGCATTTCGCACCGAGGTAAATAAAGATTCCCCCTGAGCATAAGAACTAAGAAAATATTCAATAAACCCGATCGCGGTTTTATCTGGTACCGGTTCGCGCCAAACTATGATGTAGGGTAAATGCAAATCTGCTAATTGTTTTGCTAAACCCAAACCGTCACAGGAATTAAATATTGCTAACTTTAAACCTTTTTTAACAGCTTCCCCTAAGGTATTTCTGATTTCCTGCAAACTTAAATTATCAGTAGAATTAATTTGCAGCGATCCAACAGTCCCATCTTCAAAAGTTTCGCTATGACCGCTATAAAATAAGATATTGCAAGGTTCATCCCATAACTTGCTAAAATCTTGGCGTTGTGGTTGCTCCAGATTAATTAACTCTGCTCCGCGCTTCTCTAGCTTTGCAATTAATTCTTTATCCCTTTTAACGTTTATATCCTTACTATCACCAAAAATACTTGTAATTCTAACCCTTCTAAATATCCCATCATCCTTAACTTTTGGCGCAGGGGAATTGGATTCACTCAAACACAAAATAACTTCTAGACCCGAACATTCTTGAAAATAATCCCATTCCCGCCAAGGCAAACGATGTAAAATATCCTTCGTTTGCTGCAATGTAATATTTTGAGTATGAATCTCCAACAAAATTTGAGAATTTGGATCTAACTCCAATCGTGCTTCCAATTTGGACTTTACTTTTTCCAACCACTGATTAACCTCAGTGCGTAACTCTGAAGCATAGCGTTCTGCTTTTTGCAGCAGCGCTTCGCTATCGCACTCTTGCTTAGACTTTTCAAATTCCTGCTTTTGCTTCTCAGGTGACCAATTAGTCGCTATATTTTTATTGAAACCTCTGGTGATATTCTCATGTTCTAGATCTAAACTTGTAGCGACAGATCTAGGAATTAAAATTCTAATTCCAAGATTTTTAAATAAATTAATATATTTTTTTTGCCAATTTTGATATGACTTACGAATTTCAGGTGCAGGAGGTAATTGAATTTCTATTTCTTGAGAGTGCTGACTACCAACTTTACTTGTGAATATAGAGATTTCAGGAAATCCATTAGTAAAGTCACCATCGCCAAACTTTAAACTTACCAGTACCTGCATGAATACCGTTCCTAACTCTCACAAACTACCTTGGTGTTTTTGACCCTTTGATATAAATACATTTGCTGTTTTTTGTTTTACATAATTCTATTATTCATTCCTTGTTATTCGAGTTAAAGATTTATCTTTTGAAATAAAATATTTTAGAAAATAAATCTGCAGACAGATGAATTAAATTTAGAATGCATTAATGGACTAACAAGCAAAAATAGATATTCAATAACTCACAACTATTTATAGGTACGAAGAGAATTTACTGATGCAAGATAAACACGATCAAAACCAACGCGATCAAGACTAAACACGATCAAGACTAAATAATAAGGGCGCAATGCCTTGCACCCCTACCAAATTATTATTAGTAATAATATTTTTCCAATTGCAATGCACTTTTTAATTGCAACTAAAAATTGTATATCACAAAATTGTTTTAGCGTGATATACTAATTTTATTCATACAAACCCATCCCCGTATTTAATGCTTTCACGGGGCTTTTTCTTGTCAGATCACATATTTGAGCAAGTCTTTTAGTTGATAACAAAATCCTGCAAAAACATGCGATCGCATCATACACAAGAAATTTTATGAGTTATGAATTATTAAAATCATAACTTTTTCTATTTGCTGCTAGCGAATAAAGATGTTCGTAAATGCTTCAAGATGAATGCATTACCACTATACTTATGATGACAAATCTAATGATAAATCTCACGTATAGCGTTAACCTTAAACCTAGCGCACTTTTAGTGTAGCACAATAATCAAAGTCAAAAGTACTTAAACCCCATATGGCGCTGTCGCGTCACGCAATACCTAGAGCCTGCGGCGACGGCAGATCCAAAGGTAACGTAGTTATAGCCTCTAGCTGCGCTACCTTGCGGATCCGGTACGCTTACGCTAGGCGCTAACGCTAATCCCCAGTCAAAAATCAATCGCTATATGGGTAACGCCACGCCCCAAAGGACTACAATTATCAGTTGTAACCGATAAAATTACTCCTAACTCCTGACTTCTTACTCATTACTCCTGACTCCTGACTCCTGACTCCTGACTCCTGACTTCTTACTCATTACTCATTACTCATTACTTATTACTTATTACTCATTACTCCTGACTCCCTACCCCTCACCCATCCCGCTTAACTTCTGAAACATTGTTAAACCAACCTTTGCGCCAGAAGAAGATAATCAAACTCGAAGCTACAATAATCATAATTGCCCAACAAACAGGATAACCCCAATACCAATTCAGTTCTGGCATATTAAATGGTGAAGCCTGGGGATTAAAGTTCATTCCATACACCCCAGCAATAAAGGTTAAGGGAATAAAAATTGTGGAGATCACAGTTAACAACTTCATGATTTCGTTCATTTTGTTGCTCAGAGCAGATAGGTACACATCCATCAAACCTGTTGTTAATTCCCTGTATGTCTCCACTACGTCGATAATCTGGACAGTATGGTCGTAACAATCTCGTAGATAAACGATTACGTCTTCACTTAATAAAGGACTTTTGTCTCTGATTAAAGCATTAATTGCATCCCGTTGGGGCCATATTGCACGACGCAATGTAAGTAAATCTCGTTTAACTTGATAGATTTTCCCTAAGGTTTGTTCGTTGGGTTTATGTACTACTTCATCTTCTAAATCTTCAATTCGTTCGCCAAAATCTTCTAATACTGGGAAAAAACCATCAATGATTGCATCCCACAACGCATATGCTAAAAAATCCGGTCCCCGTTGACGAATTGAACCTTTGTTTCCCCTTAGGCGATCGCGAACCGGATTGAAACAGTCCATGCTTGATTCTTCTTGCAATGTGAGTAAATAATGTTCACCCAAAATCAAGCTCACTTGTTCGCTACGAAATCCTTTTCCATCTGAATCGGGTATAACCATTCTGGTAATAATTACCAACTGATTTTTGTAGTCTTCTATTTTGGGACGCTGGGGAATGTTGACTACATCTTCTAAAACTAGTTGATGTAAGTTAAAAACTTGACCTAACTTTATTAATATATCCTCGCTGCCTAAGCCCCTAACATCTACCCAAGATACTGATTCTGTATCCAAGTAATACACGCATTGCTCTGGTGATATTTGCTGCACTCGGACAGCATTTTCTTGGTTGTAATCAATTAAAACTAACTCTGATGGTGCTGCATCTGGATCGATGTCTAGGGTTCCTGGGACGCTACCAGGTTCGCCATAATAGTAGGGAAATAAATCTTCTTCTAATTTTTCCTCGTTTTGTGGTGGTTTATTTGGTAGCTGTAATCGTTTTTCGTTCACTTAAATTGTCCCAAACTACTAATTTTTGTTAACTTTTGTTTGTTTATAATTTCGACTCCTTGCAATTCAAAGCTTATTTATCGAACTCTATTTTAAACTTATTGGGTATTTGGGAAAAATTCTAGAGACGCATCATATTTGCAGTCATCATGAAGGTAAATAAATTTGACTTCAGTCACTACTATACTTACGCTGAACTGGTAGATTACCTTACTCAGATGGCGGAGGATTATCCGAAGTTAATCGATTTACAAGTACTGGGTAAGAGTTATGCTGGACGGGATATTTGGCTTGTTACCCTCACTAATCAAGTAACTGGAAGTCCCCTTACTAAACCGGGTTACTGGATTGACGCTAATACCCATGCTGCGGAAGTCACTGGCTCGGCTGTTGCTTGCTATACTATCTATTACCTATTGACCCAATACCACCGAGATCCTCAAGCAACTAATCTTCTCGATAATTATACTGTCTATGTATTACCCCGTTTGGCAATTGATGGGGCGGAAAAATACCTAACTACTCCTTACTGGTTGCGTTCTAGTGTCCGTCCTTATCCCTACCCTGAAAAGCAAGATGGGCTCCATTGGGAAGATATTAATGGAGATGGATTAATCTTATTGATGCGAATTCAGGATGAATGTGGTGCTTGGAAGGTCTCGGAAGAAGACCCGCGTTTAATGGTCGATCGCGAACCGGAAGAATTTGGTGGTACTTACTATACTTTACTACCGGAGGGATTCATTCATAATTATGATGGTAAGAATATCAAGGTAGCTCCCCGGTTAGAAGGTATGGATTTTAACCGCAATTACCCCTACCTCTGGATGCCAGAAGGGGTGCAAAAAGGTGCAGGAGATTTGCCTTTGTCTGAGTCAGAAACCCGTTCTGAAGCTGAGTTTTGGCAGTCCCATCGTAATATTAATGGTTTTATTAGTTACCACACTCACTGTGCTTTAATTTTGCGTCCCTATAGTACCCACCCCGACGAGCATTTCCCGGTTGAGGATTTGGAAATTTATAAATTGATTGGGGAAAAAGGAAGCAAACTAACTGGTTATGAATGCGTTTCTGTATACCACGACTTTCGTCGTCATCCTCAACAAGTAACTAACGGGGGAATGGATGACTATGGTTACGACCACTTCGGCTGGTTCGGTTTTACCATCGAACTGTGGGATGCACCGACCGCAGCTGGGGTAAATAAAGGAAAACACATTGACTGGAGTCGCCGACATCCGGTAGCAGATGACCTAAAATTGTTGCAGTGGAACGATCAAAAGCTTGCGGGTAAAGGGTTTATCAACTGGGAGCCTTTTAATCATCCTCAATTAGGAGAAGTGGAAATTGGCGGTTGGGACGACAAACTGGTATGGGATAACGCACCACCGGAATATTTACCCGATATATGCAATCGACAATGTCGTTTTGCGATTGCTCATGCTTTAATGTCTCCCCGTTTGGTGTTGGGTCGTGCTGATGCGATCTACCAAGGAAGTGATATTTATCATGTCATGATTCAATTGGAAAACCAAGGTTTTTTACCGACCTACACTAGTCAAAAAGCTTTAGAACGAGGAGCAGTGAAACCGATTGAAGTTAATCTATCTTTACCTTCTGGGGTGAGTCTAGTTAGCGGTCAACTCAAACAAAATATTAACCATCTGGAAGGACGTTCTAACAAGGTGACAAAGCTTTGGGCTAAGCAGGGTACTGACTACCGTTGTCATGTCGAGTGGGTAATTAAGGGAGCATCGGGTAGTGAAATTGAGATTACTGCTGTGGGGGAGCGATCGGGAATGGTTTCTTGTCGTTTGCGGCTTGAACCATCTAAGGTGAAGTTATAAAACACTTATAAAACACTTGGGAAGTATGAAACTCAGACCTTTTCAGAACCGTTAATTAAACCTTGAGAAATAAAGAAAGTTACTACTCACTGTTATTATATGGGGTTGTTGTCAAGCATAAAATTAGTCGATTGAAATTATGAATAATCCTATTTTGTTTTATTACAATGACGGAAAAGGTAGAGCAGAGCTTTCACGTCTTATCTTTATTTATGGTGATATTTCTTTTGAAGATAAAGGAATTTCTTTTCAGGAATACTTTCAGATGCGGGACAGTGGACAATTACCGTTTGAACAGCTGCCTATTTTACAAGTTGACGGGACAACGATAAGTCAATCATGTGCTATTGCTCGCTATGCTGCCAAAAAAGCTGGCTTATATCCTAATGATAATGTACAAGCAGCTCAAACAGATATGATAGTTGATGCCTGGAGAGACATACTAGATATTTTTTATGGGTGTTATGTAGATCGAGTTGTGGATAATGGTCGGTTAGTCATGAAAATGAGGGAACCAAAAGTGAAGCTAGAGAAACTCAATGAGTTTTTCGACACAACTTGGTCAATGCATTTGAGAAGATTTGAGAAAATGATTTCATCTTCCTCTAATTCTCCATTTCTTGTGGGAGACTCTTTGACTTGGGCTGATTTAGCATTGTTCGATCTTCTATGTACTTTTGATGAAAATGCTAACTTATGGAAGACTGAATCTACATTTTTCTATATACCAGATCCCTATGGACCTTATCGACCTTCTGCCGAAATACTTAAATTACCATTAGTTAATGAGTTGTCAAAAATAATCAAACAAACACCAAGTATTAAGACTTGGCTTACTTCTCATCCATATTGAAAAATTAGTGACAGATTTTTGTGAAATCAATATTATTGCTGTGGAGAAGTGATCGAGCACAGTTTTTTGCTGTTAGAGCCTTGATTTACCTGGTACCTAAGCACATATACTTTCAATGATATTCGGTTTGCCATAGTACTTACCTTTGATTATTAATTTATACTCTCGGCAGCTTGCATTGTAAGCTTAAAACCCCAAAATTATTTCAAAATAAAACTGAGTTATTGTAGTTTGTCCCGACTTTGTCACTTTTTATTTTGTAATGTATATATTAAGTGGTCGAAAACTTAGTTTTGAGATTTAAAGTGTACGAAATAAAGATTATTGATTGAATACAAGATAGGTTTGGAGAACTAGCATCTTAATCTCTCTAAATTTGTTTGATTCTAAGCTTGTGATTCTCAAAATCTATGCTACTCAAATCTAAGATTTATCCAGTTGTTATGTTGGCAAAACCAAAATCAAAGGTAATTGTTTCTAATCATTTGGGATTGTTACTACTTCGCATAGATATACTACCTAATGTCATAGTCTCTCAGATCCTACAAACAACTGTTAAGTTTAAGGTTTTCATGAGTGTAATTACTTGATTACAATGTTATTTTTCAGACTAGTTAACCTATATTTATGCTTCTAGATAGATCTAAGGCTTGTATCTAATTGATTTTTTACTGAATTACACTCGAAGGTAAATACATTTACGGAATTATTAATTTTTTTGGTGTTGACAAGGAGATTGAAAAATGGCGGTAAATATTCGAGAAGTCAAAGAAGCGGGAATATCGCAGCGAGCCGTAGATTATATATATAACGTTATAGATCCAGAGCAAAAGAAGTCTGTTATAGAGGACGAAACCTTTAAAGATACCATCAACGCCATCAAAGCAACAGATTCAGTACCAAAAAATGCAATCGAAATAACAAGAGCAGATAATAATTCGATTTCTCAAATTGAAAATGGCAAAGGAAAAACCTTTGTTCTGCGAGGAAATCTCAATTTTGGTCGAACCCTCAATATACCCAGCGATACTACCATTTATGTTGATGGTACCATTACCAGAAATGGTAACCACAGTGCGGATTCCTACGATGATGAAAATACAGGAAATTCTGTAGATGCTGTATTTCGAGTAGATGACAAATCTAACGTTAAACTTATTGGTGTTAATAATGCCAAATTACGTAGTAATCAGCGAGGTACAGGTGTCTATATAGAAGGCTCTGACAACGTCGAAGTACGCGGTTTTGATATCGGTAATGTGTGGGAAGGTGTGGTATCTCACTGGGGTAATAGTGATGTAAAAATTCTCAACAACTACATTCACGATACTGGTAAGCGTGCCATTTGGAGTTTAGGTTCAGAGCGGACTCAAGCTGCTCATAATTTTATTGAGAACGCTGGTGGAGATGGTTTTGATTGGGATGCATACTCAACAGGTAGCCTTGCTTATGAAAATGTAGTTGTCGGTTGGCGACGTTGGGCTGGGTTTGTAGAAGAGGGAGCACAGAACAGCTACTTTGCGAAAAACATCGGGGTTATGGCAGAGTTTGAGTATAAGCATCCCGATCCTAACAAGATACCCGATAAGGGATATACGATGGGTTGGGCGGATAATGGTACTACAGCAAAGATTTCCCGTCTAACTCAGAATAATTACTTCATTGGTAATTCGATGTTTAAACCTTCAAGCTACAACCGAAAAGCCAGTGGTGGGGGTTATTTCGCCAAAAGAAATCAAAAAGGTAAGGGACAAACATATTTCTGGGGTAATACTGGGAATGTAGGATTTGCAAACAATGGTAATGGTAATATCCCTGATACAAACGAAAATCCTAAAGATACTTGGTACAAAGCGAATATAGAGCCCACCGTTGCTCCCGGACAAAGTACCCTTGACAAATTTGAAGCTTTATTTCCTACAGTTCCTGGGAGTGTACCTGGAAATAATGGAGGTCAAACTCCTACTAATCCTAAACCTCCTACCGGTAGCAACCCTATGGTAATTCAAGCAGAAGATATGCAACTCGGGGGAGAATATCGAGTTGAGAAAATTGGTGCTGCTTCTGGAGGAGAAGTTATAAGCTTACGCGGTGGAAATAATAATGATAGCGGTACCGCAAGCTTTAACTTTACAGGAGGCACAGGAATATATAACGTCAAAATTAACTACTTCGATGAAAATGATGGCGTTGCTCAATTAAAACTAAACAAAGGAAATCAGCAGCTAACATCTTTTAAGTTGGACAAGCAACTAGGCAGTCCTGCTGCCAACCAACAAACCATGACTTCTATGGAAATTAAAAATGTTTCCATATCATCTGGCGATCGCTTCCAAATTGAAGGAATCGAACAAGGTTCTCCTCAAACTGCAGAGCATGCAAGAGTTGATTCTGTCGAATTTATTCGTACTGCTACAAATCCTAAACCTCTCAAACCTGTGTTCCTTGAAGCAGAGGATATGCAGCTTGGGGGAGAATATCGAGTTGAAAAAATTGGTGCTGCGTCTGGAGGAGAAGTTATAAGCTTACGCGGTGGAAATAATAATGATAGCGGTACCGCAAGCTTTGATTTTACAGGAAGTACGGGTACCTACGACCTCAAGATTAATTATTTTGATGAGAACGATGGTGTCGGTCAACTGAAAATAGACCAAGGAAGCGATCGACTAATATCTTTCCAGCTAAATAAGGATTTAGGTAGTCCCTTGGCTAACGAACAAACCATGACATCCATGGAAATTTCAGATATTTTTGTATCTAAAGGTGATAATTTCCGGATTGAAGGAATCGAACAAGGTTTACTCAATACTGCCGAACATGTGAGAATTGATTCCATTCAATTTATCCCCACTGATTCTAGTTCTACTCTCATTTGAGAATGAACCGAAAAATATCCTGATCGCAGTTAGTGAGAAAAATAAATTTAAACTAGCCTAATACCAATTTGGAAAAATAATCAGACAGATAGATTTCTTAGGAGACGTTCCAATGATTTATCGAATTGGTATTAGCTCCAGTTTTGGCTATAAGTGTATAACTCCCTATCTAACTAATCTCTATAGTTTTCTGATTATGCTCTACAGCAAATTTGGTAAGACCATCATTGTTGATTGTGCAGAAAACTTAATTGTTTTGGAAGTTAATACTAGAACCTATCCCACTATTCTAAAAATGCTTATTTGTGTGAGTGAAATTTGCCTGAAAAGCTTTATTTCTTCATTTTTAGCTTTTAAAACATTTAAGCTTTTTAGCAAAAATCTTACTAGTGGGATAAGTTCCAAAATCCATAAAGTTTAAAACATGGATTAAATAATACTACTGCTTGCAGCTAAGGTCTGGTCTACTGCTCCGATCGCGACATCATTTAGCTCCACATTACTCAAAGTCAGTGCCGTATTATCAGAATTACTACCATTAAAGCCAAGTTCGATCGAACTTCCTGGCGCAAGAGATCCATTCCAGTCAGCATTACTAATTTCATAACGGTTCCCTTCGTGGCTCAGAATCTCAGCACCCCAGATGTTTTTCATTTCAAAAGGAGCATCAAATTCTAGCTTCCAACCATTGATAGCCTTATCACCGGTATTAGTAATTTCCAGATTTCCCGTAAAGCCATTTTTCCATTCACTTTTCACGGAAAAATCTACATCACCAATGAGCGGGTCGTGACCTGTGTCATCGCCATTACCGCCACCATTATCGCCGCTACTACTACCCCCTGATGAATCAGTTGTTGGTGTTGAATTTGGTTGTGAGTATCCAGTATGGTTGTTATCGAGTGCGTAAAAAGTAGCTTGAGCATAGTCCTTTGAATCGCCCGTATTATTTTGGTTGTACACGCCTGCTTTAAAGTACATGTACTGATTTTTGCTATCAAAACCGCTATCGGTCATATCCACTTCCTGAACAACATCCGGTTTTCCAGGACGCATAATGCTGACTGTCAGTGTATTTCCTTGTGTCTTAACTTTGTAGCTAAACTTCTCATCAAGGGAAATACCATCTGAGGGATTTGATGCATTGTTAGAGCGACTCCCAATCATTTCATACCACTGTTCTGAACCGGTTCGCGGCTCGTGGGCAATGTAAATGGAACCTTTTGAATTGCCAGGTAATTTTCGGTAGTAAATACGCAAAGGCTCATCATCATTTGCATGAATCTGACCTATGATCACTCGACCGACCTGACTACTTTTACCGGTTGTTGTTACGTGATTAACTGCCAATGTCGCCTTTAATTCACCATCAACACCACCGGCTTTGTCTTGTGTTGAGGAAGGTGCACTGCCTAGTACCCAGTTATTGCCACTGACACCGGTTGTTGAATCGCTAGTGTCACCTCTGCGCAACATCTCACGTAATTCGGTTCGTGTGTATTTTGTGTTTGTAGATGTTCTAGAACCACGAACCGGCGCTTTAAAGACCATACCGCCGTCTTCGCCAGTGTAGAAATAGGAGCTATTTTCAAAACCGTCAGATAGTTGTAATTCCTTAATCTCATCGGCTTTACCATCCTTGTTATTATCAACAGGAAGAGTTAGTTTCCAATCAAGAAGATCGAAATTGTCCGATGGTGCTACATTAGGGTTCAAACCTGAACTATTGGGAGCCTGATTGTTGACTTCATCAATAACTGGGTCGCTACCATTACCGCCACCATTATCGCCGCCACTGCTACCCCCTGATGAATCGGGTGTTGGTGTTGAATTTGGTTGTGAGTATCCAGTATGGTTGTTATCGAGTGCGTAAAARGTAGCTTGAGCATAGTCCTTTGAATCGCCCGTATTATTTTGGTTGTACACGCCTGCTTTAAAGTACATGTACTGATTTTTGCTATCAAAACCGCTATCGGTCATATCCACTTCCTGAACAACATCCGGTTTTCCAGGACGCATAATGCTGACTGTCAGTGTATTTCCTTGTGTCTTAACTTTGTAGCTAAACTTCTCATCAAGGGAAATACCATCTGAGGGATTTGATGCATTGTTAGAGCGACTCCCAATCATTTCATACCACTGTTCTGAACCGGTTCGCGGCTCGTGGGCAATGTAAATGGAACCTTTTGAATTGCCAGGTAATTTTCGGTAGTAAATACGCAAAGGCTCATCATCATTTGCATGAATCTGACCTATGATCACTCGACCGACCTGACTACTTTTACCGGTTGTTGTTACGTGATTAACTGCCAATGTCGCCTTTAATTCACCATCAACACCACCGGCTTTGTCTTGTGTTGAGGAAGGTGCACTGCCTAGTACCCAGTTATTGCCACCAACACCGGTCGTTGAATCGCTAGTGTCACCTCTGCGCAACATCTCACGTAATTCGGTTCGTGTGTATTTTGTGTTTGTAGATGTTCTAGAACCACGAACCGGTGCTTTAAAGACCATCCCCCCGTCTTCGCCAGTGTAGAAATAGGAGCTATTTTCAAAACCGTCAGATAGTTGTAATTCCTTAATCTCATCGGCTTTACCATCCTTGTTATTATCAACAGGAAGAGTTAGTTTCCAATCAAGAAGATCGAAATTATCCGATGGTGCTACATTGGGGTTCAAACGCGAAGCATCGGGAATCTGATAGCTAGTTGAGTCCATTTTAAATTTCCTTCAATTTATCCCACTAAATAAGGTTTGCGCTAGAAAGCGACATTTCATGAATGATAATAAACTAATAATTAGGCTTTAAACTTACATATTTTTGTAGAAAAATAATTTTTTTAGATACGGTTTTTTCGCAGGGTAAACGGCGAGAAAATTCATACTTTGAGTACTTTTAAGGTGACTATAGCAAATAATCCTTTAAGTTACTTGCAATACAAATAGATGATAAAAATTCTAGCGATAAAGTATTACTAATAGGACTTACCCACTGATTACAAATTTCTAATAGTTTGAGAACGCTATTTCGGAGCCGGAAACACTTTGCTAACCTTAAGTCGCAATGATTGTAATTGCTTTATCCGTGCGTAAATACTGGCTAAAAGAATTTATTCAGACAAATCTAGCAAGGAGGTGAATGGGCTGACAATAAGGAAAATATAATTGGATAAATGTATCAATTGTTGTCAGTGCTCAGAGCGAGATATTGACTATCTATGAAGCTTTAAACCTTTGTCTCAACAGGAATATAGAAAGAAATACCGACAATTTGCTGGGTAATTGGAGGCAAATAACATTTTCTATATTTAGATAGGTAACTACTTGCAACATGATACATCCTAATTAAGTCGCTCGAACACAGTAGGGTAACCAAAATGAAGATTATCCCTACAAGCCAACTAGTAAAGCAAGAGCATGATGTCATGCTTAGGACAGTAAGATAGGCTACTCTGAACAACGAAAAGATTGCGTTAACTATGTTACAGGTATTATTATTTTTCACGCTCATTATTCAAAATCGTACTTTTTTCTCTTTTTTCCTGTAGTATTATCAGTATTTGTAAATAATTGAGAATAGACAAGTAAAAATCAGTCGTTGAGGAGTACTTATTTATCAGCTTCCCTAAATGTGATGAGAACTCAGACCTTAATGGTTTTTAAAGACCCTAAATCATTATTTGATAATTCATATAGTGATCTGAATTTGAGTAGTAACATATGTCCAGGTTGCCAAAATATAGATGATTTTTATGCACTATCTCGATATACTGTACCCAAATAAAGTAAATACTTACTTTGTTCCCAGTTGGCCTAAATTACTTCTGAGACTAAACCATTGATTGCTTATTTTCTGTCTCTTCAAGAAGATTACAGGAAACAACCTACAAAGAATTTTTGATTCGAACTCGAATATTGACTGTAAAGACTATCAGTAAGTCTGAAATGTAACTTTCAGGCCACTGTTTTATAAACTTTATCTGAAATAGGAATGCAAGGATTTTAAGTATGGATAAACTTCAAACTCAACCAAAATACAACTACGGTGAAGTTCTACAGAAGTCTAATATTTTCTACATGGCCCAACGCTCGGGTAAGCTACCTGAAGATAATCCGATTCCTTGGCGTGGTGATTCTGCACTTAATGACGGAGCCGATGTCGGTCGCGACCTGACAGGTGGTTATTATGATGCCGGAGACCATGTAAAGTTTGGGTTTCCTATGGCATACTCAATGACTACACTGGCTTGGGGTGTAGAGCAATATCGTAAAGGTTATGAGAAAGTCGGTCAATTGGACGAAGCTCTCGATAATATTAAATGGGGAACCGACTTTATTCTCAAAGCCTATGACGATAAAGGAACTGCAACAACCAAAGATGATGTTTTTTGGGGTCAGGTAGGTGATGGTTTTGTCGATCATGCTTACTGGGGAGCACCAGAGAAAATGACAATGGATCGTCCATCTTTCAAGGTGGATGCTGCTAATCCTGGTTCTGATTTAACTGGAGAAAGTGCGGCTGCACTAGCTTCTGCTTCCATTATCTTCCGTGGAACTAATGATGCTTATGCTGACAAACTCTTAGATAAAGCCAAACAGTTATATGATTTTGCAGATACATATAAAGGCAAATATTCTGATGCCATTACAAATGCTAGCACCTTCTATAATTCTTGGAGTGGCTACCAAGATGAACTAGCTTGGGGTGCAGCTTGGTTGCATAAAGCTGTTGAAGCCGCAGGTGGTAAAGATACCAAGTATTTAGATAAAGCAGAGAGTTACTATAACGGTATAGGTACTGGTTGGACCCAAAACTGGGATGATAAATCCTATGGAACTGGTGTTTTATTAGCCCAAGAAACAGGTAAAGAAAAATATCAAGGTGATGTTGAAGCTTGGTTAGATAATTGGGCAGATCCTAATGGTGGTATTGAGAAAACTGAGGGTGGTTTACCATATATAGCTCCGTGGGGCTCTTTGCGTTATTCGTCAAGTACAGCTTTGCTGGCAGGTATATACGGTGATACCGTCAATGATAAGGGAGGAAAATATACAGGCTTTGCAGAAGACCAGATAAATTATATCTTGGGAGATAACCCCAGAAATTCTAGTTATGTAGTGGGCTTTGGTGAAAACTCTCCTCAGAATCCTCACCATCGGGCAGCATCTGGGGCATCTGACGCTCATAATCAAGATGTAGAACCTACAAAACATGTTCTCTACGGAGCATTGGTTGGTGGTCCTAAAGAAGCTAATGATTTTTCTTACAAAGATGATCGTGGTGATTTTATTGCAAATGAAGTAGCGTTAGATTACAATGCAGGCTTCCAAGGTGCTGTTGCACGGATGACACAGGTATTTGGTGGGGAAGCACTAACCGAAATTCCTGGTCTTGACCTAGATGGAACCGGAAGCTCCGGTGGTGGCGGTAACCCCGGTGGTGGCGATGGTAACCCCGGTGGTGGCGATGGTAACCCCGGTGGTGGCGATGGTAACCCCGGTGGTGGCGATGGTAACCCCGGTGGTGGTGGTAACCCCGGTGGTGGTGGAACTGACCCCGATCCAATTACCGGCGATGTTGATTTTTCCATCAGAAGCGAATGGGATACTGGCTTTACAGGTAATGTGGAAATTACAAACAATGGTAGTCAAGATATCAATGGTTGGAAGCTGGAATTCAATGCTCCTTTTGAGGTGAATGACATCTGGGGTGGTGAGATTACAAGCCATGAAGGAAACGCATATGTAATTGAGAATGTTGATTGGGATGCAAATATTGGAGCAGGAGAATCAATTCAGTTCGGCTTCAATGGCAGTAATTCCGATAACATGAACCTGGTGTTAAATAATGTAGAGCTAAATGATGTGCTGCTCGGGACCGAAAACCCAACTAACGCAAGCGGTGCTGCTATGGTGTATATGGTGTAATCTCTCTTTAGAACTCCATATTTCTTCACGCTAATTCTTCAATTCTTCTAAATAAACCTTTTCCCTGGTTTTTCCTATTCTTATTATCAATATATTTGAGTATTTGATAATGAATAGGGGAAATCAGGAACTCAAGGGTAATTATTTTCTGGCTTTTCAAAAAAATACCAGGAAATAGTCTGCAGAACACTTTGTATGAAATATTGCTTATTAGAAATTGTCAGCAGATCTGAAGGCTAATTTCCAGATAATTTTTCTGCAAACTAATATCAAGATTTAAACTCAGGAAACTAAAAATTATGGATAATCTTAAAACCCAACCAAAGTTTAATTACGGTGAAGCTTTACAGAAGTCCAACCTCTTCTATATGGCTCAAAGATCCGGTAAATTACCTGAAGATAATCCTATCTCTTGGCGTGGTGATTCTGCACTCAATGATGGTGCTGATGTCGGTCGCGATCTAACAGGTGGCTACTTTGATGCAGGAGACCACGTAAAATTTGGATTCCCCATGGCATCCTCAATGACTATGTTGGGCTGGGGTGTAGAGCAATATCGTAAAGGTTATGAGAAAGTCGGTCAACTTGACGAAACTCTGGCAAATATCAAATGGGGAACTGACTATATTCTCAAAGCCTACGATGATAAAGGAACTAAAACTATACAGGATGATGAATTCTGGGGTCAGGTAGGTGATGGTCAAGCCGATCATAATTTTTGGGGTGCACCCGAAGATATGACAATGGCTCGTCCTGCTTTTAAGGTTGACGCTGCTAATCCCGGTTCAGATTTAACAGGAGAAAGTGCTGCAGCACTAGCTTCTGCATCTATTGCTTTTCGGGGTACTGATAATGCTTATGCTGATAAACTCTTAGACAAAGCAAAGCAGCTTTATGATTTTGCAGAAACATATAAAGGTGCTTATTCTGATTCCATTACAGATGCTGGTAAGTTTTATAAATCCTTCAGTGGTTATAAAGATGAACTTGCTTGGGGTGCAGCTTGGTTACATAAAGCAGTTAAAGCTGCAGGCGGTCAAGATACTAAGTATTTAGATAAGGCAGAGAGTTATTATAATGGTCCTGGTGGTTCCCATGACTGGGATAATAAAACTCCTGGAACTGCTGTTATTCTGGCTCAAGAGACTGGTAAGAGAGAATACGTACAGGCTACAGAAAGTTGGTTAGATACTTGGGCAAATCCTAGTGGTGGTATTCCTAAAACCGATGGTGGGTTGGCATGGTCAACCCAATGGGGTTCTTTGCGTCATGCAGCAAATGTATCCTTTCTCGCAGGTATTTATGGTGACACTGTAAACGATAAAGGTGGAAAGTATACAGATTTTGCAGAAAGTCAGATTAATTACATGTTGGGAGATAATCCCAGAAATTCCAGTTATGTAGTAGGTTTTGGTGAAAACTCTCCCCAGAATCCTCACCACCGAGGATCATCTGGAACTACAAATTTAAATGACCCCAATCCCAACAAATACACTCTCTACGGTGCGCTAGTTGGTGGTCCCAAACAAGCAGATGATTTTGCTTATGAGGATAACCGTGGTGACTATATCGCTAATGAAGTAGCCTTAGATTATAATGCTGGTTTTACTGGTGCTCTTGCACGGATGACACAGGAATTTGGTGGTAAAGCACTAACTGAAATTCCTGGTATTAACCTGGATGGAAATGGTAACTCCGGTAGTGGAAATCCCGATGGTGGTGGTAATCCTGATGGTGGCGGTAATCCTGATGGTGGCGGTAACCCCGGTGGTGGAACAGATCCCGATCCAATCATTGGTGATGTTGATTTTTCTGTTAGAAGCGAATGGAATACTGGCTTTACAGGAAATGTGGAAATTACCAATACTGGCGATCAAGCTATAAATGGCTGGAAGTTAGAATTTACTGCTCCTTTTGAAGTTAATGATATCTGGGGTGGTAATATCTTAAGTCATGAAGGAAACCAATATACTATCGAGAGTGCTGAGTGGGATGGATTTATTGCACCTGGAGCATCAATAGAGCTTGGTTTCAATGGCAGTAATTCCGATAATATGCAACTTGCTTTGAACAATGTAGAACTCAACGATGTACCGATCGGAACTGTAGATCAAACTGCTGCTAGTAGCGGAATTGTGTAGACCAATAATATAGGAAATCTTATTATTCACGGTAATTTTTCAAATAAATTACTGTGAATAATTAATTATTAATACTAAAATACTATCCCCGGTGGTGACGGAAATCCTGATGGTAGTGGTAACCCCGGTGCTGGGACCGATCCTGATCCAATCATTGGTGATGTTGATTTTTCTGTTAGAAGTGAATGGAATACTGGCTTTACAGGAAATGTGGGAATTACCAATACCGGTGGTAAAGCTATAAACGGCTGGAAGTTGGAATTTACTGCTCCTTTTGAAGTTAATAATATCTGGGGTGGTAAAATCTTAAGTCATGAAGGAAACCAATATACTATTGAGAGTGCTGAGTGGGATGGATTTATTGCACCGGGAGCATCAATAGAGCTTGGTTTCAATGGCACTAATTCCGACAACATGCAACTTACTTTGAACAATGTAGAACTCAACGATGTACCGATCGGAACTGTAGATCAAACTGCTGCTAGTAGCGGAATTGTATAAGCCAATAGTATAGAAATGCTCATTATTCACGGTAATTCTTCAAATAAATTACCATAAATAATTGAGATTTAGTACAAATATACTACCAGTCTAAATGTTTCACATCGCTGAGAAGTCACCATTTTGTCACTTTTTCTCTTTAAAATCATTTAGTTGGTCATATTTCTAGTATTTTTTATTTGAATATTAGTGACAACTTAATATGTAGCAATTTAAGAGAAAACTTTTTTAGTACATCTGACTGAATTAGGCTTAATAGCTAGCAAAAATAGACACAAGTAGAATTGATAGGTATAGAATTATGTGGGAATTTGCAGGTTTTAACTATCCATCATGGTGGAATGGAAAATTCGCTTCTCCTGAATCGACTAAAGCTTTAAAGCAACTCAAAGCAACTGGTGCAGATTCAGCAACAATTGTGGCAACTTCTTTTCTTGATACCACCGAAAGTAGTAAGATTGTTTCCAAGCAAAGCACTGAATCTTTAGAAAATGTTGAGAAGGCAATTGTAGATGCCAAAAATCAGGGTCTTTCGGTTTTATTAAAACCCCATGTCGATCTCAATAATGGTCAATGGAGAGGTTTTCTTGACCCAACAGATCGCAAAGCTTTTTTCGATAACTATAAGGAATTAGTCTTAGATTATGCGAATTTAGCCCAGAAACACGGTGCTGAAGCCTTGGTAATTGGGACTGAACTTGTTAAACTTACAGGCGAAGCTGATAAGGATGCTTGGCTAGATATTATTAAGGAAGTAAGACAAGTTTATGATGGTAAATTAACCTACGCAGCTAACTGGGATAATATTGAGAATATTTCCTTTGCAGAAGGTCTTGACTTTGTTGGTG
>NZ_LMTZ01000144.1 GCF_001456025.1 Mastigocoleus testarum BC008
CCAAGCTTACTTCTTTAGGACGCATTCACAATACTTCTAATTGTGTTGCATCCTCGTAAATTGGCAAAGGTATTGTTTCTAAAGAAAGCAGTTCTTTGCGCCCGTAAGAATCGAGCTTGTCAGTCCATTTGAGAATCAAACCGATGGGTACAGCTTCAAGAATGATACTGGCTCCAGAATACTTGTAATTAATATCTGCATTACTTGTAAAGCGACCCCAAACAGGTTGTAATATTTCTTGTTTTTTTGTTGGTTGACGCAAAATCACTAGTTCAATTACTTCCAGCTGTTCGCGATCTACTAATTCGAGGATTCTAATAATGTCACTAGGCGTACAACTATAAACATACCCTTGTTTAGTCGCTTCAACCAGCAGAGTCATTTGATGTCCTTTAATTTCTAGGGGACATGCTACTGGATCTATTAAACGCTCCCAATAAATAAGATTATCTTGCGACCGCTCTGGGATAACTAACTGGTTATTTTGCGAATAGCCACGTTTCTTTGTACCAATATTTTTATTTCTTCTGATTGGATTCCAGCCACTATATTTCATAATTTTCAAAAAAAAATAAAATTAGAAAACAAAAGTATTAACAATTATCAAGTGAAGAAATTTTTGTATTTCAGTGACAGCAAATAGTTTATATTGATCAATTAATTGCTTTTGTGGAGGACATCATAACAACATCTACTAATCAATCTTAACTATTTTTTCAAGAATATTAGTATCATAATCTTGCTTTACTTATCGGAGAAATTTATTAGCGAAAGATTATTATTTGATACCCCAACAAGGGTTATAAAACTGTTACCAGATTGACGTTAATTTTAATGCTTGAAATTCACAATAGTTAAATTTCTACTCATCTCAGTAAAAGGCAGTTTTTAATGGATATGTGACAGAATTTTTTCTGGACAGATAACGCTCAAACTTTATTTATTTGAAATTCAATCAAGCGAAAACATAACTATGTTTCAAAAAAAAAACCAGACTTTGAGTCTAACATTCACCCTTTTAATTTCTTCAAGCTTAGTTATTGGAGTTTTTTGGTGGAAATCTCACTTTTATAATACTGGCTTCGTTAATTTTGGGAAAAATCCCAGTAGTAAGCAAAAACAAAAATCACCACCATCCCTAGCTCAGAAGTTTACGCAAGTTAAAAATGTGCCTGCTGGATCGTTCAGCTATGGAGGTAGCACCACTTGGGCTTCAATTAGAAATAGAACTGAACAATCGCTCGCAAGAGTATTTCCAGAATATGAATTAATTTACATCAATCCAGAAAGAGGAAGTCCTGACTCTGCTGTAGGGATCGAAATGCTCCTCAATAATGAATTAGATTTTTCTCAAACTTCACGTTCTATAAAAGAAGAAGAACATAAAAAAGCAGAAATAAAAGGATTTACACTTACTGAAATTCCAATAGCTATAGATGGTATTGCTGTTGCAGTTCATCCCAAAATGAATATACCTGGCTTAAAGCTAGACGAACTCAAAAAAATATATTCGGGTGAAATTACTAACTGGAAAGATTTAGGAGGACCTAACTTAAAAATAACACCATACTCCAAACAAAATGAAGGTGGTACTGTAGAGTTTTTTCTGAAAAATGTTTTACACAAAGAGAAGTTTGGTAAAAATATTCAGATAGTAAAAAGCACAACGGAAGCCTTGAGAAGAATTATTAGCAATCGGGGTGGCATTTACTACGCATCTGCACCCAAAATTGTTACACAATGTGGCGTCAAACCCTTACCAATTGCACGAGTTGGTGAAAAATTTGTCCCACCTTATAAAAAACCATTGGTTCTCCCATATGAATGTCCAATACAGCGCAACCAATTGAATGTAGAGGCTTTTAAAAGTGATGAGTATCCCATGACCAGACGACTATTTGTAGTTGTGAAAAAGAATGGTCAAATTGAAGAAGAAGCAGGGATGGCTTACGCTAATCTTATGCTCACAGAAGAAGGTCAACAATTAATCTCGGAAGCAGGTTTTGTCAGGATTCGCTGACACACAAAATATAATGCAAATATTTGTAATTCTTGAGAAAAGTTAGAAAGACGTTATTTGCAATTCCATTCAAAAACATCAAATAAAAAATATATTGTTGGGGCTATTTCCTTCCCAAATAATCAAGCAACTTTTACCAAGAAACTTTTACAACTCGATAAATTTACCTGAGTCTCCAGCTATCTTTTATTAAGTACTAAACCTTTCTCACCTGTTAATATGAATATGCTTTTAGCCCACAGCAAAATACCCTGCAGGCTAATTTACAATCATACGTAGATAGAAAATACAAAATACTATACTAATACAAATTTACTGTATTGTATCTTGAGTACAAAATTTTACATTATCTTCTTTAATAATGGAAAAAGCATCAAATTCTCCACCATCAAATTCTCCGTCCACAGTAACTTGATCGCCTTCAGATAAGTTAACAGACGTGTTATCTCCAAAAACGTCCCAAGAGTCAACCTTCAAAGAATGTTCCTCAGTTTTTAATCTGAATCCATCTTCCCAAACTTTTTCAATCGTACCAGAAAAGGAACTGCTACGTGCTTGAGCAGTTGAAGTTAGGCTAGCAGTAACTAATAGACCAGTGAAAGCAACAACTGTTACAACAAACCTCATCTTTCCCCCTAAAGTTTTAGCTTAATATTTGCTTCATAATATTAAGAATACTGGATTTAGCGAAGCTATATTATTAACATTTCCGATTACAGTAATTAGTAAAATCTTCAGATAAGTTTTATCACTGATAATAATAGCTATGCTTATTGAAATATCTAATTTAAGACAATAACCAATCTAATTTCAGATCGTAAATACTTAGGCTAATGCAATATGAAAATGCAGACAAAGAAACATCGCATCAAGTGTAAATACCGTATAATTCTGCTACTGAGCATAATAGTGGTCGTCCCTTCGGGTTACATAATCAGATTTTCTCAAGGAACAGGGATTGAGTGGTTAGGTGATGTTTTTGGAAGCATTGCTTATGAAATATTTTGGATTTTATTAGTTGCTGCGATCGCTCCGAGAATTTCCGCATTCAAAGTTGCACTTGGAGTTTGCATTGCTACTTGTGGATTAGAATTTTTGCAGCTATGGCAACCACCTTTTTTGCAAGCTGCCCGCTCTACTTTACCAGGAAGACTAGTTTTAGGTAATACCTTTGTATGGTCAGATTTTCCTCCATACTTTATCGGTAGTTTCTTGGGATGGATATGGATAATAACAGCTAAAAAATATACTTTCAAGTCTTTTGGTTGATGTTTGCTGCAAACATGTGCACTTAGCCATAACAATAGAATATACGATGAAAAAGCAGTAGAAAAGAGACTATTGTGATTTGAACTGACCGACTCCGTCGGAAGGAAGAAGGAAGATGTCTTCAAACGCGTTTCCTACAAAAATCTTCCTTCCTGTTCAGCTTTGCTGCGTTCAAAGACAGAAAGGTACAAGCCCCGTCCATGAGCGGGCGGAAGAGGTTAGAGCCTACGGCGTCGGCGGAGCCTCTGACTAACGTCACGCTATAGCTATAGCTGCGCTACCTATAGCTGCGCTACCTACGGATCCGCTAAGGGAGGAGTGCAAGCAACTTTGGACGCGCTGCGCGTTCACTGCAGGTGCCTCTAACGGCAACATAAAACCTTCTTCCCTCTTCCTCCTTACTTCTTCCTTCCGGTGACAACAAATAACCAATCAACTTTTAAAACGATAATGAAGAAAAACTTCATCTTCAACAGTATTTACCGATAGTAAACGTAACCTCGGGGCAATAGCAGAAATAAATCCCGAACCATCTACAGGGGTAGGAGCAGTTTGACCGCCTAAAATTAACGGACAAATACTCAGCCATAGCTCATCAATTAAACCCAACTCCAGCATTGCTGCAACCAATTCGCCACCACCTAAAACCGCTAGACGGTTAATGCCAAGATTTACTAAATGCTCCAATGCTGCTGTAATATCAATTTGTTCTGATTGAGTTTCAAAAACTAAGACTTTTTCAAACTGTTGCTTAGAATTATATTGGTGTTTTGTAAATTCTTCCTGGTGCTGCTGCCAAAATCTTGCCCCTTGGGAGGTTGAAATTAACCAACGCCTAACAGGTTGCTCAAAAAAACGCATGTCGGGGTCTAGATCTCCGCTCTTAGAAATGGTTATATGAATAGGTTGGGGGGGGTAACCTAACTGGTTTCGATATTGTAACAACGCTAAATTAGATATTGTTAGTGTTGTATTATAGGCACGTAAAGTACCAGCACCGAATAAAACGGCATCTGAACCAGCAATTTGTTTTTCTAAGTGCGCCTTATCAGCTTTCGAGCCAAATCGAGCTGGCGATCGCATATAATCCGCGATTTTGCCATCCGCACTCATTGCCAAAACAATGGTGGTGTAAGGACGAAGTTTTTGCACCATTTACCAGGAAAATTTTGATATATTTTGTATTTGTGTGGGTTTTTTTTTAATCATTGGCAATATTTTATGCTTGCCAATTTACAAATTTCCAGTTTAGTTTTTGCTTCCCAGAAATCAGGCAACGGCAGTCAGTTTTACAAGTAGTTAAATCAAAATTGTATAATATGCTGCAGTTTCTTGGTGGAGAATTGTCAAAATCTTAGATAAAAATAAGTAAATTTTGAAACTGAAATGACATTAGCTGAACTACTTGCATATTGTTGCTATTGTTAACCGCACATAAGTTGTGAGAATGCCGATGGCTAAATCTCGTCAATCATCTTTTCGCCGAATTTTAGTATCAAGAATTTTGCTCCTATCTGTTCCCGTTTTATTGATAGGAGAAATCATAGTTTTTAAAAAAGCACGTTCGAGTTTGTTGGAGACAGCCCGTCAAAACCTCACAGAAAGTGCAGTAATTAAAGGAGAAATGATTACTAATGGGATCGCAGCCCTTAAGAGTAATCTAATCAGTATTTCCCAAACCAGTGTGATTCAGTCTGGTTCGCAGGAAAAAATTCAGGAATATCTCAAGCGATTAAAAAATTATTTACCAACCAATGTAGAGTGTATTCAATTAACAGATGTTACTAATAATAATGTAATTAATAGTACCTGTGGAGATAACATTATTAAGGAATTAAAACTTCCTCTACCTAGTAATGAAGTCGATCTTGATGTAAGATTGCCGCCACAAAATGGTATCACTGGACAAAAAGAAATCAAAAATAAACTAAGGTTGATATTTTCTGTTCCAGTATATGACCAGAATCAAACTGTTAAATATATTCTCAATCTCCAAACATTATTACAAGTCAGAGTAAAAAATAAACGAGGTATACTTACAGGCTCAACAGTTGTAATTGATGAAGATGGTAGAATTTTAGCCCATCCCATCGCCACACGTGTTGGGACTAACATTAAAGAGCATGCAGATGCTACTCGACTACAAAAAATAGTCAAAAATGCAGTCGCAGGGAGAAAGCACTTTTTACACCTCTTTTTTGAAAATGAAGGACAAGAATTATTAGCTGGTTACAAAGCGATCGCTGCTCCAGTTACTGGAAATCAAAAGGAAAAATGGGTTGTCCTGGCTGTTACTAGTCTAGATAACGCTTTATATGGATTGGGACAAATAAAAATCATATTATTGATTTTAACTTTATGTTTAGTTGGTGTTAGTGTTTTAGCCTCCTTGTATCTAGCCCGCGACTTAGCACTTCCTATGGAAGAATTGGGAGACTACGCTCAAAATCTCCATCTCAGAAAAGATGTTAAGCCAGTACCCCATAATTTTGAGATTCGGGAATTTAATCAACTAGCACAAGCTCTTGAACAAATGGTAGAACGTTTAAAAGCTTGGGCGAATGAATTAGAAATTGCTTGGGAGGAAGCAAAAGGAGCAAATCAAAGTAAAAGTCAGTTTTTAGCCGCCACTTCCCATGAATTGAGAAATCCTTTAAATATCATCATTAACTGCGTGCGGTTAGTGAGGGAAGATATGTGCGATAGTCGCGAAGAAGAGTTGGAATTTTTGAAGCGAGCAGATGATACCGCAATTCATTTGTTGGGGATCATTAATAGCTTACTTGACATTTCTAAAATTGAAGCAGGTAAGCTATCGGTATATCCAGAACCAATTGACCTGAGGAAATTACTGTTAGACGTCATTAATATTCAGTCGGTTACTGTCCAACAAAAAGGATTGCAGTTAAATACTCCACAAATGGACGAGATAATCCCAGTTAATGCCGATTCTAGCAAATTAAAGCAGGTACTAATCAATATTATTGGTAACGCAACCAAATTTACAGAAGCAGGTAGCATCACAATTAGTACAGCTACGGAAACAATTGAGGATAAACCACAAATAATTATCTCTGTAACGGACACAGGTCTGGGTATAGAACCATCACAACAGGAAAAACTTTTCCGTCCATTTGTGATGGTGGATACTTCTAGGAGTCGTCAGTTTGGCGGTACGGGTTTGGGATTAGCAATTTCCCGTAATTTAATGGAAATGATGGGAGGTAAGATCGCACTTGAAAGTCCCGGTTTGGATCAAGGTACGACAGTTAAAATTTCTTTACCTTTAATCGATCCTGCTTTACTTTCATCTTCAAGTACAGAAGCAAGAAATAATAAATCAAAATCAAAATTTTCACCTCAAATCGAACCAAACATACCGGTACAAAGTAGTAATAATTGTGTTTCCTTAAATAAAGAATCTCAGAATAGCAATTCATTAAAATCTGTAACTGAAGCAGTAAACTCAACAGAAAAAATGGATTTACTGGAGAAAAATTCATCCCAAAGTAAATGCGTTTCTTCCGTCCCCAAGCAGCTCGACAATAAATCCGGTTCTTCCGCCCAAAATTCCATTAAAAAAACTGGAGATCGCGGCGGAGATTCCCTACCAATTTTCATCCAAAAAGGTCGATTTTCCACCTTGATGGAGAGAAGTAGTCAAAGCAGTGAGGATTTTCACTAATTCCGTACCGACCCAACCGGATGAAACAGTAATAGGAGTATTGTGAAGAATGCAATGAACAAAGCGATCGCATACTCTTCTTAAAGGTTCGGCTGTTTCTATTGGTATAACTTCACGGCTTTGATTAATTGGAATAAATTGATTTTCCCGAACCTCAAACTCACCCCCCAAAAAACTTAAAGGGGAGTCTTGAGACATTTCATCAAAAATTAAATTACCACGGGAGCCAACAATCGCCAGTCGTCTCTGTTTATCTGGGTTAAGCCAACATAGGTGGATATGTGCTTGAAAGTTGTCTGGGTAGATTAGTTTTAACCATACAAGGTCAGATAGTCCTTGGTTTGGGTTTTTAGGGGAAGAAGACTGAAGCGGAGGAAAAGCAGAAATATTCTGATTTATTGTTCGCGTATCTGTTACTGGTGTGTTTTCTATTTGCGTACTCGTTGTTTGCAACCATACGGAACCTGTAGCTTGCACCTGTACTGGCGATTGACCCAACCAATGGTTAAAAATAGCAATATCGTGAATGGCTAAATCCCATAAAGCATCTACATCTTGACGAACTGGTCCCAAATGGGTGCGGGTAGCATAACCATAGCGTAAATCTCCCAGTTTTCCTGAAGAAACAACGTTTCTCCCAGACTCTACAGCGGGATGGAATAGATAAGTATGATCTACCATTAATAATCTGTGAGAAGTTTGTGCTAGCTGACAAAGTTCCTCACATTCCTTGGGATCCAGAGTCAAAGGCTTTTCTGCTAAGACATGATATCCCCAGCTTAAAGCATCACTAATTAGTTTGTAGTGAGTGGTAGCAGGAGTCGCAACAATAACAGCTTCTAATTCGTCAACTTCCTTGAGTTGTTGTAAGTGTGCTGTTAACAATACACTTTCATCTAAGTTATATTGTTTTTGAACTGTGGCTAATCTTTCTCGGTCGGGTTCTACTACAGCTGCTAACTGTGTTTGAGGGTGTTCTAAAATATTTCGTAACCAGTGAATTCCCCAGCGTCCCACACCGACGATAGCTATTTTGATTTGATTAGTCATTTGTTACTTTTAGTTAGTCAATTGTCACGTTCACATTAACTAACCCAATATAATTAATTTTGAGTTCAGGGTTTTCCCTGAGAGTCAATTGACAAAAAAGCAACTTTTGCAGCAGCCTGCTCTGCAGACTTTATAGAGCGTCCTTTACCCCAACCCAACTTTTCACCATTCAGCCAAACTTCAGCTTCAAAGCGATTTTTATCAGTTTGGGAATGATTTTGGGTTACCCGATATTCCGGTAAAACTTTAAATTGACCTTGAGTCCATTCTTGAAGTGCTGCTTTGTAGTTCAATCTAGCAGGGTCGAGGCGAATTTCTGCAGCTAACTTCTTAAAGTGAGGATCTAACCAAGGACGAATTAATTCCAAATTGTTAGTACTCAAGTACAATGCTCCCAAAACAGATTCAAAAGCATCCGCTAACCTTGACTCCATCCCAGCCCGATCGTTGCTTGCACCTCCAGCAACCTGCAAATATAATTCCAAACCATATACCCGAGCTAATTTAGCGAGAATGCGATCGCTAACCAATACCGAACGAATTGCTGCAAATTCACCTACAGGAAATTCACTATAGTTCTCCCACAACACTTGAGCTGCAACTAAGCGTACTACAGCATCGCCAACAAATTCCAATTGCTCGTAATTTGCTTTTTCAGAAACGCTAGGATGAATCAGTGCCAAATCTAACAACTGCCACTTAATTAAGTCCTTATTTGGCACGCCTAATCTTTCAATTAAGCTCTCTAGTTGTCTTTGTCGGCGTGGATAAGCAAGGGTCATGGGGATTTGCTATTTGAGATTAAAGATTTTCGTTGGCGTAAGGATGACACGATCGCGTCATAGGTAACTTTTTACTTCTTAGTTCTTAACTTCTTACTTGTACTAGCCCTATGGGGACGACCTATTTTGACTTTTGATTGGGAAATTGGTTCTGGCTGAAAAATTGATTTTTATTGAGAAATTGATTTTTAATTATGAGTTCTGGATTTTAAGCTTTGAATCTCGAACTTGAGAGTTTAAGCTTTGAATTCAAGTTTTTGGATTTCAAGTTATGAATAATAGCATAAGCAATGATTACGCTACAGTAACAAAATTTTATTTTTCGACTTATTTATTAACTAACTTCGTTCGTAAGGAAGAACCGAAGTTGCCAGTGCCGTTCACGTAGTGCGTTCAAAGTTGGGAGTAAACTTCTTTCATAAACACAAATATGGGTTGTTAGCGGTAGCGTGCCTGAAGGGCATATTCCCCTTGTGCTAAGCTAACGCCCTGCTGAGAAGACCGTTCGTTAGGGCGCGCGCGCGCGCGCGCGGCCTGTGTCATACGGTGTAAGATACGCCCGCACGAGGAAGCGTGAATGCGTTGGGGTTTAACCATTGCAATTCCAAACTTCTTCCTTCTTCCTTCTTCCCTCTTCCCTCGCTTTAATTTATTTCTTTACTAATCGCCAATTCCCAATAGCGAATCCCCAGTTTCCAGTAAGGATTAAGAAGAGAGTCGGAACATAAGCCGGGTTCTGTTCTCTTATTTACGGACACAGCATACTATATCCATAAATTTTGAGGGCGGTCATCTATCTGGGATGTCTGTTACCAAACACCTCTAGCGGCTCTTAATTGCGGAACTGGGAAAAGACCAACCGTGGTTCCTTTACCTTGCACCCAACCGGGGTTTACCGAGCCAACACCTCTCGATGTTGCTGGTGAGCTCTTACCTCACCTTTGCACCCTTACCTTTTTCAGTGACCAGTTATCAGTTTATGGCTTGCGCCCTGTGCTTGCTAACGCCTTACTAACGCGCACGCAAAGCTAACAGTTTATGGCTGACACCACGCCCTCATGGGCTACAGTTACCTGTTGACTGTTAACTGTTAACTGAAAGAAAGGCGGTATGTTTCTGTGGCACTATCCTCACGCTCACGCGCACTGGGCGTTACCCAGCAAGTCTGGTCTTTCGGGAGCCCGGACTTTCCTCAAACCAGTCATTACAACTAGTCTGTAACCACCTACGCCTACTCTCTCCCAATTTATTTTAATCTCGGATTGCAATTATTGCGTGCAAGTTATTTATTTAGTGTTTACAGAAATCTAAATTTACCCAAATAGAATAGGTAACACGTAATCAATATTGTCAGTTTGAAGAAGAATTTACCACAGCATAAACCGCGATCGCATGGGGGATGGGACGATTGGTAGAAATCAACGGGCGACCATTAACAATTAGTCCCGTGCTACCTCCACCATCAAGCATTGCTATGGTTCTACAGCGAAAATCTCGTAAAACTTTAATTGCATCTATTTGACGAGCATAGTTGCTAGAGTAAAGTACTACACTTTCTTGAGTGCCGTTGTTATCCAAATCGCTTACACCAAGAAATGTGCGTGGTAAGTATTTTTGAGTAGATTTATCAGCTAGTGGATGTAGTGCTCCTACTACTTCTGGAAAATGTGAGAATAATTGCTTAGTATAATTCTGAATCTTGGCGATCCCTGAAAATGGTCTGAAAGCGAATGCACGTATTTGACCCGGGTATTCCTTTCCAATTGCATAGCCGTAGGTAATCAAATTATTATCAGTTTTTAAACCAAAAGCAATACCTGTTGGGTTGTCATTAGTGGAAAAAAATGCCCCATTAACCATTGCAACAACTTTACGGGATGCAGTATTTCGAGCGAGTGCATCTTGCCAAAAATTAGATAGTATTTTTTTACTGATTTTACTGTCGTTATTTCCTGTAATATTTCCAGTTAAATTTTTGATAGTAGCTTTTCTTGTATCAATTACAGTGACATATTCCTGTTTTTGAATTTGAGACTGGGAATAATTAATAAGTAGACTTTGGTATACTCTAACCCCATCTTGGTGCAGGATTTTTTGGTAACTAGGAATTTTAGCTTCTGCTACTACTGAAATGGGGTTATGTGCTACAGAAAACACTATTAAACTAAATTTTATCTTCCACCAAAACAAATATAAAGAAATTTTTTGCTCTTCTTGATGGCTAATTTTGTTTTTGCGACTTTTCCAGTTAATTCGATTGTAGCTACGGAACTTATACCGTTCGCAAAATTCACGGATCCCGAGATTAGATATTTTAAATTTCTTATGGAACATTATGGAACATTTCTCTTACACCAATATTCATTATTCTTAATGAGAGACTAACTCAGTTGTTACGAAAAGATATAAACAAACCTTAAATCATTTAACCTGAGCTTGATTTTGCGAAACAAATGTTCCCTGTCCGGGAAGTAAAAACTCAGAATTACCTCAAAATTTAGCTTAGTCAAAATATTTCAGGATTTACGTATCAGAAAATTAAATATATTAAGTAATTTAAATAAAATGTATCTTTATGTAAAAAACATTATTAAGTAATGTATAAAAAAATGTTTTTTTTTGCAATATCTCGTTTTAACATCGATTGTTGAGCAAGCCTATCTATAGAGGTTCGAAAAAGTGAAGGTATTGCTCAGAAACAGGGAACAATAAATTTAAGCTTTCTGAGAAAAAATTAGGTCACATGTGGGTCTAGCTTGTAGAAAAAATCGCAGTACATAGATTGATCGATAACTTTATTACTAATCAAATTTATCAATCTGCTTGGAACTTCTTGTGATTCAATAATTCATTTCTAGTATGGTGCTTTTAACTAAAGTATCAAGCGTTCGGAATCAGGAAAGCTAATTATTTGAACTAAATTATTTGAAGTTAATTATTTGAAGTTAATTATCCTCATACTTCATTCAATCTTCAAAGTTTCTCAAAATAATCTTATTTTCATTTAGTCCACATTATTCAGTAAATTATTAGGTTTTTTAAAGCAATGTTACACCTAGCCGCTCATAACTCCGGTCAAGCCCAAAACTTGACAGATTCTAAGGGTACCCATGTGATTGAGAGAGGATTTGACCCACAGAAACTACACCATCAAGAGACAGTTTTTAACTTGTCCAATGGTTATTTAGGAACAAGGGGAACATTTGAGGAGGGCTATCCTCAAGATTCTCCAGCAACAATGATCCATGGCGTCTATGATGATGTAGAAATTGCCAAAACAGAACTGGTGAATTGTCCGAATTGGTTAGCTTTAACCATAACTATTGACGGACAACGCTTTGGGATGGAAAGTGGTGAAATTTTGACCTACGAGCGTAGATTGGATCTACGTTTGGGTATCCTTAGCCGTAATGTTCGCTGGCGATCGCCCAATGGTCAGACTGTAGAGTTTAACTTTGAACGTTTTGTTTCCCTAGCCGATCGTCATACTCTAGCTATTCGCTGTCAAATAACATCCATAGATTTTGAGGGTGAAGTTAAGATTACATCGGGCTTTGATGCTGAACCAACTACCCAAGGAAGACCTCATTGGAAAACTATTGAGTGGGGTAGTAAAGATAATGTTATGTGGTTGCATACCCAAACTAAAAGTTCCCAAATCCAATTGGGAATGGCGGCTAAATTAACCACGCAAGACGATGAATTTGTCATATCTAGTACCGATTCACAAGTAGAGGCTAAGTGCTATTTTCTACCCGGACAAACCTTTGGCGTAGAAAAAATTGTGACTATTTTCACATCTCGAGATACAGAAATTCCCCTTGATGTTGCATTGGATAGACTTGCAGAAAATCCAAGCTATCCAAGCTTACTCGCTGCGCACATTGCTGCGTGGGATCTAGTCTGGAAAGATAACGACGTGATTATTGAAGGCGATACCTTAGCTCAGTTGAGCGTTCGTTATAACATTTTTCAACTGCTTGCAGTTGCACCGCGCAATGATGATCGAGTTAGTATTCCACCTAAAACACTTTCTGGTTTTGGTTATCGCGGACATATTTTCTGGGATACAGAAATTTTTATTCTTCCCTTACTCGTCCTAACTCAGCCAGCACTTGCTCGTAATCTCTTGAATTATCGGTATCATACCTTGCCTCAAGCACGCCTGAAGGCACAAGAAATGGGATTTGAAGGAGCAATGTTTGCTTGGGAAAGTGCTGATACAGGTGAAGAAGTAACTCCCCGTTGGGTACCCGATCCTAATGGTGAAATGGTGCGAATATGGTGTGGAGATTTAGAAATACATATTAATTCTGATATTGCTTATGCTGCTTGGCAATATTGGAAAACCACTGGAGATGACGAATGGATGAGCTCTTATGGGGCTGAAATGTTCCTAGATACTGCAAACTTCTGGGAAAGTCGGGTTGAATGGAACGAGACTCGTGATTGCTACGATATTCGCGATGTTATTGGTCCTGACGAGAATCACGATCGCGTAGATAATAATGCTTTCACCAACTTAATGGTAAGGTGGCATTTAAAGTCTGCTATTACTTTGTGGGAATGGTTATCTCAAGACTGTCTGGAAACAGCTTCACACTTAGCCGATGCTCTGAAAATAAGTCCAGAAAAACTACAACATTGGGCTGAAATCGCCGATCAAATATTTATCAATATCGATTCTTCTACCGGCTTAATAGAACAATTTGATGGTTTCTTCGATTTAGAATATGTTAACTTTGCCGATTACCAATCTCGAACAACATCTATGCAAGGTTTACTGGGGATAGAAGAAACTAGCAAGAAGCAAATCCTCAAACAACCAGATGTATTAATGGTGCTTTATTTGTTGCGGGATTTATACGATACACAAACCTTACAAGCAAATTGGGATTACTACACACCCCGTACTGACCACAGTTATGGTTCTTCTCTAGGTCCAGCAATTAACGCCATTGTGGCTTGCGATCTCGACCGAGCAAATACAGCATACGACCACTTTATGCAAGCAGCATTGGTAGACTTAGTTAACGTCCGTCTCAATGCTAATGATGGGGTTCATGCTGCAAGTGCGGGTGGAGTTTGGCAAGCTGTAATCTTTGGATTTGGTGGTGTCAGAATGACAGAATCTGGTCCAGTTGCTTGTGCAAAATTACCTACTAATTGGAAACGCCTGCAATTTAAACTCAAATGGCATGGTGAATGGCATGAATTCGATTTACGTCCAGAGTTGGTTTGCAATGATGATAAAACAACTGAAGTTTTTCAAGCATCAGCGTAAAACCATAATCAATGTCTATTTACATAGCACAAAATCTCAAATCCTTTGCTAGAGAAGCATCGTATTGATATTGTAGAGATGCAATCAATACACCAGAGACGCGATATATCGCGTCTCTACAGAGTTATAATCATAAACGAACCCGCCATAAATTACTAGAATATAGCACTTATAGTAATTTGAGATCCTGAAAACAACGGCGCATCAATTCTTTGCGAGCAGCAATATCTTTTTTGTTGCGAATATCAATATTAACTGTAAAAAAGTAAGTGTTATTATCCCTTTCTAAGTAACCCACATACCATCCAATTTGGGGTGTTGTCCTTGCAGCCCATCCCGTCTTTGCTCTGATGGTGTAATTGGGAGTCTGCTCAATGATCGCAATATCTTTCACAATTGACTGCGAACGCTCAGAAAACGGTAAATCATTCTTGTACAGACGTTGGAGAAACTGAATTTGCTCTTGGGGTGTAATTCGTATTTCTCCTTTGAGCCAAAATGTATCAATATCTTCCTTACTACCAATTTTTTGGTTTCCATACCCAACCTTAGTAACCCATTTTTGCATTTCCTCGTGTCCAACTCTGCGAGCGATAACTTGGTAAAACCAAACTGCTGAGTTCTTAAATGCTTCTCTCATATTAAGGTCGCGGTTCCACTGAGGAAAATCTCTTTTAATTCCGTCCCACGTAAAAACAGAAAGTTCGTCATTAAGTACGCCGGTTTCTAAAGCAATTAAAGAGTTGAGAATCTTGAAAGTTGATGCGGGTAAAAAACTTTTTGCGTTGCGACTGGGGTTATGTTCGTAAGTTTTATTTTTGTTTAAATCGTAGATGAGAATAGATCCTTCAACTCCCAATTTGTGAAAGTGTCGTTCAAAATTAATTTTTTGAGCAACACTCATATTATTGGAAGATTGAATTATCAGTTTTGATGTACCCAGTACCTGTTGTGTTGGTTGAAGTAAAACAAAACTGAGGGAGTTGGAACCCACAAAGATAATAGTCAATAAACGGAAAATTTGCTTCATAAGTTCCCATAAATCACTAAGATCCAAAGCATCATAGCATCCCGCAACTAAACAGATAGATAAACGGGATTAACCAACCGATAACCCTCCGTATCATGTAATCTATTTAATCCGCTCAAAGCACCCATAATCCCTTCAAAAGCCAAATCACTGATTATACAGATTACGAGATTACACGGATGAGGATAATCGGGTTGTAGAATCTTTTAATCGGTGCAATCATGTAATCTATTTAATCCACTCAAAGCACCCATAATCCCTTCAAAAGCCAAATCACTGATTATACGGATTACGAGATTACACGGATGAGGATAATCGGGTTGTAGAATCTTTTAATCGGTGCAATCATGTAATCTATTTAATCCGCTCAAAGCACCCATAATCCCTTCAAAAGCCAAATCACTGATTATACGGATTACGAGATTACACGGATGAGGATAATCGGGTTGTAGAATCTTTTAATCGGTGCAATCATGTAATCTATTTAATCCACTCAAAGCACCCATAATCCCTTCAAAAGCCAAATCACTGATTATACGGATTACGAGATTACACGGATGAGGATAATCGGGTTGTAGAATCTTTTAATCGGTGCAATCATGTAATCTATTTAATCCACTCAAAGCACCCATAATCCCTTCAAAAGCCAAATCACTGATTATACGGATTACGAGATTACACGGATGAGGATAATCGGGTTGTAGAATCTTTTAATCGGTGCAATCATGTAATCTATTTAATCCACTCAAAGCACCCATAATCCCTTCAAAAGCCAAATCACTGATTATACGGATTACGAGATTACACGGATGAGGATAATCGGGTTGTAGAATCTTTTAATCGGTGCAATCATGTAATCTATTTGTCGTTTGACAAATTAAATGACCACTTGCCAAAATAATGTCCTTTAAAATATTTAACTGCAAACCCTTACACTGTAAGGGTTTTTTTATTTTATGTCCAATTTAGCTGGACACAGGATTATTGACAAATTAAGTGTCCTATTTTAGATATATGACAAATTATTTGTCCTTTCTTGAAAAAAGGTTATTGTCGAAGATTTTACGAAATTTGACAAAATAAGTGTCCTCATAGGAGTAAAATACAAAAACGTTCTAATTAAACAATTATGTTTTTATGGATGACGATTACCCTAATGACTTTAAAGAGTTAGAAACCAACGAAATAGTCACACAACTCTCTCATGAAGAGAGGTTTGTGTTGGAAATAATTCAAGATTTACTTAAGCCGTGCGATCGCAAAACTTATGGACAAAAACAAAGAGAAGCTGCAGCCAAGCTTGGGAAATCAGTGCGGACTGTACGAAGGTTAGTCAAAAAATGGGAAGAACAAGGTTTAGCTGCAATTCAAGTAGAAACACGGGTTGATAAAGGTAAGCATCGCATCGATAAAAATTGGCAGGATTTTATTATTAAAACCTATAGGGAGGGTAATAAAGGTAGTAAGCGAATTAGTCCTTTGCAAGTTTCGATACGAGTAAAAGCTAGAGCATCTGAATTAGGGCAAGATAAGTATCCTAGCTACAGGACGGTGTATAGAGTTTTGCAGCCAATTATCGAGCAAAAAGAACAAAAAGCAAGTGTACGAAGTCGGGGTTGGCGAGGTTCGCGTTTATCAGTTAAAACTCGCGATGGTAAAGATTTATCGGTTGAGTATAGCAATCATGTTTGGCAGTGCGACCATACTCAAGTAGATTTGTTGCTGGTAGATAGACATGGTGAAATAGTTGGTCGTCCTTTTCTAACAACGGTTATAGATACTTACTCCAGATGTTATGTAGAATCCACGTCGTAGAAATATTTGTGTGACTAGGTCTTGGCATAATATTCTACAATGTAACGCCACTAAAATTAATTTTTCTGTTCCATAACAGCTTTTGCTTCTCGCCAAAACATTAACTGATATTGAGCAGGTAGATCATCTCTGACAACTCTGACCATTAATTTGCCATTTTGTGTTGGCAAGTAATTTTTGGGGAGATTTTGACAAAAGCCAATTTCAATCGCTTCACTGTACCAACGGTCAAATTCATCATCTAATTTTGTAGCTTGTTGAGTGGGAACATTAGGTTGTGCCTCATCACGGATCATTGCCAGAAGACAAGCCCCAGGATTATTGACAACGTTTACGCTGCGGTATTGCTCGAATGCTTTAATCGCAAGTTCAACAATGTTAGGGTCATGCTTGTTTATCTCTTGTTGCAAGCGAACTCCAAGCTTAATACCCATCTGTTGAATTGATTGAACAATTGCTTGTGGTAGGTTGTCATTGCCAGTGTTAGAAGCTCGATGTGGCTTAGTTTGAATCGGAACGACTTTTGGATTATGGGATGGTTGGGTCAATTTGAGTATTTGCGCCCGTAAACGCTCACACTCCGAGCGTAGCTCGAATATCTCAGCAACATGACCTCTAAGCACCTGGTTTTGATGTTTTAACTCCTGATTTTGCGCTTCCAGTTCTCGAATCCGTTGTTTTGAAACTTGATGAAGTGTTTTGAGACTGTGTGGTCCGGGTTGTTTTTTCTCTAGTTCCTTGTGGTGGGTTGTTTTGTGATTTTGCAAATCGTGGATGTAAGCCTTGAGTTCGGGCCATTTGTAGAGGTAGGAAACAGAACAACCTGCGATTTGTGCGATGTTAGGGAAAGTGAGAGGTTGACCGCTATTTTGTAGATGTTGGATAGCACACAATACTTGTTCTCTTTTCTTCTGTTTGCGTTGCTTTTGAGCTTGAACAAGTACGGCAGTTTGTTTTTCTCGATCGAGTTTTTTATTCATTTGCCAACCTCAATAGTTCATTTAACCATTTATCCATGGCTTCAATAGTTGTTTTAGCTTCTTCATAAGCAAGTTCTGCTCCTATTGCTTGAGCTTTTTGCATTCGTTGTTGCTCTGCTGAATATTGACGCTGATAGAGGGGCAGTTTTTCTGTACTGGGACGAAAACTGCTACAGCCATAGCACTTGGGATAAAGATTATAAGGACAGGGAGTTTTTGGGTCGAGACTGCAGTGACCATAAACGACTAACCTTGGGGTAATTTCCATGTCAAGTTCATGGGCTTTAGGATTCTTCAATAAACTTTCTGGTAAACTCTGCCAAGGGAGAAAACGGTTGTCAGGATTCATTAGTAAAGCCTGAAAGGGCAAGTCTACAGAGGCGACCTGCTCCCTTGTAGGTGGAGTATAGTGAACGAATGTGGTAGAACTTCTAACATGGTCAGCATAAAGTTGGGCAGCTTCTATACCATGTTTAGCTCGAACTTCTTGTAAACGACTCGAACGGGTAATCCTGCCAGTGAAAAGAGGAGGTTGACCATTAGCATCACGGATATCTTCTTGCTCTATAAGCCAGCGAATGATACGAACCATTGGATTATTTTTTACATCTACTCTAGGGGGTTTTGGTAAAGGTTTCATATTGGGAAAATCTGGGTAAGAAAGCTTTCTTATCACCCGAAAATGGCAGAAAAGATAGGAATAATCCGGTGCAAAAGTTTGTTGTATCCAATTTTGTTGTTCTTCAATGATCTGTCTGATTTCACGGGTAGCAGGTAGTTGATGCCAACGATTTACTTTGTGTTGGTAAAACTTGATATACCACTTGCCGTCTTCTTCTACTAAACAGTCAAAAGCTATTTGACAGATATCCCCTGTACGAGCAGCCGTATATTCTTGTACTAAATAATGACGAGCAATTGGAGCAGGGATCTTATTTAAGTTTTGTTTGATTGCTTTGCGTGTGATTTCATCTAGCCAGTCAACATCATCCTTTCTAATTTTGGGAAAATCGCGACGACGAAGCAGGTATGATGTGTTCAAATCCAACCAGTCAAAAAAGTTTTTTAAATCAGATAGCTTTTTGTGGAATGTACTTGTTTTATTAGTCTGACAAAGGTCGAAAAAAGACAACATTATTTCCCGAGTAATATCGTGAGGATGTTGTAATTTTCGTTGCTCTACAATCAGACCAAATTGGCGCAGAGTTATCTGGGAGTTTATAATGTTCGTAACAGAGTTATAAACTTTGCTCTCAAGCAAAGAATAAAAATATTTCTTTAAGACTAAGCGATACCACTGAGATTTAATAGTGGCAAACTTGAGAGTTTGTGCAGTAGGATTTTGATAGAAATGTCGTAAATCCCAAATGTCCTCCTCAAAGCAAAAGGGTAAAAGCTGATTGTGACTACCAACCCAGCTAGAGGAATCTTTTGATTCAGGGTTGAAGCAGATGTGGCAGAAGTAGCATTTGTAGGGGCTAATTTGATGTTCTATCCGATAAATCCATCCTTTATGTCCATCCGGTCCCAATTGAGTGCAGAGGGGATTTGGGCAACTTATATTGGATGCGTAGTTAAAAATTTGAGTTGGAACTTTACAAGTAAGATTAGTGTTTTTGCGACAAGACTTACACTTTAAAGCAAGATTACACATTAGATTCTTCTGGTGGATAAAGTATTTGAGTTGTCCCGATTGACAACGTGGACAACTAAATTCCCCTTGATATTCTTGTTTCCAGTTAATTTGTAATCTGCCATCAAGAGTTGGGTGAGTTGAAATTGGTGGATGTTTACGCTCAACACCAGGAACCTTACAAGTTAGGCGAATCTCTTTTCTACAAGAGTTACACCTAACACTAAACTTACAAGTAGCATTTTGACGATATTGGAATGCTGTAAATCTACCTGTTTGGCAATGGGGACAACGAAATTCGTCATGATATTCCCGTTTCCAGTCTACGAATAGAGGTTGGTGTAGAGTTGGGTGTATAGAGATAGCTGGATACCTACGTGCTCCCATTAGCGTCATCTTCTATAAAATTTTCTAGTTCTCTCAAGCCTTGCAAACGGTTGTTTAGTAGCTGTAATAAACGTTGGATTTCAGTTACCCGCCTTTGTTTTTCTGCAATCTGAGCTTGTTCTAAGTCTTGTTCTAAATTTTTGATGTCAGCTTCTAAGGATAGCTTGTCGAATAAAGTGACCCGATGGTGAATGCAGCCCAAACAAGCGTAGCGATACTGACAGTCTCCTAGCATCGTAGGACGGTGACATTCTCCTAGGGGAGTGCTGACTTTCAGTAAGTCAGCCAATCTTTCATATCGCAGTTTTTTGGGTTTGATTGTGGTAATTCGACCGTACATATCCACATAACCTTTAGTTTGAGCTTCTTTCTCTAACCGAACAAGGGAATGTTGACGATAATGAGGCAACATATCCAAAGAGCTATGACCTAGAACGGCTGCTATGTATTCATCTTCTGCTTCACAATGAGCCATAATACTAGCCTTAGTGCGACGGAACATATGGCTGGTTAAGTAGAATTTATTGGCATATTTGTCTTTTAAACAAGCTACTTGACTAAAGCTTTTTAACCATTCACATATAGATGAATAAGTGATTACTTGTGGGATATAGACTGGTTCTACTTGAAATCTCCCTCCTGCTTTAGCGCCATCCATTAGTGCAGCAGAAGTTTTGCAGAACAAATTTTCAAAATCGCAATTATCACCGAATTGATTGTTTAAGAACCGCTGTTGTTCTTGGACTAATTGGGCTACTAATGGATGAATTTGAGAGAATCGCCAGTGTTTACGTTTTTGTACCCAACGTAACAAAAACCAATGATTACCTTCAAACTTAAGGCATTGGCGTGGCATCGTTAACATTTCTCCAATTCGACACCCCAACACCAATTGCAACCGAAATAATCTTTCTAGAGTTGGTGGAAATAGGTCAAACTTCTCGTAGATTTGATACAACACTTCTTCTGGAATTGTCTCGATTTTTGGGTGAGATTGTTTGACTTTACGAGGAGTATATGAAAGTTTGAGCCATTGTTCTTCTGCCCATAGTTTGGTTGCATAGAGTATAGTTGTCCTTCTGTATCTACTATTACTCTGGCTTATAAACTGTTGCAAAAGCGGGTCAGTCACAGTTTGAGGTTGGGTACATCCAACTTCTAGTAAAAAATTATCCAACTGCTTTAAAATATTCACTATGAGTGCTACTCGACCTAGTGAGTGACCTTCTCTGACTGCTGCTTTGGCTGTTAGCTTTGCCAACAGTTTTAGCCATGGCAAAGTAAACTTTGTGAAGTAAAGATAGTGATTTCCACGAATTCGGCATTCTTGTTCAGTATAGCCAAGTGTTGTAAGCAACCATATATCCTGCTCCATCAAAACGTTATCAATAATTTTCCTATCCAGTTGGGAGTTTTGTACCTGCTGGTGTAGTGTTTCAACAGATAATTGTGCTCTCATTAGTCACTCTCACTTTGTAAGTAAGTTTCTAAAGTCATCTGATCTAAAATATGGCTGTAAATGTCTTTAGTTGTTGTAATTGATTTATGTCCTAAAAGCTGTTGTACATAACCGTCGAGATACCCTGACTGAAGCATTCTAGTTGCCATTGTGTGCCTGAGTAAATGCGGATGCGCCTTAATTCCTGTTCGGGAATACAGTTGGTCGAATAACTTGTTTAGTCTGGTTGCAGACATGGGATGTCCAATATTTTTCCCTTCTAAGTTGACAAAGAGCATTCCATGTTCCAACTGCTCGGCTTGGGGCGGATATTCTTCTAGTAAATAAGCCTCAAATGTTTGTTGAACATTTTTCATATTGTTGAGAATTGGGATTTCTCGCTCTGTTCCCTTAGCCCAAGCCTGATTTGGATTACTACGCCGAACAATCCGAATGCGTCCATTGACGTCCAAGTTTTCAACATCTTCTAGATGAAGACCTAATAATTCACCTCGGCGAATTCCTGTTTCTCTCAATAACATTAGGATTAGTCTGTCTCTATAAGTCTTACAAGCTTCCACTAACCTCACAACTTCCTCATCTTTTAGACAACCAGGGAAAGCCTTGGGTTGTTTGAGTTTAATTCGTTTACGTTGTTGAGGATTACTTTTAACAATTCCTCTAAGAAAACCTCCTCTCTTACCTCGACCATGAGCTAGTTTGGTAAATCGTTTTTGATCAATTCGACCTTCAAGTGCATGGAAGGAGTATAGTTCTTGAATTGCCGTTACTGCCTGATTGACAGTTCGAGGACTTCGTTTTGAGACTTTTTCTCCAACTTCTTGACTAATAACTTCAACTTCACCCCCAAGAAGATACCAATTAACGAAATCTGCCAATTCATCCAAACCAATTTCAGTCCAATCCAATACTTTGTATTCGAGCCAACGCCAAAAATCAACGAGTCGGTAAGCATAGGTGCTGACTGTATTCGCGGCTAATCCTCGCTTGTGGCAGTAATTTAGAAATCTTTGAATTGGTTCTACGGGTAAATTGCTTTGGGTATCAAAGACGCATCGAAACTGCTCACCGGTTTGAGGGTCTATTGCTGTTTCTACCTTAATCAATTTCTACGTTGTCAATACCTTATTTATTCTATTGTATCAGAGTTTTTGGAGGAATTGTTGTTGTTGTTTCTACTTTGTAGAAATCATTTTTGCTGTTGTTGTAACAGATGTATTATGGGCATCAACTTAGGTTTTGATGCACCAAGTTCTGAGGTTGTGGCTTTGGGGTTGCGTCATGCAATAATGCCCAAACATTATGACTCTGAATACGGGCTCCATGAAGAATGGGGTACTTATGGCTTACCACAGCACTTTTATACTGATGGTGGTAAAGATTTTCGTTCCAATCATTTGCAGCAAATTGGCGTGCAATTAGGGTTCGTTTGTCATTTGCGCGATCGCCCTTCAGAAGGTGGAATAGTTGAACGTCCTTTTGGAACTTTTAACACTGAATTATTTTCTACTTTGCCCGGATATACAGGGTCAAATGTACAACAACGTCCCAAAGAAGCAGAGAAGGAAGCTTGTATAAATTTACGGGAGTTGGAGAAGTTGCTAGTACGCTTCATTGTAGATAAATATAACCAGAGTATTGATGCTCGTTCTGGCGATCAAACTCGTTTGCAAAGGTGGGAAGCTGGTTTAATTGCGACTCCTAATACTTTTTCACAACGGGATTTGGATATTTGTTTGATGAAGCAAACCCGGCGTTCAATCTATAGAGGTGGGTATTTACAATTTGAAAATTTGACATACAGAGGTGACCTTTTAGCAGGTTATGCAGGTGAAAGTGTTGTATTACGTTATGACCCCAGAGATATCACAACCATTTTGGTTTATCGCCAAGAAAGGGGTAAAGAGGTATTTCTCGCCCGCGCTTATGCTCAAGATTTGGAAACAGAGGAACTGTCTCTAGATGAGGCGAAAGCTACTAGCCGCAAGATACGGGAGGTCGGTAAAACAATCAGTAATCGCTCAATTTTGGCAGAAGTCAGGGAGCGAGAAACTTTTGTCACTAAAAAGAAAACTAAAAAAGAACGTCAGAAAGCGGAACAAGCCGAACTGAAAAAAACTAAGCAACCTTTACCTGTTGAGGTGGAGGAAGAAGTAGAAGTGACAGCAAATGAAAGCAAGCCAGGAGCAGAAATGCTGGAGGTTTTTGATTACGAACAAATGCGAGAAGATTACGGATTTTAAAAATGACAGATAAACAAGCTCAGGTAGTTGCTAAACAGTTGGGTGCAATTCCTGCTAATAATGAAAAACTTCAAGCAGAAATTCAACGTTTAAACCGCAAGACTTTTGTGCCTTTAGAGCAAGTCAAAAATCTTCATGACTGGCTGGAAGGAAAGCGTCAATCACGTCAGTCTGGAAGGGTTGTAGGTGAATCGAGAACGGGTAAAACAATGGGTTGTGATGCTTACAGGTTAAGGCATAAGCCCAAGCAAAAATATGGAAAACCCCCTACTGTTCCTGTTGTTTATATTCAAATTCCCCAAGAGTGCGGTGCAAGGGAATTATTCAGTATGATTCTCGAATATTTGAAGTACCAAGCAGTCAAAGGAACAGTCGCAGAGATTAGAAACAGGGCTTTCCACGTATTAAAAAGTTGTGCGGTAGAAATGGTAATTATTGATGAAGCTGACCGTCTCAAACCTAAAACTTTTGCAGAGGTACGTGATATTTTTGATAAATTGGAAATTCCCGTAATTTTGGTAGGGACTGACCGTCTAGATACGGTAATCAAGCGTGATGAGCAAGTTTACAACCGCTTTCGGGCTCGAGAAAAGCTGTCATTGCAAGAAATACGAAAGGTAATCAGTTTTTTAGAGGAAAGAGAATATAAACCTTCTTTATTCACATCTAAGTTAGTGTTTGTGGATTCTCAGCTTTACTTAATTGAAGACTGGGAAGAATTCGGGATGTTGGTTCTAGAAGCTTCTGGTAAAAATAAAGGGCAAATAGTTATTCATCAAATTGGTAAAATTGGTGAAGTGTTATCAGAATTACGAACTAAAGCAGAGAAAAATCATGTTTTAGATTTTGATAAAAGAATTGATGGAACTCCCTTAGCTGCACAAAGTTCTTTATAAGGGTGTGATTTGATTAATTTTCACGCTGCTAAAACCTGACGCACTGCTGCTGACATCAATTTATCTCTATCGCTGATGGACTGGGTTAGCTTCGCTTCTAGTTCATCGCATAGTTTCATCAGTTGGTTTACTTTGGTGACGATGCGGTGTTGTTCGGTGAGGGATGGTAAAGGAATTGGCAGACTATTCACTGTCAATTGATTTATTTTTGGCATACTACCTGAAGTACCAGATGCTCTTTCTCTTAAAAATCTTCTTGAACTTTTGCTATTGATTGTCTGGTATAAATAATTTATATCCAAATACTTTGGAAAACGTATTTTCATCATTAGATCAGGATAAATAAATTCTTTAGCATTACCTTTATAAATAGCAGCTACACCAACATATTCGAGACTATTTGCTCTTTGAATAAGAAGGTCTTGATTCTCGAGCCATAAGTGTGAATCTGGCTCGATTTGCTTGTCTATATATTTGAAGTGTTGGCTATCAAATTTTCCCGACGTTGTAGCACTTAAGGTTAAAGTTTTTACTGATGTAAGGTATTCAACAGGCTTTGGAGAATATCCATTTCTAGGACCAAAAATTGTAAGTTCTCCTAACCTCACCCACTCCCAACCCTGCGGAACCTCAAAAGCCATCTCACCCACATCAACAGGTGGTAACTTCTTCGACTTCTTATTCTTCCCTTCCTTAATTAACCTTTCCTTCTCTTCCTTTATCTTCTCCAACAAAACCGAAGCGGGTTCATCATCAGGATTTTGCGGAACTAACTTACCCATGACAGCTAGTTGAAGGATTGCTTGACGCAGTTGACTGACATTTTCGGGGGTGCTGTAAAGTAAGTCGAAGTTGTCGCTGATAGTTTTCCAGTGCTGTTTAAAGGATTCTGGTGTGCTGGGGGTGATGAGTTTGGTAGTTGCGACTTGTCCTAATTTGAGAATGCGATCGCGCTTTTTTTGCTGTCGTGTTTCCAATTCGTCGCATAGTTTCATCAGTGCGTCTACTTTGGCGACGATACGTTTAGCTTCATGGAACGGTGGCAAAGGAATTAAGAAGTCTTTGAGACTCGACATACTTAAACCTTCACGAGAAATTCCAACTTGTACTCCCATAATTAAATTTTGTACATAGGAGGAAATTAGAGATATGTGAATAAAACACCTAATACTTTTGTCTATTAGCCTGACAATTGCAACGTGTTGACTAACATTACCTTCATCAAAATTATCTGGAACAACACTACTTCTACCTATAGACGCACCAGTAATATTCAAAAGAATATCTCCTGGTTCGACATGAGTACCACTCATTCGTTGATGAATTTGCAGTGGAATATAAGCAACATTTTCTATACGAAGTCCATCATTCCACACATTTTGAGAACGTAGAAACTTTATACCTGTTTTTTGATATACTTTTTTTCCACCTTTAGGCGTACTACCTGCACCCAATTTTCTTGTTACTTCTCCAAGTCTCACCCACTCCCAACCATGTGGTAAACCAAAAGCTATCTCATCCACATCAACAGGTGATAAAGACTTCGACCTCTTAATCTTCCCTTCCTTAATTAACCGTTCCTTCTCCTTCTTTATCTTCTCCAACAAAACCGAAGCGGGTTCATCATCAGGATTTTGCGGAACTAACTTACCCTGTACCGCCAATTGCAAAATCAATTCCCGTAATTTCTCCACTCCATTCGGCGCATCAGCGAATAATTCAAAGTCTTGGAAGAAGGTTTTTGTATTCATAGTTTTGATTGAAGTATTGATGAGAAGATGAGGAGATGAGGAGATGATGGGGTGAGGAGGTGATGAAAAAAAAATTCATTTTTTGCTTCGGAGCATAACCACAATTGCTTACGCAACGCTTCCCTAACATCACATAATCACATCATCCCATCATCATTTCTCGACAAAGCCGACATCAACTCAGCTTTTAACAAATTCCGCGTTTCACTTAACCCTGCCATCAATTCCTGGTAATCTGCTAACATTTCCCCTAAATCTCTGTGGTTTTCTTTTTCCTGATAGGGGTTTTTTATATCTAAGTTGTAGCCATTAGCTTTAATTTCTTCTACCGAAACCTTCCAAGCAAACTCATTTTCCTGGCGGTTATCCCACCAAGCTTTCTCTGGTGCAAATTCTTCAATACGTATCGGTTTGGTTTTGGAATATGATTTATAACCAGGTGGGTAAGGATGTTCGTAATACCAAATTTCTTTTGTCGGTTCACCTTTGGTAAAAAACAATAAATTAGTTTTGATACTTGTATAAGGATTAAAAACACCGTTGGGTAAGCGGACAATTGTATGTAAATTGCACTCGTCTAACAACTTTTCTTTAATCCGCGTCTTTACACCTTCCCCGAACAGCGTCCCATCAGGTAAAACAATTCCCGCTCGTCCGCCATTAACCAACAGATGCATAATTAATACTAAGAATAAATCTGCTGTTTCTTTGGTACGGTAAGCGCTAGGAAAATTACTTTCAATCCCGTCTTCTTCTTTCCCACCAAAGGGCGGATTAGTGACAATTACATCTACTTTTTCATAGGGTTTGTAATCTCGCAGCGGACGCGCCAAAGTATTATCGTGACGAATTTCCGGTACTTCTACCTCATGCAATAACATATTGGTAATACACAGCAGATGGGGTAAAGGCTTTTTCTCCACCCCCATAATTAACCGTTGTATTTTCTCCTTATCTTCAACAGTTTTGATCTGCTTTTTCAAAAATTCCAAAGCACAAGTCACAAAACCACCAGTACCGCAAGCAGGATCTAAAATTCTTTCACCCAAACGCGGTTTAAGCATATCCACCATAAACTGCGTTACAGCACGAGGCGTATAATATTCTCCTGCATTCCCCGCACTTTGCAAATCTTTGAGAATTTGTTCGTAAATATCCCCGAAAAGCTGCTTATCTTTAGAATTATTGAAATCAATTTCATTGAGTTTATTAATCACCTGGCGCATTAAAGTGCCATTTTTCATAAAATTGAAAGCATCTTCAAAAGCATCTCGAATAATGCGCCTTTTGGGGTCAGATAACTCATCTAAATTAAGATTTTTTAGTGTCTGGAATAGCTGGTTATTAACAAACTCTAGTAACTCATCTCCAGTTATTCCTTCCGCATTAGCAGCCCAATTTCGCCAGCGTAACTCCTCCGGTAAAGGCGAAACATAATCATCCTCAAAAGTCTCATATTCCGTTTCCCTGTCATCAAAAACCTTGAGAAAAATCATCCAAGTTAACTGACTAATGCGTTGCGCGTCACCGTCAACGCCTTCATCAATACGCATGATATCTTGGATGGTTTTTACGGTTGTGCTGATGGACATAGTTAAGAAGTTAGGAGTTAAAAGTTAAATTGTGGGGTGTGTTGGCGACAGCGTAACGCATCATTATTGCATTATTTACTAGCTTTTGATGCGCTACAGTGCATGAATCATAATACTAATCAAAAATATTAAGTCAATTATGCAACTAACGCACCCCAAATCACGAAGCTTTATAAAGTTCGCTCTTCAACTCCCTCAATACTTCCAGATATTTCTGTTTTCCGCCAAATAGCTTAATAATTTCCATTGGTGTTGCTAACTCTGTGAATGGCGGAACTTTCAAAACCCCCATTCCTTCAATTTGTTCAATTCCTTCTGAAGCGTATTTATCCAATAACGCATTTAAAACCGCTTTGGCTTTGTCTCCATACTTACTAAAATAATCCCGTTTACGGACATTTTGAGCGCGTTCTTTACGACTTAATGGTGGTCGGTCGAAAGCCACATGACAAATTAAATCAAATGGATCGAAATCTTTACCGACTTCTGATTCCAAAGCTTCAAAAATTACCCCTTGTTCGTGAAGTTCATTAATAATTGCTTGCTTTTGTTCTGACTCGCTCCAACGCCGCAAAAAGTCATCTAAAGACCTATATTCTTTGGTAACTGTCTTGCGAGTATAATCTTTTAAGGACTCCGTAATTAACTTACCATCCTTACCGTAATATTGAACTCGCTCGGCAATCACCGAAACTTCTACATCATCAACTACGTACTTAATACGCTTTCCATCAGGTACAATTGGCGGGTCGATAATTACATCATCTGGTGAAATATTGTCTTCTTCCTCATCTGGTGGAACTATGGAGTCATGATCTGTTTTGGGTTCGTAAATCTGTACGGGTTCACCATCAAAATCGGGATCGGCAAATAATTCTGTCGCCTTTTTAAAGTCCATAATTGTAAAGTAGGACTTACCATACTCCTCATTAATGCGAGTTCCCCGTCCAATAATCTGCTTAAACTCAGTCATCGACTGAATGCGTCTATCCAAAACAATCAACTTACAAGTTTGAGCATCTACACCAGTAGTCATCAATTTGGAAGTGGTTGCAATTACCGGATAAGTACTGTCTGGAAAAATAAAATTATCTAATTCTTCCTTTCCTTCTTTATCATCGCCAGTAATTCGCATCACGTACTTACGATTTTCTAATACCAAGTCTGAATTTTCATTTACCAAAGCTTGGCGCATTCGTTCTGCGTGGTCAATATCTTCGCAAAATACAATGGTTTTCGCAAAGCGGTCATTGGTTGTTTTGAGAAATTCACTTACCTTTTTAGCTACCAATTCCGTTCGTCTTTCCAAAACCAAAGTTCTATCAATATCCTTTTGGTTATAAACCCGGTCTTCTATCTCCTTACCATACTTATCACGCTGTCCCGCAGTTGGTCGCCATCCTGATAAATCTTTATCAATATCGATGCGAATCACCTTATATGGTGCTAAAAATCCATCTTCAATACCTTCTTTGAGCGAGTAAGTATAAATCGGTTCGCCAAAATAATCTATGTTAGAAACTTCCTCTGTTTCTTTTGGCGTAGCTGTTAAACCTATTTGTGTAGCTTTGCTAAAATATTCTAAAATTTCTCGCCAAGCCGAATCTTCTGCTGCACTTCCCCGGTGACATTCGTCGATAATTACTAAATCAAAAAATTCAGGGGAAAACTGCTTGTAAATATTCTTAGTTTCCTCATTACCTGATACCCCCTGGTAAAGCGCCAAATAAATCTCATAAGACTTATCCACCTGACGCTTGGTAATTTTGGTCATCTTCTTACCAAACGGTTTAAAATCATTAGTCTTAGTTTGGTCAATGAGAATATTGCGATCGGCTAAAAACAAAATCCGCTTTTTAGTACGAGACTTCCATAACCGCCAAATAATTTGAAACGCTGTAAATGTCTTACCCGTACCAGTAGCCATTACCAATAATATTCGGTTTTCACCTTTCGCGATCGCTTCAATAGTACGATTAATAGCAACCAACTGATAATAGCGGGGTTTCTTACCGCTACCATCGGAATAATAATCCTGAGTAACAACCCGATTCTCAGCTTCCCCAATCCCCTTCCAAACACAATAACGTCGCCATAATTCCTGGGGTGAAGGAAAACTATCAAGTCTTAATTCTTGTTCAACCTTACCCGTTAATCCAGTAAAATCATGTTCTAAAAAAGCATCACCATTAGAACTATAAGCAAACGGAACATCTAACATCTCAGCATACCCAAGTGCTTGCTGCATTCCACTCCCAACACTGTGTTTATTATTCTTTGCTTCAATCACAGCAATAGGAATATTTGGTTTGTAGTAAAGAATGTAATCAGCACGTTTACTTTTCCCTCTACTAGTCAATCGACCGCGAACTAAAACTTTACCCTTTGTTAAAGGTACTTCTTGACGGAGTTGAGTCATTTTATCCCAACCAACTTCTTCCAAAGCAGGTGTAATATATTTAGTACATATATCCGGTTCGCTTAAAGATTTCTTGTCGATTGCAGCCATATTAGATTTATATATTTACGCAGAAATTTACGATTTACGCAGAAATTTAATTTTAATTCCCTAGTTTCTGTTTTAACCCCTGATAAACCAAATCCAACCACACGGGAATCACAATTTGACCTTTATCCAAAGATGCGATCGCTTTTTCTCGGTCAAACTTTTCAAAACATAGTTTCTCCTTTTGGACATTCCAGTGCAACATCCACCTGCTACCTTTTCCAGATTTAAATAATTCTGGCTCCTTTTCCTTCAAAGCTCTTAAAGTATCGCTAGCAATATCAAAATTTAATCCTGCTCCCAGCCAATATGACATTGCAGACAATTCCACTAAATTAGAAATAGAGTAATAAATGCTACGACCAGTTCCAGTTTCACTGATAACAGGAACAACAACATTTTTCTCACGCCAGTACTGAAGCTGGCGCAGAGTGCATCCGGTGATTTGCGCTGCTTGTTTACTAGTAAAAAATGTGTCTTCCATATTCTAATTTTACAATAGTACCCAACGTAATTAATCTCCCTAACTTTTGAAAAAATTGGGGATACTTTGTGTCTTTTATTCCGACAAAATCTACTTAATTCAGTGGGTAGAATCAACACCTTACGGTATCAGAGGAATAGAGGATTTATTCTAATTAATCCAGTGGATAGAATTGACGTCTTACGACATCTGAAACATAGAAGATTTTATTCTAACTATCCGATTAATTCAGTCAGCGGAAGTCCACCCTGTGAAACTCCCACAGAACAATTATTCTACAAGGGGTTTTGGCGAACCTCAAAAATATGCCCATTTCAGCTTCTTTTGCTGACGTAAATTGTTATTGAATATAATAACTCAAACCTTGTAATCGTCTTTCTATCAAGCTTATAGCGATTCTGGCAGACCCCTACACTTTAGTCCTCCACCTCACCTTGCCAAATATCAAGCTGTTACAAAAGTCAAGAGAATAAGGCAAGCACTTAACCACCTAATTATTAAACATTTGCCATATAAAACATTAATGTTATTATTGAACACATGTTAAGGAGTAGGCATATGACTCAAATTACAGTTCAATGCCGTCTTGTAGCTACAGAAACCACTCGTCAAGAGCTATGGGATCTGATGGCTGATAAAAATACGCCACTAATAAACGAATTATTGAAGCAGGTTGCAGAGCATTCAGACTTTGAAGCTTGGCGACAAAAAGGCAAAATACCTACAGGAACTATTAAGCAACTATGCGAACCGTTAAAAACTGACTCCCGCTTCATTGGTCAACCAGGGAGGTTTTATACGAGTGCGATCGCACTTGTCAGTTACATATATAAGTCATGGCTAGCTTTGATGAAACGCTTACAATACAAGCTCGAAGGTAAAATTCATTGGCTAGAAATGCTCAAAAGTGATGAGGAGTTAGTAGAAATTAGCGGAGTTAATTTAGAAGCTCTACGTAGCAAAGCGGCTGAAATACTAGCTCAATTCAGTCCCCAAATAGATACAAACAATTCCCAGAACAAAAGGAAAACGAAATCTAAAAATAGTAAAAAATCAAAAAGCTCAGATATCAGTAAAAATTTATCCCAACAGCTATTTGACACATACAGGGATACAGAAGATATAGTAACTCATTGTGCTATCAGTTATTTACTAAAGAACGGTTCTAAACTCCCAAATAAAGAAGAAAGTCCCGAAAAATTTACTCAACGTCGGCGCAAAATTGAAATCCAGATTCAGAGACTTAGAGAACAACTTGAAGCTCGGATTCCTCACGGTAGAGATTTAACTGACTTAAATTGGTTAAATACTTTAGATATAGCTACAAATCAAGTTCCCCAAAGCGAGACTGAAGCAAAGTCTTGGCAAAATAATCTATTAAGAAAATCTCATGCTGTACCTTTTCCAGTTTCTTATGAAACCAATGAAGACATGACTTGGTTCAAAAATCGTAAAGGGCGCATTTGTGTAAAATTTAATGGCTTGAGCGAACATACTTTTGAAATCTACTGCGACAATCGTCAATTACATTGGTTTAAGCGTTTTTTATCAGACCAGCAAATTAAGAAAAATAGTAAAAATCAACACTCTAGCAGCCTCTTTACCCTACGTAGTGGAAGAATTAGTTGGCAAGAAGAAGTTGGTAAAGATAGACCTTGGAATGTTAATCATCTAAAACTTGATTGCACAGTTGATACTCGCTTATGGACTGCTGAAGGAACAAATCAGGTAAGAGAAGAAAAAGCAGAAGAAATAGCTAAAACCATTACCAAAAGTAAAGAAAAAGGCGAGCTTAATGACAGACAACTAGCTCATATAAAACGCAAGCAGTCTACCCTCGATAGAATCAACAATCCTTACCCACGTCCAAATAAACCCTTATACAAAGGACTATCTAATATTCTTGTAGGCGTCAGTCTCGGCTTAGAAAAAACTGCAACGGTAGCCATTTTAGATGCAAGCACAGACAAAGTTGTGACTTATAGAAGTATCAAGCAACTTCTTGGTGAAAATTACAAGCTACTAAACAGACAACGACAACAAAAAGGAGAACTTTCTCATCAACGTAAAATAGCTCAAACCCAAGCAGCATCAAATCAATATGGAGAATCAGAACTAGGGCAATATATTGATAGATTACTGGCAAAGGAGATAGTTGCGATCGCACAAAAATATTCCGCTGGTAGCATCGTACTTCCCAAACTTAGCGATATGCGTGAGCAGATAAATAGCGAAATTCAAGCAAAAGCCTTAGAAAAATGCCCAGATTGTATAGAAGCTCAGAAAAAGTACGCCAAACAGTATCGCCGTAGCGTGAATCAATGGAGCTATGGCAGATTAATTGAGAACATCAAAAGTCAAGCGATAAAAACTGGAATTGTTATAGAGGAAAGTAAACAGCCCATCAGAGGAAGTTCTCAGGATAAAGCCAAAGAACTAGCAACTACTGCTTACAAATCTCGTAAAAAATCTTAATCAAAAACATTCATCCGAACCTTGAAAATATAATAAATCATCAACAGCGCCGTTGTTCATGTGTTTAAAGCACCTCTGAGCAATGATAAATGTGGGTTAGTTTGACTGTGGGAACACAGTCTTGCTTTCTGACCCTGGTAGCTGCCCACCTTGAAGCTGCTATTCTTTACGGATAGGAATTAGGTGCGCCCCCAGTAATAGAGGTGTGGGTTTACTACAGTGGTGGCTACTGAATCACCTCCGAGCAAGGAGGAACCCACCTTAATTTTTATTTTTGGCAGATCGAAGCGAGAGCGATTTTCCTGGGGGTTCTGCCAAAATGCTGAATCCCTTCTCTATCAGTTGTTTTGGCTTTTGTGGTGTCAATTTATTTGCTTTTTGAGATGTCTGTTGACGAGTGATTTTGGTAGACCTGCCAAAAACGCTTCCAGAAGTACTGATAAATAAGGGATTGGAGGCGCGGGGTTTCAACGCCGCTTCCAGGTTTGGGCGGGTTGAAAGTTAAAATCCGCACTATCGCGTCTCGACGCGAAGGAGTTTCAACGCCGCTTCCAGGTTTGGGCGGGTTGAAAGTAACTTGCCAGTACCATTACGCTTAATTGCTTAAGTTTCAACGCCGCTTCCAGGTTTGGGCGGGTTGAAAGTTTTTTAGCGTATTTTCCCGAACGTTCGGCACGGTCGTTTCAACGCCGCTTCCAGGTTGGGGCGCATTGAAAAAGACAAATAAGGTGGGTTGAAAGGCGCACTTCGTTCGGGATTTCCCCTAACTACAGCACCAAGAATAAATAAGAGCTATGATTTTAATAGCTTATAATACCAATACATTCTGCTGGTTAACTAATTTGTCAACACGGACATTAATGTGTCAGCACGGACATTAATTTGTCAACGCGGTCAAATAGTTTGGCAAATGACAGACAAAATCGGGATGACTGGATTCGAACCAGCGACCCCTTCGTCCCGAACGAAGTGCGCTACCAAGCTGCGCTACATCCCGATACAATTATTCCAAATTAAGTGAATAGTATCACAAATATTTGCAAATAACCAAAAATTTTTTAGAGCCTAATACATAGAACATGATATGAGAGTTGCTTCAAAAAAATTGGTTATGAGCTTAGCCATTAACTCTCAGGTACGACTGTTTTATGTGCTACAAAAGCTGCATGACCTTTGGACAGATTGTACCGACCAAAACTATCTGAGATTTGAACCTGAAAACCAACTTTTTTCAGTTTTTCGGCAATATCTGAAGCTTTATATAACTGGGCTCGATGTATCTCATCATCACGCCTGTAGTATTCTCCCACTTGACGAAAGGTAGTAATTCGCCGAGTTAATATCTTATGTTTCAAATCTTCTTCTTTCTCAACCAGTACAATCCAATCTCCCCCCTCAGTAAAATTTCTGCTTGGATTTCCCTGAGATAGTTGTCCCGGCTCTAAAATATCAAAGATTAAGATGCCGCCGGGAAGCAATGCATTGTATATACAACTGAAGAACTCAGCTAATTTTTGATGATTATTATTTGGATCGAACAGATAATTAAGACATTCACCAATAGATGTAACGGCATTACAGGGTGGAATTTCCACATCAAATAGCGAAGCTACCACAAAATTGGCATCGGGAACTCTTTGACGTGCAATATTAATCATTGACTCGGAAATATCTATTCCCAGAACCTGATAATCAGCTTGAATAAGTTCTTTTGCCAAAAGTCCACTTCCGCAACCTAAATCGACAACTAAACTTTTGCATACCTTATTTTGATTCAGTATATCTAATATTCCGGGAGCACAATTAAGAGCATAATCCCTGAAACCAACATCATGAATGTAAGCTAGGTCTTCCCTATAAAAGTTTGTCATTTACTGTTAATTAGCCTTCAAGAGTTGGGAAAATTTCTCTACTTAACCTTCACCAATTGCAGTTAAAAGAAAAATTGCAATATGCAATACATTTAGAATACCAGCAGAGTAACTGACTGATATTTCACGCATGATGCAATCTAAAATACATTTACATTGCTCCTGAGTCCTTATTACTTGCTAGTATTAACTCTGTATAGCTATAAGTGATAAAGGCAAATTGTGACAGTTAAACCGGACTGGTTGCGGGTAAAAGCGCCGCAATGGCAACGTGTTGGCAATGTCAAAGAAATTTTGCGGGATTTATCCCTGAATACGGTTTGCGAAGAAGCATCTTGCCCCAATATTGGGGAATGCTTTAATGCCGGAACCGCAACGTTTTTAATTATGGGTCCGGCTTGTACCCGCGCTTGTCCCTACTGCGATATTGACTTTGAGAAAAAACCACAGGCTTTAGACCCTACCGAACCAACAAGGTTAGCGCAAGCCGTTAGTCGCATGAGGCTCAATCATGTGGTGATCACCTCCGTCAACCGCGATGATTTAGAAGATGGTGGAGCTTCCCAGTTTGTTCGTTGCATTGAAGCTGTGCGGCTGCAATCGCCCCAGACTACTATTGAACTATTGATTCCCGACTTATGCGGTAATTGGAAAGCTTTAGAAATAATTTTGCAAGCACAACCGGAAGTGTTAAACCACAATACTGAGACTGTTCCTCGTTTATATCGACGGGTACGTCCTCAAGGTAACTACGAACGAACCATAGAATTACTGAAACGTTCTCGCGAAATCGAACCTAGGGTTTATACTAAGTCAGGTATTATGGTCGGACTAGGTGAAACTGATACCGAGATTCGTCAAGTAATGGAAGATTTACGTGGCGTAGATTGTGATATTTTAACTATCGGCCAGTATTTACAACCTACTGCAAAACACTTGGGTGTAAATGAATTTATCCACCCAGATCGATTTGCTGCTTGGAAGGCATTTGGCGAGGAAATTGGATTTTTACAAGTGGTTTCCTCTCCTTTAACCAGAAGTTCTTATCATGCAGAGCAAGTTAGGAAATTAATGGAGTTATATCCTCGAACAAACGGTAGTTAAAGTTAAAAGTGATGAATGAGGAAAGATATTGCCATTCTAAAATTTCGATGGCAATTCTCGGAACGGGTGCATGGGGCTCAGCTTTATCTACTTTGGCGGCAGCAAATGGTTACCATATAAAATTATGGTCGCGAAGGAGCTGTCAAACCCTAACTGAGGTTGTCAAGGATGCTGATATTATTCTCAGTGCTGTTTCAATGAAGGGAGTAAGAGATATAATCTCTCAACTCCAATTAGTGAAAATATCTCCGAAAACGATTTTAGTTACAGCAACTAAAGGTTTGGACCCTCAAACTACATGCACCCCATCGCAAATTTGGCAAAAAGCATTTCTTAAAAATCCAGTAGTGGTGCTATCTGGTCCAAATTTATCAAAGGAAATTCAGAAAGGATTACCTGCAGCAACCGTAGTTGCAAGTAAAATTGATGGGGTTGCAGAAATGGTGCAGTTAATTTTCTCTTCATACCGGTTTAGGGTTTACACCAACCATGACCCCTTAGGAGTAGAGTTGGGCGGTACCTTAAAAAATGTCATTGCGATCGCTGCCGGAGTGTGCGATGGTTTGGAACTGGGAACTAACGCCAAGGCTGCTTTAGTAACTCGTGGTTTAGCTGAAATGGTAAGAGTTGGTGTGGATTGGGGCGCACAACAAGATACTTTTTATGGTTTATCTGGATTGGGAGATTTACTCGCAACTTGTAATAGTCCCTTAAGTCGTAACTATCAAGTAGGTTACCAACTCGCAAGTGGGAAAAAACTTTCGGAAATCATCGAAAATTTAGAAGGAACAGCTGAGGGAGTTAATACTACGCAAGTTTTAGTCAGACGCGCCCGAGTACAAAAAATTTCTATTCCGATTGCAGAACAAGTACATCGTTTGTTACAAGCAGAAATATCACCTCAACAAGCACTCTGGGAACTTATGCAACGGGATGTTAAAGCAGAATACGAGTGAATTGTTAATATCGGATACATTCTCGAGACAACAATATTACATTGTGAGCGTGCATAAGCATCTATTTTTAAACCCTATTATTGAGCATACACTTAAGCACTTACGAAACCGCGTACAAATAAAAAATACAGTTCAAAAATAGCAAATACTTTATATAGAGACAATCAGCACACTTAAAAATATTACCTCAGACTACTGCCTCAAAAATATTGTCATCAATTTTCAATATTTACGCATAAAAAATTATCAAATCATCAGGAAGACATTTATATAACTATGTAGATATAGCTATGTATAAATGAATTGTGATTTTACTTACATGTTTATATCATGCGAGAAAAGTAACAGTCAATCCTATTGCCATAATTTTTGGAATTAGATTTTAGTAAAAATAAGAGCATGCAAAAAGGCTTGGATAGCTATTGGTTTAGGCATTTGTAGCTCTGTCTTGATATTAATTGTCACATAAAACAATTGAATTTTTGAGAAAAAACTAAATCTCCATCACAAACCGTGTTAGTTATTGCAAGATCGCGGGAACAATAGCAACAGTTGATTAGCTGACCGCAATCTGTTGTTACCTGGAGCCATTGAGACGAACTTATGCCAGCAACTTCTTTTTACGCAGATGCTACCTACGATTCCCAACAGTCTAACCCACAGGTCTTTGACCCCGAAATTGCAGTTGATGAAAGTGAATTACCTACAGATTCTATAGAAGATTTAGAAATTGCTGCTCAAGAATCTGTAGAATCTGTAGAATCTGTCAGTCATAACACAAATACCAGCAGACGTAGTACAGATTTGGTACGTTTATATCTTCAGGAAATTGGACGAGTTCGTCTCTTAGGGAGAGATGAAGAGGTTTCTGAAGCTCAAAAAGTCCAGCGCTATTTACGACTAAGAATTTTACTCTCTGAGTCAGCCAAGCAGGATCGTGAAGATATTATTTCTAGCTATTTACAAATCGTTGAAATTCATGAGCGTCTAACATCTGAATTAGGACATCGCCCCTCTTTTGAAAGATGGGCAAAAACTGCTGGAATGGAAGTAGTTGAACTCAAGCAAATGTTGTCCCGAGGTAAACGACGCTGGGCAGAGATTGCTGGTTTGACTGTAGGGGAACTGGAGAAACTTCAAAGCCAGGGACTACAAGCTAAAGAGCATATGATTAAAGCTAATCTTCGCTTGGTAGTTTCCGTTGCTAAGAAATATCAAAATCGTGGTTTAGAGTTATTAGATTTAGTCCAAGAAGGTACTTTGGGCTTAGAACGAGCTGTAGAAAAGTTTGACCCCACAAAAGGTTATCGTTTTAGTACCTATGCCTATTGGTGGATTCGTCAAGGTATTACTAGAGCGATCGCCACTTCTAGCCGTACTATTCGCCTACCGGTTCACATCACTGAAAAGCTAAATAAAATCAAGAAGGCTCAACGCAAAATTGCCCAAGAAAAAGGTCGTACCCCTACTTTGGAAGACCTAGCAATTGAGTTAGAAATGACTCCCACTCAAGTTAGAGAAGTTTTACTACGAGTTCCCCGTTCAGTCTCTTTGGAAACTAAGGTAGGGAAAGATAAAGATACAGAGTTGGGAGAATTACTCGAAACAGATGGTATTACACCAGAAGATATGTTGATGCGAGAATCTTTACAAAGAGACTTGCAAAATCTACTGGCAGATTTAACTACCCGTGAGCGTGATGTTATACTTATGCGCTTCGGCTTGGCTGACGGTCATCCCTATTCTCTGGCAGAAATCGGACGCGCTTTAGACCTATCGCGGGAGCGAGTACGGCAAATTGAATCCAAAGCATTACAAAAACTTCGCCAACCCAAGCGACGCAACCTTATTCGCGATTACCTAGAGTCCCTCAGCTAAATATATGCCGGGGGGTTCAACCCCCTGAACATAATACAAAATACTCTTTAGTTACTGAATAATGCTTAGCATTATTTATTTGCTTAAAGTGCACATGTTGATTTGTTAAGTTTTTTGCTTTTTCTGAAATTATGGGAGAAGTAGAAAATTAACAGGAGTAGAAAAAAAAGATACCATTTTACCTTGCTTATTGTTTCCTATAATTCCTGATTTTGATGCCCTACCTTATAATTTCAAACTTCTGAGCTCTAGTACATATCCTTCTAATTATCTGAAAAAGAAACTTTGCGCACATCGGTTTGCACTCATGGAAGTGTCAACTTTTCATGACCTTTAAGTTTTTTTTACAATTCTTTTCAATAAGCTACAATTGTTGCAAATCATCTAAAGTTTTTGCTATATTCTCAACTAATGAGCTTTGTTGAGAATTTTTAGCTATGACCGCATACTCATCTGCCTCACTTAAAGCAGAACTAAACGAAAGAGGTTGGCGATTAACTCCCCAGAGAGAAACAATATTACATATCTTTCAAGAATTACCTCAGGGAGAGCATCTCAGTGCAGAAGATTTGTATCAGAGACTTGAAGAGCGGGGTGAAGGAATTAGTCTCTCGACAATTTATCGCACCTTAAAACTAATGGCGCGCATGGGAATTTTACGCGAACTGGACTTGGGAGAAGGTCACAAACATTATGAGATTAATCAGCCCTATCCCCATCACCACCACCATCTAATTTGTATTAGGTGTAACGAAACAATTGAGTTTAAAAATGAATCTATTTTGAAAACTGGTGCAAAAACTGCCCAAAAAGAAGGTTATCACTTACTTGATTGCCAGTTAACAATACATGGAGTTTGCCCAAAATGCCAGCGCTCCCTAATACCTGTATGAGGCTGTAGTCACAGCAAATGGGAAACGCTGGCATTAATTTAAAGTCAAATAAGTTTGACTTTTATATAGCTCATCTTAACCAAGTAACTATATCAACATTAGGACAGAATGAGCGTTTAGATCCGGCCTTGGGTAAACACTGCAAAAAATACTAGAGATGTTACCAGTAGCGCCCATTTTTGAGATCGTTGAGGCTAATATCATAGAATTGTTGTGCCTGCTTAATTGCGCGTTTGGTGGATTTATCCATCACGCCATTAAGTGGTCCTTTATAAAAACCTCTTACTCGCAATCTTCTTTGAACTTCCATAACGCTAAACTGACTCTTGGGAGCAGTTTTAACTTGGCTGTGTAATTTTCCTCTTGTTGTTGGACCAGCAATACCGCTAGCTGCGAGATAATTATCTGCTTGGAATCTGCGGACTGCAGCGGCGGTATAAGAACCAAAATAGCCGTTGGGTTCGCCTTTTAGATATCCAGCTTCAATTAATTGTGCTTGCAAAACTCGAACAGCTTCGCCGCGATGACCTTGACGAAGATTATCGGGATTTACTTTTACTGAAGTTCTTCTTGCTTCACCGCCGAAACCAATCCCACTTGGTGGTAATTTTTGTCGTGTGTTGGGACCAACTACACCATCGGTATCCAAATTGTAAGCTTTTTGAAAACGTTTGACTGATTCTTCAGTAATTGGACCAAATATTCCAGTGGCGTTACCGTAGTAATAACCAGCTACGCGCAGTTGTTCTTGTAATACTCTAACGACTTCCCCTTCATCTCCTCTTTTCAGGTATTGGGTTGTCTGCTGCTTTTTTACAGGTGTAACTTTAGGAACTTGATTCCTGATAATTCTGGTGCTGACAATCTGGGTTTGGGTTGGCTTGGATTGAGGTTTGATTTTCGCAGGACGCCAACTTTCTAATTTTTGCAGGGTAGAAACTCCTGCGATTCCATCAGCTGCAATTCCTGCTGCTTTCTGAAACCGACGAACTGCATCTTCGGTAGGTTTATCATACACTTTAGTAATAGGAGCCTGATAAAACCCAGCTTTTTGTAACTGCTGTTGTAAGCCCGATACGGAAGGACCGTTATCTCCTTTTTGTAATGCTAAAGCACTACCTACGGTACTTAACAGAGACACAGTCAGAGCAAGGGGAAGCAAGTGTTTCCATGCTTTGCTAGAAAACTTCCCCCATTCCGGTGTAATTCCCCGATTCAGCAGTTGACTAAGGAAAATCAATTCACTACTAGGGCAATCTTCGTAAGTTGAAGCTAAGTGTAAATACGCAATGTTTTCCATGTTTACCTCATCCCGTTATTTTGTTTCAATCGCTGCTTCGGCTTGATGAACAAGGTTTCTCAAATTTTCTATTATTTGTATGTTTACATCCTGCCATAAATTGCGCTTATGAGCTTCTAACAATCTTTCCGCAATATCACGTAAAGCATGTGGATTGTGTTGCTCGATAAAGTCGCAGACTGGGGAATTAAATAAATAAGTATTTGCTATTCCTTCATACATATAATTTTCAACACAGTGGGTTGTAGCATCATAGGCAAAAAGATAGTCTACTGTTGCGGCAATTTCAAATGCCCCTTTATAGCCATGGCGCATAACTCCGGCGATCCATTTGGGATTAATTACCCGCGAGCGATATACTTTGGCAATTTCTGTTTTGAGATGGCGGATTTTGGGGCGAGCAGGAATAGAATTATCGCCAAAATATATTCGAGGATGCTTACCACTGATAGTGCGAACTGCTGCAGTTAGACCACCTTGAAATTGGTAGTAATCATCGGAGTCAAGTAAGTCATGTTCGCGATTATCTTGATTGTGCAATACTATTTGCATTTTGCCCAGACGTTGTTCGAATGCTTCTGGCGCGGATCTTCCTTCACTTTTACCCGTATAAGCATATCCACTCCAATTCATATAAGCACGGGCTAAATCTCGGTCATCTGTCCAATTTTGGGATTCAATTAAACCTTGCAGCCCAGCTCCGTAGGCTCCTGGTTTGGAACCAAAGATGCGATAGCGCGATCGCGTCAAGGCTTCTGATTGTGTCAAACCTAGTTTTTGCCAATGTGCTGTTTCTTGACGTACCTGTGCAGCTAAGGGATTGAGGTGGGGTGGTTCGTCCAATGCAGCAACTGCTGTAACTGCTTTGTCAAATAAATTGACTAAATTAGGAAAAGCATCCCGGAAAAAACCCGAAATTCTTAAAGTCACATCTACGCGGGGACGACCGAGAACGGAAAGGGGCAAAATCTCAAAATCTACTACTCTTCTGGCGGTACCATCCCATACAGGTTGTACTCCCAAACAAGCTAAGGCTTCGGCAATATCATCACCTCCAGTTCGCATTGTGGAGGTTCCCCATACTGATAATCCTAAGGTTTGGGGATATTCACCATGTTCTTGGGTGTAGGATTCGATCAAAGTTTCGGCAGCTTTTCTACCCACATCCCAGGCTGTTTCTGTGGGTAGGGCACGAATATCTACAGAGTAAAAATTATTGCCAGTTGGTAATACTTCCGGACGTCCGCGGGTAGGTGCACCAGCAGGTCCACTGGGAACATATTCACCATTAAGCCCGCGTAGCAAATTTTCAATTTCGCGGTTTGTTTGTTTGAGGGCGTTTAAGAGATTTGATTGGATCCAATTTAGTACTGCTTGGGTATGGGATACTCCATTTTCAGATGGTGGTTCGCAAACAGGTTTTTGTTTGCTAGATAGTTGTGTGGTCTGTTGTGTAGTCTGTTGACTGATACTTTGAACTGAATAATTTTCAATTAAATTTTGGACGAGAAAAGCTGTTTTTTGTTCCAAAATCTCGATCGCATCGCCAATATTTCTGGATTTATGGGGATTTTTTCCGTGGAATTTTTGTTCGCAGAAATTTTGCTCCGAGGTTTTAGCAGCTAAAATTTTTCTGTCGTTTGCAGATAACTCTGTTCCTAAATCCGTTGTAATTGGGTCAAAATCTAAACTCCAATCCAGAGCAATGGCTCTGAGTAAACCAGGATATTGGCGGTTCGGGTGACGAGCGATCGCAATGATTAAATCTCGTAATTGTCTTCCTTGGGGACATTGACCAAAAATATGTAAACCATCACGAATCTGGGCTTCTTTGAGTTCGCAAAGATAACCATCTAAATAGTTCAAAACTGAAAGCTCAAAACTGGAAGCATTTTGAGTATCTTTGTTTTGGTTAGGTTGATTTTGGTTAGTTTGGTTTTGGTTAATTTGGTTCCCATTAACTGGGTCATTTGCAATTCCCAGATCGAGATGAAGATTTTCTTTGAGGACCAAAGAATGAATGCGATCGCAAATTAAACTCAAGCGTGAAGGATCTAAACTTTGGGCTTCATGATACTCATCAATTAAGTTCTCTAGTGTTTGTAGACCGCCATAGAGTTCAGCTCTGGTCAGGGGTGGAGTTAAATGATCTAAAATGACCGCCGATGCACGACGTTTAGCTTGGGAACCCTCACCAGGGTCATTAACAATGAAGGGGTAGAAGTGAGGAAGTGCACCCAAAGCAACCTCAGGATAACAATTTTCTGATAGGGCTAAACTTTTACCTGGTAGCCATTCCAGATTGCCATGCTTGCCCACATGAATTATTGCATCAGCAGCAAAGCATTCTCTAATCCAGTAATAAAATGCTAAGTAATCATGGGTTGGTTCCAGATCGGGAGCATGATAATTTAAGCTGGGGTCAAGATCGTAACCCCGAGCGGGCTGAATACCAATAAATACATTACCTAAATTCATCCCAGAAACTGAGTATTCACGTTCTTGTTTGGGAAAACCCCAGCGTTGAGAAATACCTGTCTGTATTGATGGGGGTAAATTCGCAAAGTATTTAGCATATTCCTTCGCGTCAAGACTTTGTGCAACCGGACGTAACTCCCTTCCTTCTGGGTCATTGGTCACATTTTTTGTCAGATGTTCGATTAACTCCGTTCCTGTGTGGGGAATATTATCGAGCTGATAACCGGCAAACTTCATCGCCTTAAGAATTTCTACACAACTGGCTGGGGTATCTAATCCAACGCCATTTGCTAAACGTCCATCCCGGGTAGGATAATTAGCCAAAATCATGGCGATACGACGTTCCTCAGGTGGTTTAGCAGATAACTTGACCCAGTTTGTTGCCAAATCAGCAACAAATTCTATCCGCGAACTTTTTGGTTCATAAACCACTACATCTGTTTCCAGGGAGGAATTGCGGCTCTGTAAAGTTTTAAAAGAAACAGCACGAGTGATAATTCGCCCGTCGACTTCTGGAAGTGCTACATTCATGGCAATATCCCGGGGAGAAAGCCCTTGTAATCCTGACTCCCATTCTTTTACAGCAGCACTACTGTTAATGACTTGCAAGATTGGCACATTTAATTTGTCCCACAAATCCACTTGTGGTTTTTCTATATCTAACTTTGCAAGGGAAAAACTAGTAGTGTTGAGTAAAAGTTTAATTGGCGAAGAAGTATTGGATTCAAAAAACTGGCTGAGTTCGGTTTGAACTTCCAAGTCCCGTAACGAAGAAATAAATATTGGTACCGGTTCCAAATTTCGTTTTACTAAAGCTGCACATAATGCATCAATGGTCTTGGTATTACCAGCTAAGTAATGAGCACGATAGAAAAGGATCGCAATTTTTGGGGATTTGGGATTAGATCTCGGAGGTTGGTTTTCGTTCCATATTTTCTCCTCCATTCCCCGTTCCCCGTTACCCGTCTCCTTTTCTCCTGTCCCAGTCGCTAATCCCCAGTCCCCAGTCCCCAATCCCCCATAAAACCCAACTCGAGGAACAGTTCTAGGAGGTACAGGATTAAATGATGTTGAAAGACATTTATCCGCAATTAACATGAAAGCATTGGCAATATTTTCCGTTCCGCCTTCATTAAAATATCGCCATACCTGATTTGCGATTGCCAAGGGTAAAGTCGAATGGGCGATTAATTCTGTGTCCAGAGCATCATCCCCTGGCATTACAATTAGATTTGTACCTTTGCGCTCTACTATTTGAGAAACTACCTCTAAACCATAAGCCCAATAAGAACGTCCTCCTAACAGTCTAAGAATGATTACTTCTGCAAATTCCAAAACTTGCTCGGCATAGGTGTCGATACTGATTTGATGCTGTAAATCTAAAAGTTTAGCAACTCTAACTTGAGGAAATTTACCTGGTAATTTTGGCAGCGCAGCTGCTACAGTTTGAATTTCAGTGTCCGCAGCCGTAATTAATATGATTGGTGCTGGAGTTTGTTCTACAAATCTTATGTCGTCTGACTGAAGTTCCCATTTATTAGTAGTGACACTTGTGCGATGCATAATTTGCTAATACCGTCTTAAACTGTTGATTAGGAAACAATCACAACTTTAAGCGACTGCAGCTAACTTCTCTCATCAAATCATCAAAACTTGAAAATGCTTGGTTCTCCCGATTTAAGCTTTTCTCGAACCTTGTCTTTGGGTGTATTTAATCGACTTGTAGAATTATTAGACCAAATGGCTCAAGGCGTAGGAAAAGCAAATTTTGTCATCATCACAGATGCTATCATTGCGCGGATACCTACACCCACTCACTGGGCAAAAAAAAGGTTTAAACTCCTATTATCTGAGGGTTTTAGCGCCTTATTACTAGGAAATCCAGAAGTCGGGGACAGGGAAGCTGCAGAAATTCCTGCAAAGGAGAGCGAATATTTATCTTTGAACGCACAGTTGATATTTGATGCAGATCTAATCTCTGCTTTCCTGATGGAGTTAAGAGACTTGTTTTGTCACGATTCCATAACTTTTCAAGAAATTGAGCGCTATCAGCAAATAATTTCTCCTAATAGTGCCGAACTTCAAAGCAAATTTACTTTGTTGCTATTAGAGTATCTCCTATCAGAAGAAAACCAAGATTCACTAACCAAAAATTCATCATATTCTCATCTTGCTTTTGAGGAAGTAGAACAAGCTTTAAAAAAGCAAATAGCTCAAGAGAAACTTTTAAATCAAGTCACAACTCAAATCCGTAAAAGTGTAGATTTATCTGTAATTATGGCTACAGCATTGTCAGAAGTGAGGGAGTTTTTAGAATTAGATAGATTGGTAATTTATAAATTTGAGCATTCAATAGATAGTTCAAACTTGAAATCTCAAAACTTTAAGTCTCAAAACTTTAAGTCTCAAAACTTTAAGTCTCAAAATATTTCCACCTCACCTTTGAATTTACAAGAGCAAGAAACTCCACAAGAACAGGAAACTTTAGAAAAACCAGAAGGATTAAAAGATTTTACTCGCAGTCAAGGATATATAGTTTACGAAGTTTGTGGTAATGATGCAATCCCTTCAGTGTTGAATTACCGAGAACGAAATTGTTTTACACCAACTTCTGAATGTTGGAATAAATATTGTAACGGTTTTACTTTAACTGTAAATGATATCGAAGAAACCTATGACTTAGAAGATTGTTTGTTGAATTTTTTACGGGAAATTCAAGTAAGAGCTAAATTAGCATCCCCAATTATGTTTGAAGAAAATCTTTGGGGATTACTGATTGCTCATCAATGTCATAGACCGCGTAATTGGAGTGATAGTGAAAAACATTTGTTGACTTCAATTGCAGAACAATTAGCAATTGCAATTCATCAATCCGAACTGATGAATTTTCTCACAAAAGAAAAGCAAAGTTTAGAAAAACGAGTTAAAGAGAAAACCAACGCTTTACATGACGCTTTAGTTGCTGCTGAATCTGCTAGTCGTTTAAGAAATGAGTTTTTAGCTACTATTAGTCATGAATTACTAACTCCATTGACCTACGTTATTGGTATGTCTTCTACCTTATTGAGGTGGTCCTTTGGAGATTTGAGCCAACGACAGCGAGATTATTTGCAAACAATCCACGATAGTGGCGAGCATTTATTAGAAATGATTAATGATATTCTCAACTTATCTCAAATTGAGGCAGGAAAAGCAGTTTTAAATATTACAGAATTTTCTCTAAATCAATCAATAGAGACAGCAGTTAAAACAGTTGCAGAAAAAGCTATACAACAAAAGATTAATTTGACTTTAGATTCACAAATTGAATTAAAACAAGATAAATTTCAAGCTGACTATCCCCGAATACAGCAAATATTATGGAACTTATTAACTAATGCGATTAAATTTACTTCCGAAGGTGGTGATGTAGTTTTACGTCTATGGATGGAAGGTAAGACTGCTATTTTTCAGGTAGAAGATACGGGAATTGGAATTCCTGCAGAACAACTACCACTATTGTTTGAAAAATTTCATCAACTGGATACTCCTTACCGACGTCGCTATGGGGGTACCGGGTTGGGTTTAGCTTTGACTAAGCAACTGGTGGAGTTACATCGCGGTCGAATTGAAGTTGATTCAAGTGTTGGGGTTGGATCGATTTTTACTGTTTGGATCCCTTATCAGCAAAGTAAATAGTTTGGGGATTGGTAATTTTTAAAAATTTTTTGAGTTACACAATTCTCAATTAAAACCTTATTACTCTTGTTTCTGGTTCCCAGACTCAGTCCATTAGTACTATATAGATTAATTACTTTTGACAAAAATAATTTTTCTTTAAATTATTACGAATGGGCTCAGCTTGGGAACTAAGTTTTAGAAGCTCTGACTCTTTGTAAGTTTCTATTGTTTGGCGTTAGCCTATTTACTAAGGCTACCCCTGACTCAAAATACTTTAGAAGTTTGGGAGTATTCTATAGCCGTAGTTGGTGTAGTAGGAATTTGAATCAAAAATTCTGTTCCCTGACCTAATTGAGAAAAGCATTTAAGTTCACCTTGGTGTTTTTCCACCACAATTTGATGACAAATAGCTAAGTTCAATCCTGTTTTTTGAGGAATTTCTTTTGTTTTAGAAATTGGTTCAAAAACCTGAGAACGATTTAATTCCGTCATACCCTCACTATTATCAGTAAATTTAATACTAATTTTGTTGTCAATAATTTGAGTTGTAATCCAGATAAATAGAGGTATATAAGGAGATTGAGTTGATGGTTTTAAGTATTGTTGGGAAATGTTCACAAATTTTTTCTTTAAAGCATCAATGTGATGGAGCAAAATTTTTATAAATACTTGGTTTAATAGGTCTGGATAACATTCGACTAATGGCAGTGTGTCATATTTCTTCACAACCTCAATTCCTGGATATTTGTCATTAGCTTTCAATCGATGTTCCAACAGAAGTAGAGTATTATCCAATTCTTCGGTGATGTCTGCTAACTTCTGTTCGGCTCGATCTGGACGGGAGAATTTTTCCAGTAACCCTAAAGTTTGACCAACCTGCTTTGCTCCAATTCTCATTGATTTGAGAGTTTCGTATAAATCTTTGTTTTGCAGATCTGCATCAAGCTCTTGAATTCGCCGTTCGATGGCTGGTGATGCTTCGGGGTAAGTATGCTGGTAAAGATTGGTGATTTCAAACAGATTTTGGGTGCATTTACTTACATCAGTGAGGTTCTCAACAATAAAGTTAATCGGATTAGTAATTTCGCTGAGAATACCACCAAGCAAATGTGCCAGATTGTCCATTTTCTCACCCTGGATTAAGTATTCCTGAGTTTGCTTGATTTCTTCAAAAGTTTTGCTAATTTCTGCAGTTCGATCTTTACTGTGTTGGAGTAATTCTCCTTGCTCAATCCCAACTCCCAGTTGCACTCCAACTTGATTGAGTAAGTCAATTTCATGTTCTTTCCAATGACGTGGGTAGGAGTGTTGATGAGCTATTAATAATCCCCACAATTTTTCACCTTGAGAAATGGGAGCAAAAATTTCGTTACGTGGTAAATTGCCATTCTGATTTGCATTTACAAATGCTGGCATCATAACTGCTTGTGTCTTTACTTGGGGCTGCAAACCATCTTTAAAGGAATCTGCGACGAATTCACCTTTCCAATCTGAGTCAAAGCGATAGATAGAAACTCTGTCAACATTAAGTAGTTCTCGTACTTCTTGGGTACTAGTTTCCAAAATAGTTTGGATATCGAGAGACCGACGTATTTTATCTATAGTTACCGCTAATAACTTTTGCTGTTCCACCGCTTGTTCGGCTTCCGCAGCTTTTACTTTCATGTCATTGTGAACTTTTTCACTATGAGCATCTTGCGTTAATGCTACTCCTAATTTTTCGGCAATTTGATACACGAAGTCAATATCAGAAGATTCCCACTCTCGAGGTTTGTCACATTGATGAATGCACAATAAACCCCATAGTTCACCCTCTTTGATTAGGGGTGCGATACAATTGGCACGCACCTGAAATCTTTCTAACATTTGTACGTAGCATTCTTTGAAATCCTGTTGGTAAATATCTGAAATCGTACTGACTCGATTTTGGCGATAGATTGGTACATAGTTTTGCGCAAAACAGTGGTCATAAACTTTATCTTTGAGGGTTGATTTAAAACCCAAAGCCACATCTTCATAGATTACTTCTCCTTCCCATTGATTTCCTGGATCGAAACGGAATATAGCTACTCGGTCTACTTTAAGTAGCTGACGGACTTCGACAACAGTAGTCTGGAAGATATTTTCTAAATTTACAGACTTCCTCATTCGAGCGAGTGTACGAATTAATGCTTTTTGCTGTTCTACTTGGTACTGGGTATTACCTAATAGTTCGTTGTGGCTTAACGCTACAGCTACCTGGGAAGTAATTTGGGCTAACAGTTCAATTTCATCTGTTTGCCAATGTCTAGAAGAAGAATTTTGATATGCAGCTATTAATCCCCAAAGCTTATTGCTCTGTAAAATCGGAGCGATCACAAAGGCTTTAGCTTGAAATTGCTCTAATAAACCTATATGACAATCACTAAGTCCGGCTTGATAAATATCATCGACTACGAAAGTTTCCTGATTAGCGTAGCGTCCCCCCTGAGTTTCTTGAAGAAAAGTGTCATGAATTACAGGAACGACTCCAATTAAAGGTGTCCAAGGTTGTTCAAATGATTCAGCAACAAAATTACCACTCCAATCAGGATTGAATTTAAAGATAGCAACCCGATCTACTTCCAGAAGTTGTCGAGCTTGTAGTGTTGTTGTTGATAAGATTGTTTTAATATCAAGTGACTGGCGTATTTTTTCAATAGCTTCAAGAATAATTTTGTGGCGCTGCTTTACCCGATCCAGCTTTTGAGCCAAATCTGCCTTTTCAATCCGATCAAGCTTTTCAATTGTAACTCTTAAAAGCTTAGCAATTGTGAGAACAAGTTTTATTTCACAACCTTTCCACTCACGAGTGTTACTACATTGATGAACGCATACTAGACCCCATAATTGCTTATCTCTAATTAGAGGAATTACCAAATTAGCTTTAACTTGGAATTTGCACAGCATTTGTGCATAACAATCATTTACCTGTGGTGCATAAATATCCGTAATCGCTTGTACTCTAGCTTGGGAATAATCAGCAGCCAATTTTCCTCCGATACAGCGATCCTGGATTTTTTCTCCTAGTATTGAATCCCAGCCTGTTCCAACGTCTTCAAAAACAAATGTTCCTTCCCAGTCATTTTCAGGAACAAATTGGAAAATACCCACCCGATCAGCATTAAGCAACTGTCGTACTTGGGCAACAATTGTTTCAAAGGTTTTGTTCAAATCTGTTGCTTGCCGAATTTCCTCAATTATTCTCGCCAGTATTTTTTGTTGTTCTGGCTCATCTTTAAAATCATTGCTGAAGAAATCCAGTTCTTTTTTTAGTTTTTGTGAAATTAATTGCATGGCTTTGATAACTAGGGAACTTTACAACGAAGGTTTTTATAATCAAATTTTCTCGAGTCAAACAGAATAAAAACTGCCAGTAAATATGCGTACTTGCAATAATTTAGGTGTTCAAAGAAATAAAATACTTGCGCGAGCCTTAAGGTTTGTTTTTGCCAGGATGTACGCACATAGAAATATTTTTTGTTTGTAACTACTAATACTTGTGACTTATGTAGTTAAAGTTAAACACAGCCTTTACTATGCTGGGTGCAAAATATAAGCGCAGGGAGTTATGTTTTTCAGGCTAATTTATTAGTTTATCTGATTTTATCGAAATTGATATCATTCATTACTCTCTATTATTTACGTTATTTACTCAAAAACATTTTGGAATTTGGAGAGTATTCTATAGCAGTAGTTGATGTAGTGGGAATTTGAATCAAAAATTCTGTTCCCTGACCTAATTGAGAAAAACATTTAAGTTCACCTTGATGTTTTTCCACCACAATTTGATGACAAATAGCTAAGTTCAACTCTGTTTTTTGAGGAATTTCTTTTGTTTTAGAAATTGGTTCAGGTTCAAAAACAAAAGAACGCTGTAATTCCGTCATACCCTCACTATTATCAGTAAATTTAATACTAATTTTGTTGTCAATCGTTTGAGTCGTAACCCAGATAAATAGAGGTACATGAGGAGATTGAGTTGATGATTTTAAGTATTGTTGGGAAATGTCCACAAATTTTTTCTTTAAAGCATCAATGTGATGGAGCAAAATCTTTATAAATACTTGGTTTAATAGGTCTGGATAACATTCGACTAATGGCAGTGTGTCATATTTCTTCACAACCTCAATTCCTGGATATTTGTCATTAGCTTTCAATCGATGTTCCAACAGAAGTAGAGTATTATCCAATTCTTCGGTGATGTCTGCTAACTTCTGTTCGGCTCGATCTGGACGGGAGAATTTTTCCAGTAACCCTAAAGTTTGACCAACCTGCTTTGCTCCAATTCTCATTGATTTGAGAGTTTCGTATAAATCTTTGTTTTGCAGATCTGCATCAAGCTCTTGAATTCGCTGTTCGATGGCTGGTGATGCTTCGGGGTAAGTATGCTGGTAAAGGTTGGTGATTTCAAACAGATTTTGGGTGCATTTACTTACATCAGTGAGGTTCTCAACAATAAAGTTAATCGGATTAGTAATTTCGCTTTGGTGAATGCACAGTAAACCCCATAGTTCACCCTCTTTGATTAAGGGTGCGACACAATTGGCACGCACCTGAAATCTTTCTAACATTTGTATGTAGCATTGTTTGAAGTCCTGTTGGTAAATATCTGAAATTGTACTGACTCGATTTTGGCGATAGAGTGGTACATAGTTTTGGGCGAAACAGTGGTCGTAAACTTTATCTTTGAGGGTTGAGTTAAAACCCAAAGCCACATCTTCGTGGATTACTTCTCCTTCCCATTGATTTCCTGGATCGAAACGGAATATAGCTACTCGGTCTGCTTTGAGTAGCTGACGGACTTCGACAACAGTAGTCTGGAAAATATTTTCTAAATTTACAGATTGCCTCATTCGGGCGATCGCAAGAATTAATGCCTTTTGTTGTTCAAACTGATACCAGGTCTTGGCTAATGATTCGTGGTGACTTAATGCCACAGCTACCTGGGAACCAATTTGGGCTAACAGTTCAATTTCATCTGTTTGCCAATTTCTAGATGAAGAATTTTGATATGCGGCTATTAATCCCCAAAGTTTATCCCCTATTAAAATTGGAGCGATCGCAAAGGCTTTAGCTTGAAATTGCTCTAATAAACCTATATGACAATCAGTAAGTCCAGCTTGATAAATATCATTAATAGCAAAAGTCTCATTATTCCTGTAGCGTCCCCCCTGAGTCTCTTGCAGAGAAGTATCTTTAATTGGATAGGACATGTCAATCAAGGGAACCCAAGGTTGTTCAAACGATTCAGCAACAAAATTACCACTCCAATCAGGATTAAACTGAAAAATACCAACGCGATCTACTTCCAGGAGTTCCCGAACCTCTAGTGTTGTTATTGATAAAATTGTTTTAATATCAAGTGACTGGTGTATTTTTTCAACAACCCCAAGGATAATCCTTTGGCGCTGCTTCATATAATCCAGATTTTTAATTAAGTCTGTCTTGTCAATCCGATCAAGCTTTTCAATTACAACTCTCAAAAGCTTAGCAATTGTGCTCACAAATTTGATTTCAGAAGGTTTCCATTCACGAGTGCTACTACATTGATGAACACATACTAAACCCCATAATTGCTTGTCTCTAATTAGAGGAATTACCAAATTAGCTTTAACTTGGAATTTGCCCAGTATCTCTACATAACAATCGTTTACCTGTGGTGCATAAATATCCGTAATTACCTGTTTTCTTGCTTGGGAATAATCAGCAGCAAATTTTTCTCCAAAACAGCGATCCTGGATTTTTTCTCCTAGTATTGAATCCCAACCTGTTCCAACATCTTCAAAAACAAATGTTCCTTCCCAGTCATTTTCAGAACTGAATCGAAAAATACCCACCCGATCGGCATTGAGCAACTGTCGTACTTGAGCAACAACTGTTTCAAAAGTTGCGTTAAAATCCATTGGCTCCAGAATCTTCTGAATTATGCTCGCCAGTACTTTTTGTTTTTCTGGCTCATCTTTAAAATCCTTGGTGAAGAAATCCAGTTGTTTTTTTAGCTTCTGTGAACTTAACTGCATAGCTTTGGTAATTAGGGAACTTTACAACAAAAGTTTTAGAGACTTCCAATAAATGAAATCTCTAACGATGACTTTCCCTTGCGGGGAAAGCACCAGCACTTCGAGAATATATTTCTTTAAGCGTGTTCGGCTACGCTGTGTCTCACGGTTCAAGCCAAAATATACTAATTTCGAGACTTAATTTGTATTTCTAAAAGAGCCACACCCAATTTAATTGAGATAGATAGTATAAAAAGAGTTAGTACCCATAGGTACTTGGAATCATTTAGGCTTTAAATAAATAAAAAGATGCTTGATTATGTAGATAAAAGCTTTGTGCTAATTAAACCACATTAATAATATCTCTGTCCGAATAAAATTATCTTAAATTTCCTCACAGCTTATTATTAAAGAGGGCTATATAGAGATAATTGTGATTTATTTCGCTGAGAAATACTGTTAGGATAGGCATTTATCTGCTCGCAATTGAATATTAAATGGTTAGATCATGTTACTAGCTGAATGCTTAGTCTTTTTGTAGTCTTTTCGTTAAATTTCACATATAACTTAACTACTTAAAATAATCTTGATTTACCTCTAATGGCATCTACCGATAGATTTAGTATTGAGACAAATAACGATAATGGACTATTTACGAGGAAGAGATACTTAAGTTAAACGAAATAAATAATATCAAAAAACAGTCAACAAAATAATTACAATAATTATTGTAAATAATAACTATTCAAAAATTCTGAGAGCATTATTAGAAAATCCTGAGAAAATTAAAAGAACATTATCTGCTATTGAATAAGGTATTTGAAAAATTTATGGTTACAAAAGATAAGCAGATAAATATAATAAATTGAGAATAAAATTCAGGGATCTACTCATTGAAAGTCTGGGAGTATTACAAAAACCACAATTCTAGATTTTTAAGATTTTGCTCTTCCTAAACCCTCCAACAAAATGGAGGGCTTGAGTAGATCCAGATATTTTAAGTGGCGAACATGGTGTGATTTTTTCTCATAGATTTCTAGCTATATTTTACCCATTCTGTACGTAAAATCCCGTAGTAAATGAGGTGAAAACGTTGCCCTTCACGTTTGATGCTATTTCTTTGTAACCCTTCACGCCGAAATCCTACTTTTTCATGTGCTTTCATCGCACGAAAATTATAAGCGATTGTCGTTGAACTGATACGATAAAGATTCAGTTCCCGAAACCCATATCCTAGAATCAATTTCATTGCATCAGTACCGTAACCTTTATTCCAGTAAGCCGGATCGCCAATAGCAATACCCATAGAAGCGTTCTGATGCGTCCATTGAATTTCAAATAAGCCAACACTTCCAATGAGAATATCATCTGTAAGGGTACGGAGGCGAAAATTATAGGAATTTGGCGATTTCAAAACAGAAGATTCAAATTGATTCTAATCTTCGGGTGTCATTGGTTTTGCAGGGTCATTATCTGCTAAGCGCAGATATTCGTCATCATTAGACCAACGAGCAAAATACTCATTATCTTCAGATTGGGGTGCAGCAAGGCGTAGCAATTTTCCTGTAAAAAGTGGGTTGAATTGCATTCAAATTCCTTTGTTGAGTTGTTCAAGATTGAGTTGCGTGAAAAGTTGTGAGGCGATCGCAAATCAAAAATTCAAGCAGGAATTTCCTCACTTAAGTAACGACAGTGAGGATTTTTCTGCATAGAATTTAGTTTTTACTCAATGACAGTCAACAAAGGCAAAGTAGTGCAAAAGCACTTTAATAAATAAATTGCATATTAATAATAATTTATGACAGACGCGGCATGCCGCGTCTCTACATGATTTTTAATCTACTGAACTTATTGAGAACTGTTTGTAGTTCTACCAATGACACCTGATTTCTACCTTTTGAGAATAATCATTTTACTTCCCACAACAGGGTTACGCGCTATCAGCTTATTTTTGGAATCAGTAATTTCTAGGTGGACAAAATCAAGCTCTTTGGAGCGTTCTAGGATTTCTGCTGCAAGTTTATCTTGGTCCGGATGGGTGAGAGAATACCAATCATCACTAATTTTCAAGCTAAGGGTACTACTAGCAAAGTCAACTCGGACAGCATCAATGGGATTACTAGAAAAAGTTTCAATTTGTGTATCTTCATGCAGACTAGTGATCGCTTCTGTAATTTGATTTTCAATTATCGTGAATAATTTTTGTTCCAGGGTTAATGGTGCAGTAACTTGTTGTTTTTTTATAGTTTGCTTTTCGTCTGAATTGGAGGAAGTTTTTTCTTGTGCTAGAGAAGATGGAGCTTTTGGAGTTTGTAAATTCGTATTTTTTAACTCTGATTCACTTTGTTCTGTTGGAAGTGGAGATTGGGCGATTTGTTGTTCGGGTGGTGCGACCGATGTAACTGATTCTGTTTTTGGAGTTATTTGGGAATCAGAAACTTGTTCTGGGGTCGGAGCAGTTGCGATCGCCTTGGACTTGGGACTAAAAGTATTTACACTTATACCGACAACCAGGAAAGCGATCGCGATAACAATTCCTGTTAAAGCCCGGTCTGACAACTTTGAAGCTATATTTTCTGGTAAGAGGGAACGAATTTTAACTAAAGCACTATTCCAAATCGACTGGAGTTTTTCAAGAACGCTAGGTGTTGGTGACGGATTAATTGTCTGACCCAAAAATGGTTCTCGATCCTCTGAATAATTGTCTTCCAGTTCTGGATTTGATCGTGATTGTGGCGGTTGTGGATTTGGCTTTTCTTGTGACATGGAAGTTTCCTAGAAAACAGCGGATCGAAAAAAAATAAGATAAATTCGGAAGGTGGATCGCATCTTCAGCCATAATTTATCACTTAACTACTTTTGGTCAAGTTGTTGAATTATTAATTATCAGATATGTCATTGAAACGGCGTAGATTTATATCTCTGGGTAGTTTTAGTTTTGTTAATTTTATTAAAGATGGATTTATTAAATCTGGACCTATTAAATTTGGACCAGCTTATCTTGCTGGTAGTATAACTACTTTTAATCCCCCAATTTTTGCTTCAAGTTTACGATCCCAAATTTCCACCAACAAAGAATCGAACAAAAACGATTTACTTTTACGATTCACATCCGTAGCTGATACGGGAACCGGTGGAGATGGTCAGTATTCTGTAGCACAATCTATGATAAATTATCGCCGTCAAAATCCTTACGATCTGGTTATTTTAGCTGGAGATAATATTTATACAAATGGTGAGATTGAAAAGATTAATTCAGTTTTTGAGTGTCCCTATGCTTCCTTACTGAAGCAAGGTGTAAAGTTTTATGCTGTTTTAGGGAACCACGATATCCGAACTGCAAATGGCGAGCCCCAAGTTAAATACTTTGGCTTTAATATGCAAGGAAGATACTACACTTTTCATCGCGGTCCCGTACAATTTTTTGCTTTAGATACTAACCGTAATGCTGATTGGCAAAATCAACTTCTTTGGTTAGAAAAAGAACTGAGTAATAGTAAGGCTATTTGGAAAATTATTTTTGGTCATCATCAAATTTATTCATCTGGTGTTTATGGAGTGAATAAACCTTTCATTGATGTCCTAACTCCACTATTTAAAAAGTATGGCGTTCAACTTTATATTAATGGACACGAGCACAATTATGAGCGTACCCGCCCAATAAACGGTACTACTTATATTGTATGTGGTGGTGGTGCTACTACCCGTCCGGTAGGACGTTCCGAATGGACTGAATATTCTGCAAGTAAATTAAGTTTTGCTGCATACAATGTATATGCAGATCGGATAGAAATTAGCGGAATTGGTACTGACAATGAAGTTTTTGACCGAGGTATCATCTCATTAAAATCAAGTCATTTGCTGGTTAAATCTGGATTAATTTAATCAAATTAATTTCAAGCATGAAAATCAAACATATTAAGATGCACTCTTTTCGGGGAGTTAGCGATATGACGCTAGAATTCCAAGAGTGCGAACCTAACGTGTTTATTGGTATTAATGGCGTTGGTAAATCTAGTATTCTTGATTGCATCGCCATTCTTCTCTCTCGGTATACCAGTCCGGTTCAATACCCCAGCACTTCAGGTAGATTATTCCGAGAACAAGATATCAGAGAAGGATCTCAAGAAACATGTAATGAAATAACAGTTATGACTACGGAAGGTGACGTAACTTGGTCCCTTGGAAAACTCCAAAAAAAACGTAGTAAAAATAGTAGTACCGATTTGACACAATTACGTAAATTAATTGAGTCTACCCAGGATAGTCTGAAGGCTGACCCAAATTTTAATCTAACTGTTGTAGTTCATTACTCTGTAAATCGCGCTGTTGTTGATATTCCTTTGAGAGTTAGGAAAAAGCATTCTGTAGATCGAGTAACAGCTTACGAAGAATCCCTACATGGTACGAAAATAAACTTTAATAACTTCTTTCAGTGGTTCAGAAAATGGGAAGACTTGGAGAATGAAGAGAGAAGAGATGATGCTAATTATACCAATCATCAATTAGAAGTTGTTCGACAGGCTATTTATTCTCTGATTCCAGGATTATCCGATTTGAGAATCCGTCGTTCTCCTTTAAGGATGACAGTGAAGAAGCAGGAGCGAGAACTCAATGTCAGTCAACTTTCCGATGGAGAAAAATGTCTCCTTGCAATGGTGGGGGATTTAGCAAGACGCTTAGCGATCGCAAACCCCGGACTTGAAGAACCTTTAGAAGGCAATGGTATTATTTTAATTGATGAAGTTGAACTACACTTACATCCCCAATGGCAAAGGGAAATTATTCCGGCTTTAAGTAAAACTTTTCCTAATTGTCAGTTTATTGTTACTACCCATTCACCCCAGGTAATTAGCCACGTTAAACCTGAGGGAATTCATATTATTGAAAATACAGCAGAAGGTATCATTGCACTGAAACCAGAAAACTCTTTTGGTAGAGATACCAATTGTATCTTAGAGGACTTAATGGAGGTTCCCGAAAGACCTCAAGAAATCAAAAATAGCTTGCAGCAGCTATTCAAATTTATTGATGAAGGAGATTTGGAAGGTGCAAAACAATTACGTCGGGATTTAGCTCTGCAGATTGGAGAAGATGAACCAGAATTTGTCCGCGCTGATGTTCTAATTCGTCGCAAGGAAATTCTCAACAAATGAAATATATCCACAAGAATCCAGAACCAGGTAGTTTGACTGGCTACAATGACAGACTCAGGAATAAAACGCCGAATTGGAAATCCTTTAATAAATCAGTCAAAACCGATGTGTATCATGCTCTGTTAAAGGAACAAGGTCACATTTGTTGCTACTGCGGGATTCGTATCTTCAGAAAAAATTGTCACATTGAACACTATCGACCCAAAAGCCAATACAAACATTTAACCTTCAGCTATACCAATTTGATAGTTTCTTGTCAGGGAGAAGACGAACAAAGACCAACCAAACCAGTTCATTGCGGTCATAAAAAGGGTGCTTGGTTTGATGAAGATTTAATGATTTCTCCCTTAGATCCAAACTGTCCAGATTATTTTAAATACACTGGTTCTGGGGAAATTTTAGCTGCGGATAATCCCGATAAACTAGATGCTGCTGAAACTACAATCGCAAAACTGGCTTTAAATATCAATAAACTTACAAAGATGCGGAGAAAGGCGATTGATGCAGCATTACAAATAGTTGAAGAATTGGATGACGGAGAAATACATACCCTCGCCCAAGCCTATCAAGAAATGGATTCCGAGGGTCAGTATACACCTTTTTGGGCTGCTGTTGCTTATACATTTAAGCAATATTTTTAGTCCCTCGTATTCACTATTAGTTTAAGAATTTTTACACATAAATTAAACAATTAATACCGTTATAATTTATTCTGGGCTTTATTGTTAGCAGGTATTTACAACTATTTTGCAAGATATATAGATGCGCTTGTACTGTGATTGCTGCAGACAAATAATCGTGTCTGAAAATAATCTTAGATATTTGATAGTTATTAAAATTTGATCGGATTTTTAGTAAAGTATGTGATTATATTAAGCAAAAAAATTAATCTTTTAGAGATATATTTAAATTTAGAATATTTAAATTTCTAAGATTTTGAATTGTATCCACATACAGGTGATTTCGTAAGAATAATGCATCAAAATTAACAGATATACTAATCTGTTAATATAATTACTTATGTCTATTGAAAGATTATTCGGTCAAGAACCTGAAGAAAACGATTTCGGCGGTCAAGACCTTGCAGGTGCAGATTTTCATTATAAGAATCTCCAAGGTGCAAATTTTCAAAATGCAAATCTTGAAGGTGCAAATTTCCAAGATTCAAATCTACAAAAAGCTAATTTTAAAGGAGCTAAACTTCAAAGAGCTAATTTTAAAGATGTAGAACTTCAAGGTGTAAATTTTCAAGACGCGCAGTTACAAAATGCTGATTTTTGTAGAGCAGACTTGCGAGGAAGTAATTTTGAACAAGCTAATCTTCAAAATGCAGATTTACAAGAAGCGCGCCTAGGTGGAGTCAATTTTCAAGGTGCTGATTTAAGAGGTGCTAATCTCAAAGGTAGTCAAATTAGTATCAAGACGAAGTTTGATCGCAAATGGAAACTTGTCTGGGAAATTGTCAACAAAAGTGTTGTAGGTCGAGATTTAAAACAAATTGACTTGGAAGAAGCAAATTTGAGTGAAGCCATACTTGAAAAAGCAGATCTTGAAGGAGCTAAGCTTCAAAAAGTAAATCTTCGAGGAGCTAACCTTAAAGGCTCTAATATTAGGGAAACAAATCTCCAAGGAGCAAATCTAAGTTATGCACATCTTTGGGGGTGCGACCTCCGTTCTAGCAATCTCCAAGGAGCGGATTTAAGCTATGCAAATTTATATGATGCAAATCTACGCATGGCTAATCTTAAAGGAACCAATCTCAAAAATACTGAAATCAGTGATGAAACTCAGTTAGAACCTAAGTGGAAACTAGTTCAAGAATTGGTTAGCCAGATTATTCCCGGTCGTGATGTGAGTGCGATTTTGCAAGAAAAAAAATTAGATTTGCAAGATGCTAATCTCCAAAATGCTTATTTGGAACAAGCTAATCTACGAGAAGCCGATCTCAAAGGCGCAAATCTCCAAGCAGCTAACCTCCAAAAAGCCAACCTTTGGGGAGCAGATTTACAAAATACTAATTTTGCAGAAGCAAATTTACAGCAAGCAGATTTACGAGAAACTAAATTTCTTCCCCAAGCTAATTTCTCCAAAGCGAATCTGCAAAAAGCTACTTTAATCGAAATTACTTTGCAAGCAGCTAATCTTCAAGCAGCGAATTTACAAAACGCCGAACTAAAATCTGCGGATTTGCGAGAAGCTAATCTCCAAGAAGCTAATTTACAAGAAGCACATATCCAAGGAAGCATTTTAGAAAAAGCTAATCTTCAAAAAGCTAACTTAGAAAATGCTTATATTCGCAGAGCATTTCTACAAGAATCTCAACTACAGCAAGCAAACTTAAAAGAAGCTTATCTTTCCAATAGCAATCTCTATAAAGCTCAATTACAAGGTGCAGACTTATACAAAGCTGAATTAGGTAATGCTAATCTTCAAGAAGCTAACCTTGAGGAAGCTAATCTCGAACAAGCGAAACTCAAAGGAGCTAATTTATGGATGGCACATCTTCAGAATGCTAATCTTCAAGCAGCCGAACTGTTAGAAGCAGATTTAAGAGTAGCAGATTTACGTCGTGCGGTCTTGTGTAAAGCCGATCTCCATAAAGCTCACTTACAGGTAGCCGATTTTTATCGAGCAAATTTAGAAGCAACTAAGTTTACAGGAGCTAACTTAGAAAAAGCAATCTTGGAAAAAGCTGTACTGAAAATAGCTGACCTCCGAGGAGCTAATTTTCGAGGTGCTTATCTACGCAAAGCAAATTTACAAGGAGCAAACCTCCGAGATGCTCAGTTTCAGGAAGCTAATTTATCCGCTGCTGAGCTTTATTTTGCAGATCTTTGTGGAACCAATTTTGAGAATACCAATATTGAAATTGCTGATTTTTCTGGTGCAAAAAATCTCAAAGCAGAACAAATCTTTTTCGCGCAAAATTGGGAGAAAGCTAAATGTGACCCAGATTTAGTCGCAAAAGTTGAAATACTGAACTATCAGTATAACGCCTGTATATTACTATTTTTAATTGTTTTACTTTTGATTATCCGCTCACGCGAAAGTGTAAAGTTAGAGCGTTTGATATTTTACATCTTGTCCCACTTTACAGTTGAAATACCCAACGGTTGTGAAGATGACAAGCGCGATCGCTCGTCATCCAAAAAGCAGAAACAGGTAAAAATTACAAAAACCATCAAGATTACTTTTCCCAAAGAGGAATAAGTCATTAGTCGTAGAGACGTAGCAGAGGCTGAGCCGCACCTGCGGTGTTTGCACGCGCTTACAGCGAACATCCGCTAGGATGCGTTCAAACGCCGACGCCGTAGGCTCTGCTACGTCTCTACAGGAGTCACAAATAATAAGTCAAAACTCATTCGCGATGCAATCTAATTCATCCGTTGTAACTGAGCGACTTGAGGATCGATAATTTTTTGACCCAAACCAGAAAACTTAATTGCTACTGATATCTTCTTACCTCCACCAAAAACATGTGTGATTTCACCTATTCCAAAAGCTTTATGTAACACTCTTTCCCCAACCTGCCAATTTTGGTTGCTATCTACTCCATTAACAGCAAATGCAGGACTTTTACTTCTACGTTCCATCCGTCTTCGCGATTGAGTGGTTAATAATTCTTCTGGTAACTCGTCGAAGAATTGCGATCGCATAGCTGGTTCTCTACTACCATAAAGGCGTCGTTCCCGTGCGTGAGATAAAAATAATCTTTCTTGGGCGCGGGTAATTCCTACGTAACAAAGACGACGCTCTTCTTCCAATGCTGCTGGATCGTTCATCGAACGGTAGTTAGGAAATAGTCCCTGTTCTAAACCAACTAAAAATACTACGGGAAATTCCAGTCCTTTTGAAGCATGGAGAGTCATTAATGAAACAGCTTCACTTCCTTCTTTAAGGTTATCTAAATCCGAACTTAAAGCCGTACTTGCAAGAAATGCTTGCAAAGAAACATCATCGCTATCTTCTTCAAATTGCAATGCAGCGTTATAAAGCTCTTGGACGTTCTGTAACCGATCTTCTGCTTCATCAGTACCTTGGGTTTTCAAATCTTTAATGTAGCCAGAACCTTCCAATACTGCTTGTAAAACTTCTGATACTGAAACTGTTTCGATTTGGGTTTGCCAATCGCCAATCATTTTAGCGAATTTATTCACCGATTTTGTCGAACGTCCCGCCAAAGTATTTACCGAGGTTTCATCGCTAAGTATTTCCCAAAGGTTAACACCTAATTCTTGAGCCGCATTCACCAAGTTATCAACTGTAGCTTTACCAATACCACGGCGAGGAGTATTAATAATTCTTAACAAACTGACCGTATCAGCAGGATTAGCTAAAGCCCTTAAATAAGCGAGGACATCTTTAATTTCTTTGCGATCGTAAAACTTTAATCCCCCAACTACAGAATAAGGAATACCTTGACGCACTAAAATATCTTCAAAGGGGCGGGATTGGGCGTTGGTACGGTAGAGAATTGCAAAGCTACCCCAGTTAATATCTGGATTTTCTCGTTCCAAAGTCCGAATTTGATGAATTGCAAACTCTGCTTCAGCAATTTCATCATCGGCTTTGTGAGCATAAATCTGTTCGCCACTACCACGGGTTGCTTTGAGAATTTTATCAATGCGCTGGGTATTGTTTTCAATTAATTCATTGGCAGCTTGAAGAATATTTTCACAGGAACGATAGTTTTCTTCTAATTTCACCATCGTCTGGGTCTCTTCATCTGGTAAACCATCACCGAAATCTTCTTGGAATTCCAGCAAAATTCGGAAATCAGCCATCCGAAATGAATATATGGATTGATCTGCATCTCCGACCACAAATGCAGATCTTTTGTCCCAGTCCCACAAACTCTTATTAGTTTCACCGTTTGTTGCTAACAAACGAATAAGTTCGTATTGAGTGCGGTTGGTATCTTGATATTCATCGACTAAAATATGACGAAACTTATGATGCCAATATTTCAATACCTGTTCATTTTGCTGGAATAGGCGAACGGGAATCAAAATTAGGTCATCAAAATCGAGAGCATTATTTTCCGCTAATCTATCTTGATAGATACCGTAAACCTGAGCAATGGTTCGACCTTTGTAATCTGGTCGCTCTCGTTCTAATTCCTTTGGTGAAAAACCTTGGTTTTTGGCGTTACTAATTGCATAACGAACCGAACGGGGGTTAAATTTTTTATCATCAAGGTTTAGTTGTTTGGTAACAATTTCCTTAACCAAACTTTGAGCATCAGATTCGTCAAAAATGGAAAAATTACGTTTCCACTGACGTCCTTTTTCATCTTGATATTTTTCGATATCGAAACGAAGAATCCGAGACAATAAACTGTGGAAAGTTCCACACCACAAATCTTTAATAGTATTTTTATAAACTTGGGATTTTAATTTAGTTTGCTCATATTCTGGCAGCAGATCAAATTTTGTAGAATGATACTGCATTGCCAGCTGCTCAGAAAATAATTTCTGAATACGCTCTTTCATTTCCCGTGCAGCTTTATTGGTAAAAGTTACCGCTAGGATATTTTCTGGATTTACCTGATGTTTCAAAATTAGATTTGCGATGCGAAACGTTAGCGCTCGGGTTTTACCAGAACCTGCACCAGCAACAACTAATAAGGGACCGCAGTGATGTTCTACTGCACGGCGTTGGGAGGGATTGAGGTGACCGAGGAAGTCAGAGGTGGCGATCATAAGTGGAGCAATTGTAGAATTTTAACTCAAGCAACTGATATGGTATAGCTTTTGTCGTTTAAAGTTAAATATGTTAGTCGTTAAATTGAGAATATCGAAACTTCCTCGGCAAGATTTAATTTTCGATTGACTCTATGAAAAATTAAGTAAAATTTTTCATCAAAAACTCATGAGTTACAGAAATATAGTTATAGAGATATAACTTATAAAAAACAGCAGTAAGTAAATTCCACAGAAAAAGCCTTAATCAACCACGACGGCGAACTCCAGCAAGAATTCCCGAACCAATTGCGAGTAGAACCAAAGCCCAAATAGCTTCTTTTGGAAATGAGAGTATTCCAAATGCTTGCAATAATAGTACTATTGCCAAAATTATCAATAAAATACCAGCAATATATAAAAAAATTGTGACACCAAGGTTGGGAGAACCACTCATAAGTAAAACTCTTCAGTATTTAATCGTTAATTAACAGTTTATTGTAGTTAGCTATTCTGACACAGGATGGGAACACCTGAATCTCTATATAGCTAAAGTTTTAGCTTGTAACAAAATTTCTGTAATTTTTATATACAAACCAATTAAATTTAAACTAGAAAAACCTAATTTTTCATTTGTTGAAAATTTCTGCAACAATTTTAGAGAAAATATCATAAAAATTTATCTTTGCTGCATGAAATTGGGGAACATCCCAAGATGGGGGTTGGGGTAGATCGAGTTGGTCTTCTTGAAGATAAACGTGATAGCGAACTTCAATTTGTAGAGTTTCTACATTTGGTATTTGACTGTAATGTCTGGTGATATATCCACCGTTAAAAACTTGGTTGCGCACAACTTCATAGCCATATCGAGCAAAATTATTTTCTACAGCCCTTATTAATCGCTCCGAACAACTTTGGTTATTAACATTTCCCAGACAAACATCTGCGGTAATCGGTCCAAAAAAGCTGTGTAAATCCAAAAGGTAAACCTTACCAAATTCTTCCAATTTTTGTTCCACAAGCGCTCTTAAGCTTTCATGATAAGAAAGATAATATTTTTTGATACGTTGTTGGATTTGTTCTTTATTTGGTTTTTGCTGGTAAATATCGCGATTAAATGCTGTTTTTTCAGGAATAACTGATGTCCAAAAAGAACCAAAAGTCGGTTCTTTAATCTGACGGTTCAAGTCCACCACATATCGACTATGGGTTGCTTGAATGATTGTCACCCCAAATTTTGGTAAAAAATCGTACATTTTATCGAGATGCCAATCAGTATTTGGTAAAGATTGAAGATGCTCCTCGATAAATTGGGCTGAAATGTCTGGAGGAACAAACATTCCACTATGAGGGATATCGACTATTACAGGTAATTCCTTCTCCTCGGGTTGGTAGATTTTAAATATATTGAACATTGATGGGAAACTAGGGATTAGCATTAGCAAAGCGTGACGCGTTTATAAAGTGAGACACTCTAGTAGTCTTTTTCATTAGTTTTGATGGGTTGGATAAATCTTAGAAAGCTTATTCCTAGCGTCTTCTGTACGA
>NZ_LMTZ01000145.1 GCF_001456025.1 Mastigocoleus testarum BC008
AGTGGTTTCTTCGAAATACTACCTTTGATTTTCTATCTCTCCAGATGTACGGAGTTTTTTCAGAAATCAAATACTAGTCCTATATACCTAAATAAATTGTAGAGAAAAGCATGTTTAAAACACAACTATCCAAACATAATAAAGATAATCTTAAGGTAAATCATCAACATTTTGAGACTGCACTGAAAAAGTATCGAATTGGACGTGTTAAACCGATAGAATTGGTTTTAAGTAAATATGGAGACTCTTTTACTCATCCCCTATATACAAAAATCGAAAGTCGTCTGTCACATCCAGAATGGTCACATTTACAACAAACAGCCCATGTTCGCGAAAATGCATTGATGGCTGTTCGTCGTGGAGAATTTGGCATAGCTGAACGATTATTTGCAGAAGCACGTACACCCCTTAAAGCTAATTCACTTTCATGTGAAGGTAAGCTGTTACATGAAACTTTTCTAGAACAAGCACAAGCCTATTTAGACTATCGCCGAGGTAATTTCGAACAGGTTTATATCCGCATGTTTAATGCTTTACGAATAGATCTAGTTTTAGAAGAAGAATATGATTACGAGATTATGGTTATTCATCGTATTCAGTTATTACATAATCTCGTGCGTACCGAAGCCTGTCGTGGAGACTTTAGGCGAGCTATGGAGATCGCTTCGACTTTACTAGGTTATTTATCAGGAACATTAGAAGTTTTACCTTTTTCTGGTTCGTGGGGTAGAGAACGCTTGAAATCTCAATCAGAAAAAGTGCTAGCCGCGACATTTTCCCAAATAACTAGCGAAATTGCTCTGATTTTGGCGGGAAAGGAAACTCAAACTATTAACGATCTGTTGGCGATAACTTTGCATCATCTACAGTTATCAGCTAGCAATAAAAATTGTCTTCACCAGAGATCTTATCAATGGTTTCGATTAAAACAAGCGATCGCAAATAATAATCCTGCATCATTTTTGGAAAAGACTTCTTGCTTTCTGGCTTCAGGGCGTGTCGATACACCTTTTCTTTGGTATGCAACTGTTGTGGATTTGGTTAGTTTATGCAAAAAGTTCGATTTTCCTTGTGCAGAATTAATAATTCGAGAAGTTGCACAGGATGTACCAGAATGGAAACTTTTTCCAAAAAGATTGTTAGCCCTGATTGATTTAAAATAACACCAAATAAAAAGCAGCGAATCAAAAAGTTTTTTCCAAAAAAGTAAATATTCATAACTTCTGAATATTTACTTTAGTCGTTTTATACCAGGAATATTAGATATGGATAATTCAATACAATTTAGTGTTGGCTTAGTTGTAGTTTCTTTAATGTTATTAATACTTTTGTGGTTACCAGATATTATTAGTGGTGATTAAGCTGTAATTTATAACTGACTTAAGTTTCTCTTTCTATACTTCATATCTCCTTAAACCGATTATCTGTTTATCCAGATGTCGGTTTAATATTTTTGGTAGTCCAGTAGAAGTAGTGATGTGAGTTGGTGTAGGCTGTTGTGTATAAGTAGAAATAGCCCAAAAATCACTACTCGTTTACTACTACCATATTTTCTTTCCTCAAATTTTGTTATTTTTCTGAAAAGGTATTAACAGAAATTGCAGTAGTTTCTTAACTCACTTTTACAGACATTTAAAGGTCTTTAGGATAATGTCGCCGCAGGTGATACAAATGGCATGGAGTATAGCACCATCATTCATTGCGGAAATATCCCTAAAAGTTTATAGCAGACTAGAAAGTAAGCTTAATGCAAGGTTTCAGTCTGCTATACAATTATATAATGCTTGCTCAAATGAAGCATTTATCTATATAGAGTTAATGCGTAAGTCAGAATAGAGTTAATGCGTAAGTCAGAGCGAAACATATCAACAAGAAAAAAATAAACCCCAGAAAGCAGAAAAAGCAGCACAAAGATTTATTCAAACAAGCCACAGAGTAAAACAGGAGTTTAGGTTATTTATGGAAGAGAGTAACGAATTACGAATTGCCAATGTACATTGGTTGGCACTACCAATGCTTATAAACTTCTCTCTACTCTATCTGGCGTGCTGCAAGTCGAGCAAATAATCCTCCTTGTTCAAGTAGTTCTTCAAAAGTACCCGATTCCACCAAGCGACCAGCTTCAATCACGTATATTCGATCAGCATTGCGAACGGTACTCAAACGATGAGCAATAACTACCCGGGTAGCATTTAATTTATCTAAACTCTCAGTTACTATTGCTTGTGTACGGTTATCGAGGGCGCTGGTAGCTTCATCCATGAGAATAATTTTTGGCTTTAGTACTATTGAGCGAGCAATCAGTAACCTTTGTCGTTGTCCCCCAGAAAGATTTGTACCACCTTCACTAACAACCGTATGCATTCCCATTGGCATTTGCTCAACATCTTCTGCAAATCCAGCCATACGCGCTGCTTCCCAGGCTTCATCTAAAGTTATTAAAGCTCCACTGGTAATGTTGTCAAATATTGAACCAGAATTGATCCGACCATTTTGCAACACTACCCCTAACTGTCGCCTTATAGCTTGAACATCTAACCCCGACAAGTCCTGACCATCGTAATAAACTGTACCGCTTAAAGGTGTCTCAAATCCTAACAGCAATCTAAATATAGTTGATTTCCCACTACCACTAGGACCAACAAAAGCAACAAATTCTCCCGGTTCTATTCTAATGCTGACGTCATCAAGGGTCATTGGTCCATCTTCACGGTAACGGAAAGTGAGGTGGTCCAAGTAAATTCTCCCTGTTAAGCGACCGGGATCTGCACTTGAAGAATCAGCTTCTACGACTCCTTGTACAATTGGTTTGGCTCGTTCCCATAATGGCACAATATCTAAAATGTCAGTTAATGTGTTACTTAAGTCAGTAACACCACCTATAAAAGTTCCAAAAGCTGAATTAAAAGCTAGAAATGTACCCATATTCAACCCATTTCCACTACCTTGAGCAATTTGGATAAACATAATAGCGAACCAATACAGCAGCATCGAACTGACTAAAGGTAGGGCTTCGTTAAATACTGATACGCTGTCATTAATCCTTGCAATACCTGCCGTGAGTTTGACTCGTTTACTATAACTTTTTGCCCAAGCAGCAAATGCACGCTCCTCTGCTGCTGCTACTCTTAATTTTGATACACCGTTGATTAATTCCACTACTAGTCCGCTGATCTGACCATCTGCGGCTTCTACCTTACGATTTTTACGGATAAGCAAAAAGCTTGATGAAACAGTAACTATTACTGCAATAAGGGTTAAGCCAATACCCACTAAAGCTAGTTGTAGGCTGTAAACAAACATTAGTGCCAAATTTAACAGCGAGAAAACTCCACTTAAAAGGCTACGTTGTGTAGCTCCACTGAGCTTACTGCGAATGTTATTAACTGCTAACAAGCGACTTAGCAGATCGCCAGAAGAGAAACTGCGGAAAAAAGCTGGCTTGAGATTAAGCAATCTATCCCAAACAGCCGGTTGTAAGCTTGCATCGGCTGAATTTTCTACCCGCAGAGACAAAATACCTTGAGCAATCTGAAATGCAGATTTTCCGATGGCTGCTGCAAATAGACCCAAACCAATTTGTAATAACTGGGTTCGATTGCCATCAGGAATCGCATCATTAACCAACATTGCAGTTGCTTGGGGGGTAATCATACCCATTAAAGTTCCTAGCACGCCAAGCGCCACAACCCCTATAATCGACTTTGTATTTCCCCAGGTACCAAACTTAAATAGCTCTAGAGCATTACGAACTATTAGAGGGAGAGGTCTATAGAACATTTGCGCTTCCGGTGACAGGGTTTGCGCGATCGCTCTAGTTACTAATCTACGAGTCTGGGTTTCTGGGTCAAATAAAAAATAATGATTTCCCTTGTGCGGCAGCAATGCTACAGGGTTTTTGTCAGTTTGAGTATAAGCCAGTAATGGTCCTTGTTCTTGTTGCCACCAATTTCCTTGCAGCAAAATGCGACGAGTACGAAATCGTGATGCCCGAGCAATTGCTTCTAAAGGGTCGCTAACTCTACCCATATCTTCCGACTGAGCAGGAGGGTTAACATTTATTCCCATCGCTCGACCCACTGCTCCTGCAGCAATCAATAATGCTGTCCCTTCTTGGAAGAAGCCAGATTTTTGAGGATTTAATACATCTGTTAACTGACCTAAAGCTACTTGTGCTACCTGACGATTAAGTTTTCGTCGTTGTTGAAAACGTTGAAAATCCTCCTCTATTTTTTGATCGATTCTTAGATCTAGGTAGTTCAAAAAATAGCGATGTAACTTCATTAAACTGCTGGACAACTGCTCAAAATCATCCAACTCTGAGGTGCGAAAAATTTTTACCTCCAGCAAATCTTCTGCCTCTATCCACATTGGGTAGGCTAACGGAAAAATCCCGGAACTATCTTTTAATTCCAAGTTATCAATACTCATCCATTTAGCGTTATTATCTGCTAAATACACCCAAAGAACTTGATTGGTCGGAGGAGAAAGCATCTGTTGATTTTGTAATGATAAGTAGCGCGACTTATCAGGTTGTACCAAATTCATAGGCAACTGTAGCAAATTGTCATTGATAGCATCTGCCAAATGTTTAATCCAATCTTCTAAAGAAGTTAATGCTCGTGGGTCAGCCTTTGCTACTTCAGCAAAAAAATCGCTGATTGGTAATGGTAAAAATTCGGTTTCTTCGATAGCTACTGCTAAAATACCCCATTCATTAAATAATTGGGTACCAAATAAAACTTCGCCTTCAGCAACGCTAAATAAGTAATGGCGGTTACCTCTTGCTTCTCCATCAGTAACTTTTGTGGCGAATAGAGCTAATGTACCTGATTTGACTAACCATATTTTTTGGGGGTCATCTAATAGTAAAGGTTGATTGCCTTTAAGTTGTTGAGTTAATTTACAGTAATTTAATTCAACCATGAGTTATTAATTTTAAGCTTAACTTTTAAGTTTTATGAAAGCAAAACATCAATAATGATTCTCAAATTTTCTGGATAGAAGCGAATACTTTTAGTAAGGAGAAAATTAAGCTTCTTCACTGCGGATCAAGCGAGCATATCCTCCACCTTGATGACGTAGTTCTTCGTGGGTGCCTCTTTGTATAACTTTGCCACGTTCTAGAACAATAATTTCATCGCAGTCGCGAATGGTACTTAGACGGTGGGCAACGACAATACAGGAACAACCCCGTCGTCTTAGGTTGCGGTCAATGATTAATTCTGTTTCTGCGTCGAGGGCACTTGTAGCTTCATCTAGTACTAGGATTGCTGGATTTCTCACTAGAGCTCTGGCAATCTCTAATCGTTGACGTTGTCCCCCACTCATATTTGCACCACCTTCTGCTAGTTGAGTGTCATAGCCTCCAGGCATATTTAATATAAGGTCATGAATTACTGCATCTTGACAAGCGCGCATTATGTCTTCTTCTGGTACTGTTGGGTCCCAAAGTGTAAGATTCTCTCGGACTGTTCCCGCAAATACAAAGATATCTTGTTCTACCATTGCCAGTGAATTTGCCAGAATTGAACGAGGAATTTGGTTTCTAGGTGTACCATCTAAGAGAATTTTTCCATCCCAAACTGGATAAAGACCGGTAACGAGTTTGGCAACGGTGGACTTCCCAGAACCACTACCTCCAACAAATGCAACTCGTTGACCCGGTCTAATAGTTAAGTTTAAATTTTCGATTAGTGGTGGTTCCAAACTACTATAACCAAAGTTGACATTTTGTAGTTCTACATAACCTTGTAGCTGAAATGAATCTTTTTGAATAATAAAACCTTGATTATCAATCTCTTTGCTAACAGTACGTTCTGACTCTGGATCGAGAGGATTTTCCAGCACGTCGTCAAGTCTGTTTAGATCTGCTTCTAGTTCTTGAAGTGTGCTACCGAAATTTACTAAATTATTAACTGGTGTGAGAAATTCTTGGGTAAGGGTTTGGTAAGCAACTAACATCCCAATACTCAAACCACCACCCATTACCTTGAAACCACCAACGACTAAAATAGAAGTTGTTGCTAATGATGTTAAAAAGACTGGTAAATTTGAAAGAATTTGGCTAGGTAGGCCTAATTCTTGTTGAGCGTTCAACATTTTCGCGTAATAGCCACCAAACTTAGCAAACAAGTCCGACTCCAAACCACTGGCTTTGATTGTTTCTATTGATTGGATACCACCAATGGCAACACCTGCAACTTTTCCAGTTTCTTGAGCAACCCTCATGTTGGCATCAACACGACTGCGTGATAATGTTTGCAGTGCAAAAAAGTTTAAGGCTGCAAAAAAAATAGCCAATAATGTCAATTGCCAATCATAAACGCTCATAATCAGAGCGTAAAAAATTATCATTAAAGAATCAATAATAGTAGTTGCCAAACTTCCTGAAAGTACCTCAGCAACTTTATCGTTGAGTTCATTTCGACTGCTGATTTCCCCCGTAAAGCGCTGTGCGTAAAATCCAATAGGTAATCGCAAGGTGTGCCAAAGAAAATTACCAGACATTGCAACCGATAGCTTAACCATTAATCGCCGCAAGTAAACAAACCGCATACGTGCGAGCAATCCTTGGGTTAAAGCTGTAAACAACATTGCCCAAAGCATTGGTCGTAACCATTCTTGACGATTTGCTACAAGAATTTCGTCGACAAACACTTGAGAAAAAGCAGGTACAGCTAACCTTGGTATAGTCAATACAACCCCTGCAATTAAACAAAATATAATTGCAGTTTGGGAGGTTTGAAGACGAGAAGCCAAAGCAGCCATAATACTCTTTTTTCGACCACCTTTTTTAAACTGGGAACCTGGTTCCATGAAGAGAACAACACCCGTATAAGCTTGGTCAAATTCATTCCAAGTGATTTTACGACGACCAGTCGCTGGATCGCTAAGATAAACGTAATCTTGAGCAAAACCTTCTACAACCAAAAAGTGGTTAAAGTTCCAAAAAACAATGTAGGGTGGCTTATAATTTTTCAAGTCTTGCAAAGACTTTTTAAATCCTTTAGCCTCTAAGCCATAAAATCTTGCGGCCTTAAGCACCTTTGAGGCTTTACTACCATCCCGTGAAACACCGCACTCGCTCCGTAGTTCGGCTAAGGGAACAATGCGACCGTAATAAGCCAGTATAATTGCTAATGAAGCAGCACCACATTCCACTGCTTCCATTTGGAGGATAGCAGGAGTACGAACGCGATTCGGTTGATTTTTAAAAAAAGATTTAACAGATTCGAAAGCACTACTAATATTCATAAGAATTATATATTCATGCAATATTAAAGTATGTTTTTGTGAGTTTGGTGCTACTGAAGACCAGTTAAAGAACGGAAGATAGGAATTACATAAGAAATAGGAGCAACTTCTCCAATTTGCACCCGTACTTGTGCGGTGGTACCAGGTGATATATTTAATTCAGGTCCTTCAGAAGAAGACCATTGAAAACGACTAGGGTTGCTGGAATCCCTCTCCAGTTCTGCAAAAATTTGTACAGCAGAACCACCACTATTAGAAAGGGTTTGGGCAATATTGTTAGCAATATTTTCATTTCCTATGACTGCTGTCATGTCTTGATTTGTAACGGGAAACGGAGTTACTTCTTTTACTTTGCCAAGTATTCCACCATAACGCTCGCGTTTAACTGTACTGGGAGTAACTTGTACATTCATCCCGCGTTTAACTTGTTTACCATCTTTGTCAGCAAAATACATAACGCTCATCAGTTTAGCGTTGGGATCAACAATTTCGATGGATGCAAGACGTGAACCAGGAGCAATTGCTTGACCCGAAGCAATGGGAACTTCTAAAACTCGACCATCGTATCCGCTAACAATTTTGCTTTTCTTTTTGAGTTCTAAACGCAGTTGTTCTATTTTTTGTCTAGTTTCTTTAACTTGGTTTTTTCTTTGAATACTTTTTTCTAATTGTTGTTGATTTAATTGAGCTTGTTGGACGTCAAGCTGGTCAATTTGAGTATTAATTTGTCGAATAGAGTTGAGATTTTGTAAGTTTTGAGATTCTGCATCAGTTTCTTGACGATCGTTCTCTTTAATTTGAGCTTTTAACTCAGCGATTTTAGTAAGATTTTCGTCCAATTGTTGCTCTGCTTGCAATAATATATCTTCACTAATTGCTTTTTCTTTTCTGAGAGCTTGACGAATCTCGATGCGTCGCTTGAGTTTGGGTGTTAATTTTCTCGCTTGTTTTAAAGTCAATTGGAGACTTGAACGTCTTTGAGCTATAGATTCAAGACTTTTCTCTCGTAGGATAGGTCTGAATTTTTGAGTAGCTTCCAAGTTGTTCATTAAATCTTGTCGCTGTTTCAGTAAGTTATTACGTTGTAAAACAAGTTTTTGTTTATCCAGTTCGGCAGTTTGTTTATTTTGAGTAAGCAGTTCACTCAGCTTAAACTCTTCTTGACGTAGTTGTTGTCTGATTCGTGGTACGTCAATTGTGCCGATAACATCTCCTTTTTTAATTCTATCTCCCGGCTTAATATTCAACGTTAAAATTCGACCTTCATTTATGACTTTAAAAGGTACTACATTCCGGGGTCGAATTAGTACAGCTTGACCATTAACATTCATCGGGATACGACCAACAACACTCCAGATAGAAGCAGAAGTAACTAAAAATCCCATTGTCGTTAGTGGTAGCCAGGCTTTGGGACTAACCACTTGCATCATTTGGTCAAGTTTCTCTGGAGAAGATAAGCGTTCGAGTGATTCCTGACGAAAAAGTTGTTTGCTTTGAGATACCATGACTATTAATTATGTATTTTTATGTTTTAACTAAGATAAAACTTTTAAGCGTTTGAGCATCCAGTCAAATCTTGCACCTCCTGTAAAAAGGTTATCCATTAAGTTCACATCAATTTCATCGTCATATTGCAAGTTTTCTGATAGTCTGTGCCCTACTCCGTAAGAACTTCTACCGTATCCAAGACGATTAATTAAGCTTTGTAACCTAACAGAAATTAGTATTGAAATTAGTCGGTAAAAACGAGCGCCAATCGCCGAATTTTGCTGAAGTTTTACAAATAATAGTTGTTTTTTAATTACTAAAACTTTGGAAGTTTCGAGGGCTGTAAACGTATAATTTGGTAACCGATTGTCAACAAGGGTCGTTTCGCCAATAATCTCGCTAACAGAAGATGTGGCTATTTCATATCCTGGTGACTCTTCTTCAGGAGAGGTTTCTAATAATGAAAAAACATTAGTAAGGGTTCGCGTATTTTCTTCTTTAAAATATACAGACATACTCCCTTGTATTAATATGTATATATTTTCCACTGCTCTACCCGCACGAATTAAAACAGTACCAGGAGATATAGTCTCTAAGTAACTGTGTTCGATAATCCAATCTACATCACTGTCGCTGAGTTCCCCGAAAAGCATCGGACCATCTTGCAGTGCTGGAATTTTGACGTTACGACGACTTGTAAATTTTTTAACCAAGCGTTCAAAGCGCTCTAAAAGTAAAATGGCAATTGCTTGGTAAAAGCGAGAAGCAAAACCAATATCTTGCCGTAGTTTTGCTCGTAAGTCACGACTAGATATGGATAAAACAACAGAATCTTCTATAGCTTTAACCGTAGTTGCTGAGGGGCTAAAATTTAGCAAAGAAGCCTCACCTAAAACCTCGCCAGCAAAAAAACGCCCTATTTCTTCTTCTAACTCGTCGTTACTTTCCAGAGTAGCGAAAACTCCAGCTAAAGTACTGTTAGGATTCCTATTGATAATAGCGCTAAAAGTACCTTCTAAAACTATGTATAAACATTCAGCTTGGTGTCGCTGATGGATGAGTATATCATCAGGACTAAGTCTTTGTTTCCGACTATTAGAGATTATCCAATTAATATCACTATCATTTAATTTTTTCAGTAGAGTTTCTATCATATGCCTTTCTTTTTAAGATATTGTTTTGATAGACTTCGAGCAAAACCCTCATCATAGAAGGGTGTGGGTGATTTGTGAACTTGCTAATTCTTCTAGTGTTAATTTTGATAATGTTAATAGCATAGAAAGTTCGTTGGCTAATGTTCTTGACTGAGCAAAAAACTGTTTATCAAAATTCTCCAAATTTTTTGCTGCACATACGACTAAAGTTTGAAGAATTTTGAACGCACCTTCACTGAGTGGAGGTTCTCCCCGGTAATTTTGTAATCTACCTCCTTCGCGATAATTGGGGAATGATTCTAAACCAATGAAATGGAGAAACCAGTCAGAACGATAGCTACCAATAGCAGCTACAATACCTCGATAATCAGCTATTAATTCATCTAATAAGTTATTACGCATAGATCCAAAAAAGCGGCGAGTAAAGTAATGGGTGCATTCATGCTCTAAGCGAATTTTTAAAGACATTTGCTGCCATTGCATTTTGGTTAATCCTAATTTGTTCGCTGGTACATTGCTGTAGGGACCAGTGCTAAGAATAATAAATTTATCTTGATATAATTCTTTGCGTGGGATCAAACGTTTAAATTCATTCGACCACTCCGATTCAGAGTCATTATTTTGTTGTGCTTTCCATTGTTTTTGATATTGGTAAATACGATTCCAGTTATTGTAGCCACTAACAATACAAGCCCCCATTGAGTCAGGTACCGGTTGCGGTTCATTCTGTTTGGTAATTGCTTGCACTAAAGTTACAAAATCTTGACGGTTTCCAGCAATTATTACGGGAATAAAGCCTGCAAGGGTTTCGTGTATTTTTATTTGTAATTTTTCTGGTTCTTTAAAAACTATATTTACAACGTTTTTACTAATACTCGCAAATCCTCCTTGACGAGTTGCAGCACGATATTCTTCTGTTTTGCTAATACCCGATAGTATGGGAAATTGTAATTGTACAAAAGTATTTTTTAAGACTTCGTGTGACCCTATTTCTTCAGCCTCTATCACATATTTTTCCCAAGCTGCAATATGAGCTTCTGGTACTGGAGGAAAAGTTTGGGGAAGTTTACATTTATGACTTTCAAAAATATTTTCGTTGTAATTCAATAGTTCTGTAACTTCTGAATCACTTGCACCAAATTCAGCTAAAATACGAGCGCGTAATTGTTGCCTATTCATAAATCTATAATGCTGTATATTATTTAATTTATCTACGATTGGAATCATCTTTTCGACGATTTCCTAAACGATATTCTTCTAATCTTTCAAGAGCCATTACTAAGCTAACTTTCATTCTTGTAAAAGCTTCTACAAGAATACCAACTTCATTGTTCGATGCACTTTTGAACTCAGCATCCATATTACCTATACTCACAGCTTCTGCAACTTCAACAACCTCCCTAACAGGGTTAACAACATATCTTTTTAGCCAAAAATTAGCTGCAAAAATAGTAATTGCAAAAATAAGGGCTATGCTTCCTAATACCCATAACAATGCTTGAATAGCCTTTCGCATAACAATATTAGCTGGAATATAAACTATTTGAGTTCCTAAAACTTCATTTAATTTCCAGCCAAAACCATTATTAGCCCCATATAAGCGAATCATTTCTTCTGGAGCTTCAGCAGGAATACTATGGCATTTAAGACAGCTAGAGTCTTTAATAATTATAGGAGAAGCAGTATAAAAAAATTTTTCTCCAGATTTAAGAAAAGTAAAATCTTCAATCTGTGGAATATCTGGTTTGAGAGTAAAATGCTTAATTATTTTCCTTTCAAATTCATTTGCCTTATCCTCAGGATTAGTGGGATTGAGCATTGCTTCTTTATATTTATATTCTGCATAGGATGAATGGTTTTGATGTAGAATTTTAAAAATACTTTTTGCGTTATAAGAAGGAATTACTTGAGGTACAAATTCATTAGCTTTTATACGTTCTTGAAGTTGAGAAGCAAGTTCATTGTTTGTATAATCACGAGCAGAACTCAAAATATCCATAACTACATTTGCAGTCGAAGCAACTTCATGTTGTGCTTTTGAATTTAAAACACGAGCTAAAGTTATACCACTCAAACTAATTCCAACAACAAAAATTAGCAACATCAATAAAGTGAAACTTTTAGATAAAGTGGTTTTTTTACCAGTTACTATTCGTGTATAAGGCATAAATTAATTAAACTTAGCTGTGAATGAATTTTTTTATGAAATAATATGTTTAACTATTCCATCTATGGCTTGAGAAATTGGATGATTTGGATAGGTTAGGCAAAATATACTGCTACTACCAAGTCGCAAGATATCTTTTGATTCAGGAATTATCCCTGCGACTGGAGCTTCATAAGTTGATTCAACTTTCTTTTTCAAATCGTTAAAGTCGTAATCAGTTAAGACTTTATTAATCGTAAGTAATAGTAGTGGTGTTTTTAGCCTGCGAGCAACATCAACTGTGACTGCAGTACCTTGAAAATCTTGTTGATCTGGTCGAAGTATTAACATAACAATATCTGAAGTTGTAAGTGAAATCAGGGTTTCTTGGGTCAGACCAGGATGGGTGTCTACAAATAAATAGTCAAGCTTGATGTCTTTAATTAAGTCTTTAAAACCTTCTAGCAGCAGTTCAACATCAAACCTTTCGCGTAATACACGGGAAATATCGTTCAATTTTGTGCTACAAGGAACCAAATAAATACTGCCGTGATTGTTTACTTTCTCTTGAAGAACAGATGTAACATCGTAAACTGCATCGCGGATAGGACATTGACCCCAGAGATAGTTATTCAGGGTGTGTTTTATAGTGTTGTCATTTAAACCGAAGAGAATATGAATCCCAGGTGACTGAATATCCGTATCTATGACACCAACTCGATATCCTTTACGAGCAACTATTGCAGCTATATTTGCTGTTAAATTCGACTTACCTGTACCACCTCTGTATGAATGAATAGAAATTATTCTAGGCATAATTTAAACAACCTCTTCAATATTTGTAGTTAATTTTGTGTCCCTAGGATTTAAATAATTTTGAAAGTTATTGTCTATTTATCAGCAATCCTGAGTGAATTATTTGAGTTTGAACCAGCTTAAAGTCAAGTAGACCTACTGTACTACTAACTAGCTTCTTTGTCATTGAGAAATTTGTAATTATAAAGTGAACTTCCAATTAAATTATTTGGTATGTGACAAATTAAATTGAAAATATTTTCATATAAATATCCACATTTATCCTCATAATATTTCTCAATTTCTAAGTGAAGATTTTTTAGATTTTTTCCTAAATCACTTTGGTTTTTAAATATAGTAATTAGTTTTTCTATTACTGTTTTAGTTATAAGATTAATATGAGCTTTTTTGGTTGAACAATGAATTTCAATTTTCAACAAAACGTGGGTTTTGAGTAAATCTAATTCCCCTGTTACAACTTCTTCACAAACTCTATCAATTAACGAGTTTATAACATATTCCATAACGATCTGTTTTAATGTAAATTTATTACCCCTATTTTCAACTAAGGAAGATTGAACCAAATATTTCAGTGTCTCCATTACCTTTTGTCGCGGAACTGAGGGATAGATTTCTAATAATAATTGAGCTATGGATACTGGTTCGCGATGAATTGCTAACCAGTATAAAATAGATTTTGCCAAGCTAGATATTCTATAAAAATGCTGTCCTAAAAGGTTACAAATTTCATCAAGTAACAAGGTTTTATATTGAATAAATTCTTTTATATCTCCTTGGAATAATTCTTTAATTGCAACTGCTGCTATTTTGAGCGCTAAAGGATTTCCTGAATACTGCTCTACCAGGTATTCATATCCATCTTCGCCAGAAGAATAGCAACCTTTAAATTGCAATAGCTTTTGTCCTGCTGAAGTACTCAAACCACTTAAATGTATACATTGAACTGATGAATTTTCCCCTTCCATCAGAGCAAGTTCTTTTGGTTTTTCACGACCAGTGATGATCAAGTGACTAGTGTGATGACATTCTCCTAAAAGTTTGAAGAAGTTACCATAATCTTCAAAACCTGGCTTGTAGCAACCTGTATTTTCTCCATTACACAGAATAGTTTCTATATTATCCAATATCAACAAACAACGATGTTTACGTAAAAATTCAAGTAGAAGAGATATTTTCCCATCTACACTTTCAGGTAATTCTACTCTCTCTTTTTTACGAATAGATTGCAGTAAACTGTTTAAAATATCTTCTAAAGAGGGTTCATTTTGTAACGAACGCCAAATGAGAAAATCAAATTGATTCTGCATCCTTTTTGCTAATTTTACGGATAAATGGGTCTTACCAATTCCACCCATTCCCACAATACCGATGATTCGAGAATTATAGGTATTTATCCATTCTTCAAGAGTATTTTGCTCCTTATTACGCCCATAAAATACAGAAACATCAGGAGCTTCTCCCCAATCATGGCAATAATTATTTACCAAGTTTTTATGAACATCTAAAGTTAATGTATCTTGATTGAGTGAACTAGCAAAATTTGTTTGTTTTGAAGTCTCTTGCTGTTCTCTTATATTTGTGTTCGCTGGGTCAGGAGATGAAGAAGAAAAGCGATTTACAATACCTAACTGTCTCTCAATCGCACTTTTAAAAGTGTTCTTTTTAACTTTTTCCCCAAAGACACTAGAAAGAAGTTGCCATAATTTCGGTCCAACATCTTGCTTCAAGTAATTTGGTGAATAGCCATGTGTTTTGGCTATCTGTTCGTAACCTTGACGAGAACCAGAGCAAGTAGATTCAATTATAAGTCTCTGTAAGTCATTCAAATGTACTCCTAGCTTGGTAAAAACTAAGGTATCAGTAAATTGAAGCACTTCTTTTGGATTCATAGAAGAACTTTCTGCCTCTAATATTCTCATATATCGCACCTATGCCTATAGGGTAATTTTGTAGATGAGTTAAACTGACTAACAGAACTTAGACATTTTTTAATTCAAAAAATAGCTTCAAAGCTTTATAAGTCAATACTTTTACATAGAATTGGTTGTTTTATTTATAAATACATCTAGGTTATGGCTAACGCCACACAACGCTAAGAGCGATTTTTAGCACTTTGAAGTTAACCCCTTGTCATGATTGGCTTTAAGGCTGTTTCCCACTCCTTTTTTGTCCGAGTCCCGTTAGCCAGTATTGAGAAAATAAGGTTATAAGTCTAAAAGCTAAAAAGCTTTTCTTGCTTTCTATAAATTAATTATGATTGACTATCCAACTTAATAGTTCAGGGTGAATTCAGTAATATTGACTTAAGTTCAGCCTGATATTACTGAATTTAAATTCAGGTAATTCAAATAAATTCAGGTAAAAATACCGTCTTTTTTACTGCTACAATGCTAACTTTACTAAGTTTTCGACTTATATTTGATCGCAGCAAATCTAAAGGTTTTTGAAATTTTATATCCCCTCAGATATATATTTTTATAGTAAAAGTGATTATATTAATCAATAATTGACTCATTGTTGACAAGTAAACATTTATCTTGAAAAAGTAATTTATTCAATTTTTTTATTTTGCTAATCTGATGATCGGCGAAATAATTAAGATAAATATAGCTAATGTAGTAAGCTCGAACTTCAAAATCCCACCCTCATAGAGGGATATGGTATAAAACATTAATTATGAAAACTTCACTCAATGCCCCCTATCAATATCAAGTCGGAGGAAGTTTACCTCCTGATGCTCATACCTACGTCGTACGCCAAGCAGATAATGAACTCTACAATGCTTTGTTAGCAAGGGAATATTGTTATGTTCTTAATTCCCGACAGATGGGCAAGTCTAGCTTACGGATACAGACTATGCATAAGTTACAATCTCAAGGTATTACTTGTACAGAGATTGAATTGACCGGAATTGGTTTTCGGAAAATTACGCCACAACAATGGTATGGCGGTATCATTCAGGAATTAATCAGTGGTTTTAACTTAAAGGTAAATCGCCGTAGTTGGTTGCGCGAACAAGAAGACTTATCACCTATCCAGCAGTTGGGGAAATTTATTGAAACAGTATTGTTGGTGCAGATTAGTCAAGATATTGTTGTATTCATTGATGAAACTGATAGTGTTCTGAGCTTAAGTTTTCCTACTGATGATTTTTTTGCCTTAATTCGTAATTGCTACGATAAGCGAGCAACTAAACCAGAATATAGAAGACTTACTTTTGCATTGTTAGGTGTTGTCGCACCTAACAATCTGATTCAAGATAAATATTCTACTCCCTTTAATATCGGTCGAGGAATTGAACTCAAGGGTTTTCAATTAAATGAAAGCAGTGTTTTAGCTCAAGGATTGACACACAAAGTTGAAAATCCCCAAGTTATCTTAAAAGAAATTTTGTATTGGACACAAGGACAACCATTTTTGACTCAGAAACTTTGTTCCTTAGTTCAAAACAGTCAAACTGTTATCCCTGCTGGTGCTGAGAAAGAATGGATCAAGCAGTTAGTACAACAAAGAATAGTTACAGATTGGGAATTTCAAGATGAACCAGAACATCTTAGAACAATTCGCGATCGGCTTTGTCACAACAGAGGCGATACCCGTAAAGTTGATGGGATTTTAACACATAGGAATAATTGTTCCAGTGAAAAATTGCTGCAACTATATAGAAAAATACTTACAGAGAAGAAAATCACTGACAAAAAATCTCAAGAGTATGTGAAATTGTGTCTATCTGGTTTAGTTAGTCAAGAGAGGGGAAGCTTAGTCGTTAAAAACCAGATCTATGCAACTATCTTTAATCTTGATTGGGTTAGGGAAAACCTCAAAGCTTCAGAAAAATCCCGACCTACTTCAGTATCACCTTGGACTGCAGTTGCTGCAAGTATGGTAACTGCTAGCTTAGTGGTAGGTATGCGATTTCTGGGTTTATTGCAAGCATGGGAATTAAATGCTTTCGATCATCTAATGCAACTTAGACCCATCGAAGAATCGGATCAAAGGCTTTTATTAGTTACTATCACAGAAGAGGATGTTAAATCCCAACTTAAAGATGACGATAGAGAAGGCTCATTATCTAACCGTTCTTTAGAGCAACTATTGACAAAATTAGAAAACTATGGAGCGAAAGTTATTGGCTTAGATATTTTCCGCGATCGTCCTGTAAAAGGGAACTACCAGGAATTAATTAAAAGAATGCGAAATAGTAATAAATTATTTTCTATTTGCAAATACGGAAGTCCTGGTGTTCCCCCTCCTCCAGAAGTCCCTGGAGAACGTCAAGGATTTAACAACATTTTATTGGATTCCGATGATGTAATTCGTCGCCATTTATTAGCTGTAAATGAAGCATCACCTTGTCAAAGTAAATACGCTTTTAGTTGGCAATTAGCAATGAAGTACTTGAATGATAAGGGGATACAACTTGAATTTACTCCAGATAATTATTTGAAGTTAGGTAATACTGTCTTCAAAGTTTTGGAAACAAATACGGGAGGTTACCACAAGATTGATAACCAGGGTCACCAAGTATTACTTAATTACCGAGCGAATTCAAGAATTGCTGAGAAACTTAACCTACAACAAGTCCTCAATAATCAGTTTGATACCAATTTAGTAAAAAATCGTATAGTCCTTATTGGTACAGTCGCTCAGAGTTTCAATGACCATAATTGGCGCACACCCTATAGTGGTGGGTGGTCGGTCAAAACAATGAGTGGTGTAGAAAATCAGGCGCATATGGTGAGTCATATTCTCAGTGCAGTACTGGATAATCGACCTTTGATTTGGTCTTTATCAGAAGCAGGTGAAATCATCTGGATTTACTCCTGGTCATTTATAGGAGGTTTACTGGTTTGGAGTTTGCGAACGCCACTGAAAATTAGATTTGCTGGGTGTGTGGCTCTAGGGATTTTATATGGTAGCTGTTGGGTGTTGTTGGTAGTAAATGCTGCTTGGTTACCTTTAGTTCCCTCAGCTTTAGTGTTGGTGGGTAGCGTTGCCAGTGTAATGATTTGTAATAACTATTTTAAAAGTTTTTGATGATATTATTACCAGTCTGCTTTGTGACTGCATTAGATAATTGAATATATATAATTGAAATTCATATTGATTAAAAAAACAATTACTAAATCATAATTTTGAATACATTTAGAAAATCAAATATTTTTTATCCAGTCTTATAGATCCATAACATTATTAAGGATTATGGAGAAACCTTAAAAGGTACTGTTGGGCAAGCAAGAGCTAATGTTCGGGGAGTTGCAACCTATACTCTGTTTGGTGAGACAGCGCGGTCTTGGGGGTCTCCCCCATGAGCGACTTGCCGAACCCGTAAGGGTGCAAGTCTGGTGGAGCAAGTGGCGATAGTGAATCGTTAGTACCCATCTATGGTGAATAGCTTGCTGCGTTCAAATATCCCTCGACTTACTTGATAAACCAAGAATTAGCGAGGTTTAAAGAGTCAGGGAAGTGTCAATCCCAACTACTTGACATGATATAAATTCACTGAGTTTTCAAACTACCCCTATTTTTGTATGAAACGCTTGATTAAATTTACATTTATTGCTGTTTTAGGATTTGTTCTTAATTTCAGTATCCAATTCTTTCCTCAAATTACGGCACTACCAGCGACTCCAACTCAGAATTCTCTACTGGCTTCAGTGCAAACAGGCAAAAAATATTATGATGCAGGACAATTTTCTCAAGCTGCAAAGGTATTGCAAAAAGTTGCCAAAGTTTACAAGGCAAGAAGAAATGTACTTGGGGAAGCACAAACCTTGGGCTTCATATCTTTAGTTTATCAGGAGTTAGGACGCACTCAAGAAGCTAAGACAGCAATCAACACAAGTTTATCTTTGTTAGATCAACTAGACATTCAAGGTAAAGATTTTAAGCGGGTTCGTGCTCAGGTTCTCAACAGTCAAGGACGTTTACAGTGGAAGATTGGCGATCCTCAAAAGGCTCTAGAAAGTTTTCAAGTAGCTGAATTGCTTTATACTTCTGCGAGTGACTCTGAAGGCGCGATCGGCAGTCAAATTAATCAAGCTCAAGCTTTACAAACTTTAGGATTTTACCGGCGCAGTTATAACTTATTAAATTCGATACAAGAAAAGCTGCAAGCATTACCAGAATCTCCAGTAAAGGTAGCTGGTTTGCATAATCTCAGTAATATTTTCAGACAAAAGGGAGAATTAGATTCTTCTCAAAAACTTTTAGAAGAAAGTTTAGAAATAATAAGAAAAATAGATGATACCAAGGAATCATCATTACAAAATTCACCACAAAATGAAAGTAAAATTTTGCTTAGTTTAGGCAATACAAATTTAGCCTTGGCAATGAAAGAAAAAGAATTAAAAAATCCACAAGGTGCAGAAAAATATATTCAATCAGCTTTAAGTTTATATCAACAAGCAGCTATAAAAACTAATTTGCCAACTATTGAAGTTCAAGCAAAGTTAAATCAGTTAAGTCTGCTAGTTAAAACGAAGAAAAATGAACTAGCTTGGAGTTTATTACCCGAAATATTTAAATCACTCAAGCAGTTACCTGTGAGTCGCTCTTCAATATATGCATGTGTAAATTTAGCAGAAAATCTAATGAAGCTGGACAATGAGCAAAAAAAATCAATTGATAATTATTTTAATACTTATCAAAGTATTTCTCAAATATTAGATACTGCCATCCATCATGCAAAAAAATTAAATGACCAAAGAGCAGAATCCTATGCTACTGGAACTCTAGGAAGTTTATATGAAAAAAATCATGAATGGTCAAAGGCGAAGAAAATGACTGAGCGTGGGATACTTATTGCTCAAGGGATTAGTGCATGGGATATAGCCTATCAGTGGCAATGGCAAATGGGAAGAATTTTGAAATTTGAACATGCGATTCCCGAAGCAATTAAATATTATACTCAAGCTTTTAATATCATCACAGATTTACGAAGTGATTTGGCTGTTCTGACCCCAGATATTCAGTTTTCTTTTCGTGATAACGTAGAACCAATATATAGAGAATTAGTTAATCTGTTATTAGATTCTCCTGATCCTAAGAAGGAAAATTTAATCAAAGCTCGTGATGTTATTGAAAAACTTCAGTTAGCAGAATTAGATAACTTTTTTGGAGATGCTTGTGCTAAACCGGAGGTAGTAAATATTGATAATTTGGATCCTAATACAGCAGTAATATATCCAATGTTTCTCAAAAATCGCTTAGAGGTGATATTAAAACTACCCGGTGAAGATAACCTCCGTAATTTTACAAATAAAAATATATCTCTAAGTCAAATTGATGAAGTCATCACAGAATTACAAGAACTTGTGAGAATTAGAAGCACCCATCCCAGCAAAATTAAACAATTATCTAAAACAGTTTACGATTGGCTAATTAAACCCTTCGAAACCGAACTCGAAAAGTCTATTGTTCGAGATAAAAGTAAAATCAAAACTTTAGTTTTTGTCTTGGATGGTTCATTACAAAATATTCCTATATCAATACTATTTGATGGAGAAAAGTATCTGATAGAGAGATATGCTGTTGCTGTAACCCCTGGTTTACAATTATTAGCTCCCAAACCTTTATTAAAAAAACAGCTAAATTTATTAGCTGCTGGAGCAAATAACGCTCCGAGCTTTGAACAAAAGGGCTTCTCTCCCTTAAAAAATATTGACGATGAATTATTGGGAATTAGCCGTGAGGTTAATCAGAGTCGAAAGCTGGAAAATCAAGATTTTCTTCAAGAGAAGATCCAAAATCAGCTTGAAAAAGAAAAATTTAATGTCCTCCACATTGCTACCCACGGTCAATTTAGTTCTAACCCCAAGCAAACTTTTATTCTAGACTGGAATAAGCCGATCAAAGTCAAAGATTTTGATACTTTGGTACAGGTAAAAAACCAGAGTATAATAAGTCCGATTGAACTATTAGTTCTGAGTGCTTGTGAAACAGCCACTGGCGACAAACGAGCAGCTTTAGGATTGGCTGGAATTGCAATTCGTGCAGGAGCAAAAAGTACTTTGGGTAGTCTTTGGCAGGTTAATGATGCTTCCACAGCTGAATTTATGGTTAAATTATACAAACAGTTTAAGAATCCCCAAATAACAAAAGCGGAAGCACTACGAAATATTCAGCTTGCTTTTCTCAAAAACTATCCGGATACAGACTACAATCGTCCTTATCATTGGGCAGCTTTTATTTTAGTCGGAAATTGGTTATAGAATTAGATTTTACGTTTCCCAAAATTGGCTCTGAAGCGATTTTTTCTAAGCCAACTTGAGGTTGACTTAATAGTTCAAACCATATTTTATTTAAAGCACTGTTGTGTGGTTTATTTTGCTTTATTTGAGCTATTTCTGTTAACGTTTCATACCAGATGCCATAATTTGCGTAAATCTTCATGCGTTCTAATGATGTTTTAGCATTTTTTAACTTGCTTTGAAAAGCAGAAGATTTTGCAACCCGTTTGACTACTCCTGTTAAAGAAATAGGAATCGACGACTTCTCGGATACCTCTGAAACAGAACATTTGATATCAAAATACCAGCGATATTGTTTCCCTACTGCGATTGAGGCTGTAGATGGGAGATTGATACTGACAATTCCTGGTTTTTCAGGTAGTTCGAAATCTGTCCGATACACTTCCGAATCTTCATTTTGTAAGGTAAATACTGCCTCAGAGACTTCTTCACGTGTATAAGGTACATATATCCAAAAAGTTGGATATTGACTGACAGTTAAGTTTAGATTTCTACTACCGACCAAACGAGTTAGTGGTGGTTTATTGTGTTTGTGTAGACAATCACCTCTACTTCCTGTCCCATCATTAGTTATAGGGGTTCCTCTATTGGGTGGTTCTTTCTGCTTTGAGGCTGCTTCTTTTAATTTACTATTGATTGGATTATTAGATTTCGCCCGTACGAGTGTAGGATAGTTAATTAAAATACCAATGCTTAAGCCAATGAAAAATATACTTTTGATTTGAAGTAGCAGTTCTGGTATTTTTTCAACTGCATCTTCAGTTTCTCCTCTAAGCCTTCGTGTTGTTCCCATCCGCTGCCAAATCCTTTGAAATTTTATAATTTATTGCATTTTTGTGCTACTGGTTATATAACCATAAACTATTAGCTTGAGGTCCAATCGTGAGTGATTTTACCTTAGATGAAGCAATCAAAATAGTAAATAAATTATTATATGTCAACCTCCAAAGATATTTGACAAAAGTTGAGATTATTATTATTGAAGGAGCATGGAACAAAGAAGAGTATGACACAATCGCGGCACAGCATCAATATGCTACAAGCTATATCAGTCAAGATGTAGCTCCAAAACTTTGGAAATCTCTGACAGAGTCTCTAGATGAAAAGGTTAAAAAAAGTAATTTTAAACAAGTTTTAGAAAAATATTGGTCACAACAATCTACTTGTAGAGAAACTTCAAGTTTTATAGAAAGTATTGCTAATAAAAATCAAAATCATACAGTCTCGCAAATAAATCTAGATTTGGATTCTATAAATTCAGATTCAGTAAAACATAACTTAGGAGAAAAACAGCTTTTAGTTGAGAAAAAAACAACAAATTTTACTTCCAAATTGGATATATATGTAGAGCGCCCTCCCATCGAATCAATTTGTTATGAAACAATCAAGCAACCTGGCTCTCTAATCAGGATAAAAGCTCCTAGCTTTATGGGGAAAACATATCTTGTTACAAGAATACTGAATCAGTTGTCACAGGAGAATTATTCCACTGTTAACTTAAGCTTGGAACTAGCAGATATTCGCACTCATTTTACAGATATTAATAAATTTTTGCGTTGGTTTTGTATTAACTTAGGTCGAGAACTGAGATTAGGCAATAAATTAGATGAATACTGGGATGAAGAAGGAATGGGGGCGAAGGTTAGTAGCACCACTTATTTTGAAGAATATTTATTAGCTCAGTCAGAAAATCCTCTGGTTTTATGTTTGGATAATTTAGATTTGCTCTTTCCTCATCCACAAATTTACGAAGACTTTTTTGGCTTATTACGCTCTTGGTATGAAAAAGCAAGAAGTCGTAAAATTTGGAAAAAGTTGCGATTAATTATCGTTCATTCTACAGACGTTTACATCCGGCTCAATATTGAACAATCTCCATTTAATGTTGGTTTACCTATTGAGTTAATGGAGTTTAACCGGGAGCAGGTAATAAATTTTGCTAGACAACATGAAGTTCTACTGGATCTAGATAAGCTAGAAAAACTAATGGAACTTGTAGGAGGTCATCCCTATCTATTGGAGTTAGCCTTCGCTCACCTGAAAATTTATCCAGATATTTCCCTGGAACAAATTTTAACGGAAGCGACTACAGAAGCCGGGATTTATGGTCATCATTTACGAAAACACTGGTTAAACATACAACAAAATCTGGATTTAGCAAAGGCTCTTAAGCAGATTGTTACAGCTCAAAATCCAGTGCAATTGAAAATGATGTTAGCTTATCAGTTGCACAGTATGGGATTAGTCAACATTTCTGGTAATAAGGTGACATTACGATGTAACTTGTATAGAGAGTTTTTTGGGGCATCTTTCTCTGATAGTGATGTATGGAAATGGTAAGTTAACAAATCATAATCTCGATGGCGTTGCTGAGGCGTTGCTGAATATAATATTGTTTACTAATTATTTGTTTGGGGTTGCTGCTTAAAAAAGAAATTTTGAGCAAGGAATTTTATACTCCTCAATATTTGAATCCTATTTTTGCAACATAACTGGTTGAAAAGATACCAAGCGTTTTTCAATTTCGGCGTTAAGAGAAGCAATCTCTTTTTTAGAACGCTTCGCCGCATAATTTCTGAAGATGAGCCAATAGTATAACTAGAGGTTTTAATAAATTCATCATCCTGCGAAATTATGACAATTCAAAGCATTTAAGCCAGAATTTAATGGTTCAGAACTATTAGGAGTTGCCGTTAAGACTACCTCACCATTGGAGTTAAATGTCACACCTTGAGCTTGAACAATTTTTTTGGGTCGTTCTTCCTTGATTTTTACTTCAGATTTATTTACTTTCTGTATTATTTCTGCTGTGGTTTTTTCTTTGAAAGGGATTAGCCGCCAATCTTCCCAACCTGCATCAGTTTCCAGAGTCTCTTTGGGAGATTGAGGTATACCACCACGCCCTGTAATAACAAATTCACTGTTTTGACTGGCTTGACAGAGGTTTTGCTCAATTAGCCGCGACACATCAACAATATCTGTTTGTAATTCTTCCTGTTCTTGAGTAGGGTTTTCTGGTACATCTATTTCAATAGTGCCGCTCAAGTTGGGGTTTTGTTGAGAAACTGCTGTGATATCGTTTGTTGGTAATTCGCCTGGTTCTAAATCCTCTGGACGTAAACTGGAGAGTTGTTTTAAACTTAGTGGAGCGATGCCAAAAATACCAGTAGCGTTGATATTAACTCTTCCACCATTACCCTCAGATGCATTAGCAGTAATGTCACTATTTTGATTTGGAGTAGCAATAATAAAGCCATCGGGAATATTGATTGTGATGTTACCTCCGTTTCCCTTTGTTTCAGTTACACCCGCATTTGTAGAAATCCGGCTACCATTGCTCATCAGCAATAAATCTGCAATGTCGAGTTTAATATTGCCAACCTTCTTGTTAGAATTGGTGTCAGCTTCAATCTTGCCATTGTCAAGTTGTACGGAACTAGCGTTGATATTAATATCACCTGGTGCCCCTGTTCCATCGTTAGTAACTGAAATGGTTGCTCCATTGGAAATTAATAACCTATCGGTGGTAATGAACAGATTTTTTGCATCTCCTGTTGTTCCGGATTCTGCCTTAGTAAACAAGCCAGTGAATCTATCATTTTTGCCTTCACCAATAAGTTGGATGTCTTTAGCATCAATAGTTAAATTACTTGCTTGACTAGCACCAAATGTGCTACCACTCACCTGTGCTCCATCTTTAACTAACAATGTATTAGTGTTTATGGTCAAATCTCCCCCAGTTCCTTTTAAGTCTTCAGAAAATGGTTCAGTATACAATCCACTACGAAAACTACCATCTTTGCTTGTACCAATAAGCTGAATATCTTTAGCATCAATGGTCAAATTACCTCCCTTACTTTCAAGAAATGCTCTAGTACTTACTTTTGCTCCACCTTTAACTAATAATGTATTAGTTTTTATGGTCAAATCTCCTCCATCTGTTTTTGAGTTTTCAGAAAATGGTTCGGCAAACAATCCACTAGGAGAATCACCATCTTTGCTCGTACCAATAAGCTGAATATCTTTGGCATCAATAGTCAAATTACCTCCCTGACTAGCACCAAACGTGTTAGTACTCACCTGTGCTCCATCTTTAACTAATAATGTATTAGTTTTTATGGTCAAGTCTCCTCCACCCCCTTTTGAGTCTTCAGAAAATGGTTCGGCAAACAATCCACTAAGAAAAACACCATCTTTGCTTGTACCAATAAGTTGAATATCTTTGGCATCAATGGTCAAATTACCTCCCTTACTTCCAGCAAATGTGCTAGTACTCACCTTTGCTCCATCTTTAACTACTAATGTATTGGTTTTTATTTTCAAATCTCCCCCATCTCCTTTTGGGTCAAAAACTGGCTCGGTAAACAATCCACTACGAAAATTACCATTTTTGCTTGTACCAATAATTTGAATGTCTTTAGCATCAACTGTCAAATCACCTGCTTGACCAGCACCAAATGTTCTAGTACTTACCTTTGCTCCATCTTGAACTAGCAATGTATTAGTTTTTATTTTCAAATTTCCCCCATCTCCTTTTAAGTCAGAATCTGTTTGAGCGAACAATCCACTAGGAGAGTCACCATCTCCGCTTGTACCAATAAGTTGAATATCTTTAGCATCAATATTCAAATTACCTCCCTTACCCCCACCAAAAATCAAAGTACTCACCTTTGCATCTTTAACTAATAAATTGCCAGTTTTGATGTTAATATCCCCTCCCTGTGCTGTTGCACCAAGTCCTATTGAGTCGCTGATTATACCTCCTCCCTCCAAATCGATCGCTTCAGTTGCATTAATATCAATATTTCCAGCTTTAGTATCAATTGAGTCTAGTTCTTCTTTTATACCTGCCTCCAAAGAACTTTTTTCTATAATTTGAACATTACGGCTATTAATAGCTATTTCCCCACCGCGATTCCCAGCCACATCGACTTGCGAACCATTACTTAAAGAAACATCACTTCTTTCTATCCCCTGAGGAAAATTAAAACTGAGATTACTTCCATCCCGACTCAATCCAACTGTTCCTTCATCCTTGAGCCCTCCTAACTCCACTCTTCCATCAGGAGCATCTACTGTTCCATTGTCAAAGCTGACATCACCACCTATTAACCCCAATGTTTTTCCTGGTTTTACTCGCAAACCAACAACTTCACCTTCACTGTCTGTTACTTGAGATTGATTGCTAATTTTTCCTGAATTGGAAGCATATTGCAATCCCGAAGGAACATTTATACTCAATAAACCTGTTGTTTGTGTCTCAGCAGCACTAAATTCTTTGCCATCAGCAAACTTAAAACTATTAGCTGTGCTCCCCACAAAGGAACCACCAATATCCAACGAAGCATTTTTACCGAATACTATTCCATTGGGATTAATTAAAAATAAGTTTGCATTACCATTTGCTTTTATTAAACCATCAATATTAGAAATTGATTTACCTGTGACTCGACTGATAATGTTACTGACATCAGCACCATTACTGAAGTAAGCTTCTCCACCTGTTGGAACAGAAAATTCTTCAAAGCTGTGAAATAAATTACTTCCTGCTCTTGTTCCTCCTTTAATAATGCTTCTATTACCTTCTAATTTAATCTCAGAGTTCTTCGGTAGAGTTTTGTCCGGAATTATTTGAGCATGAACTGGCGTACTAATTAATGTAAGAAAACTACATGTGAAGAGTTTTCGGAGACGATTTTGTTTGTAATTCATCGTTATATAGAACCCCATTTGGTATCTTTACAAAAGATGTATGATTAGGGAAAAATTTTATATTCAAGGAGTTTAACAGATAAGCAGTGGGAAATTGTTGAATCCCTCTTAGCAAAGAAGAAAAGAACTAGAACCCTAACATGGACTAAGAGAGAAATTTGGCGTTGCAGAATTGAGGGATGAATCTTTAAAATTTATAGTCGCCAGTGTAGCTCCCTAAATTCCCCAATTATGGGGGACGCCGGAGATTTTATTCTCCTCAAATTATGGCTCTCTGACTAAAAATCGACAATCGATCACCAATAAGTTTAATAATTAATTGTGGAAGTATTGAAACTCAACAAACTAACATGATGAAATACTGGCGGGTGTTTTTTGCTTTTGTTTTAGCTTTGGCTGTTTTGTTCCATCCTTTATCAGCAGAAGCTGCAAATAAGCGTGTAGCGGGTAAACGTGCAGTAGTAAATAAAGATTTCTCAAATAAAACTTTAATCGCTTCTGAATTCACCAAGTTGAATTTAGAGAATAGTAATTTTAGTAATTCCGATTTACGGGGTGCTGTTTTCAACGGTTCAACACTAGCAGGAGCAAATCTTCATGGTGCAGATTTGAGTGATGGTATCGCTTACTTAGTAGATTTTAAAGGTGCGGATCTCAGCGATGCAAACTTAACAGAAGCAATGATGTTATATTCCACCTTTGATGATGTAGATATCACAGGTGCTGATTTCACAAATGCTGTTTTAGATGGTTTTCAAATTAAAAAACTCTGCGCGGTTGCAAGTGGAGTTAATTCTAAAACAGGTGTTTCAACTCGCAAGTCTCTGGAATGTGACTAAGTTCGCGGCTAATATTTAACTGTAAGTGGGTTACTTTTAATCGCGAATACAGTTATTACTCTTAATTCTCCACTATGGGGAAGGTAAATCATTCCTTTCCCTTTTATCAGTTACCAATTACCAATTACCGATTACCAATTATCAATTACCAATTATCAATTATTATTTCAAACCTTTACAGGAACGTTCAATTGCATCTCTAATAAAGTTATATGCATCAACAAAAGTTCTAAAGGATTGACGTGAGAAAATTCGTTCTTGAAGTAAGGTATCTGCAGCTTCATTACGAATTTGATCTAATTCAATTAAAAGTAAATCAGGTTTTTCTCCACTATCCAATCGATTTAGTAATTCTTTAAGCTGATTTACATAACTCGAAACAACTTTTCGTTGACGTTCCTCAACAGCTTGCTCGATAGTCTCCCGAGCAGATTTATAAGCTTCACTAAATACCCGGAAACCCGACTGGGATATCTCTTCAATATCAAGGGAATGACTAGCTCTTTGAAATTCCTGATTGAGTTTTTCTTGACGTCCGAATAAGTCCTCTAGGGATCGGGTTATCTCAACAACTGTAGAATAAATTGCTTGATTTTTGGCATTAAGCTTCATTAACTGAACAACGTTTTCAATGTAGCGATCGACTTTTTCATTTGCTTCACATTCTATCCGTCGATCGCGCCACACTTTTATCCTTAACAACCACGAACCAACCAACAAAACAATGGTTAATAACAATCCCAAAAAATCAGCATTTTCTTGAATAAAGGAAGGGTCGTTACGGTCATAATAAATGAGTGCACCTTTATGAATTTGCACATTGCTATTATCTTCTGGTCGTTCGAAGCGATTAACTAAAGGATAAATGGTTTCTGGATCGAAAATTTGGGGGGAACCATAACGCTCTTGAGCGATCGCTTGAATTTCTTTTTTTATCTCCTGACGATACTCACTCAAAATAGTTACTATCTTTTCAACAACCCAGTCAGGTACATCTCTTCTGGACAATAAAGTTCTTTGCACCGCAATTGTTTCTAAGTCCACTTCTGGAGCAGCAGGTGAACCTCGATAAACTCCCTCAGGAATTGTAGAAGGTGAATAAGCAGGATATTTTGTTTGCTGAATAGCATTCACTTGTCCGATCGGTACTAATCTCCAACCAGTAGCGATCAGCTTACGAATTTGCTCGTTACCAAGAACGCGGACGCGAAAGACAGCATCTGCTTTTTCTGGATTGGAATCTATAAAGTTAAAATTAATTTTGTAGTGCTTATTTGCAATGTTTTCAAAAGATTTACGTTGTCCTCCTCCTTGAGGTGTTTCAACTGTTTTACTTCTGAGGGTACCAATCTGAAAATTTTCTATTTGTTGAGGTAAGGGAACTTTTTGAGGATTAACAAGTAAATGAAAATGGTCTTGATAAAGATTAGTTAAAACCCGTGCATCCGAACCAGGATAAATATCAGCTTGAGCAGTTCCTAAGTGGGCTTTGAGATATTTTGTTGATACTCCTGATAAGCATGTAGATTTTGTTGTTAACCTCTCACCTCTAAGGCTTTTAATGTTATCCCCTGTTCCGTCTGTTTCACAAACATCAATTTTGATATTGCTATTTTGTCGAGCAACTCTCGCGATCGCCGAGCTGAGAATATAACTTTCTCCTGTTTTTTTCCCTGCAGTTAAAATAATTTTGTAAGGTAAAAGGTTGCGTTGAACCTCTACAAAACCAACTATAACGATAGAAAGAAAAATAAAGACTCCAAATCCACTCAGAATATATTTTTCTATTCTGTACCGCGTGAAATTTTGCAAGCTTCCTTGAATATTTTTAATAATTGACATACCTGCTGTTGCTGAGTGAAGTATCAATCAATATGCACGCTAATAGTGAATACAATCTAAGAAATTGCATTCCTAAATTTCAAGGTAAAATCTTACAAATTGCGAATGCTTAGTTTATAAAAGGGATCTACGAGTAACAAGGAATGCTAAGGATGTAATCCAATCCCTAATCCCCAATCCCCAATCCCCAATCCCTAATCCCTAATCCCCAATCCCTAATCCCTAATCCCCGATCTCCAATCCCCAACTCAATGCTCAAACAAATCTTTAAACTGTAATAAATCTAAAGTAACTATGGTAGGTAAACATTCAAAACATTTTTGAGCAAGCTCCAATCTTTCCTCTCTTTGCAACCTAGTTATAAGTTTTTGGCGCAGACTAACCAAATAGCGGACATCATTCGCAGCATAACTTAACTGTGCTTCCGATAGATTATCAGCATTACCCCAATCAGAACTTTGGGAACTTTTATCCAATTCAACTTGTTCCAATTCCATTACTAACTCTTTTAGCCCATGACGTGGTGTGTAGGTACGGACTAATTTACTTGCAATCTTGGTGCAAAATACGGGTTGCACCTGAATATTCAAATAATGACGCAATGTTGCAAGATCAAAACGAGCAAAGTGGAATATCTTAACTATATTTGTTGCTTCTAAAAGTTTTTTGAGGTTGGGAGCTGTAGTTTGTCCTTTTGCAATCCGAACTACACTAACTTTTCCTTGTTCGTTGCATAGTTGCACTAAACATAAGCGATCGCGGTGGGGTAAAAGTCCCATTGTTTCCGTATCTACAGCTAAAGCTTCACTCTGTAAATAATTCGATAAAGTCGCTTCATCAAGATCGCGTTCGCAAACCTGAAAGTCCTGCAAATCCATAAATCTGAAAGTAATAAAAATATTATTCTATAGGAATCACGCAAACTAAGTATAAGTAATTAATAGCTGCGCAGAAAAATCTGTGTTAAGTACACTTCACCATCATCATTTACAGCAACACCAATACCGGTAAGGTCATAATTTCCCACTATATTCTTCAAATGTGAAGGACTCTTTATCCAACCATCCATAGCTTCCACTGCGGGATCGTCATACCCTTGGTTAAAGGCAAGATTTTCTGCTGCGCTAGTGTAAGTAAGGGGAATAGCTTTAACTCGCTTTTCAAATCCACTATGACTAAAGGGTACTTTCCACTTAGCCATATTCTGACTATGAATTCTTGCTTGTTGAGATATCTTGTTATCTAACTTCAGTGTTGGTAAACCCTTTGAAGCTCGATATTGATTTATTTTTTGAAAAACTGACTTTTCTAGGACACTTAAGTTGAAATTATTATAGCTGTGTTCCTGCGATGAAAGCGACAAAGACTTATGTTTGTGAGTCCCGATTTGTGTAGAACTATGACTTGGCAAAGGCTCTGATGCTAATCCACTGGCAAATATCACCGAACCTATGGCTAACCCTACAGCAGTTTGTCGAATCATGGAAAATTATGTGAGTAATATTAACAATGAAGGAATGAATATCTAGGATTTTATTTAAGAATTTATATTGCGAATAGTAATTTATGATACAACTATACTGTTAGTATTTAATAGTATGAAAAAATATTTGCACATCTATGTATTCCAGTCAAGACAAGCCTGTTTCCGAACTTTAGGTGTGAAATAATTGAAAAATAAAAGTAAAAAATATATAAAGTTAATTATTTACAACAGCGATATTTCTGAATTAAGACTTAGTAAAAATATTACTTTAATTAGAAATCAAAGAAGATAGTATCTGTGAGAAAAAGGCATATTGGTGAGAAAAATAATTTAGAGTTTAGATTTTATTGGGACAGCTTTTGATAAACAGATTGATCGCGGGTATACCTGGGTGGTTATGATATATAGTCGCGAGAACTTTCGATTTCTTGCCAAACATCTACCCACAAGAAAGCAAACTTATGGCGCAACAATACCGCATTACTCTTTTACCTGGCGATGGGATTGGACCTGAAATCATGACCGTAGCGGTAGAAGTGCTTAAGGTCGTTGGGAAAAAATTCGATCTGCAATTTGAATTCCAAGAAGCATTAATTGGTGGTGCTGCAATTGATGAAGCAGGTGAACCCCTACCAAGTACAACTTTAGATATGTGTCGCAATAGTGATGCTGTTTTACTAGCTGCAATTGGCGGTTACAAATGGGATTCTTTACCTTCTAATCTACGTCCAGAAGCTGGTTTATTAGGTCTGCGAGCTGGCTTAGAACTCTTTGCAAACTTGCGTCCGGCGAAGATTTTGCCCGAATTAATCGATTCTTCCACACTCAAACGAGAAATTGTTGAAGGTGTAGATATCATGGTAGTTCGGGAACTAACTGGTGGAATTTACTTTGGTAAACCCAAAGGTATTTTTTCTAGCGAAACCAATGAAAAACGCGGTATTAACACAATGGTTTATGCCGAATCAGAAATTGAACGTATTGGTAAAGTTGCTTTTGAAGCCGCTCGCAAACGCCAAAGTAGACTATGCTCTGTAGATAAGGCCAATGTTTTAGAAGTTTCCCAGGTATGGCGCAATCGTATAACCGATCTAGCCAATGATTATCCTGATGTAGAACTTTCTCATATGTATGTTGACAATGCTGCGATGCAGCTAGTGCGCGCACCAAAACAATTTGACACTATTGTTACTGGTAATTTATTTGGTGATATTCTTTCTGATGCTGCAGCGATGCTTACAGGAAGTATAGGTATGTTACCTTCTGCAAGCTTGGGTGCTTCAGGACCAGGAGTATTCGAACCCGTTCATGGCTCTGCTCCTGACATTGCAGGACAAGATAAAGCTAATCCCTTAGCTCAAGTTTTAAGTGCTGCAATGATGCTACGTTATGGTTTAAATCAACCACAGGCTGCAGATGCAGTCGAAAATACTGTGTCTTCAATCCTACAACAAGATATGCGTACAGGGGATATAATGTCTCCAGGAATGAAGCTTTTAGGGTGCAGTGCGATGGGTGAAGTGCTGATCGAAACTCTAGAAAAATTATGATGACGTAGCTTAATAATTAAAGCTTCATAATTAAAGCTTTATGTCGAAGCTTTGTTTTGAAGTTTTATTTCGAAAATTTTACAAATAACGTCATGAATTTTGGATAGACTAAGAGAAACTCAAAATACAAAACCCAAACAGTTGTGTATAACTTTCAGCAAAACCAGACTATTTATCCGGAGCAGAACCCCCCATCAACTTTAATCGACGCTGCTCTGATTAAAGCTGCTGGTAATATTTATCACACTCACTGTGAGGTTCATCCAGAAATCACTGGATATGCTTCTGGAGTCGCGATTCACCGCGAGAATCATCGGGGTAAAGTAATTTTTAAAAACCAACCCGTGCTGTTACCAGAAGAACGTTTTATACCTCTTGAGCAAATAGAATCTTGCGTGTATTAGTTGTTTTGGTGATTTGTCATATCAATCTTCTTTTTGGTTATAACAGGTTCCTAAGGTAGAGATTTAGCGGTGCTAGGTCTCTACAATTTTTTGGTGTTTGCAATGGATAATGGGTAATGAGTAATGAGTAATATTAGCGTAGCGGGGCGCGTTAGCGCACAGTAATAAGTAATGAGTAATGAGTAATAAGTAATGAGTAATGAGTAATGAGTAATGAGTCTTCCCAGACTTCCCAGACTTCCCAGACTCCCCAAACTCCCCACACTCCCCACACTCCAAACATCTCGCCAATTTCCATTCGCCAATGTTATAACCCTGTAAATAATACTTTTGGCAGATGGACTAATAAGCGGGAATATGAATGAAATTTTAGTTATAATTCCGGCAAATATAATTATCTTTGCCTTGGGAGCATCCATTGGTAGTTTTATTAATGTTGTAGTTTATCGAATACCTGCTGGACTATCTTTACTTTTTCCACCTTCTCGCTGTCCCAAGTGTTTGAATCAGCTAAAACCCTATGACAATGTTCCCGTAATTGGTTGGATCACCCTAAAAGGACGTTGTCGTTATTGTCGAACGAAGATTTCTGCTCGTTATCCTGTAGTCGAAACTGTTACAGGATTAATGTTTTTACTCGTGTTTTCCATATTTGAATTTTCTCCCTTAACAATTGGTTATTGGATTTTTTGTAGTTGGTTATTAGCTTTGTCACTGATCGATCTTGATACTATGACCCTACCCAATCCTTTAACTACCTCTGGTTTAGTCCTAGGAGTAATATTTCATGTATGTATCGGTTGGTTAACGGGAAACTCTACCGAAATTATTAATCAAATTATGTTCTCAGTTGTAGGAGCAATTTTGGGTTTGTGGTTATTTGATGCGATCGCAAACCTTGGTTCAGCTATTTTAGGTAAAACTGCAATGGGAGCGGGAGATGCAAAGCTAGCAGCAATGATGGGAGCTTGGTTAGGATGGAAATATTTATTGTTAGCTTGCTTTCTTGCTTGTTGTTCGGGAGTCACTATTTATGGTGGGGGGAAGATTTTTTCTGTTTCGTCAACAAAGCAAAAAACAAGTAAAGCTTTTCCATTTGGTCCACACTTAGCAATTGGTGCAACTATTTCTTTAATCGCTGGTGAGGTAATTTTATCAAGCTATTTGCAACTCTTTGTTCGCTGAGGATAATCAAAGCTACCGATACAATAAGTTAGAAAATAAAATATCGAGAGAAGTAAAGAATTAAAAAAATTTGTCACAAGCAATAAAAAATGATTTTTTTGAGAAAAATTACTATATTTCCCATATTAAACCTGCAGTAGAAAATTTTGATATTGTTTATTTAATACTCGTAGCACTTATTTACTTTTTTCACAAAACTAGTAACACTGGATAGACATACAAAAGTATTCATAATTATTCGGTGTTTGTATGAGCCTCTGCATCAACCCACGCTGCTTTGCTCCTGATAACAATCTTAATATGCAGTTTTGTCAGGCTTGCGGTTCGGAATTATTACTAAAAGGACGCTTCCGAGTTGTGCGCGAGTTAGGGGGTGGTGGCTTTGGTAAAACTTACGAACTGATAGATAATACTGGTAAAATCAAGGTACTGAAAGTTTTAATTGATAACGGTCCTAAAGCAGTAGAGTTATTTGAACGAGAAGCAGAAGTACTAAGCCTTTTAGATCATCCAGGTATCCCTAAAGTGGAGAAAGATGGTTACTTTCTTTATGTACCAAGAAATAGCAAGAGAAATTTACACTGCTTGGTAATGGAGAAAATTGAAGGTTTAACTTTGCATAAATATTTAAAGCAGCAGGGGAATAGACCTATCGATCCAGAATTAGCTATCAAATGGTTACGAGAATTAACAATCATTTTGCAGCAGCTACATAACCAACACTTTTTCCATCGCGATATTAAGCCTACTAATATAATGTTGCGGACTGATGGACATTTAACACTGATTGACTTTGGTACAGTTCGACAAGTTACCAGAACTTACGTTGCAAAAAAAGCTGTTGGTGATGTTACTGGTATTATTTCTTCTGGTTATACCCCGTTAGAACAAATTAACGGTCAAGCAGTACAGCAATCAGATTTTTTTGCTCTGGGACGCACATTTATTTATTTATTAACTGGTAAAGATCCCAATAAATTTTATAACCCATATACAAATATATTAGAGTGGCGTGATGTTGTACCTGGTATATCACTTAAGTTTGCAGATCTTCTCGATTGGATGATGGCTGTTTCAGCAGTTAAACGTCCACAAAATACTCAGGTAATTTTGCAGACACTGGGAGAAATTGATGGAGTTTTTCCCCCAGAAGTTAATGTTAAACCCTCAACAAATAGCCTCATACATCAATTTAGTCCAGTAATAGTAAATGTTAAATATGCTAGTTTATTGGAACGCTTTTGGGCATTTACAATTGATTTAATTATTCTATTTTTCATTGGTAATGTTATTGGCGTTCTATCACCCTTTGTTTTATCTTTCATTGGTATTCCTGTCAGAGATGATGACATTCATACTTCCCTATGGATGGGTTCAGTTGGATGGTTTTCTGGAACAATTGGTTTATTAATCGATAATGAACTAGAAAAGACAATTGCCACTATCTTTGGAATCGTTATCAATTGGCTTTATTTTACGTTGTTTGAAAGCTCTACGAAACAAGCTACTCCCGGCAAACAAATCCTAAATATTAATGTCACGAACTCAAGTCAAGAAAAAATTTCTTTACTCCAAGCAAATATTCGATATTTTGCGAACATTATATCTACAGCTACGCTGATGTTAGGATATGTTCTTGCTGCATTCAGCCTTCAAAAACAAGCTTTACATGATAAGATATCTAGTACTTTTATTATAAAAAAAAGATAAGTTTACGATCAAAGAGTTTTTTTATACTTGTTATGTTGTTAATTTAATACTTTAAGTTACTGATTTACTTTTGACACAAAGGTCGTAACACTATAGACACACAAAAAATTAGCAATATCAAGTATCCTTATGAGCATCTGCATTAATCCGCATTGCTCCGAGCGTAATAATCATCGTGACATGCTATTTTGTCGAACCTGTGGTTCGGAATTGTTGTTACAGGGATCCTATCGGGTCAAAACTAAGCTAGGGGGTGGTGGTTTTGGCGAAACCTATGAATTGGCAGACAAAAATGGTAAACGTAAAGTATTAAAAGTCTTAATAGATGAGCGTCCCAAAGCAATAGAGTTATTTAAACGGGAGGCTGAGGTACTAAAGGTTTTAAATCATCCGGGTATTCCCAAAGTTGAAGAAAACGGATATTTTCTCTATCTTCCCCGCAACACTCAAAAACATTTGCACTGTTTGATTATGGAGAAGATTGAGGGCTTGAATTTATCTAAGTATATTCAACAACAGGAAAACAAGCCAATACATCCCAAGTTAGCTCTTACATGGCTAAGAGAATTAACACTTATTTTACAAGAAGTACACAGCCAACACTTTTTTCATCGCGATATTAAACCTTCCAACATTATGTTGCGAGCTGATGGACGTTTGGCGCTAATTGATTTTGGTACGGTGCGAGAAGTAACTAAAACTTATGTTGCAAAAAAGGCTGCTGGAGATATTACAGGAATTATTTCATCTGGTTATACTCCAATAGAACAAATTAATGGTCAAGCGGTACAACAATCAGACTTTTTTGCTTTGGGACGTACATTTATTTATTTATTAACAGGTAAGTCTCCAAGTCAATTATACGAACCATGTACGAACGTATTAGAGTGGCGCTATCTAACGCCTGAAATTTCACCGGAATTTGCAGATATCCTTGATGAAATGATGGCGCATTCTGCATATCAACGCCCGAAAAACACCCAGATAATTTTACAAAAATTGGATGCAATAGATACAGCTTTACCTTCAGCAATAAATGTTAAGCGTTTAACTAAAAAAGCAGTTAAGCAAGAATCTCAAATTAAAAAAGGTATTAGATATGCTAACGCTTGGATGCGGTTTTTAGCTTATTTAACCGATCTAATTATATTATTTTTTATTGGTATATTTTTCGGTGGTTGTGCGGCATATTTAGCATATTCAACAGGATTTATAACTGAGTCGGAGAATTTATTTGATATCGGAGGAATCGTATGGATAAGTTCAGTCTGTGGATTTTTTCCTATTCTTTTTAGTTTAATAACATCTCCTGAGGAAATAGGTACAATAGATATCGTTGCCAGTTTATTTGGAATCATAATTAATTGGCTTTATTTTATTTCATTTGAAATGTCTGCTAAAAAAGCCACTCCGGGAAAGCAATCTTTAGACATTCATATAACTGACTTAAGTCAAAATAAAATTTCATTTGTCCAAGCTAATATTCGGTATTGGACTAAATCATTATCTATATCTTTATTGATGATTGGATTTTTGATAACTGCTTTCACACGAAAAAGACAAGGTTTACATGATATTTTTGCAAAAACTATTATCACAAAAAAATTTAATTAACTCGTTTATTTATTTTGAGAAATATTTAGCTAAAATAGTAAAAATTATTCTCTAAAAAAACAAATAATAATCAATATTCAAGAAGTATATTTTAGATAAAATAACAATATATCTGATAATCATTAATTTGATAATATTGGTGTTAATTAAACAGATTAAATAATTACTGTTAAATCTATAGATACAAAAATTAATACAAATCTAATTAAGTTCATAAAAATTACACTTTTGATAATACTTTCTATTTTGAATAAATCTCGTAAAAAAAAGCAAATCTCAAAATATTTAGTGTAAGAATATATATGTTTAAGAAGTTAAGACGGTCGGTGTAGGAATGAAGGAAAATCATGCGATTGTTATAGGTGGTAGTATAGCTGGAATGCTAGCAGCAAGAGTGCTTGCCGATAGTTTCAGTTCGGTTACAATCCTGGAAACAGACAAATTACCCGACAAACCCGATCGTCGTAACGGGGTCACACAGTCTTTGCAACCACACATTTTATTTGCTAAAGGTTTCAGAATTCTAGATACTTTATTTCCTGGAATTGGCAAAGACCTTGCAGATGTTGGCGCATTACCGATAGACTGGCCAAGAGAATTTCATCTGTTAATGAAGAATGGAGAATGGGGCACAACAGTAGATTCTCCAACTGATATAACTTCCGTCACTTGTTCTCGCCCATTATTAGAATGGACAATTAGACGCAGGTTGGCAAAATTTTCCCAAATAAAGTTTGTAGAAGAATCTCGCGTCACTGGGTTGCTCGCAAATCCTTGTAAAACTCAAATTTGTGGTGTAACAGTTTTACAATCAGTTAATGGAGCTAAACAAGAGCAGCGTTTAATGGCAAAACTAGTAGTAGATGCTAGCGGACGTCATTCTCAAACACCTTCTTGGTTGGAAAGTTTAGGCTTTAACCCCCCAACAGAAACTGTAATCAACCCATTTTTGGGTTATGCAACGCGTCGTTACAAACAACCTGAAAATTTTGCAGATGACTGGAAATTAATCTTAATTTCCCATTCTCCTCCTAATGCAACTCGCTTAGGGTATTTAGCAAAAATCGAGAATGGCGAATGGATTGCAACTTTGGGAGGTTATGGAAAAGATTTCCCTCCTGCAGATGAACCTGGTTTTCTAGATTTTGCTCGCAGTCTACCTTCAGACAAATTTTATCAAGCGATCGCACATGCGGAACCTACATCACCTATTCATGGTTATCGTGACACTGCTAACCGGTTACGTCACTATGAAAAAATAAAAATGCCTAAAGGCTTTGTATGTTTGGGTGATGCAGTTTGCGCTTTGTGTCCAGTTCACGGTCAAGGGATGACAGTTAGTGCATTATCAGCATTGGTATTGCAAAAATGGTTGCAAAATCCAAAATCGAATTTCCAAAAAAGTTTAGCTCAAAGTAACTCGCAACATTGGAATTCTGCAACAAATAAAGATTTGCTTTTTCCCACTACAGTTACAACCATGGGTTACGGTAAACAAACTAAGTTACCAAAAGTACTAAAATGGTATTCTGATAGCTTAGTGAAACTTGCACATTCAGATCCTGATATTCTGTGTTTATTTGTAGAAGTATCTCAGTTGTTGAAATCCCCCTTTGCTTTATATCACCCGAAAATTATGTGGCGCGTACTGAGTCAGGGTTTGGTTTGAGTTGGGGACTGGGGACTAGGGACTAGCGATTGGTGATTTGGTTCAAACTAATGTTATTAGTTATTTTCATTAGTTTTGACATGTTGTAGAGACGTTGCATGCAACGTCTCTACAGGGTTTTGTGGAAAAAAGCTACCAAAATGAATGGAACAAAGCACTAGTTAGGGCTTGCTGTTCGCATAGCGTAGCGTTAGCTAAAAAAGTAGAGTTTCGCGAATCCAGAAGCCACACAGCTTGCAAAATATTAGTTTCATCCCGCTTGTTTCTAATTTACCCAGGGATATCAAGGACTAAAGTGCAAGGTTTTTGAGACTATAAACGTTATTTTCTTGCACTTGTTTAGTACAAAAAACCTTAAAACCCTTGCCTGTTATGGCTTTCAATTTTATTCAGCAAGCCCTAGTTAACTTTTGAGTTTTGTGTTTTGTGTTTTGATTTTTGTGTAATACTGTGTTACTCGTTAGCATATGCCTAAAGAGTTTAACTGAAACGTATTACCCCTAAATCCTTGGAAAGGGGGACTTTGAAACAAACTCCAAATTCCTAATTCCCACTCCCCAATCCCCAACCCCAAATCCCCAGTCAAATTATGAAACGCCCTATCTACCTCGACTGTCACGCAACTACCCCAGTTGATGAACGGGTAGTTGCTGCGATGTTACCGTATTTTACGGAGCATTTTGGTAATCCTTCTAGTATCAATCATATCTATGGTTGGGAGACGGAAGCTGCTGTCAAGAAAGCACGGGAAGTCTTAGCAGGAGCTATTAATGCTACACCAGAGGAGATTGTTTTTACCAGTGGTGCAACGGAAGCAAATAATTTAGCTATTAAAGGTGTAGCAGAAACATATTTTCAAAAGGGTCAGCATATTATTACTGTCTCCACAGAACATAGTGCAGTAATTGATCCCTGTAATTACCTTAAATCTCTGGGATTTGAAATCACTTTTCTTCCTGTTCAAACAGATGGATTAATTAATCTCAAGCAGTTAGAAGAAGCTTTCCGCGATGATACCGTTTTGGTGTCCGTTATGGCGGCAAATAATGAGATTGGAGTATTACAAGCATTAGCAGAAATTGGGAAAATCTGCAGGGAACGTAACGTATTATTTCACACTGACGCCGCCCAAGCCCTTGGTAAAATAGCTTTGGATGTCGAGTCAATGAATATTGATCTGATGTCAATGACAGCCCATAAGTTATATGGACCTAAAGGTATTGGTGCGCTGTATGTTCGTCGTCGTAACCCCAGAGTTAAGGTTGCACCACAATTACATGGTGGAGGACACGAACGGGGAATGCGATCAGGTACTTTATATACACCCCAAATAGTTGGTTTTGCGAAAGCTGTAGAGATTGCTTTACAAGAACAAACTACAGAATGCGAACGTTTAACTCACCTCAGAGAAAGTTTATGGAAAAAGCTTTCCCAACTCGAAGGAATTCATCTGAATGGACATCCCACCCAAAGACTTCCAGGAAATCTAAATGTCAGCGTTGAGGGAGTGGACGGAGCCGCATTACTATTAGGATTACAACCAGTGATGGCGGTATCTGCCGGTGCTGCTTGTTCTTCAACTAATACTGCACCTTCCCATGTCTTGATGGCTTTGGGTCATTCAGAAAAACTGGCTTATGCTTCCATCAGGTTTGGGATTGGAAGATTCAATACCACTGAAGAAATCAACCAAGTAGGAGAACACTTTGTCTCTACAGTTCAAAGTTTGCGCAAGCAAGCAAGTTTAGTTTGAGATCATAAGTAGGTGGACAAAAATATTTACCGTCATTGCGAACAACGTGTTCGCGGAGCGCGTCCTCAGCAATCCCAAGCTCCTGCGATTGCGTCATTTCGCTTTGCTCCATATGCGCTTTGCGCACGCTACGCTAACGCAATGACATTGTGTAATTAATTCAGTCCAACTACTTAGTTACCTTGAAGTCACGATTCGATCGCAAGATATATAACTATACATCAATATAATTCAAAATAACCGGATTGCACTGCCTTGAATCAGTAAAATGCTCTGAGGAGAATTTTACACGACCAAACGACAAATTAACGCAAGTGTAACCAAACCTGTACTCGTATGAGTGTGGGTTTTTTTATTTCAAAAGTGGTAGATATGTAGCAGAGGCTGAGCCGCACCTGCGGTGAACACCGACACCGTAGGCTCTGCTACGTCTTTAAAGGAATTAGGAATGGAAATTTAACTTTTTACTTTTACACAGTCAAGCTAATAAATGGGTAAATCCGATATATTCTGAATAGATTTATTGTTATATGTACTAATGACTACAGAAGAACTGCTACAAGTAATTGAAAGAGCAGCAAAAGAGGGGTGGACAGAATTAGACCTCTCCGGCAACAAATTGACAGAATTACCGCCTGAAATTGGTAAGCTAACTCAACTCAAAAAGCTGATTATTGGTAAATATGAGTATGACTTTCAAGAATTTATAGTTGTAGTTACTACCATCAGTAACAAGTTGACTACCTTACCAACAGAAATTGGATTGCTAAATCAACTTGAATATCTTCAGATAGTCAGTAATCAACTCAGTAGTTTACCAGCAGAATTTGGACAACTCACCAACTTGCAAACCCTCAACCTCATCGGAAATCAACTCAGTAGTTTACCAGCAGAATTTGGACAACTCACCAACTTGCAAACCCTCGATCTGAGCAATAATCAACTCAGTAGTTTACCAGCAGAATTTGGACAACTCACCAACTTGCAATCTCTCGATCTGAGCAGTAATCAACTCAGTAGCTTACCAGCACAAATTGGACAACTCACCAACTTGCAATCTCTCGATCTGAGCAGTAATCAACTCAGTAGCTTACCAGCACAAATTGAACAACTCACCAATTTGCAAACCCTCAACCTCAGCAGTAATCAACTCAGTAGCTTACCAGCACAAATTGGACAACTCACCAACTTGCAATCTCTCGATCTGAGCAGTAATCAACTCAGTAGCTTACCAGCACAAATTGAACAACTCACCAATTTGCAAACCCTCAACCTCAGCAGTAATCAACTCAGTAGCTTACCAGCACAAATTGGACAACTCACCAACTTGCAATCTCTCGATCTGAGCAGTAATCAACTCAGTAGCTTACCAGCACAAATTGAACAACTCACCAATTTGCAAACCCTCAACCTCAGCAGTAATCAACTCAGTAGCTTACCAGCACAAATTGGACAACTCACCAACTTGCAATCTCTCGATCTGAGCAGTAATCAACTCAATAGCTTACCAGCACAAATTGAACAACTCACCAACTTACAGACCCTCAATCTGAGCAATAATCAACTCAGTACTTTACCAGCACAAATAAAAAAACTCACCAACTTGCAATCCCTTGACCTCGGGGGTAATCAACTCAGTACTTTACCAGCACAAATAAAAAAACTCACCAACTTGCAATCCCTTGACCTCGGGGGTAATCAACTCAGTACTTTACCAGCACAAATTGGACAACTTACCAACTTGCAATCCCTTGACTTCAGGGGTAATCAACTCAGTACTTTACCAGCACAAATAAAAAAACTCACCAAACTTAAAAGACTCGATTTACGTGGGAATCCAGTTCCCGTTCCACCGGAAATTTTAGGACCAAAGGGACCATGGGGAGATCCGGGTGATGTTAAAGAAATCCTTGATTTCTATTTCCGGGTACAAGACCCCAATGAAACAGAACCCCTCTATGAAGCAAAATTACTGATTATTGGGGAAGGAGGAGCAGGTAAAACTTCTTTAGCTAAAAAAATTGAAGATGAAAACTACAAACTTGACTCTGATGAAAAATCAACAGAAGGAATTGACGTCATCCAATGGAAATTCCCACTCGACAACGGTAAAGAATTTCGGGTTAATATCTGGGATTTTGGGGGTCAAGAGATCTACCATCAAACCCATCAGTTTTTTCTGAGCAAACGTTCCCTTTATGTTTTAGTTGCTGATACCCGCAGAGAAAACACTAATTTTTACTGGTGGATGAAGGTCGCAGAACTTTTGAGCGATAAAAGTCCGATTTTGATTATTAAAAATGAAAAACAAGACCGCGATTGTGAAATAAATGCAGGGGAGTTACGGAAAGAGTTTAGTAATCTAAAAGAAGTTTTAGCAACGAACTTACAGACAAATCGTGGTTTAGCAGAAATAAAAGCAGAAATTCAAAACTACATTACCAGACTTCCCCATGTTGGGGACAAATCACCTTTACCAAAAATCTGGGTAAGAATCCGTTCCGCTTTAGATAACGATTCTCGCAATTACATTAGTATTTACGAATATTACCAACTTTGCGAAATTAATAAATTAACTGACCGTCAAGACATGCTACGACTGAGTAGTTATTTACATGACCTCGGTGTTTGTTTGCATTTCCAAGACGATCCAACCCTCAAACACTATGTAATACTCAAACCAGAATGGGGTACAACAGCAGTTTACAAAGTTCTAGATAATAAAACCGTCAAGCAAAATCTGGGATGTTTTACTCAAGAACAACTCGCAGATATTTGGAAAGATAGCGAATACGCTGATATGCAAGATGAATTGCTGCAATTGATGATGCGGTTTAAACTTTGCTACCCAATTCCAAATCGTCCTGGTAATTACATCGCACCACAATTACTCGATAATGAGAACTTACCTAATTACACTTGGGATAAATCTTATAATCTGATCTTGCGCTACAAATATGAGTTTATCCCTAAAGGTATTATTACCCGCTTTATTGTAGAAACACACCCTTGGATTGAAGAACAAAAACTGGTTTGGAGAAGTGGTGTTGTTCTTAATAAAGACAAAACTCGTGCGGAAATCATAGAAAACTATAATCAAGGAAAAATTAAAATCAGCGTATCTGGAAACCGGAAAAAAGAATTACTCGCAGTCGTCACCCACGAGTTAGAAAAAATCCATAATTCTTTTGAACGCTTGAAATATCAAACTTTGGTTCCCTGTAACTGTAGAGAATGTGCGGGAAGTGAAAATCCTTATGCTTATCCTTTAGAAAATTTGCGTAAACGTTTAAATAGGGGTAGATATGAAATTGAGTGTGAAAACAGCTTTGAAATGGTTGATGTCCGGAGATTAATTGATGACGTGAATTTGTCAACTCAGCCAGAATATCGAGAATCTCAAGTCCAAAGTACACCATTGCAACGAGAACTAGAAACCGAGAGAAACCAATCTTTGAAGACAAGTCAACTCATTATAAAGCATCAAGATTTTCAATATCAAGATTTTGAAATAATAGTCGATCGCAACAAGAATATTCGCGCGTCCTCAGACCAGGGTGAGGTATCAGGTCAATTACTCTTGAAAATGGACGACATTGAATTGGAGTTAGAACTGATTGAGTACAACAATAAAAATGACAAATTACTTAAAAAATTAGGAAAGAAACTTTACCAAGCACTTTTTCCCAACGATGTTAACGCTCAATTCCGAGCTATAATTACAGGCGCACAAGCAAATAATTACAGCGTCCGCTTGCGTTTAATCTTTCAATCTCCCGACTTAGCCGCTCTTCCTTGGGAGTTTCTCTACTACGAAGGAACAAATACTTTTTTAGCAAACGACAAACAAACCGTAGTCTCCCGTTATATCGATCTTCCCCTACAGAAAGGCGAAATCAAAGCCGCTAATCTACCCCTCAAAATTCTGTTAGTCATCTCCACTCCCAGTGACTTAGCAAATTTAGACGCAACTGCTGAAGAAAACCTGATTCGAGAAGCACTGAAAAAATATATAGAAGCAGGTCTAATCGAATTAGACGTATTAGCAGAAGCTACAACGCGCAATATTAGACGTAAGCTTGATGAAAAAGCTTATAACGTATTTCACTTTATCGGTCATGGTGATTTTAAAAGTGATAAAGGTTATATCTACCTTGTTGATGAAGATGGTAAAGCTAAATCATTTAATGATGAAAACTTCGCTAATTTCTTTTTAGGCAATAGAAACCTCGGATTAATAGTCCTAAATTGCTGTAGAGGTGGGACAGTATCCACAAATCAAGCATTTGCAGGTACAGTACTAAACTTAGTACAGAGAGGAATACCCGCAGTCATCGCCATGCAATATGAGATACTTGATGATACTGCCAAATTGTTCGCAGACGAATTTTATAGTCACTTAGCACAGGGTAATCCCGTAGATACAGCTATCCAGAAAACCCGCAATGCTATCTCTCAAGAATTCGGCTTAGATCGACGCGATTTTGCGACACCAACACTTTATATGCGGGCTAAAGATGGAGTAATTTTAGATTTGTGAAGGGAACAGAGAACGGGGAATAGTAATAAATAATCCGTTGTGTGACTTATCCTTACCTACTTACCCGGTAGAAAAAATTATCAAGACGCGACGTATCACGTCTCTACGAAATACATTGAATTAAAAAGCGGGCGCGGCAGGACTCGAACCTGCGACCGACTGCTTAGAAGGCAGTTGCTCTATCCGGCTGAGCTACGCGCCCAATTAGTGCAGAAAAAATATTCTACTTAGTTATTCAGACAATGAGATGCTGACAATAATTTCAGCATTTGGATTATATATCTATTTCTAACAAAAAGCAATATTCAGAAATTTACGTATGGATCCTATACCCGAGCGCAGTTAGTATGATGAGTGACAGTCAATAAAATTTATACATTATAAGCTTTCTATTCATAAGGAAATTTATGTATATTGTGATATCAAACAAAATGTAATTAATCACCTTAAAACAAAAGACTAACTGCAAATAACAACCCTGCAACTTAAATATGGTGTTTTGAATTTTTACTCCTGTACAGACGCGTTAGTACAGCGTGACCGCAAGGTCATCATGTCGCGTCTCTACAACTTCTTACTCATTACTTATTACTGTGCGCTGTCGCGCCCCGCTACGCTAACATTACTCATTACTTAATTTCCTCAAGCCATGTTTATTCTTAAACGGGAGGATGTTGAAATCTCCACGGTTCTACACCCCAAACGAGACCAGCAAGTACCAATCCTGTACTATCAAGAACAAACTTTTCGCCTAATTAAAGTATTTCCAGCTTCCCAAGAAGAAGAAGCAAAATCTTTATGGCGAGAATTAACTGATAACCGGGGTAAAGCATGCGTATTATTAGAAGAAATCGAACGCTATAGTATTTGGGGTAAAGTCCGTATCGAAAATTTAGGTAATGATTCCGAGGAACGCCAAAATATTGCGGTCTTGGTTCAAGGTAGTATTTTGCTATTACAAGCAATTTACCTCGATATTGAAGAATTCTTAGGTTCCAAGCAAGCCTCATTATTCGAGAAAGATATTGCTGCATTTTTCGGCGAACATAAATTTCCTCAGGTAACTGCACCTCAAGGAGTGAAATTATTACTAAATTTCGATCCATTCCAAACAGTACAGGTTCCCATATGGCAGGAAACACATATCGTGACATTCTTACAGGAATTACATCGATTGGGAAAATCTTACTTTGGTAACACTAACTTTGCACATCCCGTAGCAGAAAAATTACAAGACATGCCACAAGAAGAGCGATCGCAGTTTACCCAATGGTTGAATGAATCTTCTTTAAAGAAACTTTGGCATTAACTTTAGCATCAAAATCAGGTATTATCTCTGAGGTCAGAATTGTGTGTTTATCCCAAAAACATTCACTTTAAACCAATGCATTCAGAAAGGGTGCGAACCAGCTCAAATATAAGCTAAAACACGGAATAGAGGATGTTTCGCACAATAAGATCTGATGATTAACGTTTACAAAAATTCATATAGAGAAAAATCTATTTTTAATACACAAAACATTGTATTAGCCAATATTGCTTGGGCAGTGCTAGCAATTTTATATTTTTTACTATTCAGTGCTAAAGTTCCAAATACAGAAGGAATTCTTAGACGTGCCGAATGGTATGTACTAGGAACAAATGTTCTTGAAGCCTTCGCTTATTTATTCGCAGGAATTTTATGCTTGCGCAATTGGCGAAGTAGTAAAATTGTCAGCAGTCGAAATGTTTGGCTTGCGATTGGGATGGGAATGCTTTCTTATTTCCTAGGAGGAATCTTCTTTGGATTTCAGGAGATAGTCTTAAAAAAAGAACCCACTCTTTCCCTAGGCGATATATTTTTTGTGCTGACTTATATTTTACTGGGTGTAGGTATGATTGTGGCAGTAGCTTCTCGACGAATTAATCTAGAAGCATGGCAATGGATTATTGTTTTAGCCATTGGCGCTTTTGGTAGCGCCTTAGTTTGGCTACTTTCTAATTTGCCAGAAAACCAACAACTAGCAGCCCAATTAAGTCCATGGGAGCAAAATGTCTTTCAATTTGTAAATTGGTTTTATGTGGTGAGTGATGTTTTACTAATTATGATTGCTACTACTTTGTTACTGGCATTTTGGGGTGGAAGAATAGCCATGTCTTGGCGAATGATTGCATTTGCATCGTTTTTTCTCTACATTGCAGATATGTGGTTTAAATATGCTGGTAACAGACCAGATTATCAAAGTGGTGACATATTAGAAGTATTTTGGGTCTTGAGTGGAGTTTTATTTGGGATGGGTGCAGCTTTAGAGTATGACGCATCATTAAGTCGTTCCCGACGGGAGCGCGGGCGCAAAAGAGCTTAACGTAACAAGCAGGTGTCTACAGGTGAGAAAACTAACTGATTCAGACAAAAAAGAGATCCTTAAGTTATACCGGGAGAGTGCTGAAACAACTTCAACTCTGGCGGAGCGTTATGGTGTGAGTAATTCGACCATTAGTCGATTGCTCAAAAGTACTCTTCCTGAAGACGAGTACGAATATCTCGTTTCTTTAAAGCGAGCGGCTAGAACTCCGGAAGGAAGAGCACAGGTAAATTATGAGAATATACCTGTATTCGCCAAAGAAGAAATAGAAGAGCAAGAGCCGAAGAAATCAGAAAAACCAAAGAAACGGGAAAAACCCGCACCGGTAAAGAAAAAAGCTGTTACGAGTGGGGAAAGAAGAGTAAAGCGGCGTTCTTCTGCGACGACTGCTGCTCCGACTCCTACCCCCAGTCCGGTAGCATACTCACAACAGTTAGAAATATTTGGCGATAATGAACCAGAAGCAGAAATTGCTAATATTCCCTCACCGTTGTTGGAAGAAGAAGATGATGATGATGATGATGAGCGTCGCACTCCGAAAATCATCGCTGAAATGCTCGGTGAAGATTTGCTCGATGAGTCTGAAGAATTAGATGATTTAGACGACGATCTCGAAGATGATTTCGACGATGACTTTGATGATGAAGATGACTGGAATCGTCCCTTTGTTACCAGGACTCGTTCTAGCGGAGATCCATTAATCAAAGTTTTGCCACTTTCTGCGGCTAGTTTACCTAGAACCTGCTATATCGTTATAGATCGTTCTGCGGAATTAATTACCCGCCCCTTAGAGGAATTTGGCGACCTGGGTGAAATTCCTAACCTGGAAAACCAACAAAGAACCTTACCTATATTTGATAATCACAGAATCGCCAAGCGGTTTTCTACCAAGCGCGATCGCGTGATTAAGGTCCCCGACAGCAAAATGCTGCATAAAGCCCGCTATCACTTGCAGGCTAAAGGTATTACTCGGTTGTTAATTGATGGTCAAGTTTATTCCTTAGCTGTCAGCGTTTAGTGGTAGGGTGTATATCTATGCTCCTATGATTTAGGCGCATTAACCATTAGTTGTAGAGACGCGATAGCACTTAGTACAAATACACTACATGTGTTGAGTGACCGCAAGGTTGCTTCGCGTCTCAAATTGGTAGATGTAGCATTACCCAGAATTAGGCAAGTGTCACAATAAAAATTAAATTTAAGGTTGTACCAGGTTTTTTAATACCCCAGTTAAGGAATGAATCACTAACTACGAACTGTTTAGTTGCTGCAAATTTTAAGGATGGAATAATGGATGGGGATAATAATTGCACAGTAGTACTGGTAACCGCAGGTTCTCAAGAGGAAGCAGAAAATATTCCTACTGCGTTGGTAGAACTCAAACTTGCTACTTGCGTTAACATCCTACCAATTCACTGTTCTATTTATATTTGGGAAGGTAAGGTAAGTAAGGATCGAGAATGGCAGCTTATTATTAAGACAAAGCTCAGTCAATTTCCAGCATTAGAAGCAAAAATCCAAGAGCTTCATTCCTATGATGTACCGGAGATTATTGCTATACCCATAGTTGATGGGTCTCAAGCTTATTTGCAGTGGATGTTAAATCAAATAGCTCAATAACGCTTCACATTTTTGAGAAAGACCTGTTGACCAATCCTTTTGACACCGATCTTGAGAGCGACCGTGAGGGCTAATTCACGGATAGCTTGACAAGGGACTAATTATCAGTGGTGAATTAAACTCATTGCCAATCTACATTAACCTAATTCACCTCAACTTAAAAATAACCTGTTATCAATCAGCTAGTTTTGGTAATATAGCAATTCTTTCCTTATTGCAAAATAAAGCTTCTCAAACTTGAACTATTAAAAAAATAGCGCACATTTGTAGTATTACCGAAAAATTTCCCGATATTTTTGCTCCAAATTACCTCCTCTATTAGGAGTAAAACATCAAGCTTTAAACTACATTTCTATTGCAAGAATAGGACAAATATATATCTTATTTCATGATTATAGATTTTTATCAAATTCATCATGATTTTTTTGATATCACACCATTGTGCAAGTATAAAAAATGTCTACAGACTGAGGGCAAATCAAGATATTTGAAGTAAGGAATCATAAAAAATCTAAAACCTAGTAAATTCACTATAAAAACCGCATAAATATTATCAATCAAAAATCAGAAAATCATCGGACACTTGTGGAACCTTCTGGTCTATTTTTCGACATGGTACTTAAAGGCAACTCCTACAAAAAATATTTTGAATTATGCATAAATTATTCAAGTCTTTTGTCGTAATTTCTGCTTTGTCAGCCGTTTCCATTACCGCAGGATTTATGTCAGCAGAACAAGCATCTGCTCAACCCAAAAAAGGTACTGATGCAAGTTATGTTGGTGCGGGTTTTGCAGCAGGAGTAACTAATGGTGGGCAAAGTGGAGGCGCAGCAACTTTTGGTGGTAACATAACAGGTCGGGTAAAGCTAGGCGAATCTCCATTTTCTGCTCGAACTCAAATTCTATTTAGTGATGACACAACTGCCATCGTGCCTCAAGTTTCCGTAGATGCAGGAATTGCTAAAAACACCAATGCTTACGTTGCTGCAGGCTATTCTTTTGTTGAAAAAAATGGTCAGCCAACACCCTTAGGAAATAAAGATTCCGTAGCAGTTACTGCTGGTGTAGAAACCGAAGTTGGCAAAAATTTCCTCATTTACTCTAATGCAACTGTAGGTGTTGATGCTTATGAAAATAGTCCCGCTTCTGCTATTAATGTTGGTGGTGGTTTAGGTTATCGCTTCAAATAAATCATTCCTGAGTTTTTATCTGACTTCAAAAGATACCTAATAATCACATTATTCCCATCACAAGACATTAGAAATATCTGAATAACTATCAATTTATTTATGCTCGGAAATTAGTTGACTCTAAGTTGCCGTTTGGTCTTTTCATTGTTTATTTTTGGCCTTGAGATAAACTTTTTCTACTACTCCTCTTAGATATGTTCAATGTCTTGAAGTATTATTTGTTCTCGCTTACTCATAAATCTTAATGGGTAAGTAAAAGTTATTGCTGGGTTTGTTAAGTGTTGCATCACTGAAAAACCCAGCTTTTTCGCATGTTAAGATAAGAATATTATCTAATTTGCTATTGCTATTAGATTACAAGAAATTATTAAACCGAAATGGTTCTTATTCTCAGTTCCTAAATTCGGTTACTGTGGTGCTTAATTTAAGAAGACGATAAAACAGCAATGGTTAAATCCGCTCCTCCCGAGATTGCAAATCGTAAACCTTCCAAAATCGAAGGTATCAAAGAAAATAGTAATTTTTTACGCGAACCTGTAGCAACTGAATTACTTGAAGATACAAACCGTTTTAGCGAAAAGGCAATTCAAATCCTCAAGTTTCACGGTTCTTATCAGCAGGATAACCGCGATAACCGAGTTAAGGGGCAGGAGAAAGATTACCAGTTTATGTTACGGACGCGCAGTCCGGGAGGATTTATTCCACCACAGCTATATTTGACTTTAGATAAATTATCTAATGAATATGGCAACAATACGATGCGGGTCACAACTCGCCAAGGTTTTCAGCTACATGGAATCTTAAAGAAGAACCTGAAAGCAACAATCGCTGCCATTGTTAAAAGTATGGGTTCTACCTTAGGTGCTTGCGGCGACCTTAACCGTAATGTTATGGCACCACCTGCTCCATTTAAAAACCAACCCGAGTATCAGTACGCTTGGGAATATGCAAATAATATTGCTGACTTGTTGACACCCCAAACAGGAGCTTATTACGAAATTTGGTTGGATGGGGAAAAAGCAATTAGTGGGGAAGAAGATCCAGAAATCAAAGCAGCAAGAGAACGTAACGGTAATGGTACTGTATTCCATGACAATCCGGAACCAATTTACGGCACCCACTACATGCCACGCAAATTTAAAATTTGTGTTACCGTCCCCGGTGATAATTCCGTAGATTTGTATACCCAAGATTTAACCTTGGTCGTCATAACCAACGATAAGGATGAATTAGAAGGTTTTGACATCTTTGCAGGTGGTGGCTTAGGAAGAACTCATAATAAAGAAGAAACATTTGCTAGAGCCGCAGATCCTATCGGTTATGTTGCGAAAGAAGATGTATACGATTTAGTTAAAGCCGTTGTTGCAACCCAAAGAGATTATGGCGATCGCGTTAATCGCCGTCATGCCAGACTAAAATATCTAATTAATGACTGGGGTGTAGAGAAATTCCAGTCTATGGTAGAAAAATATCTTGGCAAGCCATTAGAAGCATTTAAGCCCTTACCGGAATGGAAATACAAAGATTTTCTTGGTTGGAACGAACAAGGTGATGGTAAGTTATTTGTTGGAATTTCCATTGATAACGGACGGGTGAAAGACGAAGGTAGTTTTCAATTAAAAACAGCCGTACGAGAAATTGTTGAGCAGTTCAACTTACCGATTCGCCTCACACCAAATCATAACTTAATTTTCTACGACATCGATCCAGAAAATCAAATCGCAATTGAGAAAATACTCAAAGATAATGGTGTTAATAGCAACCCAGAAAAAGTTAATTCTTTAGTACGCTACGCAATGGCTTGTCCTGCATTACCAACCTGTGGTTTAGCTATTACCGAATCAGAAAGAGCAATACCCAGTATTTTGCAACGCATTGAAAAATTGCTGAATAAAGTTGGTTTAAAGAACGAGCATTTTGTGATTAGGATGACAGGCTGTCCTAACGGTTGTGCCCGTCCTTACATGGCTGAACTTGGTTTTGTGGGTAGCGCTCCCGAAGCTTATCAAATTTGGTTGGGAGGTTCGCCGAATCAAACTCGTCTTGCAGAACCATACGTTAATAAACTCCCTATTAATGAATTAGAAAGTTTCCTCGAACCAATTTTTGTCTACTTTAGAAACTCTCGGGAACAAGAAGAAAGTTTTGGTGATTTTTGTGCTCGAGTAGGCTTTGATGAAATTCGCAAGTTCTCAGAAAATTACAAGCCTGAGACAAGTAATAATAAACGCAAGCCCAGTCACAGAATAACTGTACGCAATGAGATTTACACCCATCTCAAAGAGATTGCTAATTCTCAGGGTAAGTCAATGACTGATTTAGTCAATGAAGCAGTCGTAGAATATTTGAACATTAAATGTTGATATATCTCCCTTGAAAGCTCTTTGCTAACAGCTTTTTGCTAACAACTTTCTGCTAAAATTTTTAACTAGATTTTTTGGCAAAAAATATTACTATCTAGGGGCGCACTGCGGTGTGCCCCTAAAATTAAACCTAAAATTGAAAATCATACGCTTAAAAATCACAAATCCTCTTTCCACACTCCTAAACTACCCACACTTCCCTCTCTTGAAATACCCTCCCAAGACTGCATGAGACAACTGCAAAGGATTGCGATCGCACCATTCCAAAAACAACAAGAACAGATTGTACTGACAGCAAAACAAAAACATTATCTCTATCGCGTGCTGCGCTTAGGAGAGGGTAGTAAATTCATCGCCATGGATGGTGAGGGTCAATGGTGGTTAACACAACTTAGAGGCGAAGAAGCACGGGTATTAGAAAAACTAGAGGTCGAAAATCAAGAATTATCTATTTCAGTTACACTCATCTCAGCTTTACCAAAAAATGGATTTGACGAGATAGTACGTTGTTGTACTGAATTGGGAGTAAGCTGTATTGCTCCAGTAATCAGTAAGAGAACTTTACTTAAACCCAGCCCTCAAAAATTTCAACGCTGGCAAAAAATAGCTCAGGAAGCTTCTGAACAGTCAGAACGAACTTTTGTTCCTAATATTCTTGAGCCAGTAAACTTTGACCAAAGCTTATCATTGTTCCCAGATTCAGAAAACTCTGCCGCTCAACATAAAAAATATATTTGTACAGCCCGCAGTGATTCTCCTCACTTGCTAGCTTATATTTCCGGTCAAAAATATGCCATTGAGCAAGAAAAACCTTGTCAAATCTGGCTTGCAACTGGACCAGAAGGGGGATGGACAGAAAAAGAAATAGAATTAGCAACTGAAGCTGGCTTTCAAACAGTTTCTTTGGGAAAAAGAATTTTAAGATCTGTGACTGCACCAATTTTTGCTTTATCTGTAGTAGCTGCTGCATTAGAATCTATTGCAATAGAAAATGTTGATGTTAAATTTTAGGCATATCATCTAATATCTATCTATAAACCAGCTATTTTGGTGCTAAGAGTATGATAAAGCAAGTTACTGACGCATTCAAAACCAAAGATTATCGTACCGCAGCTAAATTAATCAAAAAACTTCTCAAAGAGTCACCAGAAGATCCTTGGGTACTTTTTCACTTGGGACAACTGTATGAAGTCACAGAGAAATACCAAGAAGCAGAAAAGGTTTATCGACAATTACTCAGACATACAGTGGGTGCGAAAATAGTTATTGCTGCTCGTGAAGCCTTACAAAGGCTAGAAAAAATTCGGGAACAAAAAAGAAAAGAAGCCATAGCTGAAGCTACATCTAAGCCAGATAACACCGAACAAGGAGTATTAGTCTTAGAAGCTCTCAGCAACGAAATAAAAACTCAAGCAGCGCAAAAATTTGCTCAAATCATGCAAATAGATGCTTATAGTGCCAGATTATTATTACCGAGTCGTGGATGGCGCTTATACCGTAGCGGGATGGTGGGAGAATTAAAATTTTATGGTCAACAATTATTGAATGCCACAATACCTTGTTTTTGGGCAAAACTAACAGATATTCAGAAAATACAAGTTTTTCAAGTTAATTATTTTACTCAATTAGATTCAAAAGCTACTGTTGTTTGTCGTGATCGAGAAAATCAACTTGGTTCCCTTAGTTTTGATTGGTCAGAAGTCAAACAATGTGTTAAGGGGCTATTACCAGTCTTTGAAGAGGTTGTAGATCGAGATGTGCGGGGTAAATTGGAACGCAAAACTCAAACTCAGGATTATTTTCAATTTTATGATTTACACCTTCCCAACCGAAATTGTATTTTGCGACTTTATGATAATGGCTATGAATATCAACAAGGCATAAATATAGCTCCTCAAAACAGCCAAAATACAATTAGAATCAACTGGAATAATTTACTTACATCTCTGGAAAAAAAATTACAGAAGATTCAAATTTGTTCAGATTTTAATACCTTTGCAGAAAATATACTTGACCGAGCAGAATTACTAAATAAAATTCAGCCCCACATAAATTTAATCAGGCGGGAAAAAACTAATTGGGATGCAGCATTTCAGTTATATAGTGGATTAGCTTTTGTTAAAAACTCTCAGTAATATAAATGTTGCTGAAGAAATATTTTACTAAATAAGTAAGTAGGCGAAAAAAAAGTAAACTATGTAAATAAATATAAAATATCTGTATTTGGTTAGTAGTCGCGCTTTAGCGCTAAAGCGCTATTACAAACAAGTTATGATTTTTCTTACTAACGTACTTAAATAATTTTCAAAGGTTAGCCTTGAATATTCAATTTAATTTAATTTAATTTAATTTAATTTAAGGATTTAATGTCAGCAGGAGCATCAACTATTTCAAATTAGTTATTAAATCCTTTGAAAGCACTTGCTATGATTAATAAATATTCTCCGCCGAGTTAATCTGACTATAACAACAGTACCGAAAACCAGTATTAATAAAAATGAAATTATTTTTCCTATAAATTTATAGTTAGTTAATATTTACTATATTTTTCTTATTCCCAATATGCTTCCCAATCGTGCTTGAATGCTTGTTGCAATCTCCGCATATAATCATTAGTTTTGACTTTTACCATCCATAAATTATCTGGGTCGCTACCTCCCTTACACACAACACCTTCATTAACACTATATTTTCCTTGGCGAACATCATCAATAAACTTGCCAGTGAGCTTACCACGATAAATAACTCGTGGAATCTTTAGCTCACTAAAGTCCTGGACAAATCGGTCGGGCATAATAATATTTTTATCAACTTGTACATCAAAGAGAATGATTTGTTTTGGATCCTCCTTTCTGTGCATTCCCGCAAATGAGTTAGAACCAAAAAACTCTGTAAATACGGTAATTTCAGGATAGCGATATTGCTGATTTTGTCGAAATATATCTTCTAACTGGCTCGCAAAGTCTTTTTTGAATATGTCAGGAGCTTCTTCTAAACCTGGATGGGCATTATTGAATTCTGCAATACCCATATCATCTAAGTCAAACCTGTTACGACGGGTACCAAAAGCATACCACCCAAGTTCAGTTTCCCATACCCAATGGAGATTAGTACCATCATATTTCTCAAAAGCTATACATTTCTTTAGAGGACAGTTTTTACTGTCTGGAATTTTGGGATAGGCAAGCTCTATTCGTGTCATCTCAATACCAACAGAGTTACAATCAGCTTTTGAATTACGATTGTAACACATTGTATGACTTGATATTTCTAAGTTTTATAAAAAACCATCAGAGTATTGGGAAAAAGATTTATTTGGCTAAACATAAAAACCCGGTCACTTAAGTAACCAGGCTTCCCTCATCATAAATTTTGTTTTTAATGATGGTTTCAGCTCTAAATCTATGAAATACAGATTTTTTACCATCAATATTTAAGTTTTTAAAGCTGAATTAAATATACTCAGTTCTACAAACAATAAACCCAACTATTTAACAATAGGAGTTTTGACGGTACGCGCCATTTCCAAAAAGGAATTCATATTTGCCCCAGGACGTCGTCGACCATTTGTACTATTTGGCATCAAATATTTTGTTGAAAAGTTAGTTTCCACAGGTTCCTGTGGCTTAACAGTTCGAGCAGGTGCAGTAGAAGTAGTCTGTGGCGAATTTTCTGACTGAGATTTTTTCGCCTTTTCTGCTTTTCTCCGCTCTTTAATTGATACTTTCTTAGATTTTGGCTCAGCTTCTTTCTTTTCTGCAGTGTTGCCATTAGATGCAGATGTGTCTGGAGCTACACTAGTTTCTGCAGTTGGTTTTACAGGTGCTACACCATTTGATGACTCTGGCTGTGACTTAGCTACCTTTGAAGTTGCTGGAGACTTTACTTCATCTTCCTTCAATTCTAAGTAGTAACCATTATCTTTATTTTTTCCTGGAAGAATTCCAGTAACTAAATCTAAAATTTTACTCATCAGAGATTCTCCTACCCTCTAAACCTAAAGAACCCACCATAATTATGAAAAAAATTATGGAACAATGTTACCTTTTATCAAGAATCCACCCACTAACCCATTTTCTACGACACCCAGCTTGGATGACAACTGTTGACTAATTAAAAAATAGTCAGAGTTCATCTGTAGATAGCGATCTAAGTATGGAGTAAAAATTGCTAAACTTCCCAGTCTAGGAATTTATAACCCGTACATATACAGATTTAATTATTAAATTTCCTAGTGGCTCTGAGCAAGATTATGAAAGGTTCCTTAACAAAAGTTAACTGTTACTTTTGTTATCTCCGTATTGATATTTATTCAGTTGTCTAAAAGTAGTCATTCAGTTGTCAATGAAAATTTAATCGAACTGCTTCAGAGTTACAGCTGCAGAAGTACAATTCAAATAGAAAAATATTAAATTCTTGGATTAACATCAATTTCGTCTAAAACTGCTTAAGTATTAAGATGTTAAGCAGTTAACTTTAACTCTGTTTAAGTAAGTGTAATTATCTAAATGAATACTGGACAAAAGCAACGCAATCCTGTATTGCTTGTGCATGGAATTTGGGACACGGGTAAAGTTTTCCGCAAAATGAGTTCTTACTTAAAGCAACAGGGTCGTGATGTATACGATGTTGACCTAGTACCAAATAATGGTGATGCTGCTTTAGAAGAATTAGCACAACAGCTAGCCAATCATATCAAAACTAATTTTAATTCAGATCGAGCTTTAGACTTAGTCGGCTTTAGCATGGGGGGAATAGTTAGCCGATATTACGTACAAAGGTTAGGGGGGATTAAACGCGTACAAAAATTTATTACTATTTCATCGCCACATTATGGTACGCGGGTTGCTTATCTATCACAACGTCCGGGTGCTAAACAAATGCGTCCTGAAAGTACATTTTTGAATGACTTAAACCAGGATATGTCGATATTAAAACAAGTAGATTACACCTCAATCTGGACCCCCCTGGATATGATGATTGTTCCTGCAAATAGCTCCAAAATGCCTGTAGGGAAAGAAATTGTCATACCAGTATTACTTCATGCTTGGATGTTAATTGATTCCAGAAGTTTAGCCGCAGTTGCAGAGGTTTTGAGTGGGGTTAGGAATTGGCGACTGGGGATTGGGGATTAGCGACTGGGGATTAGCGACTGGGGATTGGGATAATACTGAAAATTAAGCTGTCGTGCATTTTTAATGCACAACAGCAAGTTATTAGCGCCTAGCGCAGCGTACCGTAGGTATTGCGTGTCCGTAGGACATAAGTAAAAAGTCATTAGCGTAGCGTGTCCGTAGGACATAATTGAAGAAAGTTTGAGGCTTCGCTATCGAATTGAATAATATACAAATTAGATGCGTAACAACTTATTGAATTATTACTCATTACTTATTACTCATTACTCGGTATTGGTTAATAGATAATTGATATAGCTTTTTGCGCATAAATATTTTTTTGACGTTAAAGCAATGCAACAGCAAACAATATTCCATCTTGCATTTCCTGTTACTAATATTGCCAAAGCTAAAACTTACTATGTTGATGGTTTAGGCTGTATTCCCGGACGAGAAAGTCGTCACGCCTTAATCTTAAATCTGCATGGGCATCAAATTGTTGCTCACCTGACTAAAGAGCCACTCTCGCCACAACGGAATATTTACCCCAGACACTTTGGAATTGTTTTTACTCTGGAGCAAGATTGGGAAAATTTATTGGTAAGAGCAAAAAAACAGGAATTACTTTTTCGGGAAGAGCCCAAAGACCGCTTTCTCGAGTCACCTTTAGAGCATCGTACTTTTTTTCTGGAAGATCCGTTTTATAACCTAATGGAATTTAAATACTACCGCCATCCAGAAGCAATTTTTGCCAGCGCCCAATTTACCCAAGTTGGTGATAGAGATTAGTTTTTTTGTCTTATCAGTTTATGGCTAACGCCACGCCCTTACGGGCTACAGTTATCAGTTACCAGTTAACAGTGAATTGTGAACTTATACCCAATCCCTATATGCCGCAAGGCGGCACGCAGTGCTATCCCCAGTCGCAAGTCGCAAGTCGCCAATCCCTAATCCCCAACAATTGACTCCAACGATAAGATAAGGATATATATTTGTTGCGATTTGTATATCGACTTATTATTTGCCATGCCCCCTGCCGTTTTAATTAAAAGTCTCCAAAAAAAATACGGCAATGTTGAAGCCGTTAAGGATGTTTCTTTCGAAATCCAGCCAGGTGAAATCTTTGGCTTATTAGGTCCTAACGGTGCAGGCAAAACTACAACATTACGTATTTTATGCACTCTCACAACACCTGATGCAGGTAAAGTTGAGGTATCTGGAATTTCCGTAACAGACAATCCCAAGCAAGCAAGAAAAAGACTTGGTTATGTCGCACAAGAAGTAGCTTTAGATAAAGTACTTACTGGAAGGGAATTACTACAACTCCAAGCCGCACTTTATCATTTACCCCATTCAGCTAAAAAACAGCGTATTGACACCGTATTAAAGTTACTTGGGTTACAGGAGTATGCCGATAAAAAAACTGGTACCTACTCCGGTGGTTTACGCAAACGTTTGGATTTAGCTGCAGGTTTGCTGCATGCACCAGATGTTTTAGTTTTGGACGAACCTACTGTAGGTCTGGATATAGAAAGCCGTTTTGTTGTGTGGGAATTTCTCCGACAATTACGTAAAGCTGGAACCACAGTATTAATTACCAGCCATTACCTAGAAGAAATTGATGCTTTAGCTGACCGAGTTGCAATCATTGACCAGGGAACAGTCATTGCAACTGGAACACCATCGGAATTAAAGGACAAACTAGGAGGCGATCGCGTTACTCTAAGAATTCGGGAATTTTCTCCTGTAGAAGAAGCAGAAAAAGCTAAAAGCTTACTAGAATCTCTACCTTTCGTTCAAGAAATAATTATCAACACTGCCCAAGGAAATTCTTTAAATTTAGTTGTTACACCACAAAGTGACGCTCTAATTAGTATTCAAAAGGAATTAAATTCTGCAGGTTTACCGACTTTCGGAATTGCCCAATCCCGTCCCAGTTTAGATGATGTATATTTAGCTGCAACTGGACGTACTCTAATGGATGCCGAAATCGCTGCAGCTAGTAACCGCGATCCAAAAGCTGAACGTAAACAAAATATGAGATAGGAGTCAGTTAACAGTTAATTGTAATTTACACCTAATCGCTAGTCGCTAATCCCTAATCCCCAATCCCTAATCCCTAGTCCCCAATCCCCAAAACATTATGAGCGGAACTATTACACCTCCCAAGCCAGATATTAATTGGCAGCAAGTCGCATCACCACAGCTTTATGGTGATGTAACCCCAAATTTCTTTGGTGAATTAGTGCAAGAAACTTTCGCCCTTACTCGCCGTCTATTTATTCAGTTGCAACGACGTCCATCGAGTTTAATTGCAAGTCTCGTTCAACCAGTTATGTGGTTGATTCTATTTGGAGCCTTGTTCCAAAACGCGCCCAAAGGTATTTTTGGGGACACTACAAACTATGGACAATTCCTTGGTGCAGGCATAATTGTATTTACAGCATTTGCTGGTGCACTTAATGCAGGTTTACCGGTAATGTTTGATCGCGAATTTGGTTTTTTGAATCGGTTGCTTGTTGCTCCCCTCGCCTCTCGGTTTTCAATTGTTTTAGCTTCGGCAATCTTTATTATTAGCCAAAGTTTTCTCCAAGCTGCAGTCATTATTGCTGCTACAGGATTTTTAGGTGCAGGGATTCCAAGTTTAGCTGGTTTAGGAGCGATCGCACTCATTGTATTCCTTTTAGCATTGGGTGTAACGGCATTAAGCTTAGGTTTATCCTTTGCTCTCCCCGGACACATTGAATTATTAGCAGTAATTTTTGTTGCAACCTTGCCTATGTTATTTGCTAGTACCGCATTAGCTCCGTTGTCATTTATGCCCGAATGGTTACAGGTTATTGCAACTTTGAATCCCCTCAGCTATGCAATCGAACCCATCCGTTATCTCTATACTCATCAGGATTGGGGATTAAGTAGCATAGTAATGCACGCTTTCTGGGGTGATGTTAGCTTTGGTGGAGCAATGTTGATTTTACTGGGTTTTGCTTCCATCGCACTTTTAATTATTCAACCCCGGTTACGTCGTACCCTTGCTTAATTTTGTAGTATTAATTATAACAATTCTTTAGGGTATATCCATAAGTAGATAATCCATCAGCATTAACCTCTTATTTCGATGTGTTATGCTCTGCACCTAAAATAAGCCAAAAAATGGCATATTTAAGTGGCATATTGAACAATTGGATTTCTCTTAAGCCCTAAAGCATTTCTCTCAAAAATATCAATTTTACAAACACTATCTGGGATTTAAGCTTCATGAAAATCTGGTTTACATCACTAAAGCAATTAATGTTTGCAACTGTAGCGGGTATAAGTTTAGCTACATTAACTTTGCCACAAGTTAGTTTAGCTAACCCCAACAAAAGCTATGATAACGACCGCTACGATCCACAAAATAATAATTCACAGTTTGGAAACAAAAACGATCCTTTCAATCAAGGTGTGGAACAAAACCCCTTTAGCTTATTTCAGTTAATTCACAACGCCCAACTCGGAAATCTTAACCCTAATTTTGCGAGTGACAGTGGTCAGCAAATTAATGATGCTGCAGCCGAATTTCGGAAAAAACAGCAACAACAAAACCAACAACCCCAGCAGACGGGGGTACAGCAAAATAACAATCCAGCAAATTCAATAATTATTAGACCTACCTACCAAGATTAAAGTTATTAAAATTAATGAAACAAAACTAGGCTCTGTCCAAAAGTTATATTTTTGGTAGAGCCTTTGTTTTGGCATTATCAAATTCTAGCTTTGAAAATTTACTACTATTGATACTGGCATTTACATCTCTGTCTTCCACGTACCCTAAAACTATGGCAGGATAAATCCTGCTATCAGTATTCATCCCCGGGCTAATAGCTTGCGTGCCGTAGGCATAGACCGGGGTTTTCTCCATAATTCTTATAAATTATGATTGTCTGTATACGAATACCTGACTACCCGATCGCTGATAAGACATCTTGAGCGTGGGTAGTTGTGTTTACAGTACCGTCAACGTGAATAATTTTTCCATTGGGATCTATCACGTAGGTAACACGCTTAGCATAGCCGCCACCATCAACATCGTAAGCCTTGATTAGAGATTGATCTGTATCGGCTAGCAATGGAAAATTAAGACCGTATTTTTCAGTAAATGCTTGGTGAGAAGCTTCATCATCTGCACTTACACCGAGCACTACAATATCTTTGCCTTGATATTCAGGTCGTGCATCCCGAAAACTACAAGCCTGTTTAGTACAGCCAGGAGTGTCATCTTTGGGATAGAAATACAAAACAACTGTCTTACCCTTGAAGTCAGATAGGGAAACAGTGTTACCGTTTGTGTCTTTAGTAGTAAATGCAGGTGCATCAGTACCAACAGCTAGAGCCATGATTAATTCTTCCTGTTTGCTAGCGCCGCCTTAGATTTTACGATATTTTGCGATCGTAATAACGTCTGTAATTCAGGCAATTGCATGTTTAATCATCTTTTTTTGTTATTAGTGCTATTGCAATCTTTGTTGTTTTATATCAAGTTCGGATCGACAATTATAATAAAGTTCATATTTTTGCTTAAGCGCTGAAATCAATGTCAAATGTTCATTCCCCCCAAATCGAGAAAAGTTTTTCCTATTCGCAACAGACAATTTTGAGAGCAGAACGCGCACTAATTTGTTCTCCCTTCAAGGCTGCTTTATTTACGAAAATGCTTGAAGAACGGGTGGGGATGAGTGAAATTGCTGGTAAAGCCGGCGTTATGAATGATTACACAATCAAACCCATGTCGGAGTTAGTTGTAGATAATGCTTTGGTTTGGTTAATCCAAGTTGGTATCTTGCGTCGAGAAGTTGACGGACAAGGAATTACTGATAGTTTTCGCCTGACACCTCTAGGTAGACAGTTAGCCAAGCAAACAGAAACTTGGCGCACTCCATCATGGCGTGATCGTATATCTAATTTTTTCGTTCGTTGGTTGAGGTTACCTTTTTGGGTTGGTAATGGAGATAAGTAATTGGTAATTGGTATATGCCCGCACTGCTAACGCAGTGTTAGCAAGGCGTGACGCGCAAGCGTCATATGGTAATTGATAATTGGTAACTGGTAACTGGTAATACTTAATGGGATTGGGTAAAAATAAAAAACTTAAAAACTAAAAATTTTGTTTTTTATCTTCCTTTTCCCTAGTTTTTTATATTCATATCTTACTGAATAACTCTTGTGATAATACTGAAAATTTCCCTTCATTCTGATGTTTTGGCTGATAACTTCCGATTCTCATTTCACCTCAAAAGTTAGGAAGTAGGCCTCAAAGGGAACAATATATACTGAAAGCAAAACCGAGTTTAACAAATATTTGCTATCTTCATACTACCCAAGTATTTACTTTGGATAGATACTTCAGGGAAACGTAAATCTCCTGAAACATAGCGCCTTGCTAATTTTCATGTGATTTATTGACGAAGAGTTGTATTTTTACAAACAGGCTTATATTTGAAGCAAACACATTAAAATTAAACGATCCCATTAATAATAACCTCTATGGGGAAAGGGTATGGTAATTTTAAATTTTGTTTCTGCGAGGAAATACTTTGAATTGGCTATCACCCTTTACTCTCGAAATCTCAAATTCAGTTAGTAAAAGTGAAGTTTAATTATGAAAGGAATTATGGTAGTGGGGACTACGTCCCATGCAGGAAAATCATTAGTTGCAACGGCTATTTGCCGAATTTTATCGCGACGTGGTTGGCGAGTCGCTCCCTTCAAAGGTCAAAATATGGCTTTAAACGCCTATGTAACTGCTAATGGAGGAGAAATTGGTTACGCTCAAGCAGTGCAAGCTTGGGCTGCAGGGGTAGTACCTTGGGTAGAAATGAATCCTATTTTGCTCAAGCCCCAAGGGGATATGACATCCCAAGTAATTATTAAAGGTAGACCTGTTGGTAAAATTACTGCGAAGGATTATTACGAGCAATATTTTGAATTAGGGTGGCGAACAATTGAAGAATCCCTAAAACATTTATCTACTGAATTCGACCTACTAGTTTGTGAGGGAGCAGGTTCCCCTGCAGAGATTAACCTCAAGCACCGCGATTTAAGCAATATGCGGATTGCTAAACATTTACGCGCTCCCACCATATTAGTTGTAGATATTGAGCGAGGAGGGGCTTTTGCTCATGTAGTAGGAACCTTGGAATTACTCGATCCTGAAGAAAGAGCATTAATTCGCGGTGTGGTTATCAATAAATTTCGGGGACAAAGATCCATTCTCGAACCAGGTATTAAATGGTTGGAAGAACGCACAGGTGTTCCAGTTGTGGGAGTAATTCCCTGGATGGAGCAGGTATTTCCTGCAGAAGACTCTTTGGATCTCTTAGAACGCAGATACAGAAAATCTTTTAGCGAAATTAATATTGCAGTTATTCGTTTACCCAGAATTTCTAATTTTACAGATTTCGACCCACTAGAAGCCGAACCATCAGTATCAATTAGATACCTCAGTCCCAAGCATGAATTAGGACATCCTGATGCAGTAATTTTACCGGGTACAAAAACCACAATTGCCGATTTGATATTGATGCAAAAAACCGGTATGGCAGAAGCATTACAAAACTATGCCGCTGCTGGTGGAACAATTTTGGGGATTTGCGGTGGTTTCCAAATGATGGGGCAAATGATTGCTGATCCTGAAGGAATTGAAGGACAAGCTGGTAGATATCAAGGATTAAACCTTTTACCAATCAAGACCGTAATTACCGGTCAAAAAATTGCTCGCCAACGTCAAATAACTTCTAACTATCCTCAAGAAGGTTTACCCGTTACTGGTTTTGAAATCCATCAAGGGCGATCGCGTGCTGAGTTACAGTCCGCTCAACCCCAAGTTTTCCATACTTTGTTTGACGATCCTAATTTGGGATTGGTAGATAGTTGTCAATCAATTTGGGGAACCTATCTCCATGGAATTTTTGATAATGGTCCATGGCGACGGGCTTGGTTAAATCGTTTGCGTCAGCAAAGAGGTTTGAAATCTCTACCTACAGGAGTTGCAAATTATCGCGAACAAAGAGAAAATCTGTTAGACTCTCTTGCAGTTCAGGTAGAACGTCACTTAGATTTAACTCCATTTCTCTCATAGTTTCTCTCATAAAAACTTAGGAATCATGACTGTTCGTATCCGTTTTTTACCAGATGACATTACTGCTGAAGCAGAGGTTGGAGAACCTCTGCTAGATGTCGCCGATCGTGCAGGGGTACTTATTCCTACAGGTTGTTTAATGGGTTCTTGTCATGCTTGTACTGTGGAATTAGATAATGGAGATATTATCCGTGCTTGTATTTCCTCTGTTCCATCAGGGCGTAAAGAAATGACTATTAATGTGTTTAGCGATCCAACTTGGTAGATCTTGATGTTTTCATTATTTGGTTTTTCCCATGCCAATATCTTTATGAGTATGGGGAACAGGGAACAGGAAATAGGAAACAGGGAACAGAGAACTTGAGGTGTTTGTACTAAAAATTTAAATTTAGGGTTTTTTCAGTGGTGCAATGCCAAATTTATAGCAGACTAAAAAATTCACTAGTCATAAAAAAGTATCCGCTCAGTAAGTCGGGGTAAGAAGAAAAAAGAAGAAGGAACAAAAGTAGAGCATGTGTCGTAGAATATGACCCATGACGC